>CAIOIC010000055.1 GCA_903858275.1 uncultured Verrucomicrobia subdivision 3 bacterium | reverse complement strand
CACGGTCTTCGTTTTCATTTTTGGCGTCATTTTCAATGCTTTTCAATTTTATCTCAGTTGAATGCCGTCAGCAACTCATTGCATGAATTTGGACATTCGTTACGAATTTGGTCCATTTTGCTAATCCAAGCACCTCAATAATTGGTTTCCGTTGCCAATGAGGTGCCCCTCCTGACCATCATACGTTTTGTCGGCCACCTTGTTATACGTCCCTTTGAGACGGCCTTTTTCGTCACGTAGATAAACCACGTTTCCATTTTCGACGATCTGCCCGATGAGGCGACCCATATTGTCCCGAATCAATTTACTCATAATAATATTATTCGTTTGCGGTCAATCCATCCAGTCGTCATCCGATTGGAAAAACCGTTTAAAATCTTCCCTCGACATGCCTTCACCGAGTGCGCTGAGTTTATTGCCAATATCCACTAAATCATCGTGCTCCAGTGAGAAGCGAGAGGCGTTGGTGTCTTCAAAAATCCGATCTTTGTTTTCCACTGCTAGAACGATCTGATGGGAATGATGTTCTGATGACGATGGCCGTTGCACGAACAATAAACTTAGACCTTCCCGCTCTGCGAGAATGATGCCCCAGACAATTTGTTTGGCAGAAATCTTGAACGGCACCTTCCTAACAATCGTGATATTTCTCATCAGTTTCCTTTTTTAGTGTTTTCCTCGGTTAAATTTAAAGCATCGATCACCCGTGTCAGATTGACGTGAAGTTTATGGGCATCCTCAAAAAATGAAGGCAGCACGTAAACCCCAAGGAGATGATTTTCTTCCCGCTTGGCAACGGTTGATGAGATATGGATTTCCTCCATAAAATATGCCAAATGATTTTGGGCACTCACCAGATGTTCGATATTCATGTTTTCTCCTCTTTTTTCAGAATTTTGTAAACCGAGGCCGGTGCCATATTCAATTCCCGTCCGATGGCACGGATGCCAAATCCCTTTGCCTTCAACTCCATGACTTCATCACGGCGCATATGCAATTTCTTTGGACGCCCGAAAACAACCCCACGATTTTTTGCCGATTTGATCCCAGCGGCACAACGCTCAAGGAGATTCTGCCGCTCCCAATCACTCACACACATCAGCACACCCATGATGAGTTGACCGCAAGGGTTTGAATCCGATGTGTCCAGCCCTTGGCTGGTGGAAATCAATGGAATGTGGAGGGACTTGAATTCATTCAACAAAAGCGAAAGGTGAGTGAGCGACCTACCGAGTCGGCAGAGTTTGAAAATTACAACACGTTCAACGAGCCCTTGGCGCATTTGTTTAACTAAATTGTCCAATGCGGGACGAGATTGCCGTGTCCCCGTGCATTTATCCTCAAAAATCTCGGTATTGTCCCACCCCTTCATTTTGCAAAAGGCGGTGCATTCATCCAGCTGGCTGTCCGTCACTTGTCCGCCGTTGACGGTTGAGACCCGAACGTAAATTGCGGTTTTCTTGTTCACATACCTATACTAATTTAAACAGGAATATTAGCCAAGCTTAAACAGCTAAAATATAATCAATAACAATCTGGATACCAGACACTTGCGGTATAATTAAAGGTTCGTTTGGAGGGTCGTTTTTAATGCTTTTCGGGGTGGTAGGTATTTAAACAGGGGTAAAACGTTAAATTCCTTGGTTCCTCACCGGAATTGGGAAGACTTCCATCATGAATTTGAATTTCCTCCTGATACCGATTATTGCGGTCTTGATGGTGGTTGGATGCCGCACCGAGTCCACCAACCTCAAGGAACTGAACGAATCCTTCACCTTTCGTGGCAAACCAGTTCAACCACGGGCGATTGAGGACTTGACTACGTGGATCTCTGACAAGCACCCCGGGCCGGTGGCGATTGATATGGAAGGCACTGACGACAGCAACCGTTATTATGGCGACGTGGAGCAGCAGGACGGCACCACTGGGTTTCATCGTCCATCCACGGGGAAGGAGGTCTTTGACGGCGCTGGTTTCTTTTATCGGCATGTAGGCCGCCTTCCCAATGGGGTTCACGTGCTCAAAACGATTGATAACGGGGGTGGGAGCGGGGTGTTCGAGTCAGTCCTGTTGGTCAAATTCGTCAATGAAATCGTTTATGACGATTCTGGGCGGGGATGCCGCCGTGTTGTGATGAAGCAAATGGGTGAAATTCCACTGGGAGACCGTGTAAATGCCCAGGTCAAGGTCATTGGAAACAAGATTCAATGGACGGCAGAGGGTCAAGCACCACAAGAAATTAGGCTTAACTAACGTCTAAAGTGTTGTCCGGTGTAGCTATGGCCTATTGTTTACCCCCCCTTAATGCACCCTTTTCATGATAGATCTCAATATCCAGCCATTAATAAAACCGTTCAATCCAGCGATTGAATGCCTATCCACTTAAAGGTTGGAGTTGTTGACGTAACTTTTTTTTGGCCAATTCCATCTGCTTGATTTCTTCAAAAGTCATACCGCCATGCAGCTGGTAAACTTTTCGAGCGAGTGGACCGTCCATAGTTCTTTCCCCTTTTTCATACCTAGCAATCGCTGATTGGGTGACTCCTAATAATTTTCCTGCTTCGGCTTGGGTCCAAGCATGTTTCCCTCTTAGTGATTTTAACATTCTAGCACTTCCTTGATACCCACCTTGCGGGACGACTTTGAAAACCATCTCATCGCCTTTGTGGTTGTAATAGGCATAAAGTTTACCCAAAGCTTCAATACGCATGGATGCGATGTGTTTGCCCTCCTTTAGTTTAAAGATTTTCTCTCGCATATGCCCGTTATGACAGCATCCGTCATATTTTCAAGCCGTATTCTTCATGTTTCCTAAATTATTTCACAGGAGCTTCTATAATCATTCGGAAGTGAAAGATTTGGAGAAAAAACCCGGTAAAATAGGTGATGTAGTTAAAAATAAAACAACCAAACAACAAACAAAACCTATGAAAAACACCAACACAAACCTCGAAATACTAACCACCCACGAACAACACCGCCAACTGGCACACAATACGGATTCGGGCGAGACCGTTATTGATGTTCATCCCATCGAAGACGGTGGATCTGCCGATGAACTTGCCAAATTGGGTGAAGATTTCCGCAAGTCCTATGAATCATTGCAGCAAAACACCAACCGTCTTCAGGCGCAATTTAAACAGACCACTGCCGAGGCAATTGCGTGTGGTCAAATCCTCATCAAGGCGAAGAAATTGGCCGGTCATGGTGGATGGATGAAGTGGTTTAAGGAAAACACTAAAATCTCGATAAAATCGGGGGAGAGGTACATGCACTTGGCACGTAATTCTTCCGCCATGAGCGAGTTGACTGAAAAATCATTGACCGAGTGCTATCAAGTCATGGGGTTGATCAAGAAATCAGAAAATGAGGAAGAAACGGGGCTGGTGGCAAACACTGAATCCACCCAAAAGAATGAACCGAGCGAATTCCTTCAAGCAAAGAAGTTGGTGCTCCGTTTGTCCGAACTGTTGAACAAAACCACGGACAAAAATCGCATGGCAGAAGTGATTAAACCCACCATCGCATGGCACAACGATTTTCTGGACGAGCAGAAGAAAAAAGATGATGCCGCCAAACAAGACGATGAATTTTCAACCACCGCCTAAAATTATGAGCATCCAACGCCATCCTAAATATCTCGTGCCCCTGCGCTATACCGGCGGCAAGTCGAAGGTGTTGTCTGCCCTCCATGAACAGTTGCCTCCTCACTTTGATGAATGGAGGGACTGTTTCATGGGGGGCGGCAGCCTCACGCTGTCCGTTATGTGGCAGAACAAAAACGCTTCATACTTTATCAATGAAGGAAATCCTTACGTATTCAATTTCTGGTATTGGTTGCACAAAAATGCACCCAAGATGCAGGAGTGGATTTGGCAGAAGAAATCGGGATTTGGAGATAGTGGGCAGGAACAACTATTCCTCTGGTGCCGTGAAAATATCAAACATGCTGATCCATTTGAGCAGGGTTGCATGTGGTTTATTTTGAATCGCACATCCTTTAACGGCATGGCCGAAACAATCAGTCGCCACCATTGTTTGGAAGATGAAAAAATCACCGACTTGAAATATTGCGGGGCATTGCTGCGGAGTGTGAATTTAACCATCACGAATTACGACTACTCCGTGCTCCTGAGCAGTTCTTCCAAGAAAACGTTCGTGTATATGGATCCACCTTACGAGCTGGGGCAAAAGATTTATTACGGGAAATTGCACCGCAACTTTAACCACGATGTTTTTGCGATGGTCGTAAAAGATGTCCGTCATAATTGGTTAATCACCTACAACGACAGCGAACAAATCCGCCAACGGTTTGATGGATTCAAAACAACATCAATGCCGATGCCATATAATAAATCTGGCGAACGGGTAAACGAACTGGTGATCAAGAATTACTGAAAGAACCCCGATGTTTTCCCAATTTGATCAATATGTATGAATGAATGTTTACGTGGGTGTGGTTTTAAAAACCAAGTTTTGTGATTGTCCCCGGCAAGTTAGCCTCACCCGCATTCAAAAATTAAGACTTAAAGGGGACAATCCACAATTTGAACAGGATTTTTATGTTAATGATATGCCCAGTTTGTAAGCAACTTTCAACCTTCCGCCACTTTTACGAGGTGGTGGATCAGTGTGTCGCCCCAGTGATAATCAAAGATGGAAAACCAGCGGTTGATTACGACGACGTGGAAATTAATGAGATTTTTGAAATGGATGACGATCCGGACTTCTGCACCTGCGATAAATGCGTAAATGATGTGGAGATTGAACGAATAAAAGTCGTCCACGAATAAAACTTAAAACGAGGTGAGGTATGACGAGACGAGATCAATTTATAAAAAATCGGGCATGGTTAAAAACCGACCATTTTGCCGTTACAAAATCACTGCGTAGCATTCTAGAAAAGTCCCCATTGCCAGAAGAAGATCAAATCTGCTTGGCATATATCCAAAACAAGGTTTTAACCGTGGTGGACCACAATCTGTGGGCATTTATTCCACGCAGATATTGGAGGTCAAAATGCGACTGGAGATACAAAAACTACATCAATCTGTTGCTGAGCTGGAATCAACTTGAAATTAATAATTCCTATTTGGCAGCAAACGATGGCGACAAGGGTTTTTCTAAATCCTACCGTGTTCCGAAAGATGCACTGGCTGATGGTGTCTGCACCCTAAATTTCAAACGTAAAAGATTTCGCCCACCGATCCCGGATAACAATCCAACCGATTTGGTCTCCGATTATGCGCTGAATTGTCTCTCAAAACTGACCGTGGTTCGGGATGACTTATTCTGGTTGCCTGAGGATCCGATTTGTCGATCTCGGATCAAGAATGCCTGTGAGAACATTGCGTATAAGAATTTTAGTCTGGGTTACGGATTAAATTCAAAGCGGTTGTTTCACCATGTCATCATGATGCCATCAGAGGGCAGACGTAATTTGATTAACCCATTCCGTCCTTTAGTGGAAAGTGATGTAAAAAGTTGCCACCCACTTCTGTTGCTGCCACTGATTACTTCGCCAAAAGAACAGAATCGCTACCGTGACCTGCTTGATGCTGACATTTACACCAGCATTGGAAACAAAATGGGAATTCAAGAACGTGATAAAATTAAGACTGATTTCTTAAGCGTGGTCAACGATGGGGACAAAACTCAAAAATGGTATAAAAAACAGCCGGTCTTTGAATTCTTTGCCGATGAACTACCAGTTTTTACCTCATCAGTCCTTTCGATCCGGAAAGACTTGGCAATCCATTTGCAGAACTACGAATCCGATTTGATGGTTCAACATTTGGGAAACCATTGTCATCAGGAAAACCTGTTTTGGTTTCCTCAACATGATGGTTGGATTTCAACCGAGGAAGATAATAACAGGATAGAGGAAATTGCTTCACTAATTATTGAAAATGCAGTTAAAAAGAAACCCATTATTAAATCAGAAAGAATTCCAGAATAAGAAGGATATAGGAGGGTTTATTCCAAGAACCATCATATGTGTGTGGATAAGGCACCTTTTTATAAACTTCACCAGCCGATGGCCGGGATAAATACGTGGATGCTTGAATACGTATGGTTCTCCCAGCCGTGGGATCTCGGTGTGTAATTTTTATATGAGGCAGCTGGGGGGAGGTGAAGTTCATGACCATTCAGAAGCATCCCCACCATGCCCCGTATGGGGGCAATTGCGTTTTAAATATCACAGGTTATGGATCTGATCCGGGTTTGATGTCAGAGACCATCCGAGGGCAAAACACAGGAATGTGATTTTAAATTGGAAACGGCATCCACTGCCTACCGTTTCAAATCTTCCGTGTCTTTGATCAAACGCCAGAGGGGGACTGAAAGACCTTTGGCAATTTTTTCTGCCACCGTGATGCTGGGTGTTCGCTCGCCCCGTTCAACCAGTGAAATCATTTTGGAGGACAAAGACGATTTTTCCGCCAAGGTTTCCTGCGTCAGATTTCCTTTCTTGCGATGTCGGCGCACCACTTCCGAAAAACATCTGGCAAAATCTTTCGTTGGCATCCCGACATCTTGCCAACGATAGGAACAATCGTTACAGGAACAGCTGTTCCAGTTTTAATGCTTGACGAAAACCCCAGATTTGAAATTGTGGATTAGTAACCCGGCGGAAATCAACCAATTACATAAGGGAAAATATGAAATGCCTCATCAAAATCACCCGCATAGTCGCACTGTTGTTATTCGCAATGGGACTTTCACTTGGAGTGTCCGCTTACGCAGCAAGTACTGCAACGGCAGTTGCGCAAATTGAAAATGGCTCAATTGTAAATATTCGATTATTATGCTTTGGATCTGGTTATTCAGAAAAACCAGAAATTAGTCTCGTTGGTGGTGGTGGCACTAATGGAAGAGTGCGTGTACAGGGGTTGTATAACGGCGAGCTTTCCGGGGTAGATATTGTTAATGGTGGTACGGGATATACGGAACCGCCAAAAGTTATTATTCAGTCACCATATGCAAATACTCTAAAAACCCCCGCAAAAGTTGCTGGCGTGTTGTGCTTAATCTGTGCCGTCGTTGCGGTCGGCTATTTCGTAAAAAAATCCAAATCTGTTGGAAATGTTGCCAGCAAGGATTTGGGCATCAGTAAGAATGTTGTTTATGCAATTGTTTTCTGCGTAGTGGTGGGATTTGGAGTTTATTCATGCAAGGTCCTGCGCAGCGCATCCCCGAATAATGAAACACGTGATAATTTAGGCGGTGGTGGATCTTCATCCGGCAGCAAATCCATTTCCATGTCGGATGTGGCAGGAAATTGGGAAAACAGGTCAGACATGATCGAAATTTCACTTCGATCCAGTGGGGCATGCACTTTTTCCTACGGTCACAATAATGCTTCAAAGGGATCTTGGCGTCTGAGTGGCAACACGGTTGTCGTTAATCCTGGAGACGGTGGATCATCGCTTTCCTTTGTGTATGATAACGGCAAACTGGTTGCCCCCAATGGCCACTACTTGACCCCAAGGTGACATGATTAAATGCCCAGAATGTCAGAAAGATGTATCTGAGGCCGCCGAGGCGTGTCCGTCATGCGGTTTTCCTATTGCAAAGAAAATTGCTGAAGCAGAAAAAGAAAAGACCAGTGCGGAAACCAAAAAAGGATGTGGCGGGTGCCTCGTTATTGTGGGGGTGCTCGTATTCATCATCGCCGCCGCAACTTTCTTCCTAGCGAATAAATCGGCGCATGACCTCATACAAAACACATGGGAAACTTTTGGTAGCAGTAGGGTCAGCAGCGATGAGGCACTGGCAAAGGCAACTGGGAATGAATCGTATTCAGATTACCTTGCCGACCAAAATCGAAGCAGTGGCATATTTGGGATGGTGATCGCTGGAGTGCTGATATTCATTGGATACAACATGGCAAAAGGAAAAGGCGATAAAACCTAAACCGAGGTCAAATTCGTCACGAGTCCAATATCAATTGGTTGCTGGATTTGATTCTGGTTCATCTGCCATGACGACGGATGGCGTTAATTTCCAAAAGGCATCGCATTCGTCCTTGGTAATCGTCCGAGCATAATGCCGTAGCACGATCCCAACACTGTTGCCCATTTGGTCGGCAACCTTATGGATGCTCAGGGTCAGTCCCTTGTAGTGGGTTCCGAATCCATGCCGCAGACCATCTTGAATCCATTTGCCATTGAATACGGCAATCCGGATTTTCTTCATGCGATTTTCCAAATTGGTCACGTTGACAAACGGAGTCCCTTCCGGCGTGTTCTCCCGATGGAACTTCATCCATTCAACCGCTACGGGTTCCAAATCCACATAACGAGCGGGAGTTTTGCCCTTCCGAACATACAATTGATGCGTTACCTCATTATAATCTTCCCATTGAACCCGTGTTCCCTCCGTGGGGCGTAATCCGGCGAAGGTCAACAAGGCAAAATACCCAACCAAATCACGATTGGTTTCAATGACATGCCGAAGCAAATTTTTCGTCTGTTCCAGCGTGTAGCATTGTCCTTGGTATTCTTCGGACTTGAACTTGATGCCTAGTGCTGGGTTTTTGACCAAGTGCCCTTCGTCCACCACCCATTTAAAGAACATGCCAATAAAGAGACGATATTTACGGCGGGTGTTGTTGTTGACCTTCATGCCCTTCAACTTCAGATCAATGACATTCCGCTTCACATCGTCGGGTTTGAGGTCGCCCCAAGTCCGTTTGATGAACATGCATAGGGAATGCACTTCATTGAGGTAACGCTTCGTTACGGTCTGGTCTGATTTTTTGTATTTTTCCCATTGGTCAACCAGATCCCGAATGAATGGTTTTATCTGCCGCAGTGCTTCCAGTCCCAATTGTTCCACGTAATTCTTAACGGCATCTTCGGGTGTTTTGCCGAAATGTGCCAATTGAAGGGTCAATCCTTCGAACCGATCCGCCAGAACGACTTTTTCTTTGGGAATGTCAGTTTGGGTGCCGAATTTTTGGAATTTCTCCTCAATGTCGTCGGCATGTTTCAATGCGAGGGACTTGGTGGGGAATGTTTTGCGTTCCGTTAGACCCCATTTTTTCCTACGGGCATCCACCAGAAAGTAGGTGCCGCTTTTGGGGTGATTGTATTCATAGACTCTTGGGAACTTTGCCCGAACGATATTTTGGTTTCTTAGTTTCATATATTTATTCCTTTGTTTATAAGGGTTTAATGAAATGCATCATATCAGATCTCAGGTACGATGTAAACTTATTATAATACTGTGTATAAGTATAACAATGTGGTCTTATTGTAAAAACACGTGGGCGGACCAGACCAGAAAGGGGGTTGGATTGTCAACTTCGACAATTTTTGTAGATTTTCCGCATGAGAAAACCCAAACAAGAAACGAGAGAGGAGAAAATCAGTCGCCGGATTCGGAATCTGACACGGGCACTGGCACGGTATCCAGAATTGAGCTGCCTACGTGAACGCAGAGCAGAATACGAATCACAATTGCGCAAAATGCCATTGGAAGAACGGCGTGCGCTAGTGCCGTGGGAGGAAACCGAGCGAGAGAGAAAAGAAAGCATCGCCACTCTGACCGAACTTATTGCAGATGATGAAAAGGAACTGGAAGCAAAGCGGAAAGAGATCAAAGAAAGGATTGCCGAACTTCGGCGGTGGCGAGCAAAACTTCAGCGGCAGGCACCCCGGGCCGGTAGCAATTGATGTGGTGCGTCTGGAAGGAGTTGAAAACCTGAATTTGAATACAAATCTCAAAAGTTGTCAGGCAATTGTCAGGTAAAAAACGCAGTTTTTGGAGTTTTTCTAAAACTGAAAACCTTATAAAACCATTTATTTATAAGGGGTTTAAGAGTGGTGCACCCATCAGGAGTTGAACCTGAAACCTGCTGATCCGTAGTCAGCCGCTCTATCCAATTGAGCTATGGGTGCGACCGTAAATTTGATTAGAGTTCTGTCATTTACCTGCCATCAACTTGATAAGTTGATGCTGCTTTCAGATGCCACCTGCGTGAAAGCCGCAGAACCAATGTCAAAATCTGCTGATACAGCAGAAAACCCAACATGCGAACCTGTCTCGCTACGTGTCGTCCGTGATATATTCTGCTCGTATGAGGTTCAAAGGCAAGCTCATTCGCAAGCGTTGTCGTGGTGCAAGCAAAAGTGGAATAATGCGTTGGGCATCTTGTCATCCTGCTGAATTCGTATCAAGTGGCTTGCAAACAAATTGGATATGGGGGTTCTGGTTTCCGGGGCGGACCATGTTGTTTTCATCAATCACCAATTGTTTTTTATTAGCGCGGCTTCGTTTCAACCGTATTATTCCGGCTCAGGGAACGATTCGCACGCTCAGCGAGATGAGTGTGGCCGGGTTCGTGGCCGTAAGCGTGAACTGGTTCTGCCCCAGCCGGAGTGCTTTCTTCAACTCCGCCGGGCCGCAAGCGACAACGCAGGAGGTCTGGCTGCGCTCCATCCGGAATCCGGTCAAGGCCGTGTGATTGAGGCTCACGCCTGGCGGCTCGAAGTTGGGCGTCCCCTGCCAGACGAGTTCCAGCCTCAGGTCGCTGGCTTGCGCGGGATCATCGGCCACGAGCAGGGAGACGGACGTCGTGGTTCCGGCTTTCATGCCCACGGGCAATGGGCCATTGCTCACCGTGCCGTTGAAAGCGGTGCCGTGGTTCGCATCCAGGAAATATTCCTTGGGCAGACGCGCGAGTTGGACGCGATCCGTGAACTCGCGGAACAGCGGATATTCGCCCGGCAGATAGTAGTTGAAGAAATAGAGTCCGTCGGCGCCCTTCTGCCAGAGGGTGGCGACCGCGGCACGCAAGGCTTCCGGCGTGCCGTAGCGGGCGAAGGCTTTGCCCCGGAAGTTCATCCGCTCCAGGACGCCATAGACCGGCACTTGATGGCGATGCGCCAGCGCCACCCATTGTTCGAGCTCATTTGCCGAGAAGGTGCCGCCGTGGCCGGCGATGACGGCATCGAGCCAGCCCGCCTTGAGCCACGCCTCCACGTCCAACCCGACAGCGCGGGCTTTGTCCGGGGAATCGGGAACCCGGCTCACCAGCCGCAGCGGATGCCCCCGTCGCTTCGCCGCGGCGTCGAGAATCGCCCGCACTTCACCGACGAAGGCGGTCAGCGTTGCGGCATTCACTTCGCCATCGCGGAAGAGCGTGGGATAGCGCAGCCAATCGAGTTCGGCGCCATCCAGATCGTAGCGGCGGCAGGCCTCGCGGAGCAGATCGAGAAAATGGGCGCGCATTTCGGGAATCGCGTAATCATAGGCCAGTGATTCGGCGTTGAATTTGGGCTGCGGGCCGCGGCCCTCGATCCAGGGCAGGAATTTGGTTTGCCAGTCCTGGTCGGATGGCGGCTTGAGAAACCAATGCCGATGCGAGCGGCGGAAGTCGTCCCAAAAACAGGCTTCATTGGACCAGCCATGGTGGTAGTCGTTCATGCGCATCGAGAAGAAAAATGTGCGTCCCTCCCGCCGCCAGAATTGAAGGACCGGCAAAAGCGGATCGCTGCCGAGCGCGGTCAGGCGGGCGGGCGGCAAGTCCCAGACCGCCGCACCGAAGTTGCCGCAAAAAGACAAACCTGTGGCGGCGGTGCCGGTCAGCGGTCCAATGCGGTAGCCGAGACAGTCCGCGACCGTGCGGACGGGTTGGATGGCGGGTCCCTGACCGGCTGGAACCCACATGGCGCGTCCGCCATAGGCGGGGGCGGTCAAGTCGCCGCCGTCGTCGTTGAAGAGGATGCGCGGCAGCCCGTGGCCGGCCGGGTCAATGCGCCCGCCCTGCGCTGGCGACAAAGCTGGCAGCAGCAATACGCTGGCTATTATCACTGATCGGAAATTATTTTTCATAGCTATTCATCTACATTACGCAGGTGGTTTTCGGCACACACACGGCGTGATATTTTTGATTTTCTTCCGGCTTCACAGATTAGCAAGAACTTATTGAAAAGCTTTTGAACATTCTCACAGCAAAAAAACGAGCCGGGCAAAGGGAATTCCATCAGCCATCTTCTTCATTTGAGTCGCGCTGGAATTGCAGCCGCCGGCGGCTGGTCGGCGGCGACCTCAGGGGTAAGTTAAAACGCGAACGCCGCCTCTCCTTCAACGGTTATTCTCTTGAGCAAAACAACTGTGCCATCTGCGCCAATCAATGAATCCAGTTGCCGCGCAATCGCCGCAAGCAATCTGGCTTTGAACGCAAAAAAATCAGCAACGGCAAATTAAATTGGCCTAAGGCAATCCAACAACTGCATTAACTGAGGTTCACGCGTGGGATGCGCCCGCTGCACTTCAAACGCCGGATACATTCCGTCGCCTTTCATTTTGAAGGTTTAAAATAGCTTGTTAAATCGTGGAGCAGGCGGAGAATTGCCTGCCTCCAATGCTGTTTTAATGCCAGAAACCCCCAGGGAAAATCCCAAAGAAAAGGAATGATGACAATGAGATATCGCATTTCGGTTGTGGCCCTCGTGGCGTGGTTTGCGGCCGGCATGGTTTCGGCGGAATCTCCCCGATTGCTGTTCGACCGCTCGCAGACGGATGCGCTCCGGCAGCGGATCGCCCAGCCGAAGTTCGCCCCCATCTGGACCAGAGTCCTGGCGGACGCCAAAGCGTATTGCGATCCGGCCTCCCCGCGCTACGCGGATCCCCGGGATCCCTATTCATTTTCCAAGAAATCCGACCGCATGGCCCAGCAGCGCCATGATGCCTTGCTCGTGCATACGGTTGGCCGCAAGCTGACCGAACGGATGGAGGCGATCGGCTTTGCCTATCAACTCACCGGGCGCAAGGAGCTGGGGCAGCATGGCGCCGCGCTGCTCCTGGCGACGGTCAAACAATATCCGGTTTCCAACCCGCTCATCGCCACCGGATTTGCCGGCGGACGCGGCGACATCATGCGCGGGCTGGCCATCGGCTACGATCTGCTCTCGGACTGCCTTGACGATAGCCAGCGCCGGGTCGTTGCGGCGGCTTGCGCCGACTACCTCGATGCGTTCATCAAAGAATTCAACAATCCCAAGGTGTGGTGGTATAAGGTTCACAACTACAACGGCGTCAACGGGGGCGCGGCCGGGTGCCTGGCCTTGGCGCTGCGTGATGCCTATCCGGCGCGGTCCGATGTCTGGGTCGCCGAATGCGTGAAGATCATCAAACGATGGTTGGGAGCCGGGTTCGACGCGGAAGGCGCCTACCTGGAAGGCGTGTCGTATTCGAGCTATGGTCTTTCCAATACGATATTGTTTGCCGATGCGCTGCGGCGCAGTGCGATGGGTAATCTCTTCGACCATCCGACATTCCGCGGGCTGCCGGATTTCTATGCGCTGTCACTTCTGCCCGGCGAGCGGGTCTACGATGCCAGAAATGATTCACCGTATTCCGGGCTGAATGCCATCCTGCTGAAACTGGGTGAGGTATACAACAGCGGCCTTTACCGGTGGCTTTGGGATAACTCGGGATCGGATAATTCCTTTCTGCGGATTCTGTGGGAAAACCATGTTCCCGCAACCAATCCGGTTGCGGCCGGGATTCCAACCGCCAAACAATTTCGCGGACGGGGTCTTTGTATCTGGCGCACCGGCTGGACCAGCAACGACGTGATGTTTTCGCTCGAGGCCGGCCCCTACTATCCCACCACGCACAACCAGGGTGACAAGGGCCATTTCACGCTCTACGGGCTGGGGCAGCGTTGGGCCACTGACCCCGGGTATGCCAACGAACATGAACCCGAAGGCCGCGGGCAGACGCTGGGCCATAGCTGCGTGCTCATCGATGGCAAGGGGCAAGCCCGATCCGGAGCGGGATGGGGCACGAGCGGTGCGATTACAAACTATGTGAACAATGATCGCTACGGATACGCGCTGGCCGACTGCACCGAGGCCTACAATCACAACAATGCGGGCAAGCCCGGCGCGGTGGTCGAACACGCCCGGCGGCATGGCATCTTCGTCTATCCCTACAAGGGAGCCCCGGCTTACGCCGTGGTGATGGATGATATTCGCAAGGACCAGCAGCCCCACGAATTCACCTGGCAGATGATGTTTTCCGACCAGATGGCGGCGACCCTGGGCGATGGCCGGGCCGTGTTCACGCCGTTGAAAAAATCGGGGACGCGATTGGTGGTCAGGATTCACTCATCCTCGCCGTCCGTGCTTACGACCGACACTTTCCAGCCGAAAGATTATCATCCCCCGGCCAAGTTCCCGCGCTTCAAGGCAACCACGCATGACGTGAATCCGAAGTTCATCGCCGTGATGCTGCCGCTGCCGGCGGCGGTGGCCGAACCGGACGTCCGGTTTGAGGCGCGTGATGGAAAACGAATCGCCACGGTCAAATGGCCGCAACACACGGACACGCTGACCTGGTCTGATCGCGACGGCTCGGTCGGGCTGGCCCAGTCGCCGTGAGGCTGGGATGCGGCTTAATTTGGCTGTTCCGGTCCGTTATTATTTCCCGCTGGAGAAAAACAATGCCGCCAAGTGCCGGCGGGGTTTGAATGGGGCGGCGCGCTTCATAACTGTGGCCGCCGGCGGACGGTGAGTGCCGCAAATCCTATTCTATGGTGAATTCAGCCAATCGAGATTGAACCGTGCGCACACGATGTTCTTTGTTTCGTAGAGGCAGAGCACGGTGCCATCCGGCAGCACGGCGAGATCGCTGTAGGCGCTGGGGCCGGATTCGAGCGTCTTGTTCACCGGCCAGGTCTTGCCGTTGTCACGGCTGAGCTTGACGCTCAAGTTCTCGCGCTGGCCTTTACCGTTCGGGTCTTCCCTGCCCTCGGCGTTTCGCCGCAAGGTGTTCGGATTGGAGAAAAGCAAGGTGCCGGGCTTTAACGGATACGACACGACGCTCGCCATGCACACCGGTTCCCGGAGTTGTTCGTGAAAGACCGGCTTCGTCCACTGCCGCGCGCCGTCGGGGCTGAACGTGATGAGTTTCCGCCCGGCGGCGGATTTGCTGCGCGTCACGAGCATCACCCGGCCGTCGGATAACTCGGCCAGCATCGTCTCGTTCGGGTCATTGGCCTCACCCTCGTTGGGCACGGCGATGTCACCCGCTTGCCAGGTTCTGCCGTGATTATCGCTGAAGAGGGTGGCTGCCGCCGACGGCGAATGAGCGCCGGCTTTCCCGTAAGCCAGCCAGACCGGGACGACCAGCCGGCCGCTCTTGAGCTGGATGCCATGCCCCGGGCCGGTGGCGATGACTTGCCAATCATACTTTGCGCGAAATGGTTCAAAGCTGGCCGTGACCTCCACCGGCTTGCTCCAGGAGACGCCATCGTCGGTGCTGCGCATGGAGAAACAGCGCGCGTAGTTGACGCAGTAGAGAAATTCAACGGCTCCCGTCTCCCGGTCCACGATGGCCACAGGATTGTTCACGGTCTGCTCGTGTTCCCCGCCGGTCTTTTTGCGCGGGTTCCCCTCGATGCGTTCGCCGAAATGAGCGATTTGTTTGGAGTCCTGCCACGTTTTGCCGCCATCCGTCGAGCGACGCAGGTGGATTTCAATTTCGCCCCAGTCCGAGGATGCGTGCTTTCGCGCCTCGCCGTAGGCGAGCACCGCGCCGTTCGGGGTGGCCACAATTCCCGGAATGCGATAAATCAAAATGCCGTTCATCCCATTGGTGAAGACATCCCTCTTTTCGAGCAATGGTTCGGCGGCAACTGGCCGCGCCAACCATACAGCCACGAGCAGGCTGGAGATGAATGTGGCGGTGGGTTTCATAAATGTAATCGCAGGAGGATGGCGGCGGATGGGGCGGCGACCTCAGGGGGAAGTTAAAACGCAAACGCCGCCTCCCCCTCGCCCGTTTTTCCCTTGAGCGAAACAACTTCACCCTCGGCGTTGAGCAATAAATTCAGATGCCGCGTCGTCGCCGCGAGCAATCTGCCTTTGAACGCGGAAACGGCGTCGGTTTTTGCCGGCGCATCACCGGCGTGCAGCGCGCCGGGCGGAGCCAGCAGCAGGAAGGCGAGTAATGCAAGGGCTTGGTTCATCGGCCGGATTATTTGTGCGGTGCCATCTGGCAATCGGCATCCAGCGGCACGGCGGGGCCGGTTTTATCCGCGGGCTGGGTGAAAAGATAACGCCACACGTCTTCGTGGATGTATTTGCCGGCCGTGTCTTTGCCGGCGGCCCCGCCGGGGGTCACGGAACTATGCGCCCGTCGGGCGTCTTTCTTCACGTCGAAGGCGGTGATGAGGCGGCGCGTGTTGCTGAACGGCGGTTTTGCTTCATCCACATTCACCACGGGGCCGAAGTTGTGCATTTTCAGCATCTGCCAGGAGCGGCAGTAGTGGTGGCCGCCCCAGCCGCCATCGAGCACGTGACTAAAGCCGAAATAGCGGTTCGCCGGCGTGGCGGATGGCAGGTTCTGCCAGTTCTGGGTGTTGTCGCGCGGGCCGCAGAACAGGACCACGCGGTCCACCTTCTGATGAATCGCAAAGCGCGCGGCGGTGGTGCTGCCGTGCGAGGCGCCGCTCATGATCACCTTGTCCCAGCGCAAGCCGGTGCCATCCGCGGTGATGAACTGCTGCCAGCCGCCCTGGGGATTTTCCCTGGCCAGCCATTTCACGAATTGCAAGGCGCGCTCCATCATGCCGTCGGGCTTGGGGAGGTTGACCAGCGGACTGTGATCTTCGCCCGTGGCCGCTTCGAGCCGGATGTCGCCGATGCTGTGATCGTCCTCCGGCAGATTTTTGATTTTGCCGAACCAGCGGTTGGCGTAGCTGACCTGGATGCCGTGCATGCCGTAGCTGGCGATGCGGTCAAACAAGGCGGGATTGTGCCCCATGAGCCAGATGACCAGCTTGCCCTGCGAAGCCACGCGCGTGTCCACCGCGGCGTGCTGGAGATCCAAAACATTGCCCTTTTCGTCTTTGAAAAAGAATTGTGCCTCGGGATGCTCGCGGGTGCGCGGGTCGATCTCGCTGGCGCGCTTGGCGAGATCGTAGCGTTGCGGATTGGGATCGGCCGCCGAAATGCGCACGCCGCCGAGCAGGATGGCCAGCGTGACGAGGAGAAGGTTTCGGTTCATGATTAAAAAATCAGGGGAATCACTGGCTCGTCTCCTGAGACGGCGGCGGGTGAATTCAGGTTTCAATTATTCGACTCACCGGCCCGGCGCGAAGGTGGAGTTGTCCACCAGCCGGATGCCCGGATTTTCAATGAGATTAATCGCAATAGTTAAGGAACGCTGATTTGATAAAAGCGCTGCAAGATATTTGTGGCTAGCGTGTCAGTGAACCAAAATTGTCCGCCGGAAAAGATGCCCGTGATCATGGGCGTCCAATTGGTCAGAGGCAGGATCAAATTGGTGGATGACAGGATGCGGCACGAACTGCCATCGGGACCGCTCCCGCCTAGAACAAAGGCTTGGTTTGAACCCGGGGCGCAGCTGAGAAAATGCAGCAGGCTGACCCTGACGAATGCTGAATTTGTCGCTTTGCCATAAATATTGGTCACAACCACGGCGTAATTACCCGACCCCGTCACCGGCGGTCTGGCGAGGGTCAGGGTCTGGTTCGTGGCTCCAGCGATTAGGTTGGTTGCATTGTCATACCATTGATATTGGAAAGTCTGGGTTCCACTGACCAGGGCCGTCAATGTGACACTGCTGCCGTAGGCGATATTCGTCGTCGGCGGGATTACGCTGACCGCAGGCACCGCACCAACGGAAATGGAACCGTTGAGCAACAATTGGGATGTGTCCCACACGAATCCGGGCCCCGGCGTGGGCGGGATGATTCCAGCAAAGGCGCCGGTATATCCGGTGGCGGTGAAACCGGTGAACATATCACCGGCTTGCAATGCCGGCCCCACATTCGTCAGCGTCAGGATCCCGCCATAATTAATGGTGCCCATCCCCGTGACGCTGGCCGACTTCGTTGCGTTGGTCCGGTTCAACGGGATAATGATGTTGCCGGCAAGGCTCAGGTTGTTGCTGATCACCAGCGTGGAAGTATCCAGCCCATTCAGCCCGGGCCGCAGCGTCCCGCCCGCCTGGACCACCACAGTTCCCCCGATGATCCCGCTTCCACCCAGGCTGGTATTGGTTTGCACGATCACCGTGCCGGCGCTCTCGATTTTACCATTCTTGATCCAGACCGTCATGCCGCCGCTGGCGTCGGCACTAATGAGCGTGTCACCGCGGTAAGTGTTGGTTTCCGTCAAATACATCACGCCGCTGCCAGTGAGCGTCAGCCCCTGGCTTCCCGCGAGCGGGGTTGACAGGGTCAAACTGTTTCCCGTGGCCAGCGGGCCCAGGCCGATGACCGGCACCCCGTTGCTGACCTGAAGCGTAAGTGTGGCCGCGCCGGCCAGGGTCCAGCCGCCGGGTGAATTGGGGTCAGCATCGCCAAAATAAAGATTGCCGGCCGTTCGAGGCGCGTCATTAGTCACGGTGCGGTTGGCCGAGATGCTGTTCGAAAAAATGGCCGAACCGGAAACGCCGGAAGGAATGATGCCGCTGCTCCAGTTGTTCGGGTTGCTCCAGTCACCGCCGGCATCCACCGCCCAGGCTCCCGCCCCCGGGGTGGGCTGCAAAATGACGGCCAGGTAGTTGGTGGTTGCGGGCAGGCGCAGATGCACATTGGTCGCCGTTATCTCCAGAGCCAGCAGGCTGAGCGGGCCATCGGGCGAAATAATGGAGCCGGTCGCCGGCAACCCGTTGGTCAGCCAGGACGGACGATTAAGAGTGACGTCCACAGTCGGCGTGGGGGTGATGATGTAGGTGTTGGTGTCGACATTAAGATTGTTCAAATCCAGAAATGTCCTGGCCTTGTTGGGGTCCGCGTAAAGCGTCAAGCCCGCCGTCGCGGGCGCGTTGGTGGAAGTCATAATGGGCTGCGCGCCGACCCAGTTGAAGGCGTTAGAAATGATGGTGGCGAATGACGGCAACTGGGTGGTGCGATTTGTCCCGGCGGCGTTGTAAAAAGTGTAGCCAAGATTATTGGATGAATAATAGATCGCGCCTGAACCTATGAAATTGGTCGCGGCCGCGGGGGCGGGCTTGTAGCTCGTCACGCCGGTGAGGACAGATAAGGTGGGGGTGTTGGTGGCCGCAAAATTGTTATTTTCACCCAGCAGCGAACCGCTGTCGCCTGTAACGATCAGACTGCCGCCATTGGTAACCCAGGTTTGCAGTAATGCGGCCTCCGACGGATCAAACACGGACGCGTTCGGGACAATCAGCACTTTTAAGGATTGGAGGGTGGTGGCGTTCAGTTTCCACTCCGGCACCATGCGATATTGGTGATGCAATTCGCTTAAGGCGGTGCCCCAGCCCCACACGGCGAATTGATGGTATTGACTGTTGAAATTGGCGGCGTCGCCGGGCAGGGCAATGCTGAGAATGGTCGAGGTGGACAGATAAATGCCGATTTCCTCAACCGGCAGGCGGGAGCCGAATGCCGGCGCGGCAACTTGCGCGACAAATTGCAAAAAATTAGTTTGCAGCGCCGGGGTCCCGGCGAAGTGCGCGTCGCCCACGTTTATTTTAGGGAGCACATGGCTGGCCAGCATTTCATAGAATAGCGCATTTACCGGACCGCTGTTGGTCATGGCGCCGACATATCCGTCGTTGTAAAGCCAGATGGTGGCAAATCGGCTGCGGCCATGCTCCCGGATGGCTTTGCAAACCGGCCCGATCCGGCCAAACGAGGGCAGGCCGAATCCGCGGGAGCCGGCGGCCAGATTCCAGCTGAGGCTGAGTTCCGTACTCGCCAGATCAAAGCTTCCTCTCGCCCAGCCGAACGAGGCGGGCGTGATGTCGTTGACCAGCAGCGCAAAATTGGTCTGCCCGCCCGCCGCGGCGGCGGCGTGGACGCTCTGGTCAAAGTTCGTCAGGGCGGCGCTGCCATTCTGCCGGCGAAAAATCTTGTAGGCGGTCCAAACCGCCTGGGTGTTCCAGCCGGAATTATCCCACGCCGCATCGCTTAGGTTGGTTGAAGCCAGGCCGTACTTGTTGGATGCCAGCGTCAATAAATGGCTGCGGACATCGAAGTTGGTGATGGTGGTCAGCGCGGCGTTGGTGGCGAGCACGCCCATCGCATACAGCTGGTTGGTGGTGAAATTATTGGTGAGATGATTGCGGAAGAGCGCCACGCTCCACTCGCCAAAGGCGCAGTTGACCGGACCGCCCGCCGAAAAGCTGTCCCAGGGACTGTAGTTGTCGGTCCAGGAACCTTGCAGGCCGACCAGTTGCGCGCCGGCGCGGGTGTAGGCATAGGTGAAATTTGTCCAGCGCGGGCAGGTCAGATCCGCGGCCATCCGCACCAGGCCGGAATATTTGCCGGCGCTGGCAACCCAGAGCATGTTGGTGTGCGGCTGATTGGTGGCGGACGCATTGCTGTTGTATTCGTAATACGTGGTCAGGTTGCCGTAAATGCTTTTGGCTCCGCCGGCATCATAAACCCGGCTGTTGGCGGGATTGGTCGCGTTGACATCGTTGTTTAAGAAGCCGGTGGCGATGGTCCCGTCCGGATAAGTCATCGGCAATCCGCCGTAAACGGGATTCATTCTGGTGAACGGGCGGGCGAAGTAGCTATTTTCGGTTTTATTGGCGGGCAGGTCATTGGTGAAGCTGTCGAACCAGCTCCACGCCCCGGCCCAAACCACGTCTCCGCCGCCGTAGTTTTGCCAGCTCCAGAATTGATGCGCGGTTTTCCAGCGCTGCAAGGAGGCGCTCCAGGTTAACTCCGCAATCGGCGCATAGGGTGTCCCGGCACATTCGTTGTAGCTTAAGCTGACCATACCCGCCGCCGCAAATGCGGCACAGGTTTTGGACGCGCCGCTGCCAGAATCGTTGGCGTAGGTAAACCATGGCCCCCAGCCCGGATCGTTGGCGGCGCCATTCATGACGGCACTGGCACTATAAATCATGCCATCATTAGTCGAGCTGGCGGCAATCACGCGCGGAAAATTGTCCCACCAAACGGCAGCCGAACAGCAAATCTCGCTCAAGCTCAAAAGCAGGAAGAGAATATTTATCAACAAGCAACCGATGTATTTATTTTTATGCAGGGGAATAATATGTCCTGAGTAACTCTGTTAAATCGTGATTTTCCATCTGGTTTCTTGCCAACATCCGACGCGGGGCGTTTTCCAGATTTTCTTCCCGCTTCACAGATTTGCAAGTTCATTTCCAGTTCAACACCACCTTTAACCATCCGGCCCACTTCCAGAATCACTTAGGGCACCATTGGCGACTGGCAGATTCATTCAAGCACGGACCCTTGTCAAAATTCGCCCCAGCCGTTTTTCTATTTATCTCACCGGCCCGGCGCGAAGGTGGAGTTGTCCACCAGCCGGATGCCCGGATTTTCAAACACGATGCGGCGCGATTTATAGAGCGCGCCCAGGGCCTGCTTGAAGGCGTTCTTGCTGCAGCCGAATTTCATCCGGATGGCGAGCGGCGTGCTCGCATCGTCAAATTTCAGACGCCCGCCATTCTCCTCCAGCGCCGTGACGATTTGCTGCTTCAGCGGGATGACGCGCTGATAGCCGGATTTATCCAGGGTCAGATCCAGCTTGCCATCCTCGCGCACGGTGCGGACAAAGCCTTTTATTTTCTCGCCGATTGCCAGCGGGATGCCCAGCGAGTTGTGGTAGAGCAGGCCATAGCAATCGTTCTCCACGATGGCATTGTAGCCCAGCGGCGTCCGGCCGGTGATGAGCAGATTCACCGGCTGTTTTTCCTGGTAAGTGTTCCCGCTTTGGTTCAAATGCCGCCGCAGCCGCGCGCTGGCGACAATCCGCTTGCTCGGCGGATCGAGATAGACATAGACCGTCACCGTTTTGCCGATGCGGACGGGCCCTTCCTGTTCGCGGAACGGCAGCAGCAGATCCTTCGCGAGTCCCCAGTCGAGAAAAGCGCCCACGCGCGGGTTGATGCTGACCACTTTCAGGCAGGCAAATTCCCCGACCATCGCCTTCGGCGTCTCCGTCGTCGCCACCAGCCGGTCCTCCGAATCGAGATAGACGAAAACGTCCAGCTTGGCTCCGGGCTGGAGATCCGGCGGGATGTAGCGGCCGGGCAAAAGTATTTCGCCCAGTTCTCCACCGTTCAGGTAGAGGCCGGGGCCGGAAGACCGTTCGATGGAAAGCGTGTTGCGTTTGCCGATAATCGCCATGGACATCAATGTTAATGGAACCCGCTCAAATCAGGAGCAAAATCACGCCGGGTTTCACCACAGCCCGGCGAAGTGGCAGCCCCACTTGATCCAGAGCGGGATGGTGACCAAACCTGCCAGCGAGGTGCTCAGGACGACCTGCAACGCCGTCCGCGGATCACCGCCGTAATGCTTCGACAGCGCGATGGGCAGCACCGCCGAAGCCATGGCCCCCTCCACCACGATGACGCGCTTCAATTCGATGGAGCACGGCAGATACTTGGCGAGCAGCATGAACAGGATTGGCAGCGCGAGCAGGCGCACCGCCAGCGCCATGACCACCACCCGCCCAAACCGGCCGCCGTGGATTTCCGAAATATGATCGGCAATGATGGCGCCGATCATCAGCAGCGCCAGCGGAATGGCGCATTGCCCCAGCCAGTGGATCCCGGTCATGGCCATCAGCCCCGCCTCGTGGATCAGCGGCGGCGGTGAAATGTGCTGGCCGATGACATTCAAGGCCAAAGCCAGCAACAGCGCCACCAGCGGTGCGTTAATGATCCGCTTCCAACTGCCGCGCCAGCCGCCGCCCGACAAAAATGCGATCCCGACCGTCCACAACATGATCTCGACGCCCACATTGTGCACCAGCAGCACGCCCACCGTTCCCGGGTCGAATAGCAGGATGCAGAGGGGCAGCGGGATATAGCCGTAGTTTTGCAAGCCCGTCGTGAGGGCGAAGGTCCGGCGCTCACCGGGTGTTTCCAGCTTCGTCAATCCGGTCACCAGCCAGGCCAGCCCCACGCTAACCAGCACCGTGACCACGCCCACCAGCGGCGGCAGCCACAGATTTTCCGGGCGGCGCAACGCTTCATTTCCCAACACCGACTCAAAAATCAGCGACGGTAACAGCACGTTGACACAAATCCGCAGCAGGCTTTGGTCCGCCTCCGCCGTCAGCCAGCGGACCCGGCGCATGCCGAACCCGGCCACCATCAGGCCGAAGACCGGCACCACCGCGCTAAACAGCGTCATCAACGTATTCACGAAGGTAATTGAACTCGATTTTCAAATTGAAGGAAACTAGAACCTCAAACACCACCAGCATGCAACGCAGTGGTTGAAAAAAGCTCGCCCCGCGCCGTCCGATTTTCCACGATGCCGCGCGTGAATCCGGACCCGAAACCCGCCTCGAACAAATCCGACGAGGAATTTGTCCTGCCGCTCGCCGGCTTCACCGGCACGCCGGAGGAGCAGGACCGGCAGTGGTTCGAGCAATGTTATCGCGGCGACTCGCAGCGCCAGCTCACCGTGCGCGCGGTCGTCATGGGCGGATTGCTCGGCATGTTCACCGCCGTTTCCAACCTCTACACCACGCTCAAAATCGGCTGGAGCTTCGGCGTGTCCATCACCGCGTGCGTCATCTCGTTCGTCGTCTGGAATTCCATCTGCAAAATTCTCGGCGGCCGCGTTTCGCGCATGAGCATCCTCGAAAACAACTGCATGCAGTCCACCGCCACCGCCGCCGGCTCCTCCACCGGCGCGACGCTGGCGGTCGCGCTCGGCGCGCTGCTGCTCATCACCGGCGTGCAGCAGCCCTGGCCCGTGGCGGCGGCGTTTGTCTTTTTCACCGCCGCGCTCGGGGTGTTCCTCGCCATCCCGATGAAGCGCCAGATGATCAACCACGAACAACTGCGTTTCCCAACCGGCATCGCCACGGCGGAAACGCTGCGGAGTCTCTATTCCAAAAGCGGCGAATCATTGAAGCAGGCCTACTCGCTGATCATCGCCCTCGGCGCGGGCGCGACCATCGGCGCTTTGCACACTTACGCGCAACTCATCGAGCAGCTGAAAATCAAAAACCGCCTGCCGCACTGGCTGGAATGGATTTCGGGCAAACTTTATCTGCCGGATACCTGGGATTTCTTCGGCCGGCTGAATCCGTTGGCGCGCGGGCAGATGGCCGGCCTCGGCTTCGAACCCAGCGTGCTGCTGGTCGGCGCGGGCATGATCACCGGGATGCGCGTGTCGCTCTCGATGTTCGCGGGCTCGGCGCTGTTGTATTACCTCGTCGCGCCGCCGCTCGTGGCGCTGGATGCGGCGAACGCCACGGTCGCGGGCTGGATGCCCTCGTTCAAATTAAGCCCCGAAGGCAATTTCAATCCCACGCGCTGGGCGCTGTGGGGCGGCACGGCGGTCATGGTTTTTTCCAGTCTCACCCAGGTCGCGCTGAACTGGCGGACGATGCTCCGCGCCTTCTTCTTTTTCAAAAAAACGGAGCGCGCCGCCATCCACGACGCCGTGGACGCGGTGGAGGTGCCGAACTCGTGGTTATTTATTGGTCTCATCCCGATCACCATTGGTCTGATCATTGTGCAATACTTCGCGTTTCACATCGCCGTGTGGCTGGGGCTGGTCTCAGTGGCGTTTTCGTTTGTCGTGTCGCTGGTTTGCTGCCGGGCGACCGGCGAGACGGACACCGCGCCCATCGGCGCGATGGGCAAGGTCACGCAACTGCTCTACGCCGTGCTGCCGGGCGCGAAAGGCATCGCCGCCATCAACCTCATGGCCGCCGGCACCACCGCCGCGGCGGCGGGAGCGGCGGCGGATTTGCTGACCGACCTCAAGAGCGGCTATCTGCTCGGCGCGAATCCGCGCCGTCAATTTCTCGCGCAATTTTACGGCGTGTTCTTCGGTGTGCTCGCCGTGGTGCCTGCGTGGTATCTGATGGTGCCGGATAAGAAGGCGCTGGAAGCTTTCAATCCGCCCGCGACCAACATGTGGCGCGCCGTGGCCGACCTGCTCACGCAGGGCGTGAACCATCTGCCGTCCACCGCGCTGACCGCCATCGTCATCGGGGCGATTGTGGGAATGATCTTGCCGGTCATCGAATTTCTCTGGCCGAAGGCGAAACCGTTCCTGCCGTCCGCGATGGGTTTGGGCCTCGCGTGGGTGGTGCCGTTTCAAAACGCCTTTTCGTTCCTCATCGGCGCGGTGATTGTGAGCGCCTGGCAGAAATGGAACCAGAAGAACTCCGACACCTTTGCGATTCCCATCGCGTCCGGCCTGGTTGCCGGCGAATCACTGGTGGCCGCGTTCATCGCCATCGCGTGCACGCTCGTCGGCTTTCTGGCGGTGAGATGAAGTTTAAAAAAACATAAAGCAAAATCTCTGGAAAAGCAGCGCGCAGCGCGTTGTAGCGTCCGGCCTGTGGCCGGAATTCACTGGTTGCCAGGTTGCGGTCGAGCCACCGGCTCGACTCTGCACCTTTTGCCGAGATTTCAAATCGTCCATGCGGGCGACATTTGAATGAGCTTGCCGCCCTCTTGAAATCGTGGGTAAACTTAAATTCTGAGAGCGAGCGAACGCGGCAGGAAAAAGAAAAAATTGGCGTCCGGTTTGAAAATGCGCGTTTTATCGACACAAACAAGCGGCTGGAAGGGTGGCTGAGTGGTTAAAGGCATCTGACTCGAAAT
>CAIOIC010000054.1 GCA_903858275.1 uncultured Verrucomicrobia subdivision 3 bacterium | reverse complement strand
TGAATTGCACTGCCTTCAAGTCGGTAGGGGTGCCTGTGGTCTTGGATGGCGAGTATGCGGGCCCTGATGAAGTGTTCAAGGATGTGACGGCGGTGTGGGGGCCGCCTGCGAAAGGTCTTCAACCATGAGAATTCAAGCAAAGACTGCCAGCCTCGCGAAGGGTTTAGTAATAGGGATTGCCGCGCTGTGGCTTCCTTTTGGCGCATGTGCTGCCGAACTCGAAATCGCTATCCGGCCCCGTAGTGAAGCGGGAGGACTCAACGTGCGGTCGTTCCATTGCCCGGGCGACGTCTTCGACTTCCGCACGTGCGAAGGCGTCGTCGTCGGCTCGAATTGCCTGGGCCTGTTCTACGTGAAACTGCCGACAACGTTTGGCGACGGTCTCAGGTCATGGCGACAGGAGGGAAAGGTTTGGAGCTATGCGTGGCCCTACGCGCAAGGCGTTACCGTTCACATCGAAGTCGAGCCGGATGGCGACAGTCTGAAGCTCAAATACACGTTGCAGAACACCAGCCCGAACGCCCTCGACGCCGTGCAGCTCCACACTTGTATTCCAACAACTGACGCGCCCGCGTTTTTCCCTCCGCCGACCGTGAGGAATGCGCAGACCAATTGGTCGGAACTATACGACCGCCTGCATGTCTGGTCTGGCGAACGACGATTCAGATTCGCCAAAACAAAATTGGCGACGAGTGAATCGCACCTTTCACTTATGCAAAACGGGGCCGTCCCCGTGAAGTGGGGTTGGTGGGTGAACAGCCCTGAGACGTTCGATCCGCCGTTGATTGCGTTGACCAGTCGCGACCGGAAGAAAACCATCGCGCTTGCTTTTGAGCGGGCGATTTGGGCGTCGTCCAACACCGGCGATGATCGCGCCTGCTTTCATCTGTTCCCGTGGTTCGGTCGGATCGAGCCTGGCCAGAGTGTGACTGTGCGCGGTCGGTTGTACGTTCTGCGAGGTGGTCCGCAGGAAGCGATAAAGCGGTTCCGAAAAGACTTTTCCAATTTAGCCGCCAAAGCGCCGCTGGGGATCCACCTTCCCTCGGCGCAGCTGCAGACGCTCGCCGGCCATCTCGGCCTTGGAGAGACCAACGCTCCTGACGGCCGCACCTTGTGGTCGGACAATCGCAGCTTGTATCGTAACGGCAAGCCGTGGATCCCCGTCATGGGTGAGTTCCATTTTTCACGCTGCCCTTCCAACGAGTGGCGCGATGCCTTGCTCAAGATGAAGGCGGGTGGGGTTGACATCGCGGCAACCTACGTTTTCTGGATCCACCATGATGAGGTGCGCGGCGAGTATGATTGGAGTGGCCAGCGCTCGCTGCGGAAATTCCTCGAACTGTGTAACGAACTCGGCCTCTACGCCTTCGTGCGCCTGGGACCGTGGTCCCACGGGGAGGTGCGCAACGGCGGCTTCCCCGACTGGTTGCAGAAGCCCGACAAGACGGCCCAGCACGAATCCGCAGCCGCTGCGTCTGGGCCAGGCACGATGGGAGCGCTGCAACACGTGTTGCCTAACAAGCTTCGCACCGCTGATCCGAATTTCTTAAAACTGGTCACGGCGCACTATCGGGAGATCGTCGCCCAGATGAAGGGTTTGCTCTGGAAGGACGGCGGGCCCGTCGTCGCCGTCCAGTTCGACAACGAGAGCAATGACCTGTCCTATCTCTTCGCCTTGAAAAGGATCGCCCGCGAGTTGGGCGTGGACGTGCCGTTCTATTGCATGACGGGTTGGGGGCAGTCGCTTCCGACCGAGGAACTAATTCCACTCTACGGCGGTTACGCGGACGGTTTCTGGACCGACAATCCACGGGACTTTCTCGACGCGTTTGATTTCACGCCCGTGCGCAGTCACATGGACAAGGAGAACCGGATTTTGCACCGTTTCCCATACGCGTGCTGCGAAATTGGCGGAGGCATGGTTTCGAGTTACGCCAACCGCATTCACACGACGGAGAAGGACATCGAGGCGCTGGCGCTGGTGAAGCTGGGCTCAGGCAACAACGTGCCTGGCTATTACATGTACCAAGGAGGTCAGAACCCCGAAGGTCGGCTGACGACCATGAATGAATCGAAAACGAGTGGGTATGCGAACGATCTACCAGTGAAGGATTACGATTTCACCGCACCGTTGGGTGCCTTTGGCCAGGTCCGTGAACGCTACCATCGTCTGCGCCTGCAGCATCTGTTCCTGCACGATTTCGGCGACCAGTTCGCGCGCATGCCCGCATACTTTCCGGAGCAGAAGCCGCCTTCGCCAGACGATGTCACGACGCTGCGCTGGAGTGTGCGTTCGGACGGCCATAGCGGTTTCCTGTTCTTCAACAACCATCATCGCACAGCACCTTGGCCGGTGCGCAAGGGGGTGCAGTTCGCGCTCCAGTTCGACTCCGGAACAGCGCTCGTGCCGCGCGAACCTCTCGATATTCCCTCCGGCGCCTACGGCTTCTGGCCGGTGAATCTCGACTGCGCCGGGGTCCGACTGGACTACACCACGGCACAGTTGACCGCGCGTCTGGAGGCAAGCGGCCAGCACTGGTTCTTCTTCACCGTCAACGAAGGCATTACGCCTGAATTCGCCTTCGCCGGCGAGAAAGCACGCCGGTGCGCCCCCGGCCTCGGAATCGCCTTCACCCGGAAGAACCACCACGGCGCGAAGGTGAACTTCGTCGTGCTTTCAGCGGAACAGGGGCGCCAGTTTTGGAAACTGTCGCTGGCCGGACGCGACCGCGGGGTGCTCTCGTCCAACGCGCTGCTTCCGGACAGCGAGAATGAAATTCGCCTGGAGACTCTGGGTGGCGAAGCGCCAGCGTTCGCCGTGTTTCCGGAAATGCCGGTCGTCCGGCTTGGAGATCGCGTTATTCTTGGGCACCGGCACGGCGTGTTTACCGAATACCAGCTGCCGAAGCCAGCGGTGCCGACGGGCCTCATCAAAGCGCTGCCGGTCAAGGCAGCTGCCCAGCACGGCACGAATGTGCCCAACGCCATGAATGAGTCAGTCTGGACCGAGGCCGCCATTTGGCGAATCAACGTGCCCGCAGCTTGGCGAGAACGCGATACCCTGTTGCGTGTCCACTTTGTCGGCGATGTGGCCCGGCTCTACGCAAGCGGCAAACTCGTGGCCGACAAGTTCTACAACGGCCAGCCATTGGACTTCGCTCTCTGGCGCATCCCACCTGACCAGCTCGACACACTCGAACTGCGTGTGATGCCGCTCCACCCCAAGTCAGTGGCGCGACTTCCGGTTTCCATGCGCCCTACACCGCCCGTGACCGAACCGCGCGCCGAGATGGTCGGCATCGAGGCTCTGGAACGACGACAGTTGACGCTTAATCTCCAATCCAGACGGTCGGGATCAACTCCATGAAAACTATAAGAAAGCCGAGGATGCATGCCATTACTCCCATTTGGCACGGAGCACGCCTTCTGTTGGCAGTGCTGTTCGCGGGGGCACTTGGTAGTGGCAGCCCTGTTCTGGCGCAGGCCTCGCCGGTTAACCCGCCGTACCCGGATGTCCAGGAGATGATCCGGGAACCGCTCGACAACGTCCCCCAAGGGACAGTTGCTTGCGGTTGGGATGCGCTGCGCTACCGCATGCGCGGAAGTATCTACCAAAGCAACCCCGGCCGCCTCGATAACCCAAGGCTGACGCAGTTCGAGCGACTCGTGAGGGGCGATTCCGAGGATGTAGCGGCCGTCAACCGCGAGATCGTTGACTACTGCAAGCGGAAGCAGGTGGAGATCGAGGCAGCCTGGCGCGACCCGAAACGAAGGCATCCTGCCAAAGAGGTTTGCCAGTATCAGACAGAGCTGATTCCGCTGGCCATCCTCTCGTTGCGGATCGGCCAACGACTTACGCCCGAAGCACATCAAGCCATCAGGAATGTGCTCACGGCCTTCCACACCGAAACCGCCGACGTGGAACCTACCTTGTGGATGCACGCTCCCGGTTACAACGGTGCAAATGCCCATGACTACCTGAGCTTCTTGGCCTTGACCTGGTGCGTCACCGGCAATCCAGGCGTGAAGGATGCCGCTTACTGGGGACTGCGCGGCGAGTTGGATAACCTGAGCCTGAGCGGAGACATCCCGGAGTTCAACGTGCTGGAAGCACATTGGTGTAGCTCTAACGGCTACGACGCAATGAAGGCGTTCCTGAAGGATCCGGAACTGGCCCGGATGACCCGCCTGATCGCCGAACGGCTTTGGCTTAACCGATTCCTGACCTGGTCGCCGGTGGTGGAACGAATCACCGGGCCTGGCAGCCGCATGGCGCCCGGCGCCTGGCTGGGCACGAGCGGCGATCGCCTGCAATTCGCCACGGGCGTCGAGAAGCCGATTTGGCTCAACGAATTTTTCGACTGGGGCGTCTGGCGGCAACCAGTCACCGGCGGCCGCTGGTCACTGGACGACGTGGAAGGCATGGTGCCTGACCTGCCCGCCTACCTGCAGGACGTCGCCTGGCGCAAGCAGTTCCCGAACGAGCTGCACTGTTCGGTGCAACTCATCCCTTGGATGAATCGTTACCCGAAACTGCCGGGTCTTTCCGATGCGCCGCCCGGTCCCGTGCTGGGCGAAATGGTCAACTACCAGACCGCCCAGTACGCCCTTGGTTCGATCAACCATCCCTACGAAGCCTCCGGCTGCATGGTTTACGCCTCGGCGTGGTGGAACGACAGTCGGGCCCCAAAGGCGGCTCCCCTCGGCAGCCCCAAGCGGTCCGCCGCTCTTTATCCGCATTATGTCTTCAACGGCGCTGCCTTCATGGACCGGACCGAACTTTACTTCGACAACCGTCCCGACCAACCTCTCAAGGATGATTGGACGGGCATGCCCGGGCCGTGGATGCGGGAGTTCGCGGAGCGGGGCCGTGCCGGTGTCCTGCAGCACAAGAACACGCTCCTCTACACCTATTCGGGACGAAACCGCGGCCCGGACGACGTCCTACCCGTCGCCAACAAACTCCACCGCGTGTCGGCCGGCATGTTCCTTTTCCGCTGGCAACCAGGGCTGGAGGGCGTTTTTGTCAACGACCAACCGGTCACACACCTGCCTCTCGAACTCAAGCCTGGGGATTGGTGGTTCATCCATGACGGCGACACCTATGTGGGAGTGCGCCCGCTCGAAACAACCCACCTGCGCGGCCCCTGCAAGACGACGATTGAGGAACGAACCCGCCAAATCGTGCTGTATCAAGACAACTATGTGGGTGACTCCATTGACGGTATCGCCGACGAGGAGTGGGTGAAAGCCCGCAGCGGGTTCGTCGTGGAAATGGGTGACCCCGCCGAATACCGTTCCTTCGAGCGGTTCCGCGACATCATGCTCAAGGCCAAAGTGAAGGAGTCGGCTGATGGTTTCATTCGGCATATTCAATACCAGCGGCCCGGACGCCGCCTGGAGCTGAAGTGGCACTGCTACGAGGAGAATTATCTCGTGCGACGCGTGGACGGCAAAGATCAGTCCGTGGTGCGCCACCTCCAGTCGCCCGAGTTCGCCGTCGGACCAACCGAGCTGCACACGCACGACGCCAGCCTGAAGACCAGGCCCGGCGAGACCGTCTGGTTGCTCTCGACCGCACCGTCACGGACCTATGTCGCCTACCAACCTCATCCACCCCTTCAGCTTCCCCTTACGCTGGTCACGCCCATCGCCCGGATTGAAAGCGAGCGCTTCCCCTTTGGGAAGCTGGTCGCCAGTCAGGCTGCGGATCGCACGCTGGAACTGAAGATTGACGCGAGCTTCCGCCCCTTCTGGAGCAGTGTCCACTGGCGCGCGAAAATCGCACAAGACCTCGGCACCTACCCCAGCGACATCCTGATCCGCACCGACGCGCCGAACGTCACCGCGGTGATCAACGGCGACGAAATGCCCGTGGTGCGCAAGACGCTCGACGGCCAGACCGTCTGGGTGCTGGCCCCCTACGCCCGGCTCCCGCGCGTGCAAGACCGTGTCGGCGGCAACCGGCCCGTGCTGAAATGAAAACGCTGCATCTGCTCCTGCTGTTCTTTGCCCACGCCGCCGGAACTCGGACCCCTGACCGCCCGCACCGCTGAATCGGTGGTGACGCAGTTTGCCGGCACCGCCCCTATTCTGCGGACACCCGCCACGCCGACACTCAACGTACGAGATGAACTTACCCATGTCACCGGGCGGATCAAAACCAGCCACCTATGGGGTGAGAAGGCATACCAGTTATTTGGTTTGGTTTGGTTCAAGGGTAAATGGGCGATGGCCTGGGTTGTCATCTCACCAAAACCTAAGCCTCTTATGCCTCTATCCAGATAGGGGCATCTGCCCCTGGGGGGAAGGCAGGCTGCGACACTCAAGACACTTGATGCCACCCACCTTGAGGAACTCAACGTCCCCGCCAGACAAAGGTGGCGATGGATTGCCCCCGCAGCCGGAAGGTGGACGTATACCGTGAACAGTGCAAACTGAAGACGAGCTCCCGCCCCCCGGTGTTGACTACAACAAGGACCATGGATCCGTCGGGGTTCCGAAAGGCGACGTTGGGGGCGGAGCGGGGGCAGTTACTG
>CAIOIC010000053.1 GCA_903858275.1 uncultured Verrucomicrobia subdivision 3 bacterium | reverse complement strand
TAAAATCGAGTTGCATCGCGGCGTCCGCTCGGGAAACATCCAGCCATGCTCTCGCGGGTTTGCTCGGCAGCATTGAACGGCATAGATGCCTACGCGGTTGAGGTGGAAGTCAACTGCGGCCACGGCGACACTCTAATTGCGCTCGTCGGTCTGCCCGACGCGGCGGTCAAGGAATCCAAAGATCGCGTCTCCACGGCCCTCACCAATTCCGGCTATAAATTTCCGATGGGAAAAACCACCATCAACCTCGCACCGGCCGATGTGAAAAAGGAAGGGCCGAGCTTTGATCTGCCGATCGCGATGGGGATGCTGGCGGCCAGCGAGCAAATGGAGACCGACCAACTCGACCAGTTTGTGGTTCTCGGCGAACTCGCCTTGACGGGGGGCGTGCGACCGGTGAAGGGCGTTTTGCCGGTGGCTTTGAAGGCCAAGGCGGACGGAAAAAACGGAATTTTAGTTCCGATCGAAAACGCGGCCGAAGCCGCGGTGGTGCGGGGCTTGAATGTCATTCCCGTGCAAAATCTCCGTGAAGCCGCCCAGTTTCTGGAAGGCGAAATCCGCATCGCGCCGGCCAAGGTGGATCTGGAAAAAATCTTTGCGCACGACCACGCGGATGAGAATGATTTTGCCGATGTCAAAGGACAGGAGAATGTGAAGCGCGCCTTGGAAATCGCGGCGGCCGGCGGCCACAACGTCCTATTAATCGGCCCACCCGGCACCGGCAAATCCATGCTGGCGAAGCGGCTAGCGACCATTCTGCCGCCGCTCACGCTAGATGAGGCGCTGGAGACGACGAAGATTCATAGCATTGTCGGCCTATTAAAATCCGGTCAGGCGTTGGTCACGCAGCGGCCATTCCGCGCCCCACATCACACGGCGAGCGATGCCGGCCTGCTCGGCGGCAACATCAATCCCACACCCGGCGAAATTTCGCTGGCTCACAACGGCGTTTTATTTCTGGATGAGCTGCCGGAGTTCAAGCGCAGCGTCCTGGAAACGATGCGGCAGCCGCTGGAGGAGGGCCAGGTCACCATTTCGCGCGCGGCGGGCACGATGACGTTTCCCTCGCAATTCATGCTGGTGGCGGCGATGAACCCGACGCCGGACGGAAAAATGCCGCACGAGTCGAAGAGTTCGCCGCGCGAAATCCAGAATTATCTCGGGCGGATTTCCGGGCCGTTACTGGATCGGATTGATCTGCACATCGAAGTGCCGCAGGTGAAATTCCGCGAGATGGCCGACGCCACGCCCGGCGAAACCTCCGCGCAAATCCGCAAGCGCGTCGTGGCCGCGCAGAAGATTCAACAGGCGCGGTTTGCCGGCAAACCCAAAGTTACCTGCAACGCCCGGATGGGCACGCGCGAACTCAAATCATTTTGTGAACTGGATGAGACCACACGGGATTTGCTGAAGCAGGCAATGACGGAATATAATTTGAGCGCCCGCGCCTACGACCGCATCTTGAAGGTGGCGCGGACGATTGCCGATCTGGCGGGCATGGAAAAAATCAGCGCCGACCACGTCAGCGAGGCGATTCAATATCGTTCGCTGGACCGGCAATTGTGGGGTTGAGCTTTTGATCGCCGGGCCGGATTCACATTTTGGAGATGTGAAATGACTGGGTCGCGGGCTTGGCGCTTTGAATCTGCGGGGCAATAGCGCGGCCCCATTGCCAGGCGGTCACGGTGATGGCGACAGGAAATCGGGTTCGCGCGGGAATGGGGGTTAATTCGAGGTTTCCGTTTTTCACGATGGCCGGCCCGGCCACGACGAAAAATTCCACCGGCATGCCCGAGTCGGAAGTTGCGTTTAAGGGAATCGTGATTTTTCCGGCGGGCTGATCAGGAATGGGCGCGAACGTGATGGTCTGGGGCGCTCCGGACGAGTTCGGAATGAGGTCAATGCTGCCCGGCTCGACCACGGAACGGATGGCTGCATTCCCTTTGTGTCGAACGGCGACATAAATTGGGCTGCCCGGCCAAGTGCGATCCAGAGCGATGCGAAACTTATCCTGTCCCAAAGGCGCCACCGCGCCGCAAACCCATTCCACGGAAGGCGAACCCGGCGCGCGGGCTAGCGGCTTACCCGCCGCGACGAAATTTGTCGGGATGGCGGGCAGCAGACAGCCTTTCAACTCAAAGGTTACTCCGTCGGCTCCGGTTTGGATGGGAACCGGACGAGTGATACCGCGATAGGTCATCGGCACCGGCGAGCCATTGGAATTCCTGAACGCAGGCATTTGCGTTCCAGCTTTCCAATTGATCGCCGCCAGATTGAACACATCATTCGCCAGTTGCTCATTCAAAAACCACGGCGAGTTGCGGCTGGCTGGATTGGCCTGGTCGTAGACGATGGGTGGAAAACTTTCCTGGCACGGCAGCGGCAAACCCGCCAGCCAACCGATATTTTGCGCCAACGGAAGCAGCCCTTGGTTGGAATCTGCTGGCACGCGTGCCTTCACCACCGCCGTGATGTAGCTGGCAAAGTAACGCACCATCACCTCCGGACATTCGAAGTGTCCGCTGCCGCCATCCACCAGCAGGCTCGCCGGCCAGTTAGGAAAGGCGGCGCGTTCTTTGCGGAGCGTTTCATAGAAGAAAATATTTTGCCATCGCGTCCGGATATCCACTTTTTCCTGATCCCATTCCTGGGAAGTGCCGACGGACATCAAGACAGGAGTTTCGCGGTTTTTGTAATTGAAGCTGGCATTCTTGACGTAAATTCCCGCGATACAACGCTGCGGTGCGGCGTCGAGCAGGTGATTCACCATGCCTAAATGCATGGATTCACCCATGGGCAACCATGGAACGGTGGCGACCTCGTCGTAGCCGGACTTTTTCGCAAGACCGGCCAGCAATTGCTGAAGGAAGGCGGCTGTCTTTTGGGCGTCCTTGTTGTTGGAGCTGTAAAAACTGGGCGTGCTCCAAAAGATCCCAAGATCATTGGCGGCACAGGCGGCGCGAATGGCCGGATGGCCAACCAGCATATGTTCAGGAACATTGCGTCCCAGAATGAGCAGACCGCGCAACCGGCGGCAATGATCCGGAATCCAAAGATAGGTCGTGGCGGAAACTTTGTTGCTGACGCTGTATTCAAAGGTCCCCGAGTGCATGAACTGGAAAACCTGATTCACTGGCGAACGCATCGCTTCCGGGTTGGCCGCCGTTTTATCCGCAGCGGAGCCGGTGAAAGCGGTTAAAAGGGCAACCAAAATTGATTGGGTGAATTTCTTCATGGGGTTTCCATGTTTAAACTAATGATGATTTTTCATTAGTCACGCCGGATTTGATCCCCGCCTGAAGCCATGCCCAGCCAAGAAGCATCTCCGCCACAACGGCAAAAATAAAGTTGACTGCCGACCAGAAAGATATATTTATCACGAGATAACCAATGATATGAATTCAAGCCGTCATGGTTTTCTCAAGACGCTTGGGGCAATCCGCGTGGCTCCAACGGCGACGGATTTCATCGCGCCATCGCCAGTAAACGCGCCGCAATAATCCATGGTTACCCAGGAACAAATTGCTCGCAAGCTGGGTGTCTCCCGGCAGTTGGTCACTTTTGCCCTGGCGGGTTATCCGCAGGTGGGTGAGAAGTCGCGGCAGCGGATTCTGGATGCCGCACGGGCGATGGGTTATCACCCCAATCCTCATGCGCGAGCCTTGCGGCGCAATCGCACCGGCATCATCGCCTTGTGGATTCCCGATCAGATTTCCACGCACAACAACCATGTGGCGCGCGAACTGAACCGGCTGGTCAAGCAGGCGCGCTATGAATTGATCATTAGCGAGGTTGTTCCAGCGGATGCCAAACAGATCTTGTCGCATGTGCCGGTGGATGGTGTGATTGCGGTGGATCTCCCCAGCCAGTTGGATTATTTCAACCGTCAGCCTCCGGCCCGCCCGATTCCCATGGTCAGCATGGGAGCCAATTGCTTTGGCGAGACCGATGCGGTGCAGGTGGATTTGGAAGCCGGCACCGCGGCGGTCATGAGCCATCTGCTGGATTCCGGCTTCCGCCGGATCGCTCACGCCACCTTCGTGCGAGAAGATCAGCCCCAGGCCAGCCGGCGGATGGGCTATCAGAAAGCCATGCGGAAAGCCGGCTTGAAACCGGAATTTATCTACTATCCGCTGACGGATTTGCAGCGCCCGGTGATCCGGCAATTGATTCAAGACTACATTCGCCAAAACGGTTGTCCGGAGGCGATTTTCTGTCATTCGGATGACGCCGCGCTGGGGATTTACCGGGGACTTTGCGACTTGAAGCTGCGCGTGCCGGAGGATGTGGCGCTGGTCGGCTGCGACGGGATTGAGGACACCGAATATCTGGAATGTCCGCTGACCACCTTGGTTCAGCCGGTCTCGGCGATGTGCAAGGCGGCCTGGGAATTTCTGATGAAGCGCCTGGACCATCCGGAGACAGCCATGCAGAGAATAATCCTGCAACCCCAGCTCGCCCTCCGCGAATCCAGCCTCCGAAAAATAAATTAACCGCTCACCATTTCCAAAATATGAAAACCAACACCGAACCGGCCGCCCCAGCTACGGGCCCTTCCAAAACCGGCTACAACCGCTTCCTGCTGCTGGTCGCCGGCCTCGGCGGACTGCTTTACGGGATTGACGTCGGCATCATCGCCGGGGCGCTTCCGTATTTGGAGGCCACGTTCAAGGACGCAGCCACGGGGCAGCTCATCAATGCCGGCCAGCTTTCCATCATTGTGGCCGCCGTGCTGCTCGGCAGCGTCATCTCAACGCTGTTCGCCGGCGTGTTGGCGGATTTGATGGGCCGCAAGAAACTGATGGCGTTGAGCGGCATTCTTTTTGTGGCCAGCATCCCGATGATCGCGCTGGCGCATGGTTTTAATGCGCTGGTCATCGGCCGGCTGTTGCAGGGCGTGAGCGCCGGCTTGATTGGCGTCGTTATTCCGCTGTATCTCGCGGAATGTCTCGGCGCGGCCAACCGCGGCAAGGGCACGGGAGTTTTTCAGTGGCTGCTCACGCTGGGCATCGTGGCGGCGGCGATTATTGGATTTTATTTCAGCATCAAGGTGGAGGGAATCGCGAAACTCGGCGATCCCGCCAAACTTTATGCGTTCAAAGACACCGCCTGGCGCAGCATTTTCTGGGTGTCACTCCCGCCGGGAATTCTTTTCGTTCTCGGCAGCCTGGTGGTCGCGGAATCGCCGCGCTGGCTGTTCCGCCGGGGCAAGGTAGACGCCGCCCGCACCGCGCTGCTCCGTTCCCGCACGGAGGAACAGGCCGACACCGAATTGAAGGAGATGCAGGAAACGGCTGCGGCTGAAAAAGCCAAGTCCACCAGCACCGGCGAAAAGATCAAGGAATCGCTGTTGAGCCGCAAATACGTCATCCCCTTCGTGCTGGCGTGCGTCATTCTCGCCTGCAACCAGGCCACCGGCATCAACTCCATCATCGGCTACAACGCCACCATCCTCATCCAGGCCGGCTTGAGCGACAAGGACGCGCACCTTGGCTACGTCATCCTCACCGCCGTCAATTTCATCATGACCATGGGGGCCATCGCGCTCGTGGACCGCAAGGGCCGGAAGTTCCTGCTTTCGCTCGGCAGCGCCGGCATCATTGTTTCGCTCATCTGCGCCGGGCTGATCTTCAACAAGACGGAAAAACTCCGGGTGGACGTGAAAGACGCCGTGCAAGTCATGGTGCAGGAAGTGGACAGCGAGAAAGTTCTCTCCAACGGCACGAAAGTTCCCGTCAAAGATCAGGTTGTCAAAATCGTGTTTGGCGAGGCGCAGGCGGCCGCATTGATCGCCGCCGCCGGCAACGCGGGCAAAGCCATCACCGGCCAGCCCGTGACCATGAGTGTGATTTATTCCTGCGGCGATTTCACTTCCGCCTCCGCCGTGGTGCGGTCTAAGGATCTGGGCGCGGAAATTTCCATCAGCCGCAACGCCAGCCTGCCTTCGTCCTCGGTGGAATCCTTCTTCAAGAACCCGTTTGCGAACCTCGAAAAATCGCGAACCGCACCGCTGAAGATTGAGAACGCCCTCATCACGCCCGTGCCCAGCACCCGGAACGGCTGGCTCACCGCCCTCTGCACCTTTGTATTCGTGGGCTTCTTTGCCGTCGGCCCAGGCGTCTGCGTTTGGCTGGCGCTCTCCGAACTCATGCCCACGCGCATCCGCTCCAACGGCATGAGCATCGCGCTGCTCATCAACCAGGCCGTCTCCACCACCATCGCCGCCATCTTCCTGCCGACCGTCGGCAAGCACGGCTACGCCACGATGTTCTTTGCATTTGCCGGCTGCACGGTGATTTATTTCATCACGGCAGCGTTTTTCCTGCCGGAAACGAAGGGAAAAACCCTCGAGGAAATCGAGGAACATTTTGAAGGGAAGAAATAATCCACCAACCCGGACGCATCCAAACGACATGAACAATTCAAATCTATCCCGCCGGAATTTTCTCAAAGCCTCCGCCCTGGCCGGCGTCGGAGCATCCCTGGCCGGCTGCGCCACCGGACAATCAGCCGGGTCAGCGAGTGCGGCAAGTTCGCCTCCAGACATTGGTCAGACCCGGCCGCGGCCCGCCGGTCAGAAGCCGGTGCATAATCTCACCACGAAGCCGCTGCCGCGGGTGCGGGTGGCCGTTATCGGCCTGCGCCGGGGCATGACCCATGTGCAATCCTGCCTCGGCCTCGAATTTGTCGAGGTCGTGGCCGTTTGCGATTTGCGGAACGAGCGGGCCGTTCAAGCCGCCGATGTCTGCGAAAAGAAGCGGGGCAAACGTCCGGCCATCTACGGCGGCACCGAGAATATCTGGGAGCAGATGGTGGCGCGCGACGACATTGACGTCGTCTATATCGCGACCCCGTGGAACTGGCATGTGCCGATGGCGGTGCGGACCATGGAGCACGGGAAAGCCGCCTTCGTCGAGGTCTCGGCCGCCGTGACGGTGGAGGATTGCTGGCGCCTGGTGGATACCAGCGAGCGCACCCAGCGGCATTGCGTGATGCTGGAGAATTGCTGTTACGGGGAGAATGAACTATTCGTCCTCAACCTAGCGCGGCAGGGAGTGTTCGGCGAATTGACCCATGCCGAATGCGCGTATCTCCACGACCTGCGCGGCGTATTATTTTCGCTGGGCGGCGAAGGCGACTGGCGGCGTGATTATCACCAGCATCTCGACGGCAATCTGTATCCGACCCACGGCCTCGGACCAGTGGCTCAATATCTCGGAATAGGACGCGGCGACCAGTTCAAATTTCTGGTTTCGGTCAGTTCACCGGAACGCGGATTGAAAAAATATCGCGACGAGCGCCACCCCAACAGCGACCAGCACGCCGCCGAAAAATATGTCTGCGGCGACATGAACACTTCGATCATCAAGACCGAACTCGGCCGCACCATCATGATCCAGCACGACGTCGTCAGTCCGCGACCTTACAGCCGCATCAACGCTTTATATGGCACCGGCGGAACCTTCTTCGACTATCCCGCGCGATTAGCCATCAATGAACCAAAGAGTTACGGTCTGAAAGCGTCGGGTCCCCACGAGTGGCTCGCCGATGCGGACTTGGCCATCATGCGCCAGAAATTCACCCATCCACTGTGGAAGAAGCTGGCGGAGCGCGCCAAGGGCGGCGGCCACGGCGGCATGGATTTTGTGATGAACTGGCGGTTGATGGACTGTCTCCGTCAAGGCCTGACTCCCGACAGCGTGGTGTATGACGCCGCGGCGTGGAGCTGCATTCTGGAAACTTCCGTTCGCTCGGTGGCCACGGGCAGCCTGCCGGTGAACCTCCCTGACTTTACCCGCGGCTTGTGGAAAACCATGAAACCGCTGGGCATTGCCGAGAAAATCTGAAACTTAAAAATTATGAAACTAAAACTCATCATTGGACTGGTCACCGTGTCGCTGGCGGCAACGGTGCTGGCCGTTAACGAACCCGCAATCATTCCGCAGCCGCAAAAAATGGAGGTGAAGGAAGGCGCGTTCAGGTTATTGCCGGAAACGCGGATTCATGCCGACAAGTTGGCAAAGAATGCGGCGGAGTTTCTGGCTGCCCGGTTGCGCAAGGCGACCGGCAATTCATTCCGCGTGGATGACAAAACCGGCGGCGCGAGCGGTATCGTGCTGACAACGAGCGGCGCCGACGTTTCGCTGGGTGCGGAAGGCTACACGCTTTCCGTGACGAAGGATTGCGTGCTCATCCGCGCCGCGACTTCCGCTGGACTTTTCTATGGCGTGCAGACCTTGCTGCAACTGCTGCCGCCGGAAATTTATTCACCCAAAGCCGTGAAAAATATCGAATGGCAGATTCCCTGCGTGAATATCACCGATGGACCGCAATTTCAATGGCGCGGGCTGATGCTCGACGTGAGCCGTCATTTCTTCACGAAGGACGAGGTGAAACAAGTGCTTGACGCGATGGCGTTGCACAAACTCAACACCTTCCACTGGCACCTGGTGGATGACAACGGCTGGCGCATCGAAATCAAAAAATATCCCAAACTGACGAGCGTCGGCGCCTGGCGCGATGGCGTGGGTTTTGGGCAGGCGACCAATTCCACCACGGCTTACGGCCGGGATGGACGCTACGGCGGATTCTATACGCAAAAAGACATTCGTGAAGTCGTGGCTTACGCGCAGAAGCTGCACATCACAATCGTTCCGGAAATCGAGATGCCCGGCCATTCATTGGCGGCGCTGGCGGCCTATCCCGAATACGGCAGCGGTCCCGGCCCGTTCATTATTCCGCTCAAGGCCGGCATCAATCCCGGCATCTTATCGCCCGCCAAAGAGGGGACATTTGAATTTCTGGAGAACGTGCTGACGGAAGTCTTCGCGCTTTTTCCCTCGAAATACATTCATATCGGCGGCGACGAGGTGCCGAAGGGACCGTGGAAAAAGGACGAAGCCTGCCAGGCGTTGATGAAGCGCGAAGGCTTGAAAACCGAAGAGGAATTGCAGAGCTGGTTCATCCGGCGCATCGAAAAAATCGTCAATGCGCATCACAAGACCATTCTGGGCTGGAGCGAGATTTTGGAAGGCGGCCTGGCGCAAAATGCGGCCGTCATGGACTGGATTGGCGGCGGACGCGAAGCCGCCAGCCAAGGCCATGATGTGGTGATGACGCCGACCGCGAACTGCTATTTTGATTATTACCAGTCGCGGAATCGTTCGACGGAGCCTTATTCCATCGGCGGATTTTTGCCGCTCCAAAGGGTTTATGCCTTGGAACCCATTCCCGCCGGACTTGCCCCCGACAAGCAGAAGCATATTCTCGGCGCACAGGGAAATATCTGGACGGAATACATTCCCAACCTCAAACACGTCGAATACATGGCTTTCCCGCGCCTTTCCGCGCTGGCCGAGGTCACCTGGTCGCCGAAAGCAGCGCGCAATTATGACAGCTTCCTGCGCCGTCTTAAAACCAACGAACAGCGCCTCGACAAGCTGGGTGTGAGCTATCGTCCCTCCGCCTTGGGCGACGGCGTGGCCGAATTCAAAATCGGCGGGTGGAAACCGGAGCAAATCAAAGCCGAACCCGCCGTGATTGAATGGGACGTGACCACCAAAGCGACCAAGGCCGGCAAAGTGAGCGTGAATTTCAATCAAACCGTCGGTGCGCAGGGCATTAATGTCGCGTGGGCGGCGTTGCTGGAGGACGGCAAGGAAATCAGCCGTGACACGCACGCCGGTTTTTCGGGTTCCGCTGATGTCCGGCCACGCCGGCCGGATTACACGTTGAATGTGCCGGTGCCGAAGCCGGGGGCGCAATATACGCTCCGCGCTCAGGTTGTCGGCAGCGGCGGCACGGATTCCCAAGGTGATGTCTGCTGGCTCAGCGTCCCGCCTGCAAAAAAATGAACCTGAAATTCACACCACCGCTGGACCCCGGTTTTCAACCTGCCGTCCTTGTCAATCGCAACTACGTTGCCGCCGCTAAAAAATCCGGCGCCTTCGTGCCGCTGGTCATCGGCCTCGAGCGCGAGTGCGGGCTGATGGCGCGCTTTGAAACCATCGTGCGCGCCGAAGCGGATGCCGAAACGCTGCGCTACGTCGAGCGCAACTTAAAATTCCTGCTGTGGGCGTTCGGCGGCTGGAAAGTTTTTGTCGGCGGCCCGAAGACCATCGGCGAGTTCATCAAAAAGACCTACTCGCCGCGCGGGGCCCGGAAGTTCGACTGCGACCTGATGGGCACGGCCTACGGGAAAAAATTCCAGGTGGTGGTGACCACGCCCGCCAAAGTGCCCCGCGCGAAAGAAATGCAGGTTTCCGCCGGCGGCCATCTGCAGGGCGGCCGCATCGGTTTTGATTTGGGCGCGAGCGATTACAAGGTTTCCGCCGTCGTGAACGGCGAGGCGGTTTTCACGGAAGAAACACCCTGGGATCCGAAGAGCCAGCCGAACCCGGAATATCATTACCATCATATCTCCGCCGCGTTGCATCGCGCCGCCGCGCATCTGCCGTGCGTGGATGCCATCGGCGGCAGTTCCGCCGGCGTGATCGTGGATAATGAAATCCGCGTGGCGTCGCTGCTGCGCGCGATTCCGAAAAAGGATTATCCGAAGGCGGCGGGCATTTTCAAACGCATCCAGAAGGAATGGGGCGTGCCGCTGGTCGTGATGAACGACGGCGACGTGACGGCGCTGGCGGGCGCGCTGTCGCTGCGCAAAAAAGGCATGCTCGGCCTCGCGATGGGGTCGAGCGAAGCCGCCGGGTTCATGGACAAGCAAGGCCGCATCCTCGGCTGGCTGAATGAACTCGCGTTTGCGCCGGTGGATTATAATCCCGCCGCCGCCGCGGATGAATGGTCCGGCGACCGCGGCGTGGGCGCGCTATATTTTTCCCAGCAGGCGGTGAACAAGCTTTTGCCAGCGGCTGGAATTTCCCTGCCCAAGAACATGGGCCAGCCGGAACGGCTCAAGGAAGTCCAGGCGCTGATGGCGAAGGGCGATGCGCGCGCGGCCGGGATTTACGAGACCATCGGCATCTACCTCGGCTACACGCTGGCGCACTACGCGGACTTTTATGATTTCAACGACGTGCTGATTCTGGGCCGCGTGACCACCGGCCGGGGCGGCGACATCGTGATTGAAAAAGCGCGGGCCGTTTTGAAATTGGAATTTCCCGAAATCGCGGCAAAAATCGCCCTGCACGTTCCCGACGAAAAATCGCGCCGCGTCGGCCAGGCCGTGGCGGCGGCGAGTTTGCCGGAAGTTAAAAATAAACTTTTGAAAACCGCTTCTCTCCATCTGCTCATCGGAGCCAGCCTGGCCTTGTTTCTGGCTACGCCGGGGGTGGTCCGGCTGAATGCCCAAACCAACGCCCCGCCTTCCGCCGGTGTTTTGGAGGTCCGCGTCCAGGCGCTAAAAAACCTTCACTTCGGCATGTTCGTGTGCTGGTCGTTCAGCACGTTTTCCGGCAAGGAATGGACACCGGGCGTGACGAATATTGATCTCTTTGCCGCGAAGCACTGCGACACCGACCAGTGGGCAAAAACCGCGAGGGATGCAGGCATGGGCTACATCCTTTTCCTCGCCAAGCATCACGACGGTTTCTGCCTCTGGGATACGAAGACCACCGGCCGCAAAGTCACCAAGGCGCCGCTGGGGCGGGACGTGCTGGCCGAGTTGAGAAAATCCTGCGACAAGTTCGGAATCAAGCTCGTGCTTTATTTTTCCGAGGGCGAGTGGGCCTGGCCCGACAAGCCAGGTGGTGGCCGCTATCAGGCTAATGGTGGATACAACCCTGAAATGAAGAAGGCGCAGCTCCAGGAACTGCTCACGCAATATGGACCGGTTGAATACATCTGGTTCGACCACGCCGTCGGCGATGGCGGTCTGAGCCATGCGGAAACGTTCGCGTTCTGCAAATCGCTCCAGCCTGACTGCTTCATCGGTTTTAATCACGGCGAACAGAACGACGCCGACATCCGCCTCGGCGAAATGGGACGTCCGGGCCCCCTCACCGATCAAAGCGCCGCCGGCCCGCATATGAAAAATCCCGCAGGAAAAAATTATTGCCTTGCGGAATTCACCTATCCAATTTTGCCCAAGCACGAGGGCGGCGCGATGTGGTTTTACTCGCTTCCACAGCACGACCACCTTTGCCTGTCAGCCGAGAAGATTTACACCGACTACCTCGGCGCGGTGAAATATGGGAATATCTTTTCGTTGGATGTCGGGCCGGATTACAACGGCAAGCTGCGCGATATTGACGTGAAAACCTTGCGCCAAGTGGGTAGATACATTCGCGGTGAAGACGCGCCGCCGATGGCAGCCAGTCAGCTGGAAACCAAGAGCAAATAACAATGTCAACCGCCGCCACCTTAAACCTTCCGCAATTGAAATGCCGCGAGCTGCCCGCGTTTGACGCGGACCAGCTGGAGGCGGTGAGGGCGGCGTTTGCGGCGGCGGAGGGCTGCGAATTGCGGCAGGCCTGGCGCTCGGAACCGGAGCCGGAGTTCGCCCCGGCGACCGTCCGCGTCGGCTGGCGGGGAGATTCCCTGCTGGTGTTTGCCGAACTGGCGGACGCGGACATTTTCAGCCGCGCCACCGGATACAACCAGCGGATGTGGGAACTGGGCGACGTGCTGGAACTATTTTTGCAGCCGGCGAATTCGCCGGGCTACGTGGAATTTCACATCACGCCGAATAATTACCGACTGCAACTGCGTTTTCCCGACACCGCCACCTTGCGGCGCGCGCAGGCGGAAAAACGCTTTGAACACCTGCTGCTGCCCGACGGGGTTTTCAACTCGCGCACCTGGGTGCAGCCGGAGAATAAAACCTGGCTGGTGCTGGCAACGGTTCCTGTCCGCGTCGTTGACGTTGTGGACCGGGCGGAAGCTGGAATGAAATGGAAGTTTTCATTCAGCCGCTATGATTACACCCGTGGTCGTCCGGCACCAATCCATTCGTCCACCTCGCCTCACGCCAGCCCGGATTTTCACCGGCGCGAGGATTGGGGGACGCTGAATTTTATTTAGAAAGGCATTTATGAAATTGAAAATACCCACCGCACAAGTCTTCGTTCCGGACGGCAAACCGGTGGCCGAGGCGCTCCCGCGCATCACGCATCTCGGCATCGGCGCGCACCAGGACGATCTGGAATTCATGGCCTTCCACGGCATCCTGGAATGTTTTGCGAAGGAAACCCGATGGTTCGGCGGCGTGACCTGCACCAATGGCGCGGGCAGCTCGCGCACCGGCGCGTATGAAAAATATTCCGACGCGCAAATGATGGCTGTCCGCCGCACGGAACAGAACAACGCCGCCATCGTCGGCCAATACGGCGTGATGATTCAGCTGGATTACCCGAGCAGCGCCATCAAGAGCGCGACGGATCCCTCGCTGAAAAATGACCTGAAAGAAATCCTCGCCGCGACCCGGCCCGAAGTGGTCTATACGCACAATCTCGCGGACAAGCATGACACGCACATCGGCGTGGTCATCGCGGCGCTGCAAGCGATGCGGGAACTCCCGCGCGAGCAGCGACCGAACCGCGTCATCGGCTGCGAAGTATGGCGCAACCTGGATTGGCTGAATGACCCGGAAAAAGTTCTGATGGACGTGGGCGGCCGCGACAATCTGGCCGCGGCGCTGAACGGCGTGTTTGATTCCCAAATCGCCGGCGGGAAGCGCTACGACCTGGCCACGCTGGGCCGGCGCGCGGCGAATGCGACATTTTTCGAGTCGCATGCCACGGACCGGTCCAATCAACTAATTTTCGGCATGGATTTGACGCCGCTGGTGGCCGACGAGACGAAAGACATCGTCGCGTTTGCCGCCGGTCACATCGAACGCTTCGCCGCCGACGTGAAATCAAAACTAAACCACCGGCTTGGCCAAATCTGATCTATGGAAATCATCATTCAACCCACCGCCGCCGGGGCGAACCGCGTGGCGGCGCGCCTGCTGGCCGGACTCATCCGCCAAAAACCGGCCGCCGTGCTGGGCATGGCCACCGGCAGCACACCGCTGGCGCTTTACCGGGAACTGGTCGCGCTGAAGCTGAACTGGCGCAAAGTGAAAACCTTCAACCTGGATGAATACGTCGGCATATCGCCGCAGCATCCGCAGTCGTATCACCACTTCATGTGGGAAAATCTGTTCGGCCAGGTCAACATTGACCAGAAGAACGTCCGCATTCCTGACGGGCTGGCAAAGGACATTCCGAAATTTTGCGCCAACTACGAAAAACAGATCCGGGCGGCGGGTGGAATCGATTTACAAGTGCTCGGCATCGGCACGGACGGGCACATCGGCTTCAACGAGCCGACCTCGTCCCTCGCTTCGCGGACGCGCATCAAGACGCTGACGCCCCAGACCCGCAAGGACAATGCGCGCTTCTTCGGCAGCGAGGCCGAGGTGCCGCATCACTGCATCACGATGGGCATCGGGACGATCCTGGACGCGCGGCACTGCGTGCTGCTGGCGTTTGGCAAGAACAAGGCCCGCGCCATCGCCGAGGCGGTGGAAGGCCCGATCACGTCCATGAATCCCGCCTCCGCCTTGCAATTTCATCCGAAGACGACGGTGTTTCTCGACGAAGCGGCGGCCGCGGAACTGAGATTGAAGGATTATTACCGCTGGGTTTACGACAACAAGCCGGACTGGCAGAAAATCTGATATGAATTTGAAGCACGATGTCCGGAGCGTGGCGCGGCATTTCCAGATCCACGGCGGGTTCTTGAGCGCCGAACCCTATGGCAGCGGCCACATCAACGACACCTACTGTGTCGTGTTCGATCAAGGCGGGGTGCGGGTGCGCTATGTGTTGCAACGCATCAACCACAATATTTTCAAAAATCCGGTGGCGCTCATGGAGAACATCCAGCGCGTCACAACGCATCTCGGCAAAAAAAGCGCCGGCCATTCCGATCAGAGCCGCCGCGTGCTGACGTTGATTCCAACGCGCGACGGGCTGGCCTATCATCGGGATGCGGAGGGCAACATCTGGCGCGCGTATATTTTCATCGAGCAGGCGCGGACCTTTGACGCGGTGGAGTCGGCGGCGCAGGCATACAAGGCGGCGCAGGCATTCGGCCAGTTCCAAAAACTGCTGGCGGACCTGCCGGCGCCGAGGCTGCACGACACGATTCCTGATTTTCATCACACGCCGAAACGGTTTGCCGCACTGGAACAGGCGATTCAGGCCGACACCGCGAACCGGGCCAGACTGGCCAAACCGGAAATCGAATTTGCCTTGCGCCATCAGGCGATTTGCCGCGTGCTGCTGGAGGCAAATCTGCCGGAGCGCGTTACGCACAACGACACCAAGTTCAACAACGTCATGCTTGACGATGCGACGGGCGAAGGCATTTGCGTGATTGATCTGGACACGGTGATGCCCGGCCTGGCGCTTTACGATTTCGGCGACATGGTGCGCACCACGACCAGCCCGGCGAAAGAGGACGAGCGCGATTTGTCCAGGGTGAAGATGCAGTTTCCGATGTTCGAGGCGCTGGCGCGCGGCTATCTGAGCTCGGCGGCGGAATTCCTGACAACAGCAGAGAAAAAATTGCTCCCGTTCTCCGGCAAGCTGATCACTTTTGAAATCGGCCTCCGCTTTCTGACAGATTTTCTCGCGGGCGACGTCTATTTCAAAGTCCAGCGCGACGGCCACAATCTCGACCGCTGCCGGACCCAATTCAAACTGGTGGAATCCATCACCCAGCAGGAAGAGCAGATGAACCAACTGGTGGAGTCGCTGTAAAACGAAATAAGCTACTGCCCCGTGAATTTTACCATGAAAACACTTCTGGCATTTCTGACCCTGTTGGCGCCGGCGGCGCTTTATGCGGCGCACATCGAGAACAAAATCCTGACGGTAAAATATGACGACACAACGCAAACGTTTTCCGTCGCCAGTCGCGGGACCGGAAGAACATTTGTGGCCAACGCCAGGCTGGAAGGCGGAGCCACATCGGCGACTACCGGACGCCGGAAAATCACCGTCACTCAAGCCGACGGCAGCACAGTGACACTTGAGCTGCGCGGCAACGAGCCGTTCCTTTTTGTCACCAAGGAACTTCACAACGCCGGCATAAACACGGCGGACATTCGAAGCGTCGCCCCACTTTCATTCACGGTGGGCTTGGAAGCACCGGCGGAAAAACTTCGCACGCTGGGCACCGGCGGCCTGCTGGCACCGGACAAAAATCCCGGCAGCTATCTTTTCCTCGCTTGCGCCGATCCCGCCACGCGCCATGGGGTGGTTGCCGGCTGGCTCACGGAAGACCGCGGCAGCGGCGTTTTCTTTTCCAGTGTGACCAATGGCCTAGTGCAGGTCACCGCGCAGATTGACTACGGCCATTTGCGGATTCCCCCCGGCAAATCCGCCGTGCTCGAAACGCTCGTCCTCGGCTATTTCGATGACGCGCGCCTCGGCCTGGAGCAATACGCCGACGCCATCAAGAAACAATACCACATCCATCTGCGCGAGCCGTCTGCAGTTTATTGTTCGTGGTATGCGGAAAAACACGGCCAGGCGGGCGATGAGAAGTCCACGGTGGAACTGGCGAAGTTCGTGGCGAAGGAACTCAAGCCGTTCGGCCTCGGCGTCGTGCAGATTGATGATGAATGGCAGGACGGACCCAAGCCCAATGGCCCGCGCCGCGGCTTCGACCGCGTCCGTCCGGACGGTCCTTACGCCCACGGCATCGCACCCGTGGCGGCCGCCGTGGAAAAGGAAGGATTGACGTTCGGTTTGTGGTGGCTGCCGTTCGCGCGCAATTATCAGGACCCGGAATACCAGGACCGGCAGGATTGGTTCGTGAAGCGCGACAACGGCAAGCCATTCGACACTGCGTGGGGCGGCACCTGTCTCGACCTCACGCATCCCGATGTGCAGGCACAACTCACGCGCATCGCCAAGCTTTACCGGCATGACTGGGGCGTAAAGTATTACAAGATGGACGGCCTCTGGACCGGCGCGGCGTGCGAGCAGGTTTACGTCAACGACGGCTACAAGGACGACCACTTTGGCAACAACCAGCCGTTCCACGATCCGCTCGTGAGCAACATTGAATCCTATCGCAACGGCTTGAAACTACTTCGCCAAGCCGCCGGCGACGATGTGTTTTTCTCCGGCTGCTGCGTCGCCCAGAACATGCGCGAACTCTGCGCCATCGGCCTGGTGGATGCCATGCGCATTGGCCCGGACTACAACGCCGACAAGCAGGGCATCCGGACCGGCCCGATTCGCGGCTCGCGGCTTTATTTCCTGAATGGCCGCGTCTGGTGGAACGACCCCGATCCCGCAAAAGTCCGGGCATCGCCCGCCGCCAGCAGCGCCGATGCCAAAGCGACGGGCGCGGTGACGCTGGAGGCGGCGCGCCTCGGCGCCTCGTGGGTCGCCATCGCCGGACAATTCTTTCTCGTCAGTGACTGGCTGCCCGATCTGCCCGCCGAGCGGCTCGACGTGCTGAAGCGCACCGTGCAGATGCACCATGCCACCGCGCGGCCGGTGGATTATTTCGACAATTTTCTGCCGGCGACCTGGCTGGTCACCGCGACCAATGGCACGGTTCGCCGCGATGTGATTGGATTGTTTAACTGGAATACCAATGCGCAAACGCTCGGCGCGACGCTCGGCAAAGCCGGACTGGATCCGGCCAGGACATATTACGCTTTTGATTTCTGGGGCAACTCGCTGATGCCAGACATCACAAACTGCTTTAATTACGAGCTGCCGCCGACTTCCTGCAAAGTCATCGCCGTGCGCGCGGCCGAGGGGCGACCGGTTTTGTTGAGCACATCGCGCCATGTCACGCAGGGCATCGTGGATGTCACCGGCGAAAAATGGTCCGGCAACACGCTTTCAGGTGTCTCGCAAGTCATCGCGGGCGATGCCTACGAGCTGCGCATCCGCGTGCCCGCCGGCTGGAAGCTTGACCAGGCCAGCGCCCCGGCGACTGAAAATCCCGGCCTCGTGCGCATCACGCTGCGCTCCGACAAAACGCAAAAGATGAAATGGGCGGCCAATTTTCGCCCTCTGCCTAACTAAATACTGCGCAGTATTGAATCAAAACTGTTTTAACAATTTATGAAAATCCTCGTCACCGGCGGCGCCGGATTCATCGGCAGCCACATCGTGGAGCATTTCCAAGGCAAGGCCGAGATGCGCGTGTTGGACAACCTGCGCTCCGGCTTCAAACACAATCTCGCCGGTTTCCAACACGAGTTTATCGAGGCTTCGATTTTGGATCGCGACGCCGTGCGCAAAGCGGTTCAAGGCGTGGATTACATTTTCCACCTAGCCGCGATGATCAGTGTGCCGGAATCCATGGCCAAGCCGGTTGAATGCAATGAACTCAACACCACCGGCACGCTGGTCGTGCTGGAGGAGGCGGCCAAGGCCGGCGTGAAAAAGCTCGTCTTGAGTTCGTCCGCCGCGATTTACGGCGACAACCCCGTGGTCCCGAAAGTCGAGACGATGTTTCCCGAGCCGAAAAGCCCCTACGCCATCACCAAGCTCGACGGCGAGTATTACTGCAAAATGTTTGCCGATGAAGGCCGGTTGCCGACCGCTTGCCTGCGCTACTTCAATGTCTTCGGCCCGCGCCAGGATCCGAAGAGCCAGTATGCCGCCGCCGTGCCCATTTTCATTGACCGCGCGGTGAAGCACCTGCCGATCACGATTTACGGCGACGGGGACCAGACGCGGGATTTTATTTTCGTGAAAGACATCGCGGCGGCGAACGCCTTTTTTGCCACGCAATCCAAAGCCACCGGCGTCTTCAATGTCGCCTACGGCCAGCGCATCACCATCAAAGATCTGGCGACCACGATCGTTCAGTTGACGGGTTCGCGTTCGGAAATCAAACACGCCCCGGAACGGGCGGGCGATGTGAAGCATTCCCTGGCGGCGATTGACCGGCTGCGGGCGGCGGGATTCACGCCGCCGAGCAATTTTGCCAACGGACTGTCAGCGACGATTCAATTTTTCCAAAACAAAGCCGAGGTGAAATGATTGTTCTTAAATGAAGTAATTGTATGAAGCGAATCATACCACTCGCGTTAGCCGCCCTGCTGCTGCCGCTGGCCGCGCTCTGCGCGGCCGATGTGCCACCTGCCACGCTACCGTCACACAAGCAGTGGAAGCTGGTCTTCAGCGACGAATTCGAGGGGGACAAGCTCGACGAAACCAAGTGGACCCGGCGTTCGCAGGGCAAAGCGTTTTTGTGGAACGGCGCGAAAGGACAGCTTTGCGACGACCACGCCGAGGTGGATGGCAAAGGCCACTTTGTGGTGAAGGTGACGCGTGATGCGGACGGCACCTACCGCTACCATAACGGCGTCGAAACCAAGGGCAAGTTCCAGCAGACCTACGGCTATTTCGAGACGCGCGCGCGGTTCACCCGCGAGCCGGGCTGGTGGGGTGCCGTCTGGCTTTACGGCGTCGAAGTCGGGCCAAACCCGTTCCTGATGGGGCAGGAGATTGATATTTTTGAAGACTTCTACAAGCCGAAGAAGAAAAACGACTTCGCGCACAACGTCCACCTCGACGCGCAACTGGAGTCAGCCATGGAGAATAACAAGCGCGTCGGCAAGCTTGACGGCGACACGCTCTACCGCGTTTCGCGCGGCACGAATGTGCTGGTGGATTCCTGGAGCGACTTCCACGTCGTCGGCGTGGAGTGGACACCGCTCGAATACATCTTCTACTGCGACGGCAAGGAGACGTGGCGGATTGGCTGCCACGAAGTGCCGGTGACCACGCAGCCGATGCACGTGCTCATTTCCGGGTGCTACCGTGACCCGGTGCGGACCAAAAGTTATCAGGGCGACTACGCCGACGGCCATTGGCCCGACCAACTCACCGTGGATTACGTGCGCGTCTATCAGGAGAATCCCGGGACGAAACAGAAGCCGAAGGTCACGCTGCGGCTGGCCCGGCCCGTGCGCACCATTCAACAGGACGGGGAGGTCACTTTCCAAATCGACGCCAACGATGCCGATGGAAAAGTGGCGAGCGTGCTCCTGTTTTCCAACGGCCGGATCCGGGCCGAGCAGTCTGCGGCCTCGGCAACATTCACGCTTCCCGCAAAACAAATCTACCGGGGCGACAACATTCTCATCGCCATGGCGCGCGACAACGACGGCCTCATCGGCATTTCTGAACCGCTGCAGCTGGAAGTGCTTGTGCCCGGTGTTGCCCCATCGACGCCCTACCTCGGCAAGGCACAAAGCATTCCGGGCAAGATCACGGCCGGCTACTACGACGAAGGCGGCCCGGGCGCGGCCTATTTCAGTTATTACACGGAAAACTCCTTTGGAAAGCCGCCCTGGAACAAGAGTTTTCGCACGACGGAACACATCAACACGCCTGATCCATCCGGCATTGCCGCCGGACATCGCGGACTCTGGGTCAACTACACGGTGGACATCCGGGAGGGCGGCGACTATCGGGTCATCCCCATGCTGGCCCGCCCGGACGCGATGGCCGGCTATTCCGACCGGGACGACCGCATTCGCTTGGAACTCGACGGCCAGCTGCTGACTGAATTCGTCTTCAGCCCGACCCTGACCACCGGCAAGGCCTACTGGAGCAACTATCGCCCGCTGCCGGCCCAAACCGTCCGCCTCCCCGCCGGCCGACACGTGTTACGAGTTCGGTTTGAGGCCACCCCCTTTAACTTTGGCGGCCTGCAGTTTGACAAGCTCACCGGCAAGCGGACTGAATCGCTGAAGTGAAAGGCTAACAGATCATGACCAAAACATGACAACGAAGGAACAGCCATGAGATACCCCTACACACTCCTCATCGCTCTGTTGCTGGCGTTCGGGGGTCAGACCGTAGCCGCGGCCGAAAACGTTCCCACGTTTCGCCTCGATTCCAAGTCGCGCTGGAAGATCGAATACAGCGGGCCGACTAAGCCGGAGGTTCTCCGCTTTGCCGCGGAGCAACTCGATGCGCATCTCTCGCGGATGCTGGGCGAGCCGGCCCGATTGGCCTTGGCAGAAGGGAAATGGGCGGATGCGGGCTACCGTGTCCGGCTCGTGACGGGAGGCAAAACGTCCCCGGTGTCCGGGGTCACGCCGCGGATGGCTCCCGGGGTCGATGAATTCCGGATCGAAACGACCCCGGACATGATTGAAGTCACGGCAGCGAACCCGGCCTCCTTGTTGTTCGCCGTTTACTCGTTGCTCGAAGCACAGGGCTGTCATTGGCTCTATCCCGGTGCGCAGGGCGAGGTGATTCCCCGCAAGAACGAACTCGTCTTCCCGGTCGGGCAACGCGGACAGCGGGCGGATCTGGCGATGCGCGGTCTGGCGCCGGTCGAGAATCTCCAGCGCTATTCCGAGCGGGAAATCAGCGAGTTACTCGATTGGATGGCCAAGAACGGGTTCAACCATCTTTGCGCAATCCAGAACTATGGCTGGAAACGCCTCGGCGCCACGATCCGGCGCGAGGCAGCCAAGCGCGACATCCAGATCGTCGGCTACCTCTGGAGTTTTGAGCGGCTTCTCCCGCTGGAACTGGGCAAGGAACATCCCGAATACTTCGCCTTCACGAAGGGGCAACGGCACGTGAACTACAACATCAAGCGTTGCGCCTCCTCGCAGGAAGCGATTGCTCTGTTCGTGAAGAATGGAGTCAGATTTCTTCGCGACAGCGAAGTCAACCAGTGGCTGATCTCGCCCAATGACGGTGCTGATTGGTGCCAGTGTGAGGGCTGCAAAAAGCTTCAGCCCAAGGATCAGTGGGCGGCGTTCTTCGTTCCGCTGGCGCAGGCGGTGGCCCGCGAGTTACCCGACATCCGCCTGCAAAATTTCATCTACCACAACCGCTACGATCTGCCTGTTGACGCCGCCCCGTATGCATCGCCGGCGATGGATCACTATTTCGACGTCTATCCCAGAAATAAATGGTTCGCGCTCCGTGACCCGGAAGGACCACCGGGTAAGAGTGAACTCCCGTTTGATCCCCGAGCGGCCAAGTTATCCAACAACGCGTATCTGGCCGACCGGATCACGGCGTGGAAGTCGGTCGCCAAGGGCCGCATCTGGCTGTTCGAAAACTTGATGTTGCATGGCACCTATTCCATGCCGGTCCCGAATTTGCATTTAATCGCCGGCGACCTGCGCGCGGCTGCCAAGGAAGGTTTGGATGGCTACCTGTTCGAGTCCTACGCGCAAGGCTGGAATTCCTTTGCTTCGGACTTTTGGGTGTTGGGGCGGTTGTGCTGGGACACCTCGCTGGATGCGGACCGGCTCCAGCAGGAGTTTTTTGAACATCTTTTGGGGTCGCAGTCATCCGCGCTTGGCGCCTTCTATCGCGAGTATCCGCGCCGAATCGCCCAAGAGATGCGGGGTGTTGCCACCGGCGGTGGGCCTTATGGCGAAATGCACTGGATGCATCGGATGCCACAGGCATCTGAGGCGTATACTGCGGCCATCCGGTCCATCTCGTCCGAGGGACTGTCGCCGGCCGGGCAGGAGTGGCTGTTGCGCCAGCGGCAGGTGGTCGAAATCATGGACGAGATCCGGCACCGTTCCGCCAATCCACCCGTTGGCATCCTCGGAACCAGCAAACCCGAAGACATCCTGTTCCTCTGCGAGAAAGCCCTGCACGCCACCAAGGGCGTGGACGGAATCTACTTTGCCCGCTGGCAACTGGCAGGTCTCTTCCGCCGGCTCTACGCCGGGGGACAGGTCGAAGGCTGCGCGCTTCCCGAGCTGTTCGACGCTGAAGCGCGCGCCCTGTTTCGCGACGGAAAGATTTGGGACACCCTCGCCGCCTGGGATGATGCGGGACGTTTCCCGCGCGATCCAGAGGACCCCGACCGGCAAATCCGGGAGATCCTCCTCCGGGCGATCCGTCAGGCACGTACGGACATGGGCGCTGATAGGAATAAACAATAATGAAAACAAACATTGATCAAATCAACCGGCGCGAGTTCCTGAAGACCACCTTGACGGCGACCGCCGCCTGCGGTCTGTTCGGATCCGGACGCATGCTGGGCGCGGAGACAGGCACGTTTCTACCGGTGCGTCAGATTACGAGCGGGCCGCAATTCCACTGGTTTGGCTACTACGACAAATTGCAGTTCTCGCCCGACAACCGTTTTGTGCTCACCAACAGAGTCAGCTTCGAGCATCGATCGCCCACGGCGGACGATGTGATCGAGGTCGGCATGATTGATCTGCACGAAAAGGACAAATGGATTCCCCTCGGCCGATCAAAGGCCTGGTGCTGGCAGCAGGGCTGCATGTTGCAATGGATTCCCGGCACCAAATCGAAGGTCATCTGGAACGACCGCGAAAAGGATTGCTTCGTCAGCCACATCCTCGATGTCAAAACCGGCGACAAGCGCACGCTGCCGACGCCCATCTACGCGCTCAGCCCGAACGGCAAGGAGGCCGTGTCTTGTGATTTCGCGCGGGTGGCCGACTGCCGCCCGGGCTACGGCTACGCGGGCATTCGCGACCGCTTTTTCGACGACATGGCGCCTGCGGGCAGCGGCGTCACGCATGTCAATCTCGAGACGGGCGCGGAGAAACTCATCGTCACGCACAAGCAACTTGCCACCACCGGCAAGGTCTTCGAGAATCACCCCGACTCCAAGCACCACGCCTATCACCTGCTGTGCAGCCCGGACGGGAAACGATTCATCCTGTTTCACCGCTGGACGCAGCCGAAAGGCGGTCATTTTACGCGCCTCATCACCGCCGCCATGGACGGCCGCGATCTGCGCATCGTCATTCCGAACGGCTATGCCTCGCACTTCATCTGGCGGGATGCCACGCACATTCTCTCGCAGGGCAAAGGCTGGCTTGGCACTGAGGGCTGGGGCGATTTCCTGTTCGAGGATAAGGACTCCGGCATCGTCGATGAGATCGGTAAAGGCGTGCTCGATAGCGGCGGCCACCTCAGCTACCTGCGGAACAACGAGTGGCTGCTCAACGACACCTATCCCAAAGGTCCGCAGCGTTTACAGACCCCGCACCTCTACCACATCCCGACGAACCGCCGTATTGACCTCGGCAAGTTCCCACTCCCCCGTGAATACGCCGGCGAATGGCGCGTGGACACCCACCCGCGCCTCAGCCGCGACGAACGCTGGGTCTGCATTGATTCCCCGCACACCGGCCAAGGCCGTCAACTTCACCTCATGGACATCAGTGGCATCGTCTGATCTTTAGAGAACTCTCAATGAAAATACTCCTCACCGCCCTACTGCTGGCTTCGCTGGCCGCAGTGCATGCCGCTGAACCGCAAGCCGGCCAAGCGAAGCTGTTGCCGCCCGGCTGGGACCCGAAGGCCGCTGCGGACAAGGTGCTTTCAAATATTTTCCAGGTCACCGGACCGGAGGTGAAGGGCGCGCACGATGCGGACCTGACCATCGTCGGCGACCGGGCTTTCGTGGTCGCGATCGCCAACGACGTTAAGCCGGGGCATGGCGCCGGCAAAGATGAATACTGCACGCTGTCCGTCGTGAACCTGAAGAGCCTCCAAGTCGAGCGCCGGATTCCGCTTGCCAAGTCCGAGCAGATGTTTGCCAACGTGACGCTGCCCGTCGGTGCCTGCTTCGTCCCGCGCATCCTCAAGCTCAACGAGACCACGCTGCGCTGCTTCTTTGCGTGTGAGGATCAGAACGGAACGGGCGGACGTGAGGCGCAGATGTGGTATCGCGACTTCGACAGCGCGTCGCTCGCGTTCCAAGCAGACATCCATCGCGTGAAGCTCAAGACCGCCGCGGGCACGTTCGATATGCAGCCCAAATATTTTCACGCCGACGCTGCCCGGCAGGGTTTTCAGAAAAAGGCCATGGGCTACGGCCTCTACCTGATTGACTCGTTCAAGGTTTTCAACGGCAAGACTTATGCGGTCATCAACAACTTCCCCGGCGCGCAAAACGCGCTGGGAGTGCTCAACGATTCGCGCGACACCGTCGAGGTGCTCGGCCACTACAACGAACCGGCCGACCTGCGACTCACCGAGTCGGCCGTCAACCGGCTGCCCGACGGCGCCTGGCTGGCGATCTGCCGCGCCGAGAGCGGCGATCGCAACTACGTCTTTACCACCAGCAAAGACGGCAGGACCTGGACCCAGGGCGAGCCCCGCCCGTTCGTCACCAAGGGCAGCAATTCCAAGCCGACCTTCGACAAGTTCAACGGCATCTATTACCTCGGCTGGCAGGAGGCCACGCGCATCACTGACGGCCACGGTGTGGGCCGCAACATCTTCAATGTCGAGGTCTCGCGCGATGGCGTGGATTGGGAACGCAAATACCGTTTCGAGTCCACGAACTCCTTCCAGTATCCGACCTTCCGCCTCCACGACGGCACCATCTGGTTCACCGTCACCCAAGGCACCGGCGGCAGCACCGATCGCATCATGTTTGGAAAACTGGAGAAAATAAAACCATGAAACCATACTCCTCACTGCCGCTGCCGCTCTGGATTTACGATGGCCAGATCGACGGTGCATTTTTTGATTGGCGTCGTGAACATTCGGTGATCGAGAAAGGAAAAATATGAATCCAGTTATACGTTTAATGGTTATGGTTGCGTTGACGGCGGCTGGCTGTGCGGCGGGGCCGAGTTGGCGGACAGAAAAGGCGGTGTTTGTCAGCCCGAATGGAGATGACGGGGCGGCGGGAACACGGGAAGCGCCGTTCCGGACGCTCTGGCGGGCCCAGGCGGCGGCACGGGAACTGGCGCAAAACATGACCGCCGATGTGTCGGTGAACCTGGCTGCCGGCGAGTATCGGCTCAACCGGCCTCTGCAATTCACACCGGCGGATTCCGGCACGAATGGATTTCGCGTGATCTATCGCAGCGCCGATGGTCCGGGAAAAGCGCGGCTGCTGGGAAGTGTCCCGCTGAAGGGATGGCAGCCGTATCGCGACGGGATCTGGAAAATCGAGCTGCCGCCGAAAACACTTTTTCACACGCTCTATGAAAATGGCCAGCGGGTTCACAAGGCTCGCTTCCCGAATCTGGAAATCGACCCTGAGTTCCCGACGGCGCTGGGACGTTATCTCGTGACCGTGGGGGGCACGCCGAAGGAGAGCGACAAGAGCCCGGCGAAGGACCGGCCGCCCGGCTGGTTGATTTATCGGCCTGAGGACGCGCCGCCGGTCACTGCGATAACGAAGATGCGCATCCACATTTACGGCCGCGGAAAATGCGACTGGGTGCGCGAGGTGTTTCCGGTTGCCGCGATTGCCCCGCAGACGAACAGGCTGGACATTAAGGGCAGTCCGTTTGGCGGTGTGGATGCCGGCGCCCGATTCTTTCTGGAAGACGAGCTTGGCTTGCTCGATGCACCCGGAGAGTTCTTCGTGGATGAGCCGACGCATACGTTGTTCTACATGCCTCGCGGAAAGGGAAACCCCGACCGGCTCGGCATCACCTATTCCGTGTTGAACCGTTTGATTCAAATCCAAGGCGCATCGCGCACGCAGTGCGTCGAGAATCTTGTCTTGGACGGGCTGGCGTTGGAAGAAACCGATGATTCACCGCCGCTGCCGCTCTGGGCCTAC
>CAIOIC010000052.1 GCA_903858275.1 uncultured Verrucomicrobia subdivision 3 bacterium | reverse complement strand
TACCTCGTCGGCATCGGCATCAGCGTCCTAAGTTGGCTCGCCTTCGGCCTCGTGAACCAGCCGCTGGGCATCTCCACCGCGCTGTCGTCGGCTGCCAGCGTTTGCGCGCTGCCGGTCACATGGGCAGCGACGGCGTGGCCAACAACGCGTACTGGACCAAGAACCCGCTCAAATGGGACGGCGGGATGTTGTTCCTGATCGGCACATTTCTCGGCAGCCTGCTGAGCGTGCTGGTCAGCCGCACATTTCGACTGGAAAAAGTGCCAACCACTTGGTCGCAGCAATATGGCGGTTCGGCGACGAAGCGTTTTGTGGCGGCGTTCCTCGGCGGCGTCATCATCATGTTTGGCGCGCGCATGGCCGGCGGTTGCACGAGCGGACACGGCATCAGCGGTTCGCTCCAGCTGGCGCTGAGCAGTTGGACGTTTTTTCTGACCATGTTCGTCTTCGGCATCCTGACGGCGCTGGTTCTTTTCCGCAAACGGACGGGCGCATCCAAATAATCCTTCACACTTTTGAACCATGAATTTACCTGTCTCCGCTGAAACCGCCCGTTGGCTGGCCATTCCCTTGGGTATCATTTTCGGTGTCCTGCTGCATCGCGGCGGGGTGGCCAACTACAACGTGATCGTGAACCAGTTTCGGTTTAAGGATTTCACGGTGCTCAAAATCATGTTTACCGCCATCATCGTCGGCGGCATCGGCGTGTTGCTGCTCAAGGAAACCGGTCACGCGCAATACCATATCAAACCCGCCAACATGCTAGGTGTGGCGCTGGGCGCGGCGCTGTTCGGTGTCGGCATGGTGCTTTACGGATATTGTCCGAGCACGGGCGTGGCGGCGATGGCCACGGGCAGTCTCCACGCAGTGGTGGGGTTCGTCGGGATGCTGGTCGGCGGCGTGCTTTACGCACTGAGTTTTTCTTGGGTGGAGGCGCACATTCAAAAGGTCGCTGCGCTCGGCAAGGTTCGCCTCCCGGATGTTACCGGCGTGCCGGACTGGGGCTGGTTCGCCATTCTCGCCGTCATCGCCGGCGTAGTGTTCTGGTTGATTGAAATGCGGTTCAAGCCGCCCACGACCCTTGTTTTGCCTGGCGAGAGCAAGCCTTGAAACATCAAGCGAGTTCAACCGCCGCAGCGGTCTCCGGCGCAATTTTCCTGAATCACCAAGTGCGCCGGGCGCGGTAGAACTTTGCGGGCGACGCATTCGTGCCGGTGCCTTCCACGAAAACCAGCGTGCCGGAGCTATCAAGAAATTCCAGCAGCGCGCCGTCTGTCCACGTCGCGAGGTCGGCGCTGGATTGCAGGCGAAACTGTTGGTCAGTCGCGCCAGTGAAGAGAAACACATTCATGCCGGATGCGCGATTGAAACTAGCCACCTGAATCGGCGTGGGGTCAGGGACCAGCTCGCTGCGGAGGATAGCACCCTCACTGCCCACGGTGACAAGCTGTCCGTTATGAATAGTCACGCCATAGAGCGATTTTTTTGTGAGCGTGCCAAAGCTGAACCAGTTCGTGGCATCAGGACTTCCGAGCACGGTGCCCAGATTGCCGACGATAAACCAGGTGCCATCGATAAAGTCCGCCGCGTTGAGCCAGGACGTCGTGCCACACGCATTGGTTCGCCACAGCAAACCATTGGTGCTGGTCAGGAGGCAGCCGTTTTGGCCGACGGCAAACAACCGGTCGTTCAGCCAGCGCACCTGACTCAACCAATTCGTCGTGCCAGAAACACTTGCGGTCCAATTGGTGCCATGATTGGTGCTGGTAAGAATTGCCCCGCCGCTGCCCACGGCTACGATCCCCCCGGGAAAAGCCGCGACGCTCATCAGGAAGGCACTTGTCGGTGTGGTGCGTCGCGTCCAGTTCGTGCCGGTGGAACTGGTTAGCACAGTGCCATTGCCGCCCGAGAGGATGAATTGTGTGCCGTCAAAGCAGACTCCTTGCAGATCGTTGGTGGTCGGTTTGGGCGAAAGTTCGTTCCAGAGATACACATTGGTTCCCCACAGCACCGTTCCTTGAGCGCCGACCGCCAGAAGCATATTGGAACTGCCGCCGATGCCAAGCAACACGGAATTGGTCACGGTGGCGGGCACGAGTTCGTAGTCCCAATCCACTCCGTTCGGACTGCTGAGAATGGTTCCGTAATCGCCGACTGCGACGTAATGCGTCGGCGTCCGGGCCACCGACCAAAGCCAGGAGCGCACGGATTCCACCAGCGGCTGCCACTTCACCGGTTCGGCGGAGTTCGTCTTGCTGCCTTCAACCTCCAAGCCCGACCGGCCGGCCAGCAGGTAATAGCCGTTGTTCCACAGCGCCGAGTAATAAGTCCAAGCCGGCGCGGGTGCGGTCAACGTGGCAGCAAGTTGATTTGACCAGGTGCCACCGACTTCGGAGAGCCGGACTTCCAAGTTGCCGGCGGCGAGATGCGAATTCGTGGCGCCCGCCGCCGCGTAAAGATAGTTGGTCGCGCCCAAGCTGACGGCGGACCACTGGCTGCCATTTGCGCTGGTGAACGCTTTGCCGCCATCGCCCACGGCCAAGTAGTGATCACCCAGCCAGACGACGCGGTTGAGATTCGTCGTTGTGCCGCTGGTGCGCACCTGCCAGGAATTGCCGGTGGCACTGCTGGCGATCAGACCCTGTTCGCCCACGGCGACAAAATTCGTTCCGCTGCAGGCCACGCTGCGCAGCCAGGTGGTGAACGACGGTGTGACGCGCTGCCAGTTCACCACGTCGGTGCTGGTGTAAATCGCCGCGTTATCGCCCACGGCAACGACGAGGTTGGACGAAGCCGCCACGCTTTCGAGCCAGTCGGACGTGCCAAGCGTGAGGCCGTGGAAATTCCACGGATCGTCGGCAAACATGACCGTGCCCGCCTCGCCGGTGATGACCAAGCGCCCATTGAAAAACGTGGCCCCCCGCAACGCGGCGGTTGTGTAACTGTCGCGCGGAATCCACGTTTCCCAATCGTCACTCAAATAAATCTGTCCGCGCTCGCCGACCTGCACGGTCAGCGAAGCATTCGCGGCTTGATCCACGATATTCGCGCCGTGGGGCGAAGGATTCGACCAGCGCCACAGTGGCGGGATGGTCACGGCAAACAAATTTGATACGACGGAAAGCATGATCATTCCAAAGAGCAGCCATCGTCGGCATTGTGTGGCAGCCGACGTAAAAAAGCTCATCCTGTTTTGCCCGAAGGAAATCAGAGCCGCCTCGCGTCGGTGGCCACGGCGAAAGGTGCGGATGGTGGGCAGCGTTTTGCTGACTGGCGGTCGGCAACCCGGCCGGCTGACAACCGGCGTCACGGGAAAGCCGGCTTCGATCCATTCTGACATCGCGATTTTCAAGACAGATTCCGTATTCATGGGATGTTTCAGTTTTTTTAGTTCAACTGTGTTCCATGCCGGCCAGTTTGGCTTCCGCCAACAGATTTCGCGGCAGCTTCAACGCGAACACGCAGCCGGACGGCGAATTGGTTATCAGCTCCAAGGCCGCGCCCAATTGATTTGCAAGCTGGTTGCTGATGGCGAGACCCAGCCCGCTGCCGCCGTGGGTGGAATGACAGGGGGTGAACAGCCGGGGCAACACCAGCGCGGAAATTCCCGCTCCTTCATCCGCCACCTGGCACACCACGCCCTCGGCCTCCGCCATAAAACGCACGAGAACTTTTCCCCCGCGTGGCGTAGCCCTGAGCGCGTTGTGAATCAGGTTTTCGAGAATCAAAAGAATGAGGTTCGCGTGGCGGTTCGACAGCGCGCCATCCACATCCAACAGGGTGATCACACGAACGCCGCTGTCCGCCACCGTCGGGCCGAGTTTTCCGTTCAACACCTCAACCAGCTCCGCCAGCGTGATTTGATAATGGTCGCCGCCGCGTTCTTCGCCGAGCACGCGCACCACGTCGTGAACCAGCTGCTGCATCCGGTGCGTGGAAGCGGCAAGCGCTTGCAGGTCGCCATCGGACGCGCCGTTGCTGTGGCTGGCGATAAAGTCCTGCAAGTTCGCCAGCGGATTGCTGAGTCCATGAATCAAGTGCGCCGTCATCGAGCCTAACGCGCTGGTCTTGGCGGCGAGGGCGAGTTCGTGGTTCGCGCGCAGCAGCCGGGCGGTGCGCTCCTCCAGCAGCGCCTGAGCTTTGCGCAGACGGCGATACGCCCAGATGAGCACGCCGGATAAAAGGATCGCGCCGCCCAAGTAAAGGCCCAGGCCGAGCAGCCAGAGATGTTCGTCCACGCGGTCGTATTCACTGGCGACGGCGCGGCCATCGAGCAGCAATTGCGCGGCGGCGACGAGATTGGAATCACCGCGCGCGTGCAACGGAATGTTCACCTCCAGCAGCGGCGTGCGGGAGACCGGCGAACCGGCTGGTGTTTCCAACAGAAAATAATCGCCAAGGGTCGCCTGCTCAAAAAACCGGCACACCGGCTGGAGCGCCCGGAGCATGGGCAAATCATCGTTGGCCAGATTCGTCGCGAGGAGAGTCGGCGGAAACGCCGTCTCGAATCGTCCGTTGCGGTCAAACAACCGGACGCCGAGCACGCCTTCTTTAATTTGGGAAATCTCCAGCGCGAGTGCGAGCTGATCAGCGGGGTTGCCGAGGCGCTGGGTCAGGGTGGCACCGCTGCCGTTGGCGTATTGCCGCGCCAATGCCACGGTGGTGAGAATCTCGCCGTCGCGCTGCACCAAATGCTCGCGGAGGTGGACGCGCAAATGGAGCGTGCCGCCGGCCACGGTGATTGCAAGAACCACCAGCGCCAGCGCCCAAGCCGACCACGCCACGGAGCGCGACTGCGTCGAAGTTTTTCCGCCGAAAGAATTTTTTGCGCACATGGTTCTTCCTCATTTAAAAAGCCAACGCCAGTCCGCCCATTACGGTGCCGGCCGCGTAGTCGTCAAATTCCAGATTTGAGATGGCGCGATCCCAACTGTAGCTGGCGTACACCAGGAGGTGTTTGGTCAGCTTGCGTTCCACGCGGAGCAGCACGTTGATCATGGTCTTGTTGCGGAACGTGGTGTCGATGGGGCTGACGGTTTGGGTCGAGTATCCGTAGTAATTCACCCGCGTCTTCGCGGTGATCTCCCATCGGTCATCGCGGAAGCGGACGGTTTGCGAGAGGTGGAAATTGTCGTAATTGTAATAGCCGGAACCGTTGTCGAGGCTGGCTTCGTAACCGAGACAGGTGATCGACCGCCAGCGTCGTTTCGCGTCCCAGACCTGCGTGAGCGACAATTCCACCAGGTGAGTGTTCAAGGCGAGCGCGGTGTTGGTGACCGCCGCGCCCGCCTGGTTCACCTGACCGCGCGTGTCGTAATCGAGCCGCTGATATTGATATGACAACGCCAATTCTGAACCGTGTCCCCAGCCGTAGCCGGTCGCCAATCGCGGGCCGACCTGCCAATAGCTGTCCAGCGGGGAGGCTAACCATTGCCGCGTGCCGCTCAATTCGCCTTCCAGCCAGAATGCGCCAATAGTTTTGCGTAACGCCCAGCGCGGCGTCAGAGTGTGTCCGACGATCTGGCCGACACTGGTCTGGTTTGTGTAATCGGCGGAATTGTCAAAAACCTGGTTTTGGAACAGGTAGTTCAGACCCAGCGTGGTCTTCCAGCCGGTGCCAAATTCCTTGCTGAGTTGCGCCACCGCCAGGGCCACCTGCTCGTTCTTCACGGCGGGTGAATTGAAATAGCGCACGTCGTTCGCGTCGGCGAAAAAGTTGAACTGCCAGCCGTGCGATGGGAGGCGGAACACCATCACCTCCGCGCCCGACATCCAGAAGGAGCTGCCTTGCGCATTGGTGTGACTCAGCAACACATTATCCTTGTAGCCGAACCCACCGCGCAACGAAGTGGAGTAATTCCAGAGCGGAATTTTAAATTTGTCCAGATCCGGCAAAACCTTATCCGCCGCCGCGCCGCGCCCGGACGCGAGCAGGACGACCAGCCCACAAAGGCTGATCGTCCGGTGCCATACCTGCGATGGTTGTTGCCGCTTCACATTGCAAATACATCGGGCGGCTGTCCGGCCGCCAGATGTTGAGCGGGCGTCTAAAGCGACGCCCGCCAGGATCTGCTGCCATCAACGATCGCGGCCCGTGCCGCCGCTGCCCGCGCCTTGATTGAGGATCGCGTCACGATTGTTGCCGAACCGGGTGCGCATCTGCTCGGCCTGCTGCCGCGCATCGTCGCGGATCTTGCTGATCTGGTCGCGCGTTTGCGTCCGCAATTGATCCATGTCCTTCAGGAGCTGCTGGCGTTGCTCGTCGGAGCAGGTCTTGAGCTGGCTCATCAGCTTGGTGCGATCCTGCTCGAATTGCAGAACGATGGTCTGCACATCCGCCGGCAACGCAGTTTTGCCGAAGCGGTTCTTCGCCTGGTTACCCGCGTCCGCCGGCCCACTAAAGGTGCGCTGGTAATAATTGCTCCACGACATGGGCGTGTTGGTGAGCGTGAGACAATTGGTGCCCCAGAGATAATCGTAGTCTTTGCTCTGGCTGACGTTGTTGCTCAAGGAATTATCGAAGCTGTAAAAGTTGCTCGACGTTCCCGAGCTCGGACCGGTCTGGGCGAGCGCCAGTCCTGAAGTCAGAACCAATGCCGCCGTGATGGAGAGAAGTTTTTTCATAATGTTTTTTTGTTTTTGGTTTCGTTGTGGGCGGGCACCTTTAATTGGCGTCCGTCTGCAACTCCCTATTGCAAGCCGCGTGCCAAACAGATAGAACCGGTAAAAACCCGTGAAAACGGCCAATTTCCGCATGTTTTGGCAACCATGAAAAAAACGTGTGCCGCGGCTAATGGGGAAACGCTCCCAACATTTGCCGCCAGCGCGGAAGTGAATTGGTCTCTAGTTCCCATCGGTTTTTTTGGTTTTGAGGCCGAGCCGATAGCGCACGAAATCACGCGGCACCCCGAGCAGGCGCCCAGCAGCAGAGACGTTGCCGTCCGCTTGTGACAGAGCCAGCTGCACCCATTGGTTGATCGCCTCTTCGAGTGCAAAGCCGGACTCGGGAAAGCTGAAGCCGAGCTTGAGCCAGTCGGGCTGGCCAGCCGGAGTTGGCGTGGTGAGACTGCCGGGCAGTTGCGCAAAGTTCAGCTCCGCGCCTTCCTCGAACACCAGGGCGCGCTCCAGTTCATGCGCCAGTTCGCGCACATTGCCCGGCCAGTGATACGACAGCAGGCGGGCGCGTCCAGTCGCAGAGAGCGGCCGCGCCGTCAATCGGTGCTTGTCCGCCAACAGACGCATGAACCACTCGGCCAGCCGGGCGATGTCTTCGCCCCGATCGCGCAACGGCGGAATGGCCACGCGAAAAAGATCCAGCCGATGAAAAAGATCTTCGCGAAACAGTCCCTGCGCGACCCGTTCCTTCAAGTCGAACTGCGTCGCCGCGATGAT
>CAIOIC010000051.1 GCA_903858275.1 uncultured Verrucomicrobia subdivision 3 bacterium | reverse complement strand
TTCGCCGTGGCCTTGCAGGAAATATGCCTTGAGCGGCTGCGGATTTTGCAGCGCCAGCAGCATGGCGGTGAAGGCCTGCTCGCCGTTAAACGCCACCGGCTTGCGTCGGAATTCCAATTCCTTCTGGTCCGGTTTTTCCGGTGCGATCCGCTCCAGCGTGAATTGCGTGAGGGCATCGCCGGGGATGGTTTTGATCCGCTGATCGCAGTCGAAGATGACGAGGTTCTTGTCCGCCGCGGCGTTCAACCGGTATTGCGCCTTGGCTTTCTCCGCTTCACCGGCGTCTCGGACGTAGTCCACCGTGCGGATGAATATATTTTTGTTTGCCGCGCGGTATTCATTCAGGAGCGCCGCGATGTCGGGATAAAAATCATCCTTGCGGTCATAGTAGAGCGTCACGTTTACGCGGTTTGTGAGCGAGTGCAGCACGTTCAGCGTGCGTGATGATAGTGCCATGCGCGTCTGCAAACTCAGGTAAAACCGGTGAAAAAACTTCGTGGCGAGGAAATTCACCATCACTACCACCGCCACCACCAAGGCTGTGCGCAGCGCGACATCGAAGGCGATCTTCAACCGGCTCGCCGCCGAAAAACTGGGCTGAAATTTTGGAGAGGAAGGCATGGGCATCACGCGTAAAACTTCCCCCCGGCGAGGCTGAGGTTGCGGAACCGGGGAACATTCAACATCGAACATTCAACGCCCAACGCCCAAGTCGTCCACCCGGCGGCGATCATTGGATGTTCGATGTTGAATGTTGAATGTTGGATGTTTTTCATTTTACTTCCACCGGCGGCTTTCCACCACGCGCAGCGTCAGGAACAAAAACAGAAACGTCGCGCTCGCATAAAAAATCACCGTGCGGGTGTCCACCACGCCGCGCGCAAAATCGTGCATCTGCTCAAACAGGTTGAAATACGCGATCACCTGCGTCTGCCATTGCGTGGCCGACGGAATGGCCGCCGCCAGAAAACCGAGCGCGAACAGGCTCACGCCGAGCGCAAAGCTGGTCACCGCCGCCGCCACCTGGCTCCGCGTCAGTGAGGACGCGAAACAGCCCAGCGACAGGAACAGGCCGCCCGTCAGGAAAATGCCGAGGAACATACCGCCCACCGCACCGCCATCGAGCGCCGAATTTTGCTGGGTGAAATGCCGGACGATGAACAGGCAGGCGAGCAGCGGCAGCCACGCGACCAGATAAAAAATCAGGGCGCCCAGAAACTTGGCCGCCACCACCTGCGCATCGCCCACCTGCGTCGTCATCAGCGTTTCAAACGTGCCGCTCGCCTTTTCTAGCGCGAAGAGGCGCATGGTGATCACTGGCGTGGCCAGCAACATGATCAGCCAAAAGAAGTAGGTTTGGTAGAACATCTCGGTCACCGGAACCGGCGACGGGTCGGTGCCCAGGTTTTGCACCAGCACCACAAAGCTCAAACCCGTCAGCAGCGTCACCGCCGCGATGATGACGTAGCCCGTCAGCGAAAGAAACACCGCCGACAACTCCCGCCGCAGCAACGTCCGGAAAATTTTCATTCCAGTTCCTCCCGGTCCGGCTTGGTCACCTGCAGATAAATATCCTCCAGCGAATGCCGGCTGCGGGTCAGTTCGCGCAATGGCCACTGGTTCCGCTGCGCCAGCGCAAAGATGGCCGGCCTCAAATCGCACCCATCGCGCGGCGTCAAGGCGCAGCGGAAAAACTCACCATCACTCGGTGCGACATCAAATTGCTCCACCTCCGGCGTTTCCTCCCACGCGGCGTTCAAGGCTGCCTCTGGGGCTGCGATTTCGGCGATGACCTGGCTGCCGCCCGCCATCCGGCGCTGGAGATTTTCCGGCGTGTCGGAGGCCAGTACGCGCCCGTCGAACATAATCAACATCCGGTTGCACATCATTTCCGCCTCGGGAAGGATGTGCGTCGAAATCAAAACCGTGTGTTTGCCGGCCAGACTTTTGATCAATTGCCGCACCGAGCGGATTTGCTGCGGATCTAGGCCGATGGTCGGCTCATCGAGAATGATCAAATCCGGTTCGTGCACAAGCGCATCGGCGAGGCCGACCCGCTGTTTGTAGCCCTTGGAAAGCTGGCCGATGACCCGTCGGCCCACGTCGGTCAATCCGCATTGCTCCATCACCGTCGTCACGCGCTCGCGCGATTTTTTCCAGCCAAGGCCTTTCAGCCGCGCGCGGAATTTCAGGTATTCCCGGACGCGCATTTCGGGATACAGCGGATTGTTTTCCGGCATGTAGCCGATGCGCCGCCGCGCCTCTTCCGAATCGTGAAACACATCGAAGCCCGCCACGCGCACCGTGCCGCTGCATGCCGGCATGAAGCCCGCCAGCACGCGCATCGTCGTGCTCTTGCCCGCGCCATTCGGCCCGAGCAGGCCGACAATCTCGCCGCGCGCCACGGTGAACGAAATATCGTCCACCGCCGTGCGACCGGCGTAGCGCTTGGTCAGATTGGAAACTTGAATCATCTCTGCGTGAACCGAAAAAATCTTACGCCACTATAGCCGGAAAACGCCAGCGGCGGCGAACAAAAACTTCGGTGGCTCCAGCATTAATCAGGCAATAAGCAAAGGAGTTGCGTTCAAAATATAACTGCAAAGAAACCAAGGAACAAAGTTGTCGGGTTTTTGGCTTCGTTACTTGGTTTCTTTGTTGTTCAACTTCGCTTGACTTTTTTGCCCGCCGCGCAAAAAACTGCGGCATGAATTCCCGCGCGGAAAATTTCTATGCCGTCTGGCGCGAGCGCTGCCGCGCCGTCAATGCGCTGCGCGACGGCGGTTCCGTGCCGCCGGAAAAACTGCTGCAGGCCGTCTGGCAGCACCAGCGCCTCCAGCGCGACCGGCTGAAAACGGCGGATGGCCGCAGTCTCCGCGTGTTGCATCCGGGCTTTGTCAGCGTCGAGGGCGGGCCCGATTTTCGCGGCGCGGTTTTGCAGTTTGAAAACGACAAGCCGGTTTCCGGCGATGTGGAGATTGATTTGCAATCCAGCGGCTGGCGGGCGCACGGCCATGACAAAAATCCGAATTTTAAAAACGTCATCCTCCACGTCATCTGGGAAGCCTTGGGGAAAATTGAAACGGTTCCCTTCGTTTTGGCGCTGAAATACCAGCTCGACGCGCCGGTGGCTGAACTGGCGCTGGCGCTGGAAAACGAAGCCGGTCTGCCGGAAGCGTTGCGCGGCCAATGCTCATCGCCGCTGCGCGAACTCAACGAAGTCCAGCTTGCGGAAATTCTCCGCGCCGCCGCCAAAGTGCGCTTTGAAAACAAGGCGAAGGCGATGCTGGCCCGTGCCAAGCATTCCGGGTGGGAAGCGGCGCTGTGGGAAAACCTGTTTCGCGCGCTCGGCTATAAACATAACGTCTGGCCGATGCAAAATCTCGCCGAGACAAAACCACGCTGGATGCGGAACGCAGCTTCCGCGTTTGAAATCCAGGCGCGGCTGCTGGGGGTCAGCGGGCTGCTGCCGGAGGATTTGACCCGGGCGCAAAAAAGCTCCGACACGTTTCTCCGCCGCGCGTGGGATTGCTGGTGGCGCGACCGCGATGAGTTTTCCGACTGCACCTTGCTGCGCACGGTCTGGAAATTTCACGGTCTGCGCCCGGCTAATCATCCGCAGCGGCGGCTGGCGTTGGCGGCGCACTGGCTGACATCAGATGATCTGGTTTCCCAAATTGAAGATTGGATTGCGGATGATATTTCCGACCAAAAGCTCCTGTCATCGCTCCATAAAATCTTCCATGTCGAGCGGGATGATTTCTGGTCGTGGCACTGGACCTTCAAGTCCGCGCGGCTGGTAAAGCCGCAGCCGTTGCTCGGCGCGGCGCGGATGACGGATCTGGCGGTGAACGTCGTGTTGCCGTGGCTCTGGATTCGCGGTGCTTGCGCCCGGTCACCGGGCGGCAGCGAAAAACTTCAGGGCGAAGTGGAGCGCCGTTTTCTCGCGTGGCCGGCGGCGGAAGATAATTCGGTTTTGAAACTGGCGCGCCAGCGTTTGCTGGGAACTGCCCGTGCCCGCGTTTTGAAAGGCGCAGCGGCGCAGCAGGGCTTGATGCAGATCGTCCGTGATTTTTGCGAGCACTCGAATGCGGTGTGCGCGGACTGCCGTTTTCCCGAACTGGTGCGCGGCTGGCGCGCTTCGGCGGCTATTTGATTTCCAGCCCGGCGAACGGGGTGCTCAAGCCGCCTGACGGCGGTTCTTCGGCGACGGGAATTTTGGCCTTGGGCGTTTGTGGTGTGGAATCTGCCGCGTGATTTTTCTCGTTTGTCGGTGCTTCCTGCGGCATTTCCCCTTTGTCTTCGGCGCGCGGATTTTTCGCGCGTTTGGCGCGCGGGAGCGGGCTGATCATTAGGTTGATGGCGCGGCCGATGAGCTTGGGCGGAAAATCGGGATGGCCGAACGGCGCAATCTCGGCGATGAATTTTTTGACGACGTCGAAACCGTATTCCGTGTGCTGCATTTCGCGGCCGCGGAATTTCAGGGCGACTTTCACCTTCATGTCTTCGCAGAGAAAATTCACGGCGTGCTGGACCTTGATGCCGAGGTCATGCGGGTCGATGCGCGGGCTTAACTGCACTTCCTTGACGGTCGAGGCGTGCTGGTGCTTGCGGGAATCCTTCTCCTTCTTGGCGAGTTCGTAGCGGAACTTGCCGAAGTCCACCAGCCGGCAAACGGGCGGCTCGGCGTTTGGCGAAATCTCCACAAGATCCACGCCATGCTGGCGCGCCATGTTGATCGCGTCGTTCAGCAGAACGATGCCGACCTGCTTGTTGTCCACACCGATGACGCGGACTTCGCGGGCACGGATTTTTCCGTTGACCCGGATGAACGAGGCAGGATTGGAATTGCGCGGGGGAAAAGGGCGACTCAAGCGACCCTCTCTGGTTGAGGCTGAACGGTGATATGTTGCATCAAAACTGTCGTCTGGCGATTTCTTAAGATGCCGTTTAATTAAGGCATTGTCGCGGTGGCAGCAAGGAAATAATCGTTACAAAATCATGCGGATAGCACGGTCGGACCGGTCGCTTCAATGGTGTGGTGATGGTGCCGGAATAGGCGTTTCCGGTTTTTGAACAGATACCAGACGACGAACCCGTTCGCCGCCAGCAGCAGGCCGAGGGCGATTTTGGGATGCGTGAACATCCGGTGCGCATCCGTCTCCGGCATGCGCCGGCGCAGGAGTTCGAATATTTCCACCGGGATAAAACAGGCTGATTCGCCGATGGCGAGCCAGATGGCCCAGGCTGCGCGCAAGGCTAGCCCTACGCCGCTGGTCAGCAAAAATAGTCCAAACAGCAGGGTGCCCGAGGCGATGGCTTTGACGTGCGCCGGCGAGAAGGTGTCCAGCCATTTGCCGATGTTGATGAAAATCTTCCGGCCCGGATCAAGCTGAATCAGGCGCAGAAAATCATCGAAAGCATCCGATAAATCCTTTCCCGCCAGCGCAAAAATGCCCAGGGCCGCCAGCAGCAACAGGAGGCCTTTGCCGATTTTGAGGCTGGCGATGAGGTAGAGCGTGGGGGCGCGATTCGGCTTGGACTCGGGCGTGGTGCCGGCAGTCATGAGGGATTAATCGCCGTTGGTGAAACCTTGTTCTGCGACGCCTCGACTTTGATGTAATGCAGCACCACCGGCGCAAGAATCATTCCCGGAACGCCCATCAACTTTTCCCCCAGCACCAGTCCGATGAGCGTGAGCCACATCGGGTTTTTGATGCGGTCGCCGATGATTTTGCTGTTCAGAAAATATTCCAGCTTGTGGATGATGATCAGGAAAATCAGCGCCATCAGCGCCATGCGCGGCGAAATCGTGAAGGCCACAAAGACGATAAGCGTGTTGCTGATGATGTTGCCGACGATGGGCAGCAGCCCGCACAGAAAAGTCAGCGTCGTGATGACCGCGACATACGGGTAATCGTTCCAAAGCAAAAACGCGCCTGTCAACACGGTGTTGATGGCGGAGACGATGATTTGCGCGCCGATGACCTTGGCAAAACTGCGGAAGAATGTCTGAAACCGCTGGCTTAATTCCCGCACCACCGTCGCGTACAGGCTGTCGCGTGACGCGCCCGGCTCATTTTCCGAACCCCAACTGGCGCTAAGAAACAGGCTTGTTGCCACGACGAGACCGATGAGTAATTGCACGAACTTGAATGCTGTTTCCCGCGCGTGTCGCCCGAAGCCGGCCACATCTTCTTTTGCTTCGCTGATGATTAGATTTTTCAGGCCTGCATAATCAGAGAATGGTAATTCAATGCCTTCCTGCTCGGCGTAGGTTGCGACGGCGGGAATGGTGGTTTCCACGATTTTGGGTAGGGTGAGATATGCCTGGTGTGAAAAATAAATCATTCCCCAACTGATGAGCGCCACCATCAGGACATAGATGGACACCCCCAGGATTTTACTGCGGCCAAAGCTGAACACTTGCAGCGCGAAGAATCCAAACAGCGCCGTCAGCAGCAGCGTGCCGAGATGCAGCACCGCGATGAGCACCAGCAACGCCGCCATGATGGCGTAGGAGATGCGGGCGGGCTGGTTCATGCGGACAATCTATCAGCTTAACGTATCCGCGCCAATAGCCAGTCGCGCAATTCGGAAATTTTCAAACGCTCCTGCCTGCCGTCATCGCGGTAGCGCAGCGTCACGGTGTCGAGCAACTCCGGCTTCTCGCCCAGCGTGTCGAAGTCAATCGTCACGCAGAATGGCGTCCCGGCTTCGTCCTGGCGGGCATAGCGTTTGCCGATGCTGCCGCCGTCGTCGTAATAGACATTCATCCACGGCCGCAGCAAATCACGCACCGCGATGGCTTTCTTCACCAGTTCCGGCTTGTTCTTTAATAGCGGCAGCACGCCGACCTTGATCGGCGCGATCCGCGGATGGAACTTCATCACATAAGTCGTTTCGCTTTTGCCTTTCGCATCCGTCTCGGTGGTTTCGGAATAGGCATTGGCGATGAGCGCGAGAATCAAACGATCCACGCCCGCGCTCGGCTCGATGACGTGCGGGATGTATTGCCCCTTGGCCAATCCATTCGCGTCTTCCGTGGCCTGCTTCTGGATTTGCTCCGCCGTTTCGTCCGGCTTGGCGGACTTGGTCAGATAATTCTTCCGGTTCTCGTAGTAACGGCGCCACAGGTCGTCCTGCTTTTCCTTCGGCAACTTCGCCCAAGCCTGGCGCAACTCGTCGTCAAACACGCCCATGGGCTTGCCGGAGAAACGCTGGTGCTGGCTCAAATCAAAATCGCTGCGCGCGGCGATGCCTTCCAGTTCGTCGCCTTTCACGTTGCCATTCTCATCCTTCTTGCTGAACGGGAACTTGAACAAAATATCCGTGCACGCGCGGGCGTAATGCGCCAGTTCCTCCGGCGTCTGATGGTGGAAGCCGAGCGTATCGCGCGACAGTCCGATGCCTTCGTAAAATTTCACGCGCTCCTCGACCCAGTATTGGTGCCACGCCTGCCAGCCCCAATTCGGCTGCGGCTCGCCGGGATGACCGGTCGCAGGCACCGTCGCCACGCTGCCGTGGATGGCTTCAATCGCCTCATCCGGCTTGATGAAAAATTCCAGTTCCATCTGCTCGAATTCGCGCGAGCGGAAGGTGTAATTGCGTGGCGTGACCTCGTTGCGGAACGCCTTGCCGATCTGGCCGATGCCGAACGGCACTTTCTGGCGCGACGTTTCCAGCACGTTCTTGAACTGCGCGAAAATCGCCTGCGCGGTTTCGGGGCGGAGATACGCGACGTTGTCTTCGCTTTCCACCGGACCGACGTAAGTTTTGAACATCAGGTTGAAGGGGCGCGGCTCGGTCAGTTCCTTCGAATCGCAGCTCGTGCATTTTGTGCCGGCGGGCAATTCAAATTTGCCATTTGCATTCTTGATGAGCGTGAGATTCTGATCCTCGCAAAGCTGGTCCGCACGAAAGCGTTTCTTGCACTTTTTGCAATCGCACATCGGATCGCTGAACGTGTCCACATGGCCGGAAGCTCTCCAGATGGCGGGTGACATGATGATGGTCGCTTCGAGACCGGCGACGTCTTCGCGTTCGCGGGTCATGGCATTCCACCAGAGTTCCTTCACGTTGCGCTTGAGCTCGGCGCCGAGCGGGCCGTAATCCCAGAAACCATTGATGCCGCCGTAGATTTCGGACGACTGAAAAATGAAGCCGCGCCGCTTGCACAGCGACACGATTTTTTCCATCTGCAAATTCTCTTTTGGTTCGGCCATAGGGAAGGGACAGTTTTCGTCAAGCGCGCAGCCGTGTCAATGCTGGGCGTTGAGGTTTTGGAATGCCGGCGCCATTGGTTAAGCTTGAAAGTTCGAACATGGCGGGTATTTTTCTTACGTTTGCGAAGTTCACAATATATTTTTTTAATAACAACCCGGCGGGGCGTTGTATTGTTGTTGATTTTTGCTTTGACCGCTTTCGGGATGCTGGACGCTTTTGCCCAGAGCAAGAGGGGCCGGAAAGATTTAAATCCCAAGCGGGTTTTAATTCTTTACAGCGAAGGGCGAGACACCCCCGGCGACATCGCAATGCAGCAGGCGTTTCAGATGGAACTGGAGAAACTCAGCACGAACCATATTATTTTTATTGAAGAGCATCTTTATACGCGCCATTTCTCTGACAAGGAAGATTATAAAATATTTCAAGATTATCTCGGCAGAAAATATACCAAAAAAGATCTCGACCTGATTGTGGTTTTTCCGAGCGGGGATTATACGCTGGCAGGAGCATTGCCGGATGCATTGTTTCCTGATGTGCCGGTTGTATTTGCCGCAGTCAATGATTCAGTGGTGCCCTATGATATCAGCAAGCTCGGCGTTACAGGAATTATTCAGCGCTATGATATTCGCGGCACACTGGGCCTGATCATGCGTTTGCAACCGGACACGCATGAGGTGGTGGTGATTGGTGGCAGTTCGGAGGAGGATCGCAAATCGCTTGGCCGGATTATCAAAATCGCGCAGGGGTTGGAGGGAGTCCAGTTTAAATTCTGGACGAATCAGCCTCTGGCAGGATTGCTGCACACCGTAAAGTTGTTAATGCCCGGCACAACAATATTATTGAGTTCATTCCACCGCGATGCGAGTGGAGAGCCTTGTTCAACGCCGCAAGTGGCTCAAATGCTGGCGCCTTTGGCTAGCGTTCCGGTTTATGTCATGGGCGGAATGGCGGTTGGGAGCGGGGTGGTGGGCGGAGTCGTGGCCGATTCAGAAACCCTCGGCAAGCGAAGCGGACAAATTGCTTTCAAGGTGATGGGGGGCATCAAACCCGAATCTGTGCCCATGGAAGTCGAAACCAAAGGCACACCCATGGTGGACTGGCGCGCCCTGCAGCATTGGCACATCAGTGACAACCGTATCCCTCAAGATTGCATTGTTCGATACCGTCCCAATACTTTATGGGGTATATATAGAAATTTGATTTTATTTTCCCTGGCGGTGATTCTAACTCAGGCCGTGACTATCGTCGGATTGCTCGCGCAGCGAAGGCGGCGCCACGAGGCGGAGCAGGAGATTCTTAAGCAGCGGATGGAACTAGCGCATGTAACCCGCGTTTCGACTTTGGGGCAGTTGACCTCCATGTTGGCCCATGAGCTGGGCCATCCGTTGGGAGCCATTTTGAGAAATACGGAGGCGGCGGAAATATTTCTTAAAAATGAACCGCCGGATTGGGAAGAAATCCGCAGCATTCTGGAAGACATTCGCAAGGACGACCAGCGCGCCAGCAGAGTGATAGACCAGTTGCGATCGTTGTTAAAGCGTCGCAGCCTCGAACTAAAAGCATTGGATCTCGGTGAGCTGTTGAGCGAAGTTGTTTCTCTGACCGAGTCCGATGCGAGGGCGCGTGAAGTCAGTTTGATTTTAAACCTGCCGCCCAAGCTGACACCCGTATATGGGGATCGCATTCATCTGCAGCAAGTGTTGTTGAACCTGATTTTGAACGGGATGGAGGCGATGGCGGCGATCGATAAGCGCGAGCGACAATTGACGATCGGCGCCGAAATCAAAAAAGACGGGTGTGTCGAAGTCATGGTCAGCGATTGTGGAACTGGAATTCCTCTGGACAAATTGAAACAACTGTTTAAACCGTTCTTCACGACCAAGCCGGAAGGCATGGGCATGGGATTGGCCATTTCAAAAACAATCATTGATGCGCATGGGGGAACAATCTGTGGCGAAAACAATGCCCTGCGCGGCGCGGTTTTTAAATTCACCCTTCCACCGGTGCCAGGCAATTTATGATTCCCCCACCTGAGCCCGGGACAATTTATATTGTTGATGACGACGCATCCTTCCTGAAGTCAATATCGCGATTTCTTCGTGCCTCTGGTTACCCGGTGCAGACTTATGAATCGGCGGAAAACTTTATTAAGCAGCTGGCTCCAGAAATGTCGGGCTGCGTGCTGTCGGATATGCAAATGCCTGGATTGAACGGTTTGGAATTGCAGGCGGCCCTGGCCGGGTCGGCAAACCCTTTGCCGGTCGTCTTTATTTCCGCCCAGCTGGACATTCCGAAGACAGTGCGGGCAATGCGCAGCGGCGCAGAAGATTTTATCACCAAGCACAGCTCCAAAGAGGAACTGTTGGACGCCATCCGGCGGGCATTGGAACGTGGCGCCCAGGAGCGGAAAGATCGCGAGCGGTTAAAAAAAATACGCGCACAGTTCGAGCTGTTGTCGGCGCGGGAACTGGAGGTGTTGGAACAGGTGGTGCGCGGCGGATTGAATAAACAAATCAGCGCAAATCTGGGAATTGCCATGCGCACCGTGAAATTGCATCGGACAAATCTGACTCGAAAGTTGCAGGTGCAATCGGCGCCTGAATTGACCCGGTTGGCGGAGGAAGCCGGTTTGTTTAAGCGCGACAAATTATCGTGATTTTTCCGGCTCGCCGTCGCCCAACATTAAAGCTGCCCCTAAGGGCAGTTGTTGCCGGAGGGAATGATTGATATGTTTCTTTCAAATCCAATGACTAATACTATGAAACCACAAACCAAGAAAGCATTTACCCTCATCGAGCTGCTCGTCGTGATCGCGATCATCGCGATTCTCGCCGCCATGCTGTTGCCCGCCCTTGCGGCGGCCAAGAAAAAAGCCCAGCGCATCAGCTGCGTGAACAACCTTAAGCAGGCCGGTCTCGCCTTCCGCATCTGGGAAGGCGACAATCAGGACAAATATCCCATGCAGGTGGGCACCAACTACGGTGGGGCGATGGAATATTTATTGAGAAGCACAAACCGAGCAGGTGATGGGACTACAGTTACCCCCCCGGAATATGTGCCTGGTAAAGTGTATCAAGTGATGTCCAATGAATTGAGCACGCCCAAGGTGGTTTATTGTCCTGCTGACAATTTTCACCTCACCGGCAGAGGTTACGCCACTAACTTCACCGACGTCGAGTTTCTAGGCTTTACGGCAACCGGAACGCCAACTCCGGCCAGTGATATCACCAAGATTAGCTATTTTGTCGGAGCTGACGCCAGGGAAGTGGAGCCGTTTATGGTTTTGGCAGGTGACGCCAGTGTTGGTAACGGTATTAATACTGGTAGTGGTGCTGCTACAGGTCGTTTCACTACTGGTCAAACATATTGGACTCCTCTCAATGCTGGAAATGATTGGGCGTGGACGGCGAATGATATGCACCAGAAGGCTGGTAACCTGATTGTTTGCGATGGCAGCGTGCAGCAATTGACCGTTATGGGCTTGAAGGAAACGTTAAAAGTCGGAACTAATCAAAGCGTGAGGTGGCCGCGTTATAATTTTATTAGGTAATTAACTCCAAACCATAAACGAGGCCATCGCAAGGTGGCCTCGTTTTTTATTGGCGGCGAATCGGCTTGCCGCGCGGTGGCGGATAAACTAGAAGTCCAGCACCAGATTTTATGGCGAACTATCTCATCATCGGCGGCGACGGCAAGGAATACGGTCCGGTCACAGATGCAGACGTGCGGCAGTGGATTGTCGAGGGCCGGCTGGCCGCCTCCTCGCTGGCCAAGGCGGAGAGCGATGCGGAGTTTCGCCCGCTCGCCAACTTTCCGGAATTTGCCGATATCCTCAAACAGCCGCCCGCTACCATCACTCCACTTAAGGTGTCTGCGGCGGGTGCCGGAGCATCTTCGGAAGCCGATTACGATCTGGACATCGGCAGCTGCATTTCACGCGGTTGGGAGCTGGTGAAGAGCAACATGAACCTGCTGTTTGTCGGCACGCTGCTTTACCTGCTGATCGAGGTGGCGATTGGCGGGCTGTCAAATATTCCGTTGATCGGCGTGGTGTTTTCCATCGCCAATTTTGTCATCTCCGGCCCGCTGCTGGGCGGTGTTTTCTATCTGTTCATCAGCGCCATGCGTGGTGCGCCGGTGGAGATTGGTGATATTTTCGCCGGTTTCCGACGCTCGTTTGGCCAGTTGTTTCTCGGCACTTTGCTTCAGGGCCTGCTGGTGGGCGCGTGCCTGCTTCCGTTCCTGGTCGTGTTCCTGATAAAATTTTTTCCGCTCATCAGCCATTTTCAAGGCTTGCAAAAAGGCGCGCTGCCGGACGCGGAAACCTTGACCGCCCTCAAATCTATTCTGTTAGCTACCGGGCCGGTGTTGCTGATCTGCGCCATTCCGGCGACGTATCTGTCGGTGTGCTGGAAATTCACCCTGCCGCTCATCATTGACCAGCAGCTGGAATTCTGGCCGGCGATGAAAACGAGTTTCAAGCAGGTGAACCGGCATTGGTGGCAGGTTTTCGGCCTCATCATCGTGATCGGGTTGATCAATGTCGCCGGGCTGCTCGCCTGCTGCGTGGGTTTGTTGTTCACGATTCCCATCGGCTTCGCGGCGCTGATGTTCGCGTATGATACCATCTTCATCGGCAAAAAAGATTAGCCGCGCCCAGGCCCGCAACGCCGTGTTGTTGAACCAGCTCGCCACGCCCGGACTCGGCTCGCTGCTCGCCGGACGCCGTCTGACCGGCAGCGGACAACTGCTCCTGTCCCTCAGCGGTTTCGTTTTGGTGACAATCTGGTTCTGGCGGCTGATGCTGCAATTTTACGGCCAGATTGGCGGGGACGTCATAGTTAAACCGGAAGGCAGCATCGGATTGATTGGCGCGGTTTTGTTCGCGCTGGCGTGGTTCTGGTCGCTGGCCACCAGCTTCAGCCTGCTGCGTGAAGCGTCGAACGTCAGCCTGGAATCGCTGGAAAGTTTTGCCGCCGGACAGCTCAAGCTGGACGAGGCGGGAATTGTTCTCGCGCTTGTTGCATTGCCGGAATGGCAGCTCGACGGCCAAACCATCGCCCGCACGTTCCAATTCAAGGATTTTCCCGCCGCGATGAAGTTTGTGAATCTCGTCGCCGACCACGCCGGGCAGGCGCAGCATCATCCTGATGTGGACATCCGCTGGAACCAAGTCACCCTCGCGCTGACGACGCATGCCGCCGGCGGTTTGACGGAAAAAGATTTTGTCTTCGCCAAGCAGTGCGATGCTTTGTCAGTGCGTTGAAGTTCGCCGTGTGCGGCCAATCCAGGTGCCGCTCACGCCGTAGTTCCACTCCAGTTGCGGGATGTTCGGTCGTTCGCCCTTGCCGCCGCGAATCGCCAGCCGGTCGGCCGGCTTCATTTTTTTTACCCACGGCTCGTAGCCCCGGGCATCGCCGAAATTCCAGAAGATTTTTTGATACGTCGCAAAGTCTTCCGCCGGCATCATGGATGGTTCGTAGCCGAGTTGATAGCGCCAGTTGGCATGGGGATTCTTGAAAAACGTCTGGTAGAATACCGTCATATCGGAGGCGTAAAGAATGCCATTCTTCTCGGGCATCCAGCCGGCTAATTCTGGAATCTCAGGCGTGAGAAACTCCCAGGTAAGACACTGGGTCCAGCGATTGTTGAAATCGCTTGTGGTGGCAAGGAAGGTGGCGCCGGCCAAAATCAACACCAGCCACAGCCGGCGTAGCGAATCTGCCGCGAATCGGGCGGCTAAAAGAAAATCCATTTCCGTGGCGATCCACACCAGCAACGCCGGCCAGCCCCAGTCCTCCCAAAACCGGCTGATGCGAAAGCCAAGTATCCAGCAGCCGCACACGATCCAGAATGCCGGATTTTTGGTGATCGGCGCGGCGTCCAGTTTGGTCGCCCGCCGGAGCAGCACCAGCGTGCCGACCACGATGATCGCCAGAATATCCCCGCCGAACGGTCGCAACTCCGTCACCAGCGTCCGCCCGGACGCCGCTTTGCCGGTCGCTTGGAGACTGGTTTGAAAAGCTTGCGATAAATAATCCGCCGGATGGCCTGTCATCAATGCGGCGGTAACAACGCCCGCTAGCCACGCGCCCGCCAGCACCAGCGCCCAGCGGAATTGTCCCGCAAATAAAAATGCCGCGAGCGGCAGCAGCCACAAATACCAGACGCCGTGCAGTGAGGCGGCCGTGGTGATCAACGCGGTGAACAGCAGAAAATATTTCAGATTCGGCTGCCGTTTTTGCGTCACAAATAAAATCGTCATCAATGCCGTGATGGTGATGACAAACGGTCGCCCCAGCATGAATCGCTGCGGCACGTCCGATACAATCATCGCCGTGGTCAGCGCCACCAGCCACGCTTCGGGCCGTTTCAACCATGGCAATGTCGCCATGTTCACGAGGAGAAACAAAGCGGCGATTGAGAATACTAAGAGACTTTCTGCATCCCAGTTCGTTGCACGATGAATGGCGCCGAGCATCGTGTGCCAGCCGAGGTGGTGATCCAGCTTGTAGTGGTCGCCGACGACCAGGATTTCCGGCCACAACTTGCCGCTGACTGCTTTCGCGCAATGGCGCAGTGCGTCGTCGCCGGGCAGGTAGCCGTAGCTGACAATCTTCAGTGGAATGGCGAGTAGGACGAGCGCGACGATGACCCACACGGCGAGTGGAACGAAGCGGCGGAATCTTTCAGGCAGTTCAAAATCAAACATGACGCTTTAAATTTTGCCCATCAGAACACCTTGGGCACGCCTTCGTCCAGAATTTTCAGGCGCGAAGTCAGTTTTTGCTGCGCCGCGATTTCCTTGAGCCAGCGCGGCGGTTCAGCCATGTCTTCGAACGACAGCTTGAATGTGCCGTAATGCATCGGCACCAGAACTTTCGCGCGCAGATCCTTGAACGCCTGCACCGCCTCGTCCGGCCCCATGTGGACTTTGCGAAATGTCTCCGGGTGATACGCGCCGATGGGCAGCAGGGCGATTTCCGGCGCGAGCTTTTCGCCGATTTCGGCAAAGCCTTCAAAATAGGCGCTGTCCCCGGCGTGATAAATTTTCCGGCCCTGATGCTCCAAGACAAATCCGCCGTAGCCGCGATGATGGTCGTGCAGCGTCCGCGCGCCCCAGTGTTTGCTCGGGACAAACGTTACCTTCCAGTCCTTGTGCGAAAAGCTTTCCCACCAGTCTAGTTCCACGATGCGCTCGAAGCTGAGGTTCTTGGCGAGGTCGCCGACGCCCCACGGCATCACGGCGATCTTGGGATGCGATAGTTTGCGCAAGGTGGGCTTGTGAAAATGGTCGTAGTGCGCGTGCGACAGCAGCACCAGATCAATCGGCGGCAGGTCGCTGATGCGCAAGCCGGAGCGCTTGAGGCGTTTGAGTAGGAACAACCAGTTCGCGAAGTTCGGGTCCACCAGCACATTCAGGTCGTTGAACTGGATCAGGAACGACGCGTGGCCGATCCACGTCACCGCCACCTGCCCGTGCCGGAGCCGGGGACGAATCGTCGGCCGATGCGCGCCGGTGCGCTTGGTGAACCAGCCTTTCAGGATCAGTTCGTGAAAAAATGTGCGCGGATTGAAATGCTTGGCCGGCGTCAAATCCTTGAACGACCGCGGCAACTTGCGGCGCGGCGGCACGGGACGGGTTGACGATGTTTTCGGCATGCAACGATTGGACTCTAACAGAACGAATTGATTTCGACCAATTTCAAAATCATTCGCCCAAGTTTTGCCGGAGCAGCGCGCTCAATTTTGCCGGCGACAGCACGGTGACAAGCTTACCCTTCACGGCGAGCAGCTTCTGCGCGCGAAACTTTGCCAGGGTGCGCGAAAAAGTTTCGCTCACCGTGCCGAGTTCCGCCGCCAGTACGCGCTTGGTCAGCGCCAGTTCGATTTTAACCGGCGCTTCGCTTTGCGGATTCGGACAGTGCTTCACCAGCCAGTTCGCCAGCCGTGTCTCGACATCTTTCAGCGTCAAGTCTTCCAACTGGCCGACCAGCGTGCGCAGATGGGCGCTCATCGAGCCGAGCATCCGCAACGCGAGTTCCGGCTGGTGCTTGAGCAGAACAAGGATGCCGTTCTTCTGCACCAGCAAAACCTGCGTGGCCTCCAGCGCGCGGGCGTCGGCGGGATAACCGCCCGGTGCTGCCAGTGACGCCTCGGCAAATGAATCACCGGATCGGAAAATGTGGATGACCTGTTCTTTGCCGGCAGCGGTTACGCGGTGGACGTTCACCGCGCCGCGCTGGACGATATAAAACCCGCGCGTCGCGTCGCCTTCGCGGAAAAGATATTCGCCTTTGGCCAGCGACTTGACGGACGTGGCCGCTGCGATCTTTTCCAAATCGCCCGGCGGCAAACCGGCAAACAGGCGGCAGCCGCGCAGCGTGTTGATGATGACGGAGCGTTTGAGTTCGGTGAGCGGTGCGGCCATGCGGCATTTCAAACCACGCCGCCGCAAAAGTAAATTTCGCAATCACCTTGATTTATGTCAAAGTGCGTGGCGACTCTTTCGGCCAGAATTATTTCGTGAAGACGAAGAACGATGTGGTGCAAGCGCGCCTCGCCCGCGAATGGCGGACGATGGCCGCGATGGTGGGGATTTATTGCCGTGACCATCATCACGCCAACGGCCTGTGCGCGGAATGCGAACAATTTCTGGACTACGCCATTGTGCGGCTGGAGTGCTGCCATTTCGGCGTGGAGAAACCAGTGTGTGCCAAGTGTCCGGTGCATTGCTACCAGTGCGAACGCCGCGAACAGGTGCGAACCATCATGATCTACGCCCGGTCGCGAATGCTGTGGCGGCATCCGGTCTTGAGCCTGCGTCACTGGCTCGATGGCTTTCGGAAAGCGCCGCCGGTTTGAAACTCAATGCTCCCGGCAGCCCGTCGCCACCGGCACGGCGGGTGCGCCGAGCGGTTTTACCTTGGTGATCTTGATGCGGAATTCCTCCGGGCCTTCTACGAGATATTCCCAGCCCAGCGTTTCGGGCCATTGCGCCTCGAACTGGTTTTTGATGCCCAGCGGATTGTGTCCGTTGACGAGGATGAAATGGTCGCCGGCCGGCAGTTCCTGCCAGGTTTTGACAATCAGCGGATGTTTGATGGAGCAATCCAGTTCGCGCACGTCCATCACTTTGTCTGTGCCGATAATGTTATTCGTGGTCATGATTTTTTGAGGTTAAAGGTTGAATTATTGTCCGGCAACTCCGGTTTACTCAATGTGAGCAGCATGGAAAATTTTGTCGTCGCCTTCAGCGCGTGTGGCAAATTCGGCGGCATGTAGAGCAGGTCACCTGTTTTCAATTTGTGCTCCTCGCCTGCGAGTGAAAAGTCACATTCGCCGGACAGCACCTGCACCAGCGCGTGCTGTCTGGAGGTGTGTTCGGTCAGTTCCTGTCCCACGGCGAAACCGAATAGCATCACGCGCGAATTTGCCGTGCGCAGCAACGTGCGGCTCACGATGCCGTTTGGCGCAAACTGAGTTTCTTCCGTCAGCGACAGGATTTTTTGCGCGCTGGCCGCGATCAAAGGTTGTTCAGCCATGCCCACAGCCTAGCATGCCGGCTTTTTCCGTCCTTGATGCAGGTCAAGTTTTTGAATCTGCGGATTAACAACCACGAAATACACCAACGACACGAAATCAAAAAAACGGAACGTATCGGGAATTGTTCGTGTGCTTTGTGTATTTCGTGGTTTGAAAAAATGTTTTCGCTACACTTTCCGCATGGCTGAACTTGATCCGCAACTGAATAAATTTCTCCGCAAACAACCCAAGCTCGGCAAGGGCGTTTACCTCGCTAGCACCGCCGTCGTCATCGGCGATGTGACGCTCGGCGCGCATTCCAGTGTGTGGTATGGCGCAGTGCTGCGCGGTGACATCAACCGTATCGTCGTCGGCCACCACTCCAACGTGCAGGACAACGCCGTGCTGCACCTTGCGGACAGGTTCGCGTGTGTGCTCGGCAACTGGGTGACCGTCGGCCACGGCGCAATTGTTCACGCTTGCACGGTGGGCGACGAATGTCTCGTGGGCATGGGGGCGGTGGTTCTGGACGGCGCGATCATCGGCAAACAATCCATCATCGGCGCAAAAGCATTGGTGACGCAGGGAACAAAGATTCCGCCCGGCTCGCTCGTGCTGGGCGCGCCCGCGAAAGTGGTGAGAAAGCTCACCAAGGAAGAGCGCGCCGGCATGAAATGGTGGGCGCAAAAATACGTGGACAACGGCGCGTATTGCCTCAAACACGGCATCAGTGTTGGTAAACCGCTGGTTGCTTGAACGGCACCGCACGCTCGACTTTTCAGTGATTTTCCCATGAAATGAAGCGGATGACTTCGCGTTCCAAAAATTTAATCCGCCCGCTCGTTCGCCAACTGCACGGCTACGTCCCCGGCGAGCAGCCGAAAATCAAAGGTTTGATCAAGCTGAACACGAATGAGAATCCTTACCCGCCCTCGCCAAAGGTGGTGGCGGCGGTCAAGGCGGCAGTAGATGGCCGGCTGCGGTTGTATCCCAATCCCACGGCGGAAAAATTGCGCGCCAAGCTGGCTAAGTTGCACGGTTGCAAACCGGAAAACGTTATTATCGGCAACGGTTCGGACGAAGTGCTGGCGCTGGCGGTTCGGGGATTCGTGGAGCCGAGGCAGGCGGAATACGAAAGGAGAACGGATTTAGCCAAGACCACCGTCCAATTTTTCACGCCGAGCTATTCGCTGTATCCGGTGCTGGCGGACATCCATGGCGCGGCCAAAAACGCGGTGCCCCTCAACCCTGATTTTTCCATGCCCGGCGTGGCGGAATTGAAGCGTGGTAAACAGTGGAACTTCAACGCCGCGCTGACGTTCATCACCACGCCGAACGCGCCGGGCGGGCGCGGTTACAAAACCTCGGAGCTGGAAAAACTGTGCCACGCGCAAAAGGGCGTCGTGGTTTTGGACGAGGCGTATGTGGATTTTGCCGATGAAAATGCGCTGAAGCTGGCGCTGAAATTTCCGCACGTCCTCGTCGCCCGGACGTTTTCGAAGGCGTATTCACTGTGCTTCCAGCGCGTCGGTTACTTTGTGGGCCACCCCGGGCTCGTCACGGCCCTGGATAAAACCCGCGACAGCTACAATGTGAACGGCCTCGGCCAGATTGCGGCGGAAGCGACGCTGGGTGATTTGAAGTTTTACCGGTCTAACTTCAAAAAAATCATCACCACGCGGGAATGGCTGGCGCGGGAGTTGACGAAGCTGGGTTTTCGCGTGCTGCCGAGCCGAACCAATTTCATCCTGGCGAAGCCGCCGTTGTTTCCAGCGCAGGAATGGCTGCAGAAATTGCGCGATAAGAAAATTCTCGTGCGCTGGTTCAGCGCGCCGGAAGTGAGCGATTATTTGCGCATCACCATCGGCACTCCGGCGGAAGCTGCGGCGCTGGTGAAAGCGGTTCGAGAAATAGCAGGCTAAGTTGACCTAGGCTGGTTTTGCCTACTTGCATTGGTTTTGCAATCTTACTAATCTTTCCGACCACAATCGCAAAAACGCCGCAGTTTTATTATTAATTAATTTATGCAACCCATCCAACTCCAGTGGATTGATTACACCATCCTCATCGCCTATGTCGCTTTTGTGCTCGGCATCGGCTGGGCGCTGTCGCGTTACATGAAAACCTCGGCGGACTTTCTGACGTCCGCCCGCTCCATTCCGACGTGGGTCACGGGTTTGGCTTTCATGTCCGCCAACCTGGGGGCGTTGGAACTCATCGGCATGGGCGCCAGCGGAGCCAAATACGGCATCAGCACCGCGCATTTTTATTGGGTCGGCGCGATTCCGGCGATGATTTTTCTGGCGGTGTTCATGATGCCATTTTATTACGGATCCAAGGCGCGCTCGGTGCCGGAATATTTGAAAATGCGCTTTGACGAACGCGTCCGGGCGCTGAATTCCGTGGCTTTCGCGGTGATGACCATCTTTGCCTCCGGGATCTCGATGAACGCGCTGGCAAAGCTGCTGAACCAGTTGTTGGGCTGGAATTACAACGTCGCCCTGTGGGTCTGTTCCGGCGTGGTGCTGCTCTACGTTTTGAAAGGCGGTCTGACCTCGGCCATTTATACGGAAGTGCTGCAGTTTTTCATGATTGTTCTCGGCTTCGCGCCGGTTGTGTATCTCGGCTTGAAAGATGTCGGCGGCTGGGGCGCGATGAACAACTCCCTGCATACCGTGGCCACGGATGCGGCGGCGGCGCAGGGCACGCAATACGCCGCCAACGCCTGGACGAGCGCCTGGCAGCCGGTGCTGGCCGGACCGGCGCATAATCCGATGGGGGTGGATTGGTTCGCGATGATTTTCGGCCTCGGCTTCGTATTAAGTTTCGGCTACTGGTGCACAAACTTTCTGGTGGTGCAACGCGCGATGGCGGCCAAGAACATGACGGCCGCCCGCAATACGCCGCTCGTGGCGGCAGTGCCGAAAATGTTCATGCCGTTGCTGGTGATTGTGCCGGGCATGATCGCCATTGCGCTGACTTCGATGCCGAACAAGGATTATCGCATTCCGCCGCCGATTGTGGCGGCGGAAAATTATGCGAAGGCGGTGGAAGTGGTGAAGCAGGCTGCGCCGGCCAGCAGCGTGGCCGCCGTCACCGCCGTTCAGGCCGCGCTGGGCAAGAAAATCGACGGCGCCAAGGTTGCCAGCCTTATCACGGCCAATGCCGCCAGCAAATTGACTGACGATCAAATCAAGACCGGTCTTTACAACAGTATTGCCGAATATGATTACGATGGCGTCATCCTGTCGCTGGTTAAAAAATATTGTCCGCCGGGACTCCTCGGTCTGGCGCTCACCGGCTTGCTCGCGTCCTTCATGTCCGGCATGGCGGGCAACGTGACGGCGTTCAACACGGTTTTCACCTACGATCTGTATCAGGCGTATTTTGCCCGGAACAAGAGCGATAAACATTATTTTTGGACCGGCAAGGTCATCACGGTGGTGGGGATCGTCTTAAGTATTGGGGCGGCGTATTTCGCCTCGATGTATAACAACGCCATGGACGTCATTCAGTTGGTGTTTGGCTTCGTGAACGCGCCGCTTTTCGCCACGTTCCTGCTCGGCATGTTCTGGAAGCGCACCACCGGCACCGGCGCATTCCTCGGCCTGTTCGGCGGCATTGCCAGTTCGGCCCTGTTTCACGCGCTGACCAGTGTCGGCAGCAACCTCGACGCCGCCGGCCATGTGGTCAACGGCATGAAGGGCGGCTATCTCAAGGTCGTCTCCATCTTCCCCAGCGAAATGGCGCAAAATTTCTGGCTCGCCGCCTTCGCCTTCATTGTCTGTTTCGTGCTGACGCTGGTGATTTCGCTCGCGACCAAATCGCAGAAAACCGACGAGGAACTCAGGGGGCTCGTCTATTCGCTCACGCCGAAGATCGTGGACAATAATATTCCGGTCTATCAACGGCCGTCGGTGGTTGGCATCGCGCTGCTCATCGTCTGTGTGATTCTGAACTTTATTTTCTGGTGAACCAACAACCCAACTGAAAGAAAATTAATTTATGGGACTCGATATCCGCTGGCCAATCGGCCTCATGTTCACGCTCATCGGCGTTCTCCTCGCAGTGTATGGCGCGGTGGTTCAATCCGACCACGTCATTTCACTGGGCATAAACATCAACCTCATCTGGGGCATCGCTCTTCTGGTGTTCGGCGCGGGCATGCTGATCGGTGCCATCAAGGGCAAGAAGAACCCGCCGTCCGCCTGATTTGCAAGCGAGGATGGAAGCTGGAGGATGGCGGATGGAATAGCCCGCCCTTTCCGCTTCCATCCTGAATTTTCCATCTTCGTTTTAACCGATATGAATCTGAAAGAACTCGCCGCCCACGTCACCGTTGAATTTCAAAAGCATTACGGTCGTCCGCCGCGCTGGATCGTCGCCGCGCCCGGCCGGGTCAACGTCATCGGCGAACACACCGATTACAATGACGGCTTCGTTCTGCCGATGGCCATCGAGCGCTACGCCGTCATGGCCGCCGATGCCGCCGACACGCCAGGCCAGGTCAACGTCTATGACACGCACTTCAAGGAAAGCGCCACGATTGACATCTCCGCGCCCGTCACCAAGGGCCAGCCGAAATGGTCCAACTACATCCGCGGCGTGTTCGCGGGCTTTCAAAATCGCGGCGTCACCATTCCCGCGCTGGACGTGGCATTCATGTCCACCGTGCCACTCGGCGGCGGGTTGAGTAGCAGTGCCGCGCTCGAAGTCTGCACCGCCACTTTGATGGAAGCCGCCACCGGCAAAGCCATTGATCCAATTGAAAAAGCCCTGCTTGCGCAGAAGGCCGAGCATGATTTCGCCGGCGTTCCGTGCGGCATCATGGACCAGTTTATCTCCGCCCTCGGCCGCGAGGGCCATCTTCTGCTGCTCGACTGCCGCACCCGCAAGACCCAGTTGGTGCCCATGAGCGATCCCTCCGTGGCGCTGCTGGTCATCAACACCAACGTGAAGCACGAATTAAGCGGCGGCGAATACGCCGAACGCCGCGCGCAGTGCGAGGAAGCCGCCCGGAACATCGGCGTGAAGTCGCTCCGCGATTGCACCGCCGACCAGCTCGACCAAGCCAAGGGCAAGCTGAGCGAAGTGGTCTATCGCCGCGCCCGTCACGTTATCGGCGAAATCGAACGCACCACCCATGCCGCCGAAGGCATCCGCCAGAGTAACTGGCCAACCGTTGGGCAGTTCATGTATGCCAGCCACTACGCGCTGCGCGATGATTACGAAGTGAGCTGCAAGGAACTCGACGTTGTTGTGGAAATCGCCGAGGATATCGGCTATCAGGGCGGCGTTTATGGCTGTCGCATGACTGGCGGCGGTTTTGGCGGCTGCTGCGTGGCGCTGGTAAAAGCCGATTGCGTAAACGCCATCACGAAGAAAATTGCCGCCGATTATAAGGCGAAAACCGGCATTGATGCCGCTATTTTCGCTTCCCGTCCCGCGGCTGGGGCGACAATCATCAAAGGCTGATTTTAAGTTTGCATTCGCATAGGGAGGCATCGGCTGGCACGCCTAAAACTTGACGGGCGCCTGCAAAAAATCTATTGTCCTCTCATTTGGTTGGTGGCTATAGCTCAATGGTAGAGTCCAAGCTTGTGGAGCTTGCTGTTGCGGGTTCGAGTCCCGTTGGCCACCCCATTCTTCAAATTGAATAATCGTCGGAGAACACTTTCACGTTCTTGAGTTCCACATAAACCTGTTCGCCGACCTTCGGCTGCAATTCCTGAAACTGTTCCTTGCCTAGTTGCACGGTAAAGAATTCGCCGCTGTCGAGCCGTTTTAATTCCAGATTGGCCACCGGACCCGCCGCGTTGGAGCGGATGACTTGCGCCGCCAGTGCCGGACCGGCGGCTTGGCGTGTCACCCGGATGTCATGTGGCCGCACAAATGCGATGGCGGCCGAATCTTCCTCGCCGCGATTGTCCGGCGCGGCGAATTCCGTGCCCCCTATGACCAGCGCACCATCTTTCATGCGACCGCTGAACAGATTCACATTGCCGAGGAAGTCGTAAACGAACGGTGAGGCGGGTTGGTCGTAAATTTGCTCCGGGGTGCCGATCTGCTCAATTTTTCCGGCGCGCAAAATCGCCACGCGGTCGGAAACCTCCAGCGCCTCCTCCTGATCGTGCGTCACGAACAGCGTGGTGACGTGGATTTCCTCGTGCAACTGCCGCAGCCAGCGGCGCAATTCCTTGCGCACCTTGGCATCGAGCGCGCCGAACGGTTCGTCGAGCAGGAGAACTTTCGGTTCCACCGCGAGTGCGCGGGCGAGGGCGACGCGCTGGCGCTGGCCGCCGGAAAGCTGCGAGGGAAACCGTTTTGCCAAAGGCTCAAGCTGGATGAGTTTCAGCAATTTATCCACGCGGGCGCGGATTTCATCTTCCGGCGGGCGCGTCGTTTTGGGCCGGACGCGCAGGCTGAACGCGATGTTCTCAAACACGGTCATGTGCCGGAACAGCGCGTAATGCTGAAAGGCGAATCCGGCCTTGCGCTCGCTGGCGGGAATCTGCGTCACATCCTCGCCGTAAAACAAAACCTGCGCCTCGCCGGGGTTATCGGGAAATTCCAGACCGGCAATGGTGCGCAGCAGCGTGGTCTTGCCGGAGCCGGATGGGCCGAGCAGGGCGACGAGTTCGCCGGACTCGACTTTGAGGCTCACATTGTCGAGCGCGGTGAAGCTCCCGAATTTTTTCGTAACGTTTTTGACTTCGACACTCATTTGGAAACCTCGATTTCTTTCAGCGCGGCATTTTTGTGTTCCACCCAAGTCTTTAGACCAAGTGTAATCAACGCGAGAAAAGCCAGCAGTGACGCCACGGCGAACGCGCCGGTGAAATTGTAATCATCATACAGCGCCTCGATGTGCAAGGGAACGGTGTTCGTCTGGCCGCGAATCTTTCCGCTCACCACCGACACCGCGCCGAATTCGCCCATCGCGCGGGCATTGCACAAAATCACGCCGTAGAGCAGGCCCCATTTGATGTTCGGCACCGTCACGCGCCAGAACGTCTGCCAACCGCTCGCGCCCAGGACGCGCGCGGCTTCCTCCTCGCTGCGCCCCTGCGCCTGCATCAGTGGAATCAACTCCCGCGCCACAAACGGGAACGTGACAAAAATTGTCGCCAGTACGATGCCTGGCACGGCAAAAATGATTTTGATGTTGTGCTCGTTCAGCCAGTTCGCGAGCCAAGGAAATTTCGGATGATCCGCGTTCATGTAGAGGCCAAGCCAGCCTTGCGCGCCGAAAACTAAAACGTAAATCAAACCGGAAATCACTGGCGAAACCGAGAACGGCAGGTCAATCAGCGTGAGAAGAACATTCTTGCCGCGAAAATCAAACTTCGCAATCGCCCACGCGGCGCAGACGCCGAAGACGCAGTTCAGCGGCACCGCAATGGCCGCCGCCAGCAAGGTCAATTTGATGGCGTTCCAGGCGTTGGCATCGCCCAGGGTCTTGAAATAAAATTCTATTCCTTTGGCGAACGCCTGTGTGAATACGAACACCAGCGGCAGCACCAGAAACAACGCCATGAAGCCCAGCGCGATGCCGATGAGCAGCCGGCGCACGGCGGGCGGTTCCGTGGTCGGATGGCGATGCGTGGCCCGCGGCGGTGCGCGAAATGTGGTGGCGGCAGGCGTCATGCGAGATTGGTGGTGTTGTGGCGGTTCGTCCACCACTGCAGCACGTTGATGGTGAGTAGCAGTGCAAACGAGGCGACGAGCATCACCACGGCGATAGCCGTAGCCTTGGCATAATCAAACATATCCAACTCGGCCATGATGATGACCGGTGTGATCTGCGTTTTCATCGGGATGTTGCCGGCGATGAAAATGACCGAGCCGTATTCGCCCAGCGCGCGGGCAAAGGCCAGCGCGAAGCCGGTGAGCAGCGCGGGTGTGAGCATCGGCAGAATCACCCGCCAAAAAACCTGCCAGCGGTTAGCGCCCAAGCTGGACGCGGCTTCCTCCAACTCCGGGTCGAGGTCTTCGAGAATCGGCTGCACGGTGCGCACGATGAACGGCAGGCCGATGAACGTCAGCGCGATGAAAATGCCGGTCTGCGTGTTGGCCACCTTGATGCCCAGCGGTGTGAGCAGTTGGCCGATCCAGCCATGCTGCGAATACAAAGCCGCCAGTGTGATGCCCGCGACGGCGGTGGGCAGCGCGAACGGCAGATCCACCAGCGCGTCCACGATTTTCTTGCCGAAAAATTCGTAGCGCACCAAGACCCAGGCGACGATGAGTCCGAAAACGACGTTGACCAGCGCGGCGCAAAACGACGCGCCGAATGTCAGTCGATACGAAGCCAGCGCCGTGGGCATGGTGATGGTGTGCCAGAATTCCGGCCACGTCAGCGTGGAGGTTTTCCAGAACACCGCCGCCAGCGGAATCAACACGATGAGCCCAAGGTAAAAAAGCGTGAAGCCGAGCGTCAATTTGAAGCCCGGCAACACCCTGATTTTTTTTGGTCGGAACAGTTTGCTTGCCACAAGAATTTATTCCCAGAAGCAAAAACTTTTATGCTCCGGTTAGCAAGCTGCTAATGTCGTCAGAATCGGTGTTAATGTCAGCGAACAGCCAGGTCGAGAGATAGCGCTCGCTAGACGATGGCACGATGACGACGATGGTTTTACCTTTGTTTTCGGGGCGCTGGGCGACCTGCAACGCCGCCCAGATGGCCGCGCCGCTGGAAATGCCGACGGGAATACCCTCCAGCGTGTTGACCAGTTTGGACACCGGACCAGAATCGTCTTCGCTCACCTGGATTATTTCATCCACAATCTTGGTGTTCAGGTTTGCGGGAATGAATCCCGCGCCGATGCCCTGCAACTTGTGCGGCCCAGGTGCTCCGCCGGAGATTACCGGCGACTTGACCGGTTCGACTGCGATGGCCTTGAAGGAAGGTTTCAGGCTTTTGATGACTTCCGCCACGCCGGTGATCGTGCCGCCGGTCCCCACCCCGGCCACCACGAAATCCACCTTTCCATCCGTGTCCCGCCAGATTTCCTCGGCGGTGGTTTTGCGATGAATCGCGGGATTCGACGGATTGGAAAACTGTTGCAGCACAACGCTGTTCGGAATTTGCTTGTGCAATTCCTCCGCCTTGGCAATCGCGCCTTTCATGCCTTTGACACCTTCGGTCAAAACAAGCTTTGCGCCGAGAATTTTCAGCAGCTTGCGGCGCTCGATGCTCATCGTCTCCGGCATCGTCAGGATGAGTTTCAAGCCCTTGGCCGCCGCCACGAAGGCGAGCGCGATGCCGGTGTTGCCGCTGGTTGGCTCGATAAGAATGGTGTCCTTGCCGATGGCGCCGGACTTCAGCGCATCCTCAATCATCGCCGCGCCGATGCGGTCCTTGACGCTGGAGAGCGGGTTGAAGAATTCGAGTTTGAGCAGCACATCGGCGACGGCGCCGAATTGTTGAGCCGTGCGGTGCAGCCGCACGAGCGGTGTGTTGCCGATGGTTTCTGTGATGTCGTTGTAGATGCGGCTCATATTGTGATTAGGTTTGTTTGGTTAGATTTATAGGTTCGGGGCGTAAGCGATAAATTTCTGGTATTCGGCCAATATGGTTTGCAAAGCCGCGACGAAAGCCAGTTCCTTCAAATACTCCGGCGGCGTGGCCGGGGTCTCCAAAATGATTTCAAACGGACGCGGACGGATTTTAGGCGGGGCAGACAAAATGCCCTCGTAGCCGTCGCGGATGATGCCGTTGCGGGCGTTGAAACCGTCAATCACCGGACGCTCATCGCGCGGCAGGAATTTCTCTGCCGCCGCCAGCGCCGGTTGGATCAAACTCTTCGTCAGTGTCGCACCGTGGGCGAAACCGTAAAAGCCGCTGCTGGTATCATCGGTGTGCAGCGAAATGATTCCCTGAAATGAGCGCGACTGAAGTTCAGCTTGGAGCAGCCGGACTTCCGACTCGGTGGAGTCGCGCCAGAATTCGCGGTTCAAATCTTTGCCGCTGCGCGAATGGCGTGTGCCGTCCTCGAAACCGGTCGGATTGCAGAGCGGATAAAGCGAAAGATAGTAGCCGGTGGCCAGCTCGGGGTGGGATTCGAGCAGCCGGATGAACTGGATCAGCGCATGAACGCCTTCCGGCTCGTCGCCGTGGATGCCGGCGAAAATGCCAACGCGAATCGGCGTGTCGCCGCCGCGCGGTCCGACAAACAGATAGCGCGGCAGTTCGTAACGCGCGCCGCCAACCTCAAATGCCGCCTCGTGATTGGCGACGAGATTGGGCGAGTCCGCCGCGATTTTTTCCAGCGGCGCGAGCAGTTCGGCGAGGTCCCGACGCGAAGGTCGCACCGGTTGAAGGGTGGTTTTTGAAGGTGTGGCGATAGTCATAAAATAGTTGAAGGTTGTTTTTGTTTTCACCGGGATGGGCGGCGGCTTGACAGACCAGGCAAACCGCCGCCCCTCACCGGAGGAAACACGAACGCGTTTTATGGTTGGAAGATTTGGTCAAAAGTTCCGCCGTCCGCGAAATGGGTTTTCTGCGCTTTCGCCCAGCCGCCAAATTCACCGTCAATCGTGACCAGTTTGAGGCTGGCGAAATTGCCGGCGTATTTCGCCGCCGCCTTTTCGCTGCGCGGCCGGTAGAAGTTTTTCCCGGCGATATCCTGACCTTCTTCGGAATACAGATAATCAAGATATGCCTTGGCCACTTCCGTGGTGCCATGACGCTTGACTGTCTTGTCTACGATGGAAACCGGCGGTTCGGCAAGGATGCTGAGGGAGGGTGTGACGATTTCAAACTTGTCCGCACCAAATTCCTTGAGCACCAGATGCGCCTCGTTTTCCCAGGCCAGCAGCACGTCACCGATGCCGCGCTGGGCGAAGGTCACAGTCGAACCGCGGGCTCCGGAGTCGAGCACGGGCACGTTTTTGTAGAGCTTCTTGATAAACTCACGCGCCGCCGCATCATTCTTGGTGTTTTTATCCAACGCATACGCATAGGCGGCCAGATACGTCCAGCGGGCGCCACCGGAGGTTTTGGGATTTGGCGTCACCACGCTCACGCCTTTTTTCACGATGTCGTCCCAGTCCTTGATCTGCTTGGGGTTGCCCTTGCGGACGAGGAAAACAATCGTCGAGGCGTAAGGCGCGCTGTTGTTCGGCAGTCGCTTCTGCCAGTCGGCAGGGAGCGTGCGAGCCTGCGTGGCGATAGCGTCAATGTCGTAAGCTAGAGCAAGCGTGACGACATCGGCTTCGAGACCGTTGACGACTGACTGCGCCTGCTTGCCGGAGCCGCCGTGCGACTGGGAGATTACGACGTTGTCGCCGGTCTTGGCCTTCCAGTGTTTAGTGAACGCGGCGTTGTATTCGGTGTATAACTCGCGGGTCGGGTCGTAGGAGACGTTGAGCAATTTGATTTCCTTCGCGTTTGCGGAAATGGCAATCAACGCGGTGAAGAGAATTTTTAGTAATGTTTTCATGGGATTATGTTGGTGTCGTTCGGTTTCAGTTAAAATGCCAGCTGTAGACGTGAGAATAGGACGTTTTCGGATTGCGCGCCGACATTGCCGGCGGCGATTTTACTTCCCGCATAACTTGTAAAGTCAGTGTGTGAGTAACTCAAATTGGCGCGGAGATTTTTGTTGAGATACCAGTTCAGACCAACCGACCAGGCGTTGGCACTGTTGGCGCTTTTGGTGGAAGAGGCAAAGCCATTTGCGAAGGCTTTGTCGTCCAAGTTCAGAGCCGCATAGCGCGCGACCAACTGCCATGCACCCCACTGGCCATTACGCAGGTCAAACGGACGCCGCGGTGTCACGCCGCTGTAGGAAGCATCTTCCCCGGTCAACACCCAGCCGCCGGAAATCTGCCAGGCGCTGTTCTGTAATTCTGCGGACTTCGTGGCGGAGGAAACCCGCTGGTCGGAAACAACATATTCAGCGAGCAATCCCAGCGGGCCATAGTAGTAATAAGCCTGTGGTGAAACGCGCCAGCCGATGCCATTGGCATTCACTCCGCTGTTATAAGAAAAGAATTTCTGCTGTCCGTCCGTCGCGTAACCCGGCGTCAAGCCGGTGGATGAATTCGTGGCTGGATGATTGGCGAGGTAGCTGGCACCCACGCCAAAACCCAGACCGCGCAGCCCGTTTAGGTCGGAATTTTTCCAAGGTTGGAAAAATACCCGGCCGGCGACCGATTTCCCATCCTGAAATGATGAATTGACCGTGGTGCCGTTGTAATCCGTGCCGCCATTGAATATGCCCACGGCATAACTTGCCACGCCGCCGGAAATGTCACCCTTGATCTGCAAGCCCAAATCACGGTTCGGCACCAGCGCGCTAACCAGCGAGCGTTCGTTGAACAAGGTCACCGGGTCGGACTGCAAATGCTCCAAGCCGACCGGCGACTTGAATTTGCCCGCCTGCACTTGAAACCACGGACTATAACGGTAATTCAAGTAGGCGTCCTGGATTTGCACCGTGCTGCCACCGAAATCCGGCGTGAACTGGTAATCAAAATCCCGAAACACCGTGCCGGAAAAAATCGGCCGGGCGCGACGGAGCAGAAAGCCGTCGTTTCCATTTACCCCGCCGTCACTGAAAAATGATCGGCTGTCAAATTGCACCAGCCCGTGCAGTTGCGCGACGAAATTCGAGTCGGCGGAACTGAAATTGAAGCCGCTCGCGCCAAGTGAAACTTTCGGGGCGGTCTTCGCTACGGTAGCCGCGCTGTCCTGATCAATTTCCCGTTCGCGTTCGAGGATGCGGACTTTTTGGTCCAGCTCCTGGATTTGTTTTTTTAATGTCTGAATATCCACGTCGTCCGCAGCGAATGACGCGAAAGCGAATTGAGTGCCTATAATTGTTCCGAATAACCAACGATTGAGTTTCATGTTTTTTCCTGGGCGACTTCCGTATGTCAGTCAGTTGCCGATTTTAGTTTTTTTGGCTTCCAGATATCTGGTCAGCTTAAATGTTTGGGTGCGAGCCGCACGCGCTCGGTTTTCTCCACCTGCGTCACCTGCGAATCGTGGACGACAATCTGCACCACGCCGAAGCGCAGCGAGTTTACCTGCCGCCGCACCAATTCCAGCCACTCTGGTGCCGCGTTGGCGGACAAATTTGATTCAGTTTTGACTGTGCTCATCATTAAACCTATAATCTACTTGTCTGGTCGTTATTAAAACCAAATAAAAAATTTCGTCTATCCAACCACTTTACATCCATCCCGCGCCGCTTGTTCGTTCGAGCTGTCGATTTATAAATACGACTTAATACATCGTCATTATCTTCGGCATCCAGTTTTTGTCAACCGCCAAATGAAAATATTTTCAGATGCCCTCGCCGCCGATAAATCCCGTGGTAATTTCCTGCTTCGAGACCGGCAAGCCTTTGGCGACTTCGGCCAGGGTGGTGCGGTCCATCAGGTTCGCCACATAATTTCGCGCATCGAAAAAAACCCGGCGGAAGCGGCAGACGGATTCCTGAGTGCAGCGCTGATAGCCAGAAACAGAAACACAATCAATCGGGGCTAAAATGCCGTCAAAATGCCGCACCACCTCGCCCATGCTTATCTTGTTCGGGTTGCGGGCGAGGATATATCCGCCGCGAATGCCGGCCACGCTGTCCACCCAGCCCTGAGTTTTGAGCGCGAGCATGATCTGTTCAAGAAACCGCTTCGGCACATCGTTGCGGCGGGCTAGTTCGCGGATGGGGATGGGCAAACCACCATAATGATCCACCAGCGTAAATAAGGCGCGTAAAGCGTAATCTGTCTTTTTTGAAACCCGCATTTAAAAACGATAATCCCGGTTGAGGATTAGTCAATCGGGTAATTTCAAGCTGATTAGGGTTTAACCGACGATGCGACCACCTTCGTTGAGGAAGATTCCCTTGAAATTCATTTCCAAAGCCTGCGGGTTGCTGGCTTTGGCCAAGGCTTCTTTCTCGGTTACGCGGCCGGCTTTTACGAGGTTGAACAGGGATTGGTTGAACGTCAGCATGCCGTCGTCTGCGCCCGTCTCGATGGCGGCGGTCAGTTTGTCCAGCCGGTTTTCCTCCAGCATTTTTTTGATGAGCGGGGAATTGACCATGATTTCCAATGCCGGGGTCATCCTGCCGCTGACCGTGGGCACCATGCGTTGGCAAATCACAGACCGCAACGTGCCGGCGAGCTGGCGGCGAACCTGTTCTCGTTCGTCCGCCTTGAAAAAATCGAGAATGCGCGTGATGGATTGCGCCGCCGTGGTTGTGTGGAGCGTGGACAAGACAAGATGGCCGGTGTCCGCCGCGCTCATCGCGGCGCCAAAGCTGATGTCGTCGCGCATTTCCCCGAGCATGATCACGTCTGGATCCTGGCGCAAAACGTGTTTGAGCGCTTGATGAAAGGAACTCGTATCCAGACCCACCTCGCGCTGCTCGATGACGGATTGGTTGTCTTCGAAGACAAATTCAATCGGGTCTTCCAGTGTGATGATGTGTTTTTTGAAATTGGCGTTGATGTGCTCGATCATCGCGGCGAGCGTTGTGGATTTGCCGGAACCGGTCGAGCCTGCGACCAGCACGATGCCGCGCGGGGCTTCGGCGATGGATTTGATTTGTTCCAGCAGGCCGAGCTCTTCAAAGCTCGCGACGTGGTTGCGGACATAGCGCATGGCCAGCGCCCACTGGCCGCGTTGCTGAAAGAGGTTGGTGCGGAACCGGCCCACGTCGGGAATATAGTAGGAAAAATCCACCTCGCGGTCTTCTTCCAGCCGTTTTTTTAAATGCGTTGGCGTGATGGTTTGCACAATCTTGTTCATCCAGTCGGCGGTCGGCTGCGGACATTCCACCGCCACTAGTTCGCGATTGATGCGGAAAATGATGGGCGTGCCGATTTTGATATGGATATCCGAAGCAGCGCCTTCCACGGCGATTTTGAGGATTTTGGTGAAGAGTTCCATGCGGGTAGGGTAGGGGAATTACGGGGAAATGCCAGTCAGGAAATCTTGCCCTCCGGCGGCGTTCTGGTTTTATTTTCGTGTGTTTCGCGGGTTTCGTGGTAAAAAACCCCGCCATGTCAAAGCACAGAATCGGCATTGTCGGCGGCACCGGCCTTTACAACATTGAAGGCTTCACCAGACAGAAATGGGTGAAGGTCAGAACGCCGTTTGGCAATCCCTCGGACGTGCTGCTCGCCGGCAAACTTGCCGGACGGGATGTGGTTTTTCTCCCGCGCCACGGCCGGAGTCACCAGATTCTGCCCAGCGAGTTGAACCACCGCGCCAACATCTGGGCCATGAAGAAGCTCGGCGTGCAATGGATCATCAGTGTTAGTGCCGTGGGTTCCTTGCAGGAAAAATACCGGCCGTGCGACATCGTCGTGATTGACCAGTTTCTCGACCGCACCAAGCAATCCACCAACCACACCTTTTTCGGGCGCGGTATCGTGGCGCACGTGGCGTTTGCTGCGCCGATCAGTGAGGAATTACGGAAGATTTTTGTGCGCACCGCTCGCGCCGCCAAGGTTCGGGTTCACGATGGCGGCACTTACGTTTGCATGGAAGGACCGGCATTCAGCACTCGCGCCGAATCGCTTGCCAATCACCGCGCTGGCTACGACGTCATCGGCATGACGAACCTCGGCGAGGCCAAGTGCGCCCGGGAAGCTGAAATCGCCTATGCCACGCTCGCCATGGCGACGGACTACGATTGCTGGAAGGAAGAGGAACACGTCACGTTGGAAATGGTCGTCGCCAATCTCCATCGGAACGCGGACACGGCGAAGAAGATTGTCGCGCAAGTCGTCGCGCAGATTCCGGCGGAACCCAACTGGAAAGCCCACTCCGCCTTGAATCACGCCTTCCTGACCGACAAAAAATTCTGGCCGAAGAAAACCGTGGCGGAGTTGAAGCCGATCCTTGCGAAATATCTTTGAAACGGCATCTTCCATTTGCGCTGACCACCTTGCGGCTGGTTCTCGGACCGCTGGCACTGGCGGGTGCGTTGGCCGGTGTGCCGCGCTGGATTTTTCTGCCATTGCTGGTCGCGGGAACGCTGTCGGACATTTTTGACGGCATTCTTGCTCGGCGGTATGGCGTGGCGACACCGGCGCTGCGCCGTTACGACAGTTTTACCGACGTGATTTATTATCTCTTCATCCTCGCCGCCCTGTGGGTGTTGTGTCAGGCGGTGGTGATGCGCAATCTCTGGGCAATTGTGCTTATTCTGTTGATGGAAGCCGCCGTCATGATTGTTTGTTTCGTCAAATTCAGGAAATATCCCGCGACTCATTCCTGGCTCGCGAAGTTTTATGGTCTTTGCCTATTGTTCTGCCTCATCGGCCTGCTCGCTTTCAATGGGGGTGATTGGGCGGTAATTTTACTCACGGTCGTCGCCGTGGTGACCAATGGCGAAATTATCGCCATGCACCTGATTTCGCCGGTGGCACCGGTGGATGTGAAATCTATTTTCAAGCTGCGAAAATCATGAACAAACGCGCCATCCTCAAGAAAATCACCACCAAGCTGGCGGAGGAATTGGAGGTTTATCTCCGCGCTGCGCAATTTTCCCGCGCCGAAGCCACGCACGAGCAAAACAAGGCCGAAAGCAAATACGACACGCGTGGTCTGGAAGCTTCCTACCTTGCCCGTGGCCAGTCCCGGCAGGCAGCGGAACTTGAGGCCGCAATTAATGAGTTTGGTAAGCTGACCGTGCGGAAATTTGCTGACGACGAGGCTATTAACCTCGGCGCGCTGGTGGAACTGGAGCAAGGCGGCGAAAGTTCATATTACTTGCTTGGCCCCCGCGCAGGCGGCACGGAAGTTATCCACGAGAAGAATGAAATTTTCGTCATCACCCCGCAATCACCCCTTGGCGAACAGTTAATCGGTAAAAAGGCGGGGCAAGCCTTGGAGTTGAAGTTGGGTAAAGAAGTTCGCTTGGCCAAGATTATAGCCGTGAAATAAGCGCGCTTGAAACACTCTCTAAACAGGAGGCTTCTGATTTTCAAAACCGGAATGTTGCTTAAGAATTATTTTAATTAGTACTTGGCAACCATCCTGCTATGGTAATAAGCATAGTAGCGGCTGTGCTTGGCTATGAAGTGAACCAAGTAGCAATCATCTAACCTGCCCAGCACGTTGTTCACACCGCTAAAAATGAAAGAAAGCATATGAAACAGACCAAAAACCTCCGTAAGGCGGGCTTCACGCTCGTTGAAATCATGATCGTTGTGGCCATCATCGGCCTGTTGGCGGCGATTGCGATCCCGAACTTCGTGAAAGCGCGCGCCACCTCGCAGGCCAATGCCTGC
>CAIOIC010000050.1 GCA_903858275.1 uncultured Verrucomicrobia subdivision 3 bacterium | reverse complement strand
TGACCACTGACTACTGACCACTGACTACTGACCACTGACTACTGACCACTGACTACTGACCACTGACTACTGACCACTGACCACTGACCACTGACCACTGACCACTGACCACTGACCACTGACTACTGACCACTGACCACTGACCACTGACTACCAACATCCAACATCCAACTTCCAACAGGGAACAGGGAGCGGGGAGCGGATTTTTAACCACGAAATACGCCTAAGACACGAAAAGGGGGAGTGGGTTATTTTTTAGTTTTTAGCCGGGTGGAGGCGCGCCGTGAAACGGAGGAGACGCAGCGGCTGGAATTGCCGCGCTCCGAAATCAGGACGTGACCACGTCGCCGCGCAACCCGGCCCGCCGGCGGCAAGTGATGGTTTGCCGATGATCAGAACTTACGCGTACCACGGGCGCGGGCGTCCCTTTTGATTCACCGCCAGAAGGGCATCGGCGGCGATGCGGGTGTTTTCGATGATCTGAAAATCGAACATGCCGACGCAAATGAAGTCGGCCCCGCTCTCAAAACACCACTGGAAGGCTTTGCTCGGATGAATGGCACCCGCGGCGAGAACTTTGAAGGCAATCCACGGCTGCTTCAGGTGGTGCATGTAGTCGATGGTCTCTTTCGCGCTGGTGCACCACATGTTGTCGTGATGCAAATTGTGATCGCTTTTGGAGCCGTTGACCTCGTCGAAGGAACGCCGGCTGGCTTCGGGGGTGGCGGACCAGTAATCGCTTTTGTGCAGGGTCTTCACCCAGAAATCGGGAGTGAAGCCGGCCTGAACGCACCCCTTCACGGTGTCCAGGCTGTGCGCGCCCAGCCCGCAGGGAACCCCGAGATTCTTCATGAAGCTCAAAGTGGACTCGAGCTCCTTCAGCTGGCCGTTCTTGACCATCTTATCGCAGATGCCGCCCTGGACATAAACCGCGTCCGCGCCGTTATCGACGGAAAACTTGATGGAATCCTTGAGGCTGCCCCCGCCGCCGGCGCAATCGCTGATCCACTGCATCTTGCCGCCGGCCTTCTGGTATTCGCCGACGATCTTGTTCGACGCCGGATTGGTCAGCGCGGTGTTGATGCCGCGGTGTTCCGCCAGCTTCAGGGTCTCAATGACTTTCTCGTCCGTGTGATAGGCCTTGATGAGCGGCGAGACGTAGATGAGGTCGCGACTGTGCGCCCAGCCGCCGATGAGGTTGCCGCCGCAGATGACGCGGCTCATTTCGAGGTCCTTGATTTTCCCGGTCGGCAGCTTGAGCGGATCGACGCCGGCGGTTGTCGCCGCGGCGGACTTGGCGTTGGGGGCGGCTTCGGCGGAAAGCACTTTTTCCTCGTAGCTGGACCAGGCCAGCGCCGCGCCGCCGGCCACGAGTGATTGTTTTAGAAAATTGCGACGATCGATTCCGTTATTCATAATTCATTCATCCTGGGGTTGCGGTTTCATTCATCCGCCCGAGCCGGCGGCGGCGGCGGTGAATGAATGCAATATGGCCAAGGCCAGCCGGCGACGCAAGGATGGATGATGAGCATGTGTTTAATGTCGTCTGACGATGACGCGTGCGACTAATCAGCGGAGGGCAGGGTTAGATGCTTTTGCCGGCCATCGCTGGCTGATGGAATTGCCGCGCTTGCTGCAATTAGCAAAATAGGACTGATATATCACCAGATAAAGGGGTAATAATAATTTGAGCGTGCAATGATTGGCTATTGTAAAAACCAGCCACGACCAAAAATCACCAGCAACTCCGCGTAATGATTTGCCTCCGATATTGAATCCGAATATGAAAAACAGACTTGGAAAAGAAATTGCGAGCGCGGTTAATGCGCGGGCACTGGGCCTGGTGGCGGGAGCGGCTTTCGTTCTCGGCTTGCTAGTGCCCCTGCCGGCGCGGGCCGTGGACAATCCGGCGGGCGCGATTTATGACAATCTGAAGGCTCATTGGATGGAATCGGCACCCATGACGGCCACCCGCGAAATGTCGGCGTGCGCGGTGTTTTCAAACGCGCTTTACGTCATCGGCGGATACGATCTTCAGATTGAGAGCAAAAGCGTGTTCCGCTTTGATGGGGCCAGTTGGACGCCGGCCGCCGACCTTCCCGAAGCCCGCACGTACCCAGGCGCGGGCGTCTTGAACGACAAACTGTATGCCCTTGGCGGCATCAACGGCGGGCAAGCGAAAACCGAGATTTTTCAGTACGACGGCGCCAGCTGGAGTGCTTCCAGTGCAAGTTTGCCGCAGGGCGTCTATAAACCGCTGGTCGTCACGCTGGGCGGCAACCTGTATTCCATTGGCGGCAGGGTGGGGGGCGACACGACTATCAGCAATGTGTACGCCTTCGACGGCGCCACGGTGACTGACGCGCCTTCGCTTCCTTTCGAGCGCGCGGGCATGAGCGGCGGCGTCCTGAACGGATACCTGTATGCGGTCGGCGGGCGCGACAATAATTCAAACAGTTTCACGAATGTTTACCGGTTTGATGGCACGAACTGGACCGAAGCCGCGGGGCTGCCGGCCGGACGCTATGATGCCGCCAGCACCGTGGCCGACGGGTATCTGTACATCATGGGCGGCAGTCTCGATGGTGATTCCGGATTCGCGAACACCAACGTCTTCCGCTTTGATGGCACAAACTGGACGGAAGTTGCGGGCCTGCCCCAGGCGATGTGTGATCTCAGCGGCGCCACGCTGAATGGCGCCGTGCATGCCCTGGCCGGCTACGACTACAGTCGGATTTCGCAGACCAACGTCTACCGGTTTATTCCGGAGCACGCGATGGGGGTGCTCCCCGCGGCGGGCAACCAGCTCGGCGGCTATTCCGTCACCATCTCGGGCACCAACCTGTGCGCCGGCACGCCGGGCGATGTGACAAACGTGACGCTGTGCGGCGTGGCGGCGGCCTCGATTGACTCGGCATCCCCCACGCAAATCGTGGTGACCGCCGCGGTGGGGTCGCCCGGCACGGGCGCGGTGCGCGTGTTTTCCGCCGCGCTCGGCCAAACGGTGCGCTCCAATGCGTTCACCTACGTGACGGCTCCGTGGCATGCGATCCAAGGCCCCCTGATGACGGGACCGGGCCTTGCAGCCGGCCGAACTTTCTCGCTGGCGCTGAAGCTCGGCGGCAGCATCGTGGGGTGGGGCGATAATGATTACGGCCAGACGAATGCTCCCGCGACCAACGCAAATTTTATTTCCGTGGCCGGCGGATGGTATTACTCGATGGGGTTGAGGGGCGATGGCCGCATCGTGGCCTGGGGCGATAACTATTACGGGCAGACGAATGTGCCGACGCCCAACGCGGACTTTGTGGCCATCGCCGCCGGCCAACGTTGCTCGCTGGGGCTGAAGCGCGATGGGAGCATCGTGGGCTGGGGCTATAACGGATTCGCACAGGCGTCCGCGCCGGCAGACAACACCGGGTTTGTGGCCATCGCCGCCGGCGGCAACCATTCGCTGGGGCTGAAGAGCGACGGGAACATCGTGGCCTGGGGGTGCAATAATAACGGCGAGTCGACGGTGCCGGCAGACAACACGGATTTTGCGGCCATCGCCGCCGGCGGCAATCACTCGCTGGGATTGAAGCGCGACGGCAGCATCGTGGCCTGGGGCAAATACAGTGCCGGCCAGACGACGGTGCCGGCAGACAACACGGATTTTGCGGCCATCGCCGCCGGCGGCAGTCACTCGCTGGGATTGAAGCGCGACGGCAGCATCGTGGCCTGGGGCCAATACAATGCCGGCCAGACGACGGTGCCGGCAGACAACACGGATTTTGCAGCCATCGCCGCCGGCGGC
>CAIOIC010000049.1 GCA_903858275.1 uncultured Verrucomicrobia subdivision 3 bacterium | reverse complement strand
CATGTTGCCGTCGTCCACGGACGTATCGACCACCTTGATCTTGGTGACGCCGAGTTCGGCGATCTGCTTGACCACGGCCTTGGACAGCGGCTCGAAGGCGCGCGCGACGACCAGGCCTTTTTCGGCGTCCACGGCGTCCTGCACCAGAACGCGATTCTGCAAATCCTCGATCTTCTCCGCCTCCTTCACCGTCAATTCCTCGATGGTGTAGAACAGCTTCAGGATTTCCTCGTCGGTGCCCCGGGTGAGACCGCCGTTGTCCTTGCCCTTCGTGGCTTTTTCCTTGTCGCGATGGTCGAGGAACGACAGCGCGCGGAAGAAGGTGGTCGTCAAAAATTTGCGGCGGCGTTTTTTGCGATCGAGATAAACGTAGAGCAAATCGCTGGTGTCGAACTGGGCCTCATACCAGGAGCCGCGGTCGGGAATGACGCGGAAGCTGTGGAGCGTCTTGCCGTTCGGATGCTGGGTGGCTTCAAACGCGATGCCCGGCGAGCGGTGCAACTGCGAGACGACGACGCGCTCGGCGCCATTGATGACAAAGGTGCCCTGGGGCGTCATCAGCGGGAGCTCGCCCATGAACACTTTTTCCTCCTTCGCGCCCTTTTCCTCCTTCAATTTGAAGGTGACGTAGAGCGGGGCGCCATAGGTGGTGCCTTCGCGCAGACATTCGAGCCAGTCCACCTTCGGCGCGCCGATTTCATAGGAATCGTAATCCAGCTCAATCTTCTCATCGTAGCTGCGGATGGGGAAGACCTCGCGGAAAACGGATTCCAGGCCGACGTGCTTCTGGCGCTTGGACGGCGTCAGGTCCGCCTGCAAGAATTCCGCGTAGGAATTCGTCTGCAACTCGATCATGTTCGGCGGCACGATGATTTCTTTGATTTTGCCGAAGTTGATACGTTCTGTGGCTCGGGATGGCATTTTTGGCTTTCTCTGTATGGCCCGGCAACACGCCGGGCCGAAATTTCTATCTAACGACACAAGGCAAGCCCACCGCGTTCAACGGCCAGCTTGCCAAACCTACAACCGAATGTTCTACCGTAATAAAATGGTCAAATGATCCCGCCTTTCGCGGGTGGAAAAGGGGCGACGGCACCGGGCCGCCGCCCCGCAAAACGGACAATTACTTGACTTCCACTTTCGCGCCGGCTTCTTCGAGCTTCTTCTTGGCGGCGTCGGCGTCGGCCTTGTTGGCGCCTTCGAGCACGGTCTTCGGCGCGCCTTCGACCAAAGCTTTGGCCTCGGCGAGACCCATGCCGGCCTTGACTTCCCGGACGGCCTTGATGGCGGCGATCTTCTTATCCGCCGGAACGGAGGCGAGGATCACGTCAAAGGTGGTCTGGGCTTCAGCGGCGGGAGCGGCACCGGCAGCGGCACCGGCAGCGGCCACCGCGACGGGGGCGGCGGCGGAGACGCCCCACTTGGTTTCCAGTTGTTTCACGAGCTCGGCGGCCTCGATGACCGTCAGCTTGCTCAATTCTTCTACGATGTTTGCGATGTCTGCCATAATTTTACTTTTGCTTTCGATTCGTCTCGTCGTCTGCCGGAGCCCCGGCAATTTTCAGTCCACGGCCTGCGAACCGACGATTTACGTTGGGGTTGTTGGTTTAATCCGCCCGCCGTTTTGGCGGGCGAAAATCGGTTAAAGGGTTATTCGGTTTTTTCGGATTTCGCCTTGATGACCTGGGCGAGCATGGTGGCCGGCGTGTTGAGCAAGCCCAACAGCTTGGCGCGGATCACTTCGAGACTCGGCAAATCGGCGTAAGCCAGGAGGGTGGCCGGCTCCACGCGCTGGTTGTTCAGGAAGCCGAACTTGAGCTTGAGCTTGTCGAATTCGGCGGCGAAGTTCTTCAGCACCTTGGCGGTGACGAAAATGTCCTTCTGGCCGGTGATGACGGCGATCTGGCCGGCCAGGGCGCCGCCCAATTCCGCCACGCCCGCCTCCTTGGCCGCGACCGTGAAGACGGTGTTCTTCACAATGTGAATCTCGGCCTTCGCCGCGACCAGCCGCTTGCGCAGCTCGTTCAGGTGCGCCACCTTCAAACCTTGATAGCCGGCCACGATGAAGAACGGCGAGCCGTTCAACCGGGCGACATATTCACTCGTCAATATTTTCTTTTCAGCACGCATGATAAATTTCCTCGGTTAGTTTGCGAATTCACGGACGTCAACGCGGACGGGCGGACTCATGGTCGCCGAGAGCGTGCACGAATTGATGTAGGTGCCCTTGATGCTGTTCGGGCGCGCCTTGGCGACGGCCTCGATGACGGCGCGGGCGTTTTCCTCGAGCTGCTCCGGCTTGAACGAAGCCTTGCCCACGATGACGTGGACGTTGGCGGCCTTGTCCACCTTGAACTCGACGCGGCCGGCTTTGACTTCCTTCACCGCCTTGGCGGTGTCGTCGGTCACGGTGCCGGTTTTGGGATTCGGCATGAGGCCGCGGGGCCCGAGCACCTTGCCGAGCTTGCGCACTTCGACCATCGCCTCGGGGGTCGCAATCGCGACATCAAAATCAGTCCAGCCGCCATTGCATTTGGCGATCATGTCTTCGAAACCGACGTTTTCCGCGCCGGCAGCCTTGGCGGCGTCGGCGGCATTGCCCCTGGCGAACACGAGGACGCGGACGGTCTTGCCGCTGCCGTGGGGCAACGGAACCGTGCCACGCACCATCTGGTCGGACTGCTTCGGGTCCACGCCGAGGCGGAACGCGAGGTCAATGGTTTCGTTAAATTTGGCCTTGGGGAATTTGGCGAGCACGCCAACGGCTTCCTTGAGCGGATAGGCTTTCTTGCCGTCCACGACTTCAAGGGCCTTTTTATATCTTTTGCTGGGCATTTAGGTTTGGTGCGGTGCAAACGAGCTTTCGGCTCTCCCGCGATGGCTGGTTTGGATTAACCGACAACTTCAATCCCCATGCTGCGCGCGGTGCCGGAAATCAGGCGAACCGCCGCCTCTTCCGAGTTGGCATGGAGGTCTTTGGATTTCATCTTGATGATTTCCAAAATCTGTTTGCGCGTGACCTTGCCGACTTTGTCCTTGTTCGGCGTCTTGCTGCCCGCGGTGATGCCGGCGGCCTTTTTGAGGAGGACGGACGCGGGCGGCGACTTGGTGATGAACGTGAACGACTTGTCCTGATAGACCGTGATGACCACGGGGATGATCAGGCCGGCGTCGCCCTTGGTCACGGCGTTAAATTCCTTGCAGAAGCCCATGATGTTCACGCCGTGCTGGCCGAGCGCGGGGCCGACGGGCGGCGCGGGATTGGCCTGACCGGCCGGAATCTGCAATTTAATCTGTCCTGTAATTTTCTTTGCCATATAAAATTTTTATGAGGAATCCAGGAAACCAGGAAAAATCAATTCAAGGTTTCCGGACTGCCGTATTTTTCAAGTTTTTTCCACCTGCCAGTATTCAAGCTCCACCGGCGTGTTTCGTCCAAAAATGTTGACGGTGACCTTCAGCTTGCCGCGCTCGGGATCAATCTCCTCGATGACGCCGCTGAAATTCAGGAACGGGCCGTTGTTGATCTTGACCGTTTCAGCGACCGCAAAATTCACCTTCGGTTTTTCCGTCTCTTCGGACGCGGAAATCTGGACCTTGATGGCATCCACTTCCTCGGTGGGCGTCGCCTGGGGCGGATCGCTCAAAAAGCCGATGACGCCCTGCGTTTCGCGGATGAAATACCACGGCTTCTCGATGATGCGGTTTTCGTCATCCAACAGCACCATGTTCACAAAAACGTAACCCGGCCACAGCTTGCGGTTGGACACGGTCTTTTTCTGGTTGCGCACCTCGACAACCTTCTCGATCGGCACCATGACTTCCTTGATGAAGTCCTGCATTTCTTCGGTCTTGACGCGCTTTTCAATGCTGTCTTTGACCTTGTTTTCCTGGCCGGAAAGCGTCTGGATGATGAACCACTGGTTGCGCATGAAATTGATTAGTTTAGCGGATGAAAATGGCGAACAAAACGCGATCCACCAGCACGACAAAGGCGCCGAGCAAAGCCACCATGACGAGGATGAGCGCGGTGGAACCTTTCAGTTCCTCCCAGCTCGGCCACGAGCATTTCTTCAGCTCTTCACGGGTCTCCTGAACATAAACGGCCAGACGCTGGATCTGTCCCTGCCACCAAAGGTAGCCGAACGCCGCGCCGATGACCGCCGCCCAAATTGCAATGTTGGTCCAATTATTCACAAAAAACACATTTCTGGCGGAGAGGGAGGGATTCGAACCCCCGTCAGGCTTTCGCCTGAAGCGGTTTTCAAGACCGCCGCGATAGACCACTCTGCCACCTCTCCACTTTTAGCAGACTGGCACGGCAGGCAGGACTTGAACCTGCAACCAATGGTTTTGGAGACCACTACTCTACCAATTGAGCTACTGCCGTAACCGTCAAAACCACCGAACCCATCGCCGCATCCACGGACAAAAAGGGAGCACGGAGGTTCAAACTCCGCGCTCCCGAAACTGACTCGCGATTAAGCGATGACTTCCACCACGATGCCGGAGCCGATGGTGCGGCCGCCCTCGCGGATCGCGAACTTGAGGCCTTTTTCCATCGCGACGGACTTCTGCAATTCGATTTCCACCGAGACGTTGTCGCCCGGCATCACCATTTCGATGCCGGCGGGCAGCGTGAGCGTGCCGGTCACATCGGAGGTGCGGAAATAGAACTGCGGACGGTAATTGGTGAAGAACGGCGTGTGCCGGCCACCCTCATCCTTGGTCAAAACGTAAACTTCGCCCTTGAACTTCGTGTGCGGCTTGATGGAGCCGGGCTTGGCCAAAACCATGCCGCGCTCCACGTCGTCCTTGGTCGTGCCGCGGAGCAGCACCCCGACGTTGTCGCCGGCGCTGGCCGAATCGAGCAGCTTGCGGAACATTTCAATGTCGGTCGCCACGGTCTTGCGGGTCTCTTTCAAGCCGACGATTTCAACTTCTTCCATCTTCTTGAGGACGCCGCGCTCCACGCGACCGGTCACCACCGTGCCGCGGCCTTCAATGGTGAACACGTCTTCGACGCACATGAGGAACGGCTTGTCCACTTCGCGGGTCGGGTCAGGGATGAAGCTGTCGAGCGCTTCGAGCAAAGCGGCGATCTGGGCTTCGCCTTCGGGCGTGCCCGCGAGGGCGGCGGTGGCGGAAGCGCGAACGATCGGCGTCTTGTCGCCGGGAAAACCATATTTCGTGAGCAGCTCACGGATTTCCATCTCGATGAGCTCGAGCAAGTCGGCGTCGGCCAAGTCCACCTTGTTCAAGCAAACGATGATGCTCGGCACGCCGACCTGGCGGGCGAGCAGGATGTGCTCGCGGGTCTGGGGCATCGGGCCGTCGGCGGCGCTGACCACGAGAATGGCACCATCCATCTGCGCGGCGCCCGTGATCATGTTCTTCACATAGTCAGCGTGGCCGGGGCAGTCGACGTGCGCATAGTGGCGCTTGGGAGATTCGTATTCGACGTGGGACACCGCGATGGTCACGGTCTTGGTTTCGTCGCGAACCGTGCCGCCCTTGGTAATCGAGGCGTAGGAGATGGGGGTCGCCATGCCCTTTTTGGACTGGACGTGGACGATTGCCGCCGTGAGGGTGGATTTGCCGTGGTCGACGTGACCGATGGTGCCAACGTTGACGTGCGGTTTGGTTCTCTGAAATTGCTCTTTGGCCATGTGATTTCGTGTGTTGCGGTTTTCGTTTTTTTGTTTAACTGGAGCCCATGATCAGGATTGAACTGATGACCTCGTCCTTACCAAGGACGTGCTCTACCAACTGAGCTACATGGGCATCCAGAAAATTTATGTTCAAACCCGATTCGTAAAATCGACAAAAAACCAACCCTCTCGGCTTTCTTCCGAAATAGAGAGGGCTTCGGTTATTGAATTTTTACGGCTCTGACCTGCGCAAGCTACCAATTCGCGGTCAGCTGTCAATAACTTTTTTATTTTTCTTTTGCGCCAGCAAAATCCGCGCCCGCGCCAGCGCGGCATCCATGTCGCCGCAGACGTTTTCCTCCCCGATTCGCACCATAAACCCCGCCCGGACCAGCGCAAACAGCGGCTGCGAATGCGGCCCGCACAAAATCAACTGCTTCCGGTCCCGCTGCAATTTTTCCGACAAATCCTCCAGCGCATCCAAGCCGGTGGCATCCAGCGCGAGCACGTCGCGCATCCGCAGAATCAACACCTCCGGCAACTGCCCCGCGTCGCGCAAGGAAGTCTCGAGCTTGTCCGCCGCGCCAAAAAAGAAGGCGCCAAACACCCGGAACACCACCACGCCCTCCGGAACAATTTTTCCCGCCGTTTGCTGGCCGGCGGAATTGCCCTGGGTCACCTCCGCGTCCGGCTCCACCTGCGCGGTCTCCGCCAGGCGCTTCACCATCAGCGCGGAAGCCAGAATCAACGAGGCGCCCACCGCCGTGGGCAAATCCACCGCCACCGTCAGCCCGAACGCGCACAGGAAAATGACGGTGTCGCTCTTCGGCCATTTATTCAAGCGCCGGAACTGGTGCCATTCGCCCATGCGCAGCGACACCACGACCAGCACCGCGCTCAAGGCCGCGAGGGGAATATGTTTTGCCAGCGGCGCGGCCACGAGCAGAATCAACAGCAAGGTCAGCGCGTGAGTCATGCCCGCCACCGGCGTCCGGCCGCCGCTGCGCACATTGGTCGCCGTGCGCGCAATCACGCCCGTCGTCGGCATCCCGCCGAAAATCCCCACCGCGACATTCGCGATGCCCTGCCCCATCAATTCCTGATTGGAGTCGTGCCGGTCGTCAATCATGCCGTCGGACACCACCGCGCACAGCAGGGACTCGATCGCGCCCAGCACCGCGACCGTCAGGGCGGCCGGCACCAATTCGCGCCACGCGTCGAGCGACAGCGAGGGCCAGTGCGGCAGCGGCAGCCCCCGCGGCATTTCCCCGAACTGCGAAAACAGCGTTTGAATTCCGGAATGCTCGCCCCACCCCAAATATTTCACGGCGAGCGAAGCCAGCACGATGACCACGATGGACCCCGGCAGGCGCCGGCCCAGCTTTTTCGGCCAGAACCAGATCGCCAGCGTCGCCGCCAGCGCCAGAAAAACCGTCGGCCAGTTCGGCTGAAAACCGTCCGCGAGCGCGCGCAGCTTGCCGAGAAAATCCGCCGGCAACTTTTGCGGCAGCCCGAAAAAATCCTTGATCTGCGTGCTCAAAATGATGATGGCGATGCCGCTCGTAAATCCGGTCACGACGGGAAACGGGATGTATTTAATCATCGTGCCGAGCCGGCACGCGCCCAGCGCAAACAGAATCACGCCCGCCATGAGGGCGCACACCACCAGCGCCTGCGGCCCGTGCAGCAGCACGATCGGGGCCAGCAGCGGCACGAATGCGCCCGCCGGCCCGCCGATCTGCACCCGCGAACCGCCCAGCGCCGAAACCAGAAAGCCGCCGATAATCGCGGTGAAAATCCCAATCTCCGGCTTCAAGCCCGACGCAATCGCCAGGGCAATCGCCAGCGGCAAGGAAACAATGCCGACAATCAGCCCGGCGGTGAGGTCGGCGAAAAAGGCCGGCGCCGAATAATTTTTCAGCGTGTCGCACAGTTTCGGGCGAAAAGTGAAATTAATTTTCATTTTCAAAAAACCATCAAAAAAGGCGAGGTCCGAATTGCGGAGCGCGGAGCGGTGAGCCGCAGGACTTAGCCCGGCAATTCCAGGCACTGCGGGCCACAGACCCGCGCGCCGTATTCCAATCGGGACCCAGACTTTAAAAAAATCTCCGAACCCTGATTTTGCGCCGACGGGCCGGAAAGACAATTGAAATTTCTTCGCAGAAATTGCCAAAAATCTCCCCACCGCCGGGCCGGGCAAACCGCCCAAGCCGCCGCAATCCGAGCCAACGATGCCACCACCGAAATCACGCCCGCGGATGCGCCGCGTCGTAAGCTTTTTTCAGCCGCTCCGTCGTGACGTGGGTGTAAACCTGCGTGGTGATGAGGTGCGCGTGGCCGAGCAATTCCTGCACGCTGCGCAAATCCGCGCCGGCATCCAGCAGATGCGTCGCGTAGCTGTGCCGCAGCTTGTGCGGGGTCAGCGCCGGATCCAGCCCCGCAACGATGAGATAATTTTTCAGCCGCCGCGCCAGCTGCAGCGGCGACAACGGCGCCGCCTTCACCGTATCCGCGCGAAAAACCGGCTGCCCGCCCAGCGGCGGATTCAGGAGCGCCGACCAGTAAGTTTGAATCGACCGCAGCGCCGTTTCGCCCACCGGCACGAGCCGCTCCTTTTTGCCCTTGCCGCGCACGCGGATGATTTGCTCGCTGAAATCAAGGTCGTCCACGCGCAGCCCGCACAGTTCGCTCACCCGCAGGCCGCAGGAATAGATCGTCTCCAGCACCGCGACATCGCGCAGGCAGACCGCCGCCGAGAGCGGACGACCCGCGCGTTTTTTTCCGGGCGGGGCGGCGAGCAGTTTGGCCGGCGCGGCCAGCAAATCCGCCATCTGCCGGATGGTCAGAAACTTCGGCAGCCGCTGCGGCGCTTTCGGCAGCGAGAGGTTTTTGATGGGCAAGGTTTCCACCAGACCGTGCCGCATGAGAAATTTATAAAACGTCCGCAGCGCCGAGAACCGCAGCGCCGTCGCCGCGCGGCTTAAACGGTTCCGGCCGAGATAACGGAGATAACTGCGGAAATCATCGCGCTGAAGGGTTCCCCAAGCCGCCGCGGACTGGCGCTCCATCCAATGCCAGCGGGCAAACTCGAGGAGCGCCTGCCGGTAATTGCGCTGCGTGTAGACGGACGCCCCGCGATCCGTGGCGAGATGCGCCAGAAATTTATCCATCCACGGGTCGCGGATTTCGGGCGGGGCGGGCGGCGGCGTTTCCATCGGGAAGAATTTTTAACCACGAAACACACGAAACACACGAAAGAACTTGGGAAAACTTTCGGCGACGGTGGAAATGAGGGAGCGCCGGGCACCGTCCAGGCACAGGGCGGCACCGGGTCGCGGGTTTCGGATATTTTGCGGTGCTAAATAAAATCCAGCACCAGCCGCGAGAATTCCTGCGGGGCGTCCGCGTGAACCCAGTGGCTCGCCGCCGGGATGGTTTTAATTTGGGCGGCGGGAAACAGCCGCCGGATTTCCACCTCGTCGGCGGCGGTGAGGTAATCCGACCTCCCGCCGCGAAGGAACAGCGCCGGACGGGCGAAAGCGGTCCGCGAATTTAAAGCCGCGCCCAGACGCGAATAATTTTCCGCCACGCCACGCAAATTCATCTTCCAGACAAAGCGCCCCGACGCATCCCGCCCCAGGTTTTTCAGCAGAAAACGGCGCAGGCTCAGCGAGGGGATTTCCGGGGCGAGGGCGGCCTCCAATTGCAGACGCGATGGAAACCGGCTCAAATCCAGCGCCAGCAGCGCGGCAAGCATGGCCGCATGGGCCGGGGCATAGGCGCGCGGCGCCATGTCCACCACGACGAGCTTTTTCACCCGCGCCGGAAAATCCAGCGCGAACTGCATCGCCACCTTGCCGCCCATCGAGTGGCCGATGACCTGCGCGCTTTCAAGCCCCTGCGCCGCGAAAAACCTGTCCACGTCGGCGGCCATGAGCGGATAATCCATCGCCGCGCGATGCGGCGAACGCCCGTGGTTGCGCAGGTCGGGGATGAGGACGTGAAATTTTTCCGCCAGCGTCGGCGCGACACCAAGCCAGTTGTCCGACGAACCGAACAAGCCGTGCAGCAAGACGAGCGGCTCGCCGCGGCCGAGTGGCTGGAAGTGAAGCAGCATGGTTGAATTTCGTTAACCCGGCAATGGAACGGAAGCGACCTTCCGCCGACGGAGCCAGTTCCGCGCCGGACGCTCCACGGTGAAATACACGCACAGCGACAGCGCAAACAGGGCAAGCACAAACGTCAGCAAAACGCCCACCCGCACGGCCAGTGGTGACGCGGCAAATTTATCGGCCGGCAAGATGATTTTCAAGATGCGCTGAACCACGCCATGGGAGAGATAGATCGAGTAGGAGATGTCCCCGAGGAAAACGATGGGCGACCAGGCCAGCAACCGGGAAACGATTCCATCCGCCCGGCTCAATCCCAACAGCAACAAACCCACGGCCAGCAAAAACAAGGCGGCCGAAAGATACGCCCCCAATGGCGGGGCAAACCATAAGACCGTGAACACAAACAGCACCGCGACGGAATCCAGATGCGGCGGCACCTCCCGGCCGGACCAGCGGCAACGGCGGCGAAGTTCCCAGAGCAAGGCACCGGCGAGAAACAGAAGGCTGACCAGGCTGAGCTTCCACTCCGTCCGGATGGCCGGCTCCAGCGCAATCAGGCCGATAAAGATTGCGCCGATGACGCCGACCCGGCATCCCGCCAGTCTTTTGAGCAGCCAGACCGCGAGCGGAAAAATAAAAAGATAGGCGAACCATTCCGCGCTGATGGACCAGTCGGGATAATTCCAGCCGAAAAAATCCGTCCACCACCAGCGGTGCAGCATCAAAGCCTCCCACGGCAAGCGCGCCAGCGGATAGGCCTCCTTGGAATAAGCCACCCCCGCCACCACGGAAGCGAGAACCAGACCGACCATCAAACCCAGGGTCGCCAAATAGGCCGGATAAATCCGCGCCAGCCGCAGCCAGAGGAAATGAAAATATTCACGCCAGGAAAAGATTTCGAACTGCGCGCGATAGGTGTGCAGCAGGATGAATCCACTCAAGATGAAAAACAGCAGCACCGCATCCGACCCCTGCCCCACGAACCAGCCGACGCTGGCGCTGGCCGGCAACAACAGCGTGGTCTCGCGGCTGAAATGCATCGCCGCCACCCAGAGCGCCGCCAATCCCCGCACCCCGGTCAGCGCGGCGAACTGTTCCAGTGGGGCATCGCCGGATCCTTTCATGGCGTCGGGAAATTTTCCAGCCGTCACTCCTCTTCGCGGGTGGGGAACTCGAAGGTGATCTTGCCCTTCTTGTCCATCACCAGGAACGCCGGGAACGGCTTGCCGGATTTGGAGATGAATTTTTCCATCACATCACTCTTCTTATCCTTGAGAATTTTCGCCGCCTGCACCGCGTCAATCGGCTGCTCTAAAATCACCCTGCCGATTTTGAACTTGCACGACTTGGCTTCGAGCTGTGAATTCGCGCAGACGAAACCCGCCTCGGTATCGCAGACGCTGCCGCCGCACTTCGGGCATTTGCCGATGACTTCTTTGCCGGTGAAATCAATCTTCGGCGGCGGTTCCTTGGGCGCGCCCCTGCCTTTTTTCTCGCGCGGCTTGAACTCGAATCCGGTCTTGCCGTCCTTCACGATGAGAAACGCCTCAAACTTGCGGTTCGTCTTGTTCGAGACAAAACCTTTCAGCAGATCCGTTTTGCCCTCGGCGAGAAGTTTTTTCACCTGCTCCGGCGAAATCTCCTGCTGCAAAATGATTTTGCCGGTGCGGAATTTGCACGTTTTCTCCGCGCCCGCCTGTTTTTCGCAGACGTAATTCATGCCACCATCATAGACACACGCGCCGCACGCCGGACATTTACCGAGCGCTTCCTTGCCGGTGAAATCCATTGGCGCCGCGCCCGCGCCGTCCTTGCCGCCGTTGCCAAAATCAAATTCCACCTTGTGCTCGGCGGTCATTTTCAGAACCGCCGCGAACGGAAAGCCCTGTTTGCTGCGGAACCCCTGCAGCGGGCCGATGACTTTCTCGGTGATGATTTTTTCGACTTCCTCCGGCTCAAACATCCGGCTGCACAACGTCTTCCAAAACGCAAAATCGCACTTCACGCACTGATACTGCTTGTAGCGCTCGTGGATTTCGCCGCCGCACTTCGGACACGGCACTTGCAGCACGCCGAAGTCGCCGGGAATCGTGTCGTATTCAAACTTCTTGGCGCTTTCCACGATGCGGCGCGTCATCTCCGCGATGCCCGCCATGAACTGCGCGCGGCTGACTTTTTTCCGCTGCATCTCCTTCAACTGAAATTCCCAGTCGCCGGTCAGCTCCGGCTTCGTGAGTTCGGGAATGCCCAAACCGTTGAGGAGTTCCATCAGCGAAAACGCCTTCGCGGTGGCCTGCAATTCGCGGCCATTGCGGTGGACGTAATCCTCGTAAATCAAGCCTTCGATGGTCGCCGCGCGCGTGGCCGGCGTGCCGAGGCCTTTCTCGCTCATCGCCTCGCGGAGTTCGTCGTCGTCGATGAGTTTGCCCGCGCCTTCCATCGCCGAGAGCAGCGTCGCTTCGGAATACCGCGCCGGCGGTTTGGTGACATTTTCTTTGACCTCGATGCTTGCGGTCTTGACCGTCTCGCCCGCCTGCACCGGCGCGAGGCCCGGCGTCTCGTCGGAATCCGACTGCTTGCCGTAAACCGTGAGCCAGCCGGGCGACACCAACACTTTGCCCGCGCTCTTGAAGGGCTCGCCTTCGACGCGCGTGATGCGGTTGGTTTCCAAAAATTCCGCCGCCGGATAAAAGATGGCGAGAAAGCGTTTAGTAACGAGGTCGTAAAGTTTCTGTTCCGGCTCGCTCAACGATTTCGGCGCGAGCTGCGTGGGGATGATCGCGAAGTGATCCGAGACTTTGGCGTTGTTGAAAATGCGCTTGTTCGGATGCACCCAGCCGCCCTTCAAAATCTGCTCGGCAAAGGCCGAGTAGCCCGTCACGCCTTCCAGCATGCCGAGCGTCGTCTTCACCGTCGGAATATAATCTTCCGGCAAGGCGCGCGAATCCGTTCTCGGATAGGTCAGCACTTTGTGCCGTTCATAAAGCGCCTGCGCCAGGCCGAGCGTGTTCTTCGCGCTGAAGCCGAAGCGCGAGTTGGCGTCGCGCTGCAAGCTCGTCAAATCATAGAGCAGCGGCGACATCGAAGTCGTCGGCTTGCTTTCTTCCGTGACAATGCCGGGCCGGCCGAGGCACTTGGCCTTAATCGCTTCGGCCTTCGCCGCGTCCCAAACGCGTTCCGCCTTGAGCTGTTCATCGTCCTCCGACTTGGAAAATTTTTCATCAAACCAGCGGCCGGGGTAATTTCCCGCCGCCGCGTCAAACGTGCCGAGGACTTCCCAGTAACCGCGCGGCTTGAACCCGCGGATCTTCGCCTCGCGCTCGACGAGAATCGCCAGGGTCGGCGTCTGCACGCGGCCGACGGTGGTCTTGAAAAAGCCGCCGAGCTTGGAATTAAACGCCGTCATCGCGCGCGTGCCGTTGATGCCCACGAGCCAGTCAGCCTCGCTGCGGCTCATCGCCGCGTCGGAGAGCGGCAGCATGGATTCATCGCTCTTGAGCGACGCGAAGCCTTCGCGGATGGCAGCGGGCGTCATGGATTGCAGCCAGAGGCGCGAGATGGGCTGCCGGGCCTTGGTGTAACGGACGATGTTGCGGAAAATCAATTCCCCTTCGCGCCCGGCGTCGCAGGCATTAATGAGCGAGGTGACATCTTTGCGCTTGATGAGCTTGGCGACGGCGCGCAAACGCGGCGCGGTCTTCTCGATCGGGGTGAGGTCGAAGTGCGGCGGGATGACGGGCAGGCACTTGAACGTCCATTTGCCGCGGGCAGCCTCGACGCCTTCGGGCGGCACGATGGTGAGCAAATGGCCGACGGCCGACGAGATGACGTAGTCGTCATTCTCGAAGTAATCGTCGTGCTTTTCAAACTTTCCGAGCGCCTTGCTGATGTCGCTGGCGACGGACGGCTTTTCCGCAATGATGAGGGCTTTTCCCATGTGACGCGCCAATCTTTAAGCCGCGAGCCGCCGGTTGCGCAACTTAATTTTTTCCCGGCACCGCAAAATTGTAACCACGGATGGACGCGGATGGACACGGATTTTTGAAACAACAAAGGCGCAAAGGCGCAAAGCAGGGAAAGGGAATTCCCGTTAAAAAATTTCGCGTGCTGGAGCCGGGGTGGTGGCAAAACCCCGATTCATCCGTGGCCGATATTTTCCTGCGCGCTTGCGTTCGGTTCGCGGCAAATTAGACTTCGCGCCCGATGTTGAATCTGTCCACGCTCAACCCCCAGCAACGCCTCGCCGCCGAAACGATCCGCGGCCCGGTGCTGATCCTGGCCGGGGCGGGCACGGGCAAGACGCGCGTCATCACTTTCCGTATCGCGCACATGGTCGAGCGCGGGATCGCGCCGGGCAACATCCTGGGCGTGACATTCACGAACAAGGCCGCGCGGGAAATGCAGGAACGGGTCACCAAGCTGCTGCCCCGAAGCCGGAAGTCAGAAGCCAGAAGCCAGAAGGAGGAGCGGGAAAACCGCCCGACGATCTGCACCTTCCACTCGCTGTGCGTCCGCATTTTGCGGCAGCACATCGACAAGCTCGGGTATAAAAAAAACTTCGTCATCTACGACGAATCGGAACAGCTCGCGGCGGTGAAAAAAATCCTATCCGCCATTTCCGCCAAGGGCGAGAAAACCGATCCGGGCGCGGTGCTGGCGATGTTGAGCAAGTTCAAGAACGGCGGCGAAAGCTCCAAAATTTTCGGCGATCCCAACGTCCGCGCGCTGGCCAGCCACATCGCCAAGCGCTACGAATCCGCGCTGCACGCCTGCAATGCCGTGGATTTCGACGATTTGATCCTGCTCACGCTGCGGCTCTTTCGCGAGCACCCGGACGCGCTGGAAGCCTGCCGCGCCAAATATAAATATGTCATGGTGGACGAATATCAGGACACGAACGCGGCGCAGTTCGAGCTGGTCCACGCGCTGACGAAAGAGCACCGGAACTTATGCGTGGTCGGCGACGACGACCAGAGCATCTACGGCTGGCGCGGCGCGGAGGTCGCCAATCTGCTGAATCTGGAAAAGCATTTTCCCGAAGTCAAAATCGTCAAGCTGGAGCAAAACTACCGCAGCACCACGACGATCCTCAACGCCGCGAACGCGATCATCAAAAACAACGTCCAGCGGCGCGGCAAATCGCTCTGGTCCAGCAAGGGCGCGGGCGCCAAGATCCTGCTGAACACCTACGGCAACGACGAGGACGAGGCGCGCGAGGTGGTGGCGCAGATCGAATTCAAGCGCCTGGCCTACCGCGTGCCGTGGAAAGACTGCGCGATCCTGTTCCGCACCAACCAGCAGTCGCGCCCGCTGGAAACGGCCTTGCGGGCCGCGAACGTGCGCTACCATCTGATCGGCGGGCAAAGTTTTTTCGACCGGCGCGAGGTCAAGGATTTCATCGCGTTTCTGAAGACCTTCCTGAATCCGCACGACGACATCAGCCTGCTGCGCATCGCCAACGTGCCGGCGCGCGGTTTGAGCGACGTGACGATGGAGCGGCTGCTCGGCGCCAGCCACGAGCGAAAATGCTCCGTCTTCACCGCGATGAAAAACCCGCTCGTGACGACGACGCTCCAGAAGAACACCCGCGAAAGCATCGAGGCGTTCGTGGCGTTCGTGGAAGGCGTGCAAGAGCAGTTGCAAACGACCGAAACCAGTTTCCGGCTGCAGACGTGGGCGGACAACTTCCTGAACGAGACGGGTTACTTCGCGGAGTTGCGGCGGCTGGAAAAGAAGCCGGAAAACTCCGAGAGCCGCGTCCGCAACCTGAAGGAATTGATGGCGACCATGGACGGCATCGGCAATGCGCCCGCCGAGCGGCTGGAGAACTTTCTCGAAAACATCACGCTCGACAGCGACCGCGAGGAGGAAAAGGAAAACACCCAGGACGCCGTGACGCTCATCACGATGCACTCGTGCAAGGGGCTGGAGTTTCCGCACGTCTTCGTGGTCGGGCTGGAAGACGGCCTGCTGCCGCACTCGCGCTCGAAAGTGGAGGGCACGATGGACGAGGAACGGCGGCTGTTTTACGTCGCGGTGACCCGCGCGATGCAGACCTTGAGCATCAGCCATTGCGGCGGGCGCAAGAAATACGGCCAACTGCTGCCGTGCCACCCTTCCCCGTTCCTGAAAGAACTGCCCGGAGACCTCGTGGAGCATTCGGATGCCAAATCCAAAACGCCCGTCGCGCAGGAATCCGGCAAAAATCTTTTCGCGGCGATGCGGGAGGCCATTTCCGATTAGTTAGGTGGCAAAACTTTTTCGAGCATTCCGATTGGTGACGACCTAATTCCGGAGCGCGGCGCGCCGCAAATCCAGCCGCTGCGGGTCACAGACCCGCGCTCCGTTTTTCAAATCAGGACACTCACTTCCAATTTCCCCATTTGACAGACCCGTGCCTTTTTGCGGAAATAAGCAAAATCCATTTTATATATCAGATGATCACCAACGCCATTTCCACCGATTCCCTGTCGCATGAAAGCCGCACGTTCCCGCCGTCGCCGGCCGTCGTGAAGCACGCCCACGTCAACGCCGCGCAATACGACGCGATGTATGCGCGGTCGATCCGCGAGCCGGAGGCGTTCTGGCGGGAGCAGGCCCAAACGCTCGACTGGATCAAGCCGCCGACCGGGGCGCGTAAATTCAAGTGGGACACCGAGGCGCGCCAGATCGAACACACCTGGTTTGAAGACGGACAGCTCAACGTCACCGCCAACTGCCTGGACCGGCATCTCAAAACCATTCCCAACAAGGTGGCGCTCATCTGGCAGGGCGAACCGGAAGAAGAAGTCGTCAAACTGACCTACGCTGAATTGCACCGCGAAGTCTGCAAATTTGCCAATGCGCTGAAATCGCTCGGCGTCCAGAAGGGCGACCGCGTGGCGATTTATCTGCCGATGATCGCCGAGGCGGCGATCGCCCTGCTGGCCTGCGCGCGCATCGGCGCGATCCACTCGGTCATCTTCGGCGGATTCAGCTCGGATTCGCTCGCCAGCCGCATCAATGATTCGGAATGCAAGCTGCTCATCACCGCGAATGTCTCCCTGCGCGCCGGCAAACACATTCCGCTCAAAGCTCTCGCCGATGAAGCGCTGAAGCACACGCCGAGCATCGAGCAGGTGGTGGTCATCAAACGCAACGCGGAGCCGTGCCAGATCGTCGCCGGCCGCGACGTCTGGTATCACGACCTGATGGCGAAGGCGACGGCGGATTGTCCGCCGGCAAAGATGAACGCCGAGGATTATCTGTTCATCCTCTACACCTCGGGCTCCACCGGCAAGCCGAAGGGCGTGGTGCACAGCACCGCCGGCTACCTGCTCCACTGCGCGCTGACGCACAAATACATTTTCGACATCCACGACGACGACGTTTATTTCTGCACCGCCGACATCGGCTGGGTGACCGGCCACAGCTACGTCATTTACGGGCCGCTCTGCAACGGCGGCACGAGCGTGATGTTCGAGGGCGTGCCGACGCATCCCGACGCGGGCCGCTTCTGGAAAATTGTCGAGAAGTTCAAGGTCACCGCCTTTTACACGGCGCCCACGGCCATCCGCGCGCTCATCCGGCTCGGCGACGAATGGCCGGCAAAATACGATTTAAGCTCCCTGCGCGTGCTCGGTTCCGTGGGCGAACCCATCAACCCCGAAGCGTGGATGTGGTATCACAAGCACATCGGCCACGAGCGCTGCCCGATTGTGGACACGTGGTGGCAGACCGAGACCGGCGGCCATCTCATCACGCCTTTCCCCGGGGCGCACACGCTCAAGCCCGGCAGCGCGGGCCGGCCGTTCTTCGGCGTGGAACCGGTGGTGCTCCGCGACGACGGCACCGAATGCAAGCCGAACGAAGGCGGCAAACTCTGCATCAAACATCCGTGGCCCGGCATCATGCGCACGACATGGGGCGACCATCACCGCTTCATCAACACCTATTTTTCCACGTTCAAGGACATGTATTTCACCGGCGACGGCTGCCGGGTGGATGCGGACGGCGATTACTGGCTGCTGGGCCGCGTGGATGATGTCGTCAATGTGTCCGGCCACCGCATCGGCACCGCCGAAGTCGAGAGCGCGCTGGTGAGCCATCCCAAAGTGGCGGAAGCCGCCGTCGCGCCCATGCCGCACGACATCAAGGGCCAGGCGCTATACGCCTTTGTGACGCTGAAGGACGGGGTGGCCGAGAGCGAGGAACTGAAAAAAGACCTGGCCGCGCACGTCCGCAAAGAGATCGGCGCGATTGCCGTGCCGGATAAAATCCAATTCGCGCCGGGCCTGCCGAAGACGCGCTCGGGAAAAATCATGCGCCGCATCCTGCGCAAAATCGCCGAGAACCAGACCGACCAGATCGGCGACATCAGCACGCTAGCCGACACGACGGTCGTCGAGGCACTGGTGAAGGGGAAGCAGTAACCGGCAGAATTACCGGCGGGAATTGGAATCCGGCGCAAAGATGACGCACACCGGCGAATTGACTTCGGCCGTCTGACCGGTGAACGAGAGCTGGCCCGTGACAGCATCAATTTTGTGCACGGCAAGCTTGTGGTCCATCTGACCGCCGACAATCAACCATTGTCCGCTCGGGTCCAGGCCAAAACCGCGCGGGACTTTGACCTGGGCAGGTGAATTTTGAACCCGGGTCAGCCGGCCATCTTTACCAATCGCAAAGACCGCCAGACTGTCGTTTCCTTTTCCCGAGCTGTCGCGGTTGGAAACATAAAGCCACTTGCCGGAGGGATGGCAGAAGATTTCGGCCGTGGAAAGGCTGTTGGTTTCCGCATCCGGTGGCAGGGTTGAAACCGTCTGGACGGCCGTGAGCGTTCCCGTGTCCGGCGCGCGGCCAAACGCGGTGACGTTCAGCCCCATCTCGCCGTTGACGTAAACATATTTTTCATCCGGCGAAAACGCCAGATGGCGCGGCCCGCTGCCGGGCGGCACTTTGGCGGACGGCGGAGTGGCAGGCGTCAACTTTCCGCTGCGCCCATCGAAATCAAAGATCCAGAGGCTATCCGTCCCCAAATCGCAGGCGTAAAGATGGCGGTTGCCGGAATCAAGATAGGTGGCATGCAGATAGGGACGATTCTGACGCTTCGGGTTCGGGCCGGAACCTTCAAAATGAAGGACGGCATCTCGCGAATTTAGCGAGCCATTGGTCGTCGTCACAAAACTGACAACATCGCCGCCGGAATAGTTGGCGACAAAAACATGGACGCCCGCGGCATCCACGGAAACATGGCAAGTCCCATTGCCGGACGGCAATTGATTCAACCAGGCGAGCCGGCCATCCGGTTCGACGCGATAAGCGAGGAGGTCGGAAACCTTGCCGCTGGTATTCGCGTATAAATATTTTCCATTCGCCGTAAGCGCCAGAAAGTTTGCGGCATTAGTCGCCGCCAGTTCCAGTTTACCCAATTTACCCGTGCGCGAGTCCAGCGTGCCGGTATAGATGCCGTCACGAAGCGGCCCACCCGGATACGTGCCGAGGTAAAACCGCTCCACCGGCGCCGCCACGGCCAATCCCGCAAACGTCAGCAAAAACAAGAGGCTTTTCATGGGCGTAAAAATGCAACGGCGGACGGGAATTGGCAAAGGCAATCGGCGGGGCACGGAAGCTTCAAACAACGGACGCACTTGCGCAAACCGGCAAAAGGATTAATAATAAGCCGCATGAAATTTGCTTTAGCCACGGCGGTGTTTGTGCTGTTCGCCTTCTTTATCAGCTGGGGAATCCTGCTGATGCTGCACGGTTCGCCGTGGGTGCTGCTCGCCTCGGTCGGCATCTTCCTCGGCACGTTCATCAAATACGGCTGCCTCTCGCAGTGATTTTCAGTCAGGTCAATTTAGATTTGTCGTCGGGGAGGATCTTGGGAACTCGTGGAACTCGTCCCTCCGACTGGATTTTATTTCGCCGGAATGGGAAATTTCTGCTGCATGGCCGTGAGGATTTGCGCCCAGGTCATGGAGGTTCCGCTCTTGGTTCCAGCGGCCACGCCGGTGGCATAGGCCGTGGCCGGTGAAGTCCCCTGCACCACCCACGCCTGACCGCCCAGATACACCACGCTGGCACCCGGCAGCGCGAGGGAAATAAAACTGCCGAAATTCGAATAAGACGCTAGCGATCCGCCCTGCGTAGCCGCCACGGCCACCACCCCAGAAATTGCCGCCGGATAGGTTGGCGTGCTGACCGGCTGATTGCCGGCCGCCGCGAAAACCACAATACCCTTGGCAATCGCCTGCTGGATGACGTCGCTTAGAATCGCGCTTTCGCTCGTGCCGCTCAGGCTTAAGTTCAAAACGGTGGCGCCGCCGTCCACGGCAGCCTGGATACCCAGCGCCACATTCCAACTCGACGTGGATTCGGATGCCCCATAGACATTCACCGGCAAAATCTGCGCGGACGTAGAACCGCCCGCCGCCAGCGACATCGCGCGCAAAATAGTTTCCGCCATGCTCGTGGCGTGCGTCGGATCGGTCCCGGTCCCCGTCGCCTCGCCAGCCACGGAAATCTGCTTAAGAATAAAGGAGTCGAGTTCCGAACCCAGGGATTGGATTGGCGTGTCCACCAGGCCGACGATGACGCGTCCGGAATCGCCCGGCGGGTTCAGCGTGAGGGAAACCGGAGCTAACGGAGCAGTAGCCGACCGTTGCGCACTCACGGGCGGATCATAGATGAGATTGTAATCCACCTGCGCCACATCGGCATTGGTTTTCAATTTCCCCAGCGCCGTCTCCATGGCGGCGGCATCGGCAAACTCCAGCTTGTAAAGGCCCATTTTGTCGCTACGCCCGATGATTTTGGCGCCGAGCGATCTGGCCAGCGCGTCGATGTCCGTGCCCGGCTTGACCTTGAGGATCAGTTCGTTGGTGGAGTGCCGCTGCGGCGAGGGCTTCACAATGGCGGGAACGGCCACGGGCCGGGTGGCATTTTCCATGCGCGTGGTGAAAACATAAAGATGCGACGCCTCGTTGGTCCTGGGCACCAGGGCGAAATTCAAGTCGCCCAGCAGTTTCTTCAAAGCCTCGCCCGCCGGCAGATTGGAAAATTTGACATCCGCTTTCCGATTTGCACCAGGCTCGACAAAAATATGCCAGCCGGTCTGATGCGCGATGTCCTCCAGCAACGGCCAGAGGGCCTGTCCATGCACATCCGCGCTGACCCGCCCCGACGGCATCTGCCAGACGAGCGAATTGGTGGCCGCCGCGAACGCGGAACCGGCAAACATGAACGCCAGCATCAGACAGAAAATGAATTTGCGCGCGAGGGACATCGGGAGATTGGAGCGCTGCGCCATGCGAAGCGTTCAGTTTTTCTGGCCGAGCACGGTCTTCACCCAGTCCTGGTTGGCGAGATACCAGCGGATCGTCTCGCGGATGCCCTGCTCGAACTTGTGGGCGGGCGTCCAGCCGAGTTCGCACTGAATCTTCGAGGCATCAATGGCATAGCGCCGGTCGTGACCGGGCCGGTCTTTGACGAACGAGATGAGCGAACGGGAATTACCGCCAAGCTGCGGCGCAAATTCATCAATCGTGTCGCAGATGAGCTGGACGATGTGGATGTTGGCCCATTCATTGTGCCCGCCGATATTGTAAGTCTCAGCGGTTTTGCCTTGATTCAGCACGGTCCAGAGCGCCTCGGCATGATCGCGGACATAAAGCCAGTCGCGGACGTTCAGCCCGTCGCCATAAACCGGCAGCGGCTTGCGGGCGAGCACGTTTTGGATGATAACGGGTATCAATTTTTCCGGAAACTGGAACGGGCCATAATTGTTGGAGCAGTTCGTGATGACGGTGTCGAGGCCGTAGGTGTGGTGATAGGCGCGGACGAGAAAATCACTCGACGCCTTGCTGGCGGAATAGGGCGAATTCGGCGCGTATGGGGTCGTTTCAGTAAACAGACCGGTCGCGCCCAGCGAACCATAAACCTCATCGGTGCTGACGTGATGAAAGCGTTTGCCACTCAAGTTCGCCCCCCAATAACTGCGGCACGCTTCAAGCAAATTGAACGTGCCGACAATATTCGTCTGGATGAAATCGCCCGGCCCGGTGATGGAACGGTCCACATGCGATTCCGCCGCGAGATGCATGACGTGCGTGATGGCATGCTGCTCGACCACGCGCAACGTGGCCGCCTTGTCGCGCAGATCCACTTTCTCAAAAATGTATTTTGGATGTTTCGCAACCTGCTCCAGGTTCTCAAGCCGTCCCGCGTAAGTCAGGCAGTCGAGGTTGACGAGCCTGGCCACCCTGGCATCGTCAATGACATGGTGGATGAGGTTCGAGCCGATAAAGCCCGCGCCGCCGGTGATGAGTAGATTCATATTATTAACCACAGATTAACACAGATGGACACAGATTCCGTATACCGGTGGGGCGAGACTCCCGGCGAGCCGCCCACTTGCAAACAACCGAAACGGCTCGCGAGGACGCTCGCCCCACCGGCCAAAGTTTTCATCCAAACTCCGTATCCGTGTTTATCTGTGTCCATCCGTGGTTCAATTTTCCGGTTGCCAGTTTTTCAGCGAATCTTCGAGGGCTTCCTCGACGCCGCGGATTATCACGCCGGCCGCTAGCAATTTGGTTGTGTCCATGACGCAATTGGAGCGCGGCGTCTTGGCCGCGACCCGGTAAAACTCCTCGTCGTTCGCCCAATATTCAAATTTTCTGGCCGGCTTGAGAATACTTTCGATCTGCTCCACGACGTGCTTGGTGGTGACAAAGCCGGGATTGGTCACGTTATAAACGCCGAACGGCGCGCGGAGCTGCCACAGATCCAGGCACGCCCGCACGAAATCGGCGCGATGCGAAATGGAATTCACATTGTCATACACCTTCGCATAGCGCTGGACTTTGCTCAGGTAATTGCGCTGGTTGTCAAATTCATCGAAGGGAATGCGCAGCCGCCAGACGTAGCTTTGGCCGAGGTCAGCCATCGCCTCCTCGCCCAGCGCCTTGGTGCCGCTGTAAAAACTGCACGGCCGGGCGCGAAAGGAAAAATTCGGCGCATCCGCCTCCGTGAACCCGCGCACGGCCGCCGGATTTTGGGCGACGAGCCGGCGCAGCTCCGGCTTGGTAAAATCCTTTTCCACGCGGATTTTTCCAGACTCAGAAACTTTCGCCCCGGAATAAATGCAACCGCTGGAGACATGCCCCCACGGAACCCCGGCGGCCGCGCAGGCATGGGCAATGGTCTGCGGCAACAGCGTGTTGCCGACGAGCGTGCCCGCCGGGTCGAGTTCGCAGGCGTCCACGTTCGGCTTGCCGGTGTAGCCGGCGGCGTTGATGACGAAGGCAGGTTTTTTCGCCCGGAGAAATTCCAGGAGCAAATCAAAGCGCGAATAATCCACTTGCGAGCGCGAGAGTGGAACAAAGTCCAACTGACGCCGCGTTAATTCCTGCGCAAAGGCCTCACCGATGTATCCACTGGCACCGAGAAGAAGAATCATAATTATTATTGCAGGCGCCTGGCTTCCGCGATGACTTCGGCTTCAAGATACGCCCGGTATTCGCAGTTCGGAATTTTGCCGACAATGTCCTCAAGCTGCACCAGCGAGACGAAACCCTGCCGGAAAGCCGCCTCCTCGGGACAGCCGATTTTGATGCCCGCGCGCTTCTCAATGGTCTGCACATACGCGCTGGCGTCATGAAGACTGCTGCTGGTGCCGGCGTCCAACCACGCAAAACCCCGCGCCAACCGCTGCACATGCAAGGCGCCGCGCCGCAGATATTCCACATTCACCGCCGTGATCTCCAACTCGCCGCGCGCCGACGGCTGCAACGCTTTCGTGATGCAGACCACTTCATTGTCGTAAATGTAAAGTCCCGGCACGGCAAAATTGCTTTTAGGCGACTTCGGCTTTTCCTCAATGGACACGGCCTTGCCCTGCGCGTCGAATTCCACGACGCCGTAACGTTCCGGGTCGTTGACGTGATAGCCGAAAATCGTGGCGCCGGATTTAAAATCAGCAAAAGCGCGCTGAAAGGTGTCGCCACCGTAAAAAATATTGTCACCCAGAATCAATGCCACCGAGTCATTGCCAATGAAACTTTCGGCGATGAGAAACGCCTGAGCGATGCCCTCCGGCTTCGCCTGCTCACGGTAGTCAATGGTCAAGCCGAAGCGGGACCCGTCGCCGAGCAACTGCCGGAAGCGCGGCAGATCCTGCGGCGTGGAGATCAGACAGATATCGCGGATGCCGCCTTCAATGAGCGTCGTGAGCGGATAATACACCATCGGCTTGTCATAAACCGGCTGGAGCTGCTTGCTCGCCACCAGCGTGAGCGGATACAGCCGCGAGCCGGCGCCGCCGGCAAGGATGATGCCTTTCATTTGAGAGAGCGTAAAAATTTCGGAACGGTTTCGCCAACAAAAAAGCCGCGTTTTTCAACGCGGCTTGAAATCTAACTTTGCCTCAACCCGCCACCGCGCCTTCAGCGGCGGCTTTCTGGCTGAAGACGAGCTTGTCCTTGCCGGCAGTGACCTGAATCAGACCGCCTTCCGACAACACCCCCTTGAGGATTTCCTCGGCCAGCGGATCCTCGAAGAAGCGCTCGACCGCCCGGCGCATCGGACGCGCGCCGTATTGCGGGTCGTAACCTTTCTCCACCAGAAAGTCCTTCGCCGGCTCGTCGAGTTCCAGCCGGAGGTTTTTCTTGCGCAGGCGCTCCAACACTTTTTCCACTTCCAGGCTCAAAATCTTGATGAGGTCCGGCTTCGTGAACGAGCGGAACACGATCAAATCGTCCAGCCGGTTCAAAAATTCCGGCCGGAAGGTTTTCTTGGCTTCTTCCAGCACGCGCTCGCGGGCTTTCTCATAACTGCTCTCGTCGGTGATCGGCGCAAAGCCCAGCGTGGACGATTTTTTGAGCGTGTCCGAGCCGACATTCGAGGTCATCAGAATGATCGTGTTGCGGAAATTCACGATGCGCCCCATGCTGTCGGTCAACTTGCCCTCTTCGAGAATCTGCAGGAGCATGTTCCACACGTCCGGATGCGCCTTCTCGATTTCGTCAAACAGAACGACGGAATACGGATTGCGCCGGACTTTCTCGGTCAACTGACCACCTTCCTCATAGCCAACGTAGCCGGGCGGAGAACCGACAAGGCGCGAGACGTTGAACTTCTCCATGTATTCGCTCATGTCGAGCTGGATGAGCGATTTGGTATCGCCGAACATCTGCTCGGCCAGCGTCTTGGCCAAAAGCGTTTTGCCCACACCGGTCGGGCCCAACAGCAGGAAAGTGCCGATGGGACGGCGCGGGTCTTTCAAATCCGCGCGCGACCGTTTGAGCGCCTTGCACAAAGCCGAAACCGCCTCGCGCTGACCCACGACCACCTTTTCCATCTCCGTCTCGACGGTCAGCAACCGCTGCATCTCGCCCTGCCCCATGCGCTGGAGCGGAATGCCGGTCCACTTGGAAACGACCTGCAAGATTTCCTCTTCGCCGACCACGACGCGTTTTTCGTCGCCTTTCGTGCGCCATTCCTTGAGCAGGTTTTCGAGCTTGTCTTTGGCCTGTTTTTCCTCGTCGCGCATCCTGGCCGCGCCTTCAAAATCCTGATTCTTGATGGCGCCTTCTTTTTTGCCCTTGATGACCTCAATCTCGGCCTCCATCGTTTTGACTTCCGGGGGACGCGTCATCGTGCTGATGCGGGCGCGGGAGCCGGCCTCATCCAGCACATCAATCGCCTTATCCGGCAAAAACCGGTCGGTGATGTAACGGTCGGAAAGTTTCACAGCCTGTTCGACGGCCAGATCGGTAAATTCGGCCTTGTGATGCTCCTCGTATTTATGGCGGAGGCCTTTCAAAATCTCAATCGCATCCTCAATCGACGGCGCTTCGACTTTCACCGACTGGAAACGGCGCTCCAGCGCCGCATCCTTCTCGATGTATTTGCGATATTCGTTCAACGTCGTCGCGCCGACGCATTGCATCTCGCCGCGCGAAAGCGCCGGCTTGATGATGTTGCTGGCGTCCATCGTGCCCTCCGCGGAGCCCGCGCCGACAATCGTGTGCAATTCATCAATGAATAGAATCACATTCTTCGCGCGGCGGATTTCGTCCATGACCGCCTTGATGCGCTCCTCAAACTGCCCGCGATACTTGGTGCCCGCGACCATCAGCGCGAGGTCGAGGGTGATGACGCGCTTGCTCAATAACAATTCGGGCACGTTGCCCTTGACGATTTCCTGGGCGAGACCCTCGACAATGGCGGTTTTGCCCACGCCCGCTTCGCCGAGCAGCACCGGGTTGTTCTTCGTGCGGCGGCAAAGAATCTGAATGACGCGCTCGATTTCGCTTTTGCGGCCGATGATCGGATCCATGTCGCCCTTGCGGCAGATTTCGGTCAGGTCGCGTCCGAACGCTTTCAGCGCCGGCGTCTTGACTTCACCTTTTTTCTCGCCGGCAACGGGTTTTTCGGCAGGCGGTTCGCCGGGCTGCGGCGGCGGCTCCTCGCCCGCTTGCGCGGCGAAATTCGGATCCAACTCCTTCAAGATTTCCTGGCGCGCCTGCTCGATGTCCACATCCAGCGCCCGCAACACCTTGGCCGCCACGCCGTCGCCTTCCCGCAGCAGACCGAGCAGCAAATGCTCGGTGCCCACGTAGGTGTGGTTGAGATTTTTCGCCTCTTTTTGCGCGAGCGCGATGACTTTTTTGACGCGCGGCGTATAGGGAATGTTGCCAATCATCTTCTGATCGGGGCCGGTGCCGACCTGTTTCTCGACCTCCATGCGGACGGTTTCGAGGTCGAGGCCGATTTTCTGCAGCACGTTGACGGCGACCCCCTGCCCCAGCTTGATCAGGCCGAGCAGCAGATGCTCAGTGCCCAGAAAATTATGGTTCAGACGGTCAGCCTCCTTACGCGCCAAGGCCAAAACCTGCTGCGCGCGCGGGGTAAAATTGCTCATGGCTTCATCGCTCATAATTGAAAGACTCTGCTATAAATTGTCTGTTTTGTCCAACGCCAAGAGGGAAAAATCCGGTAAAGAAACCAAAAAGCATGCCGCTAGACAGTGAACTAAGTGAAAAGCAAACTCGAAACCGTGAAACAAAAAAAACTGATCATCGGCGTCATTGCGTTGGCAACTTGTTTAGCAATTTTGGCTGGCAAACTTTTTTTCTTAATGAATCCTCCGCATACGCCCAAAAATGATTTTGAGCAGTTATTTTCAGATTTTGCAATTGGCGTTCCCTCGTATAAATCGCTTGAAAACTTTTTCAGACCAGAAGATGGCGCTTTAACTGGTGATAACTTCCATACTCAGTTCACTCAGACTGAAGTTCAATTTCGCGACCTTGTCAGAAAGTTTGGTATTTCAGAAAACGCCATTCTTTCTTCAAACGGCGTTAGTCTAATTCCTGTAAAATCAAATGCGGACCCCAAATACCCCTGGTATTTAAGCATTCAAGCGACAATTATAAAAAACCAATTATTCCGAATCCAGATTCAAGGAGTTCAGTTTTACAACTGACAAACTTGCAGTTCGTCACTTCGTCACCGGGCGGGCGACATTCTTGAGCTGCTCGCGAACCATGTCGGCGCGAATGAGGTCGCGCTCCTCGGCGGAAAGCTTGTCGGATTGCTGTTTCTGCAAATGCGCCGGCTGCGTCGTCAAAAACAATTCATCCACCAGGGCCCGATTGGTGTTCGGAAATAAATTCAAGTCCACGCCCAGCCGCAGGAGCGACAGCAAATTCATCGTTTCCTTGGACGAAATGCTGTGGGCGTTGGCCAAAACGCCGTAAGCGCGGCCAATGTGGTTGAACACCACCTTCGGCTTTTGCTCCAGCAATTTCGCGCGCGCATTTTCCTCGTGCTCAATGATCTGCGACACGACTTTTTCCAGCCGCTCGACGATGACGGTTTCGCTTTCGCCCAGCGTCATCTGGTTGGAAACCTGAAACACATTACCCAAGGCCTCGGTGCCTTCGCCATAAAGCCCGCGCACAGCGAGGCCCAGCTTGTTCACCGACTGGATGATGGGATTGATCTGTTCCGACAGCACCAGCCCCGGCAAATGCAGCATCGCGCTCACGCGAATGCCGGTGCCGAGATTCGTCGGGCACGCGGTCAAATAGCCCAGCTCGTTGTCGAAGGCATATTCCAGTTTTTTCTCCAACGCGGAATCCATCCGGTCCAGCGCCGTCCACGCCTCGCGGATTTGGAAACCGGGGCGCAGGGCCTGCATCCGCAGATGATCCTCTTCGTTGATCATCACCGAAAATGTTTCCGCGCGATTCAACACCAGCCCGCTGCCGACGTTTTTGGCCGCATGCTCACGGCTGATGAGATGGCGCTCGACGAGAATCTGCTTGTCCAGCGCGGTGAAATTATCCATCGCCTCGGCAAAGGAATCCGCCATTTCCGGCAAAGAACTCACCGCCGGCTGAACCGTTTCCAAAATTCTCACGCGCTCCGGCTTTTTGGCCCAGCCGGGAAAGGAGGCTGCGCGCAAATTCCGCGCCAGCCGCACGCGGCTGGACATCACAATGCGATCATGCGGCCCGTGCTGCTGCGCGGCCTCGGCGGGAGTGATCAAAAATGAGAGGAGATCTTTCATGGAGCAACCTTGGCCGGCGAAACCGGAGCGGTCAGCGCCTTGATTTCATCCCGCAATTGCGCCGCCGTCTCGAACGCTTCCGTATCAATCGCTTTCGCCAGTTTTTTCTGAAGGGTTTTCAGGCGATCCAGGTGGTCACGCGACTGGCGCAACGCCTCCGGTGCCTTGCCGATGTGGCGCGTGCCTTTATGCATCGTCTTGAGCAGACCGGCCAATCCTTCGGCAAAAGTCTGGTAACATTCCGGACACCCGAGCCGGCCGGATTTCTTAAAATCCGCCTGCGAAAAACCGCAGCGGGGACATTTCACCTCCGAGCCCGCAGCGGAGGAATCCAGCTCCTGCGACGCGCCGAGGCCGAGCATCAAGTCCGCCATCGCGAAGCTTGTCGGGTCATTGATGCCCTTGACCTTCGCGCAGTCCTCACACAAATCCAGCTTCTGCATCTTCTCGCCCACGATCTGGGTCAGATGCACCGTCGCCGGCTTTTCCTTGCACACGCAGCATTGCATATCATTTATAAATCGGCTCACCGGAAACCTGCGTCAAGGCGTGATATTCCCCGACCAGTTTCCGCGTGATCGGACCGGGTTTGCCGGTGCCAATCACCCGACCATCCACCTTGGTCACCGGAATCAATTCCGCGCCGGTGCCGGTCAGGAAACATTCGTCCGCATTGAAAACGTCATAGCGGGTGAGGTTCGGCTCGGACACCTTGAGCCCGCTTTGCTCAGCCAATTCTATGACCGTCGCCCGCGTGATGCCGTAAAGCGCGCCCGCCGAAAGCGGCGGCGTGAGCAATTGCTTGCCCTTCACGAGGAAGATGTTGTCACCCGTGCATTCGGCCACATAACCCTCAGCGTTGAGCATGATGGCTTCTTCCACACCGGCATTATTCGCCTCGATTTTGGCCAGGATATTATTCAGGTAATTCAGAGATTTGATGGCCGGGTTCACCGCGCTGTGCAGATTGCGCACGGTCGGCACGGTCACAATGGCCATGCCCTTCGCGTAAAGCGCCGGCGGGTAAAGCTGGATTTTGTCCGCAATGATGATGACGGATGGACGCCCGCAGCGATTGGGATTCAAACCGAGCGAACCCTTGCCACGCGTAACAACGAGGCGAATATAGCCATCGCGAAGATTATTTTTGCGGCAGGTCTCTACGGTAGCACGCATGATTTCCTCGTGAGACATCGGGATGTTCAGCAGGAGCGCCTTAGCCGAGTAGAACAGGCGGTCAATGTGCTCCTTTAGCTTGAAAACCCGGCCGTTGTAAGCGCGGATGCCTTCGAAAATGCCGTCGCCATAAAGCAAACCATGGTCGAACACGGATACTTTAGCATCCCGCTCACTGCAAAATTTGCCATCAATATAAATCTTCATGCAAAGGGAGAGAGGTTACGACAAATTAACCATTCAGGCAAACGTGAATTTCCGCGTGACATGAAGTATTTGGCTGATATATTTCACGCCCTTTGCGACCCTATGGTCTAGCGGTTAGGACACCTCCCTTTCACGGAGGTAGCCCGGGTTCGATTCCCGGTAGGGTCGCCAT
>CAIOIC010000048.1 GCA_903858275.1 uncultured Verrucomicrobia subdivision 3 bacterium | reverse complement strand
GCCAGGGCTGGTTGAAGTAGTTGCATTTCTTGTCGGTGCCGGCGGTCCAGATCAGCGCCCGGCCGGAATCGGCCAGCGTGCGGTAGCTCTCTTCTTGCTCCCGCAATTGTTCCTCCGCCCGCTGGCGCTCCGTGATGTCATACAGCACCACCAGGTGTTCCCCCTCATTATCACCATCATCCAACGGAGCCATGCCGGCCAGAATGCTCCTGATCGTGCCATCCTTGCAGCGAACCTCGGCTTCGAGCGGCACAAAGGGGTTGCCGGTCTGCTTCGCCTGCTCCAGCCGGACGTTCCAGGTGTCCTCCATACTTTTCCGGTATTGGGGATCGGGATAAGCCTTGGGCCACCAATCGGCGAGCGTCGGAATATCCTCCAGCGTGAAGCCGAAGGTCGCCACAAACGCCCGGTTCAGGTAGGTGATGCGCTGCTGCCCGTCGTTCACCGCCAGCGGGACGGGGGAACCATCAATGATCGCCCGGTGGCGTTTTTCGCTCGCGGCCAATGCCGCCTCCGCCTGCCGGTGTTTTTGAAGCAGCCGCCATTCCCGGAGTACGCGCGCCGCCGTTTGGGGCATGCCGGCAAAGGTTTCGGGGGATTTGACCACGTAATCCAGCGCGCCGGCCTTCATCACTTCCACCACGATCTGCTCGGTGCCAAACGCGGTCATCACGAGGATGGGGAACGGCGCGGATTCCGGCGGATGCGTGAGGATTTCCACGGCGCGACCGTCCGCCAGGTTCAAATCCACCAGCGCCAGATCCGGTGGTGACGCGGCCAGCTCCTCCCGGTATTCCCGCAGCGTGCCGACGGCGCGGATTTCGGCCCGGCTGCCGGCGGCTTCGAAGGCGCGGCGGATGGCTTCCACATGCGCGGCCTCGTCTTCCACGATCAGCAGATGCACGGGTTCAGTATTCATCGGGTGGCTCGTTGGGGCTAACCCAGTCGCTGATTCCACGCCAGCCAATAGAAGTCGAAGGTTTCCATCAGTTCGGTGAAGTTCGCAAAATCCACCGGCTTGACCAGGTAGCTGTTGGCGTGGAGGGCATAGGCTTTGACAATGTCCTGCTCGGCCTGCGAGGTGGACAGGATCACCACGGGAATGGAACTGAATTTCGGGTCGGCCTTCAGCTGCTTCAAGACCTCCATCCCGTCCACCTTGGGCAGGCGCAGGTCGAGCAGAATGATGCCGGGTCGCGGCGCCGCGGCCGGGTCGCTGAAGCCATTCTCGCGGTTCAGGTAATCCAGCGCCGCCTGGCCGTCGGCCACATGGATCAGGCGGTTGGCCACCCGGCTGCCGCCGAGGTTGCGCTGCACGATCTCGGCATGGGCCGGATCATCTTCCACCAGCAATATGACGATCGGTTCGCCTTTCATGATTTTTCTCCTTGGTTTGGTTGTGTGTTAAGCATACAGAATTCAGTAGCCAGAATTCAGAATGGCCTGCGAATAGGTTTTTAAATGTCTTTACCATCATTCCCCCCTTCTGGCTTCTGAATTCTGGATTCTGCCTCCTGTTCCGACCGCTCCCGGCAGGGTGAAATAGAAACCGGCGCCCTGGCCCAGGCCGGCGGACTCCGCCCAGATGCGTCCCTGATTCAATTCCACGATCCGTTTGGAGATTGCCAGGCCGATGCCCGTCCCCTCGGTTTTGGGATCCATCTTCTCGAACAAGCCGAACAGCTTGGCCTGATGGCGCGGGTCAAGCCCGATGCCGTTGTCGCGCACAAAGAACACCGTCGCCGCGCCGCGCCCCTCAAAGCCGATCTCGATGCGCGGGGCCGGCTGGCCGGACATAAACTTGCAGGCGTTGTCCAGCAGGTTTTGAAACACTTCCGACAGCCGGACGCGGTCGCCGAACAGCGCCAGCTCGCCGTCGCCCACCCGCACCGTCACCCCGCCTTTGGCAATCTGGCCGGCCACCGCCGCCAGGGCATCATCCGCCAGCTGCCGGAACGTCACCGGCTCCGGCGGAGCGACGACGTGGCCGATCTTCCCGACCGCCAGCACATTGTTAAGCAATGACCAAAGCTTGTCCGCCGCGTCGCGGATGAATTTGATGTCCTTCGCGATCTTCCCGGCATCGGCGGCGGCCAGATCCTGTTCCAGATAGCCGATGAAGGTCCGGACCGTCACGACCGGGCTCTTCAGGTCATGGGAAGTGCTGTAGAGGAAGCGCTCCAGCTCCGCGTGCTTCTGCTCCAAAATCACCGCGTTTTGGAGCGCCTCCGCCGACGCCTTCACGCGCTCGGAGATGTCGCGGATGTTGCACTGGATCACCTTGTGGCCGTCCACCAGATAGACGTTGCTGACAAACTCCACCTCGTGCCGCTTGCCGTCAAACCCTTCCAGCGCCATGTCTTCGTAGCGGAGGTATTGCTTCGCCTGCAATTCCGCGAAGTTGGCCTCGTTGACGATGAGATCCTTGAAGAAACCCAGTTCCCAGACTTTCTTGCCCAGGAACACTTCGCGCGTGACCCCCAGCAATTCGATCAGGAAGGGATTCACATCCACGACCAGCCCCGTCTCCGCATCGAGGATCAACACGCCGTCCCGCGCCGCCTCGAACAGGCGGCGATACCGGAGTTCCGAGTCCGCCAGCGCCTTGTCTAAGCGCCGGCGCTCGGTCAAGTCGCGGGCTGACTTTGACATCCCGATGATTTTCCCGGCGGAGTCCCTGATCGGGGAGACCGCGATCGATACCGCCAGCCTCCGTCCCTCCTTGGTCAGGCGGGTCGTATCAAAATGTTGCACACTTTCGCCGCGCCGGACTTGCGCCATAATTTGCTCCTCCTCCACCTGATAGTCCGCCGGAACCAGCCGCTGGATGGAAGTCCCGATCATTTCCCCGGCGGTGTAGCCGAACATTTTTTCCGCGCTCTTGTTCCAACTGGTGACGGCGCCGTTCAAATCCTTGCCGATGATGGCATCTTCCGAGGATTCAATAATCGCGGCCAGCCGGACGCGGACTTCCTCCGCCCGCTGGCGCGCGATTATCTCTTGCCGCAATTGCTGACTCATGGTCTCGGCTTCGTTCCGGGCTAGCCTCTCCTGCCTCAGAACGCCATGCATGAGTTCGCAGATGTGGGAAATCAGCGCGCCGCTGATGATAAAGATCAACAGGCCCAGCCATTCGGGCGGAGCGAGGTGGCCCTGATGGATCCAGAATAAAACCACGCTCGCCGAAAGCGCGGTGGCCAGCAGGCCCGCCACCAGCCCGCCGAATAAGGCCGCCAGCGTCAGGGCGGGGAAATAAAGCAGGTAGGGAATGCCTTCCCCCAGACTGGCGAAGAATATCACCCTGAACGCGCAGGCGCAGGCCACCAGCAGCACCGCCGCCAACGCGCCTCGCAACGGTGAGGATGAT
>CAIOIC010000047.1 GCA_903858275.1 uncultured Verrucomicrobia subdivision 3 bacterium | reverse complement strand
GGTAAGAAAAGCATCAGCCCGATCCGTTGCATACCAGATGTCCCAGCCATTTTTTTGCGTGAGAATATTGGTTGAAGGATTTTGGACGAATTGAACCGATTTATCAGCACCGGTAAAAGCTGCGGCAATCGTGACCGGCGTTCCTTGAAAACAATCTGAAGGTTTTGAATTAGTCGGGGCAACCTGAAGAAAAACAGCATTCCAACCCCTATGTAAGGCGATGGATTGTGTTCGCATCACGTCCGCCTGAATCGAACAAGCTATAAAAAAAACAACAAAAACCCCGCCAAACGTTTTCAGACAAGTTAAACTCTGATGATTATTCATAACATAAAGCCTTGGTGTAGTTCTTGGTTGATAAGTGTTATTTAAAGAATATATATATCTTAACAGGCTCTGTGATAGTTAAATAGCTGCAAGCAGGTGTTTGCGCAATTAAATAAAAATCCGGGGTCAAAATTATCCTTGGTTTATAACGGTTTAATATGCTGTTTTGGATTGCTTCCCTAAAACCTAAAACACATATAATAATTCCAATTTCGCTTCTGCGATTTTCTGAAATAACAGCCAACTATAAACACTTAATCAAGTTTAACGGCTCATTGCAACATTTTTTATAGCAACTCGTATTTTTGCTTTTTCACAACGTATCTTGTTATTCGAAAGCTTGCGGAATACTCCTGTAAATGAAAATTAAGCGAACGCTTCTGCCAAATATATATTCCGATTCACCCCCAACCCCGCTTAAAAAGCCCAGCAAACATGGTTATCAGCAACAGGTGATGGAGACGTGGCGGAAGTTGAGCTAGTGCCTGTGGAATGGGCATTTTCTCGAAGTGCGCGAGGCTCAAAATCTGTAAAATTGTGTAGCGCCTGGCATTCAGATACAGATGTTTTTTTAAATGGCGAAAAGCAGGTAGACGGCGATAGCGGTCCAGATTCGGGTGCGCACCGCGTTGGACGATGTGCCGTAAAAGGTTTGATGCGCAGATGTTGTTTAATCCATTTGAAGAACAATTCGATCTGCCAGCCGCCTCGATACAATTGAGCGATGGTCAGTGCGGGCACGGTGAAGTTGTTGGCCAGGAAGACCAAGGATTTGCCGGTAATCGAATCGCGATAGCCCATGCGGCGCAGCGGGTCGGGATAATCGTATTAGGCATTTAGGCCGGTCATCACGACGGTCTGGTCAAAGCGCAATCCGTTGGTTTTATCCACGAGCCGGGAGTAGCGGAGTGCGCAACGGAAATTTTGTTTGGCCCGGGTGATGAAGAACACACCGCGCTGATGAATCCGATACCAGCGGGCGAAGTCGAGGATATTGACGTCATGAACACTGCCAGTGGAAACAATAATGACGGTGAAAAAGTTGTCTTGGAGCGTCAGCAAGGTGTGGAGTTTGATGGCGGACCTGGCGCGGCGGAAGGTTGGCCCACTTAAAAAAGAGCGAGAGGCAGAGGTCAATGGTGGTGGAGTCCAGCGCATAGGCGGCGGCTTGGAGTTCAAAGCGGAATGCTCCATCGGCGTAGAGCCTGCTGGATTGCTCGATGAGGACTTGGGCGAAATCGGCAAAGATGCGCCGGGCCCGTTTTTCGTTGGCCACCGCCAAGGTGTTACGGGCGGTGGGTTGCCGGATGCCGGCCTGATAGAGTTTCGGGCCAAAGGCCGCCAGACAGGTTTCGATGTCGCGCAAACTTTCGCACCAAGTCAGTTGGGCGAAGGCGGTGCGATCATCGTTCATCAGGTGAAAAACCGCAGCAATGCGGGAAGCCACCCTCAAGGAATAGTCGCAGAATTGAAATCGAAAAAACTAAAACAGTGAGAAAATACCGGTTTTATCGAGCGGAAATCGGTGTCAGAAAATTCTTAACCGGACAGTAGAGCTATTTTATACAAAGTTAATAACCGCTGTTATGATCATTTTTCAACGCTTTAATCCATGTTTCTGAAGCTGTGAATAAAGCCTCAAAACTGGAATTTTACTAATTTCTGAAAAAAAGGTTGCAGGTTCAAGTCCTGCCGGATGCACCACCGCTCAACAGGGGGGTTTGACCGCCTGGAATTTGCCTTTGATTTTTCCGTTCCCTTTCTGCGTCTGGACCATGGCTTTGGCGGCCAGCGCATCCGAAAGTTTTTTTCTGACCACTGCCTGAGGCAGGGCGGAGTTCAAGCTCAAGGCTTCATCAATCGTAAATTCGCCCGGTGGCCACAAAATCGTTTCGTTCATTGCAACCAGTTTGGCGCATCCCCGCCATTCAGACAATCATAACCCGCCTTGCCGTCCGGACTGCAAATTGTTTGTTTCTTCCGGCTGAATTCCTCATCCTTGCCGGCATGTATTCGCCGACACTTGATGAATTTCAGAAACTCGCGACGCAAGGAAATCTGATCCCCGTGGCGCGCCGTATTCTGGCCGATTTGGAAACGCCGCTCTCGGCCTACCGCAAGATCCGCGGCCAGGGCGAATCGTTCCTCTTCGAGTCCGTGGAAGGCGGCGAGCACGTCGGGCGCTATTCCTTCGTCGGCTGCAACCCGCGCGCGGTCATCCGGCAGGACGGCCAGCACATCCAGGTCATCGAAAACGGCCGCATCATCGAAAGCGCCGTGGTCGGGAAGGACGTGAAGGACGGCCTCGAAATCGTCGAGCGCATCATGAAGAAATACCGCGCCGTGGCCACACCCGGCCTGCCGCGCTTCACCGGCGGCGCCATCGGCTTCATCGGGTATGAATTCATCCATGACGTGGAACCCGTCGTGCCGCGCCCGCCGCAGGATGAATTGCAGACGCCGGTCATGTATTTCCTCGTGGCGGACCAGTTGCTCACCTTCGACCGCGCCCAGCAGACGATCACCATCCTCGTGAACGCCATTCTGGACGACACGGAATCGCCCGCCGACGCCTACGAAAATGCGACGAGCGAGATTGACCGCCTCGTCTCGCTGCTCGAACAGCCGAGCGAGCATCAGCCGGTGACCCTGCCGGACGAGGTCGCCCCCCTGCCCTTCGTGTCGAACCAGACGAAGGAAAAATTCATCGCCAACGTCCAGGCTTCCAAGAAATTCATCACCGCAGGCGATATCATCCAGGTGGTCGGCTCGCAGCGGTTTGCCGCGCCCACCACGGCGTCGCCGGTGGATATCTACCGCGCGGTACGGAGCGTGAATCCCTCGCCCTACATGTTTTTGCTGGAGCTGGATGGTTTTGCGCTCGTCGGCGCCTCGCCGGAACTGCACGTCCGCTGCGAGGAAGGCCAAGTGGAGATCCGGCCCATCGCCGGCACCCGCCAGCGCGGCAAGAACGAGGACGAGGACAAGGCGCTGGAAAAAGAGCTGCTCGCCGATCCGAAAGAGCGCGCCGAACACGTCATGCTCGTGGACCTCGCGCGCAACGACATCGGCCGCGTGTGCGATTTCGGCAGCGTGCAGGTGAAGGACCTGATGTTCATCGAGCGCTACAGCCACGTCATGCACATCGTCTCGCAGGTGGAAGGCAAGCTGTCCGCCGGCAAATCGAATTACGACCTGATGCGCGCGACGTTCCCGGCCGGCACGGTCAGCGGCGCGCCGAAAATCCGCGCGATGCAGATCATTTCCGAACTGGAGCAGACCACGCGCGGCACTTATGCGGGCTGCGTCGGTTATTTTTCCTTCAATGGCAACACCGACACCTGCATCACCATCCGCACCGCGCTGATCAAGGACGGCAAAGCCTACGTCCAGGCCGGCGGCGGCTGGGTGAACGATTCCACGCCCGAAGGCGAGTATCAGGAGACGGTCAACAAATCCATGGCCATGCGGAAAGCGATCGCGATGGCGGAGGGATTCGGGAAAGATTGAAGCCATCTCCGGCGGAGCAAAGCGCCCCACCGGCGCCGCCAAGCAATCATGGAAAGCAAGCCATCCAATTCAACCGCAGACGCCGCCTGCGAACGCTGCGGCAGCTTTGAGGTACTGGAATTCGCCGGCAAATTTCTCTGCGCGGAATGCATCGCGCAGGCCGGCTGCGGTTGCGCCGGCCACGGCGGCGGCGAAAATTGATTTCACCAAGCCTGCCGGACGCGATAGAACTTCGACCCATTCGCGGACACGGGAAGGTTGACTCCATTGCCACCCATCACCGGCGGATTCGTCACCGCCACCCAAGTCGCACCGGCTCCCAGCGAGGAGCTCTCTTCCAATACCGCGGCTGCCCCGCCCAGCCAGCCGATGGATAACTGACCGGCGGCGCTGCCGGCCAGGCTGACCTTCATGGGCGCATCAATCACGATGGCTCCGCTGGCGCTGGCCGTGGCGTTTGACGCCGTCGCGGTCACGCTCCAGGCATATGTTCCGGGAACAGTGTAGCTGTGCGTTGGAAATTGATTGGATCTGGCCGGCGAGCCGTCGCCGAAATGCCAATTGAACGTGACCGCCCCGGAATAATTCGTCACGGACGGCACCGCCGCGAAGGCCACCGGCCAGCCGGAAGGATTGTTGGTCGGCGCCTGAGCAGAAAGCCCCAGCTCATACGGGCCTTGCACCACGGAGACGGTGCCGGTGGCGAGGTTTGAATCTGTGTAGCTGTCATTGGCCGCAAACGTGAACGAGTCGCTACCGACATATCCGGCGTCCGGAAAATAGGTGGCGAGGCTGTTGCTGACCCCGACCGAGCCGTGCGCGGGCTGCGAAACGACGCGGAAGGTGAGCGGGTTACCGTTCGGATCACTGGCGGCCAGGGTCAGGTTCACCGGCGCACTATTCGGCGTGCTGGCCGTGACATTGCTGGCGGTCGGCGGAGTGTTGGCGCTGGAACTACTACTATTCGCGCCGTTGTGGCAGTCATAGCAACCCACCTGCTGGCCGGACCAGAAATTGCGGGTGCCAAACCCGGTGGTGACCGTGCGCGAGCCATGCACGCGCGACAAGACCGTGCCTTTATAGGTCGCACCATGGCAAACCTGGCATTGCTGGCGCGTGGCGCGCGGCGGAGTGCCCTCGAAAAGGTCACCATGGTTTTGCGCCCAGGTGTCCCCCAGCGGATGCATGCCGTGCGGCCCGTTGGTGATGGTGTTCGGCATCGTCGTGTGGCAGGCGGTGCATTCGATCATCACGCCGGCGTGGCCCTGAATCTTAATGTTGCGGACATTGTCGTTGGCGTGCGTGGCGGGAAATTCCGCGTGGGTCGAGCCGTGGCAGGCGGAACATTGCAGGCCGCCGTGTCCGGCAGAAAAGCGATAGAGCGAAATGCCGTTCGCGGGATTGTTCGACTGCGTGGAAAAAGTCTGGTTCACCGCCTGACGCACCGTGCCGTTGGTGTCGCTGAACACGGAATCATAACGAATCTGGCCGTTATTGCTCGTCGCCGTGCCGGTGTGGCAGCTCGCACAGTTGGGTTCCATGAACCAGCCCACGCGGTTCGGCGAGCCGACCGTGCTCATGCCGCCGTGACAGCTCTGGCATTGCATGGACATGGAGCCGTCCGTGGCAATCGCCCCGCCCATGGCGCCGCGCAGACATTTCGTGTCGGAGCCGGGATGGCAGCGATAGCACGCCGAACGATTGGCTGAACTATTCAGCGTCAGGTTGGAAATGGGATCCATGACGTGCGCGTGCGCCGAATGAATCGAAGTCGTCAATTGCGGAATCGTGCCGTAGCTGGGCGCCCCCAGCGCCTCCGATGCATGGCACGCCGCACACAAAACCGGTTTATTGTCCGCCACGACGCCGCGATAAAGCCCCTGCGGATTGAAGCCGCGCGCCGCGAGCGCCGCCTGATACAGTGCGCCGTGCTGCGCGAATTGATGTTCGTCGTGCAGCCGCAGAATGTTGAGGCGGAAATCGCGTTCCTGAATACCGCTCCACACCCAGCCGGCGGCGGGTTTCGCGGCCGCCTGCGTGCCGGAGGCGTGACAGGCGCGGCAGTCCATTTCATCCGAGACCGGCAGGACAATATCGTTGGTGGCAATGGGCGTCGCGCCGCTTTTGGCGATGAGCCGCATCATGGGATACGGGTTTTTATTATGCGCGTCATCGAACGGCGTGATCGGAATCCCCTCGGCACGAAACCAGTTGACCGGCGTGGCGACTCCGGCGGCGGGATGATTCGTCCGCTCAAACAACATCGCCTGGGGCAGGTTGTTGGTGCCCGGCATGTTCCACCCGGCCAGCCCGCCTTCCGGTGCGAGCACCGCGCCGTAGATATCCTGTGCGTAAGAATAATAATTCCCCTTCCCCATTGCGGTCGAATTGAATGATCCGCTGGGATCAGCCACGGCTTGATAAGTGACCACATAGCCGCTGCCGTTGGTGACCAGCTTGCCGCCGACGATCAGCTGCGACTCGATCGTGTTGTAAGGCGGCAGGATGCTGAACACCGAATAATCGCTGTCCATGCAGTGCATGCCGAGATTGTTCCAGCCGAGCAGTTGGTTGTTTGCCGCCAGCAGCGGCAGCGACACCGCCAGCAGCGCCGCCAGAAATAGTTTGGTTTTCATAGAAATATCACTTTGTTCCGTGTTTCTACAAAGCACCCTAGCACAGCAAGATTAAATCCCGGTTAATGCAATATGAAGATATATTCATATTTACATTCACCTGGCGGCGGAGTATTTGATGGAACCAGCTGGAAAATCAGTTGATGCTTGCGAGCCGGCTGAAAACCCTGTTCCTTGTGGCCGAGCGATTCAACAACCTATGGCCAGCAACAAAAACAAACCCATGTCCACCGCGCAACTCGCCGCTGTGGCCCGGCTGTTTTCCGTTTTGTCTGAATCCAGCCGACTGGTGTTGCTACAGGCACTCCACAACGGTCCGCTGACTGTCAATGAACTGGTGGAAGCCTCGGCCATGAAGCAGGCCAACGTCTCGAAACAACTGGCAATTCTTCACGACCATCATCTCGTGAAGCGGGAGCGCGACGGCACCTCCATTCGCTATGAAATCGCCGACCCCATTGTTTTTTCGCTGTGCAATCTGGTCTGCGGCAAGATGGCCAAAGACGCAAAATGCATCGCCGCCGTGTTTCACCCGGAGATTTAAGCCGCAATCCGCCTCAATAAATCCACGGAATGAATCGCCGCACTCGCCGCTCATAGGCCGCGTATTCCGGGAACTGTTCTCGCAGCCAGCGCTCCTCGTGCCGGGCTTTGGCGGCAAAGAAAACTCCCAGCCCCAGGGAAACGGCCGACGCTGGCACGCTTTGCCAGACGAGTGACCAGCCCACGGCGGCACAAAAAACGGCGGTATAAAGCGGATGCCGGATCAGGGCGTAAATACCGTGTTGAACAAATGGCGCGGTTGCGGATGGCTTGGGAAACGGTGTCAGGTTTCGCCCTAAGGCTGCCATTCCAGCCCAACCACAAATAGCAGCAACAACGAGAAGGACTAGGCCCACGAAAAATAGCAGCCGGTTTTCCAATCCGTTGCGGTTTGTAATTCCCAAAACTCCAATCGCACCCATGAATACGGATTGCGCCAAAACCCACAGTCCTCCGCGTTGGATAAAGCCTTGAGTCATTCAATAGCTCATCCGGTCGAGCTTCACCTTGCCCCGGAAAATCCAGTAGATGCAAATCGTGTAGGCGATCACCACGGGCACACCGATACCCGCGATGACCAGCATGATGCCGAGCGTCTTCGGTGACGAGGCGGCGTTGTAAATGGTCAGGCTGTTCTCGGGATGCGGCAGACTGTAAATCATGTTCGGAAAAATATTCAGTGCAAACAGAGCCATCAGCGTGACGATGGCGACGCAGGATGAGAGAAATGCCCTGCCGTCGTTGCCATGGTGAAATTCGCGCGGGATGTTGGCAATGGCCAGCATGTTCGCCAGCGCCACGGTGAACAGCCACGGGTTTTCGCGGACACGCGCCGCCATGTGCGGCACGAAGAGCAGCGTGGCCATCGTGAGCGTCACGGCGCAGATGACGAAGAAGATGATGCAGCGCATGGCCCAGACGCGGAGTTTGTCGTGCAGCTTGTCTTCCGTCTTCATCACGCCATAGATCGCGCCGTGCATCATGAACAGCGTCACGGTCGTGATGCCGACGAGCAACGGATACGGCGTCAACAGGCCGAGAAAGGTGCCGGCGTATTCGCCGTCGGCCCTGATCGGCACGCCCCAGGCGATGTTGCCCAAGGCCACGCCAATCAGCAGGCTGGACAGGATGCTGCCCACGGAAAAACTCACGTCCCACATCTGCCGCCACCAGCGCATCGGCTGCTTGCTGCGAAATTCAATCGCCACCGCGCGGAAAATCAGCGCCGCCAGCAGCAGCATCAGCGCGAGGTAAAAACCGGAAAACGCCGTGGCATAGACATTGGGAAACGCGGCGAAGAGCGCCCCACCGCCGGTGACGAGCCAGACTTCGTTGCCATCCCAGACCGGCCCGATGGAGTTGAGCATCACGCGGCGTTCCTGGTCATCCTTGGTGAACAGATGCAGCGCACCGACGCCGAGATCGAAACCATCGAGCACGGCATAGCCGGTCAATAATACGCCGATGAGAATGAACCAGATGGTGTTTAGATCGAGGTGCATGGCGTGATTAATTTTTGGTGGGCAGCGCGAGCTTGCCGGAAGGAATCAAGTCCGCGTCGTGCGGGCCGTGCTGAATTTTGTCGTTGAGCAGATAGATGAATACGGCGAACAGCAGAAAATAAATAAACGTGAACATGACCAGCGAAGCGACGACCGCCTCCGCCTTCACCACGGCGGACAGTCCCTCCGGCGTCCGCATCAGGCCATAGACGATCCACGGCTGCCGGCCCACTTCGGCGGCAAACCAGCCAAGCTGGTTGGCGAACTGTGGTCCCAGCACGGAGAAAACCAGAATCCATAACACCCAGCGACGTTCATGCAGTGTGCCTTTGCGGAAATAAATAAAGCCCAGTGCCGCCACGCTGATCAGCGCAAAGCCGATACCCACCATGCCATGAAAAAACAGGAACGACGCCTGCACCGGCGGGCGGTCTTCCGGTTTGAACTCATTCAGGCCGGTGACGGGGGAATGAAAATTGTTATGCACCAGAAAACTCAACATCCCCGGCACGGCCAGGCCAACGACCTTTTCGTTTTTCACGTCCACAAACCCCGCCAGCACCAGCGGGGCGTTGGAGGTCGTATGATAAAGCCCCTCAAACGCCGCCAGCTTGGCCGGCTGGTTTTTCGCCACGCCCTGGGCGCTGGTATGGCCAGTCACCGCCTGCAACAGGGTCGAAACCAGCGCCACGATCAAACCCAGCTTCAAGGATTTGCGGGCAAATTCGACATGTTTTCCCTTGAGCAGATACCATGCGCTGACGCTCACCACGAGAAAAGCGCCCGCACACCACGCACCGCTGACCGTGTGCAACAGACGGTCCATGGACGAAGGATTAAATACCAGCTGCCAGAAATCCGTGATTTCCGCCCGCATCGCGCCGTTGTGCTCGACGAGTTTATAGCCGGCTGGCGTCTGCATCCAGGAGTTCGCCACAATAATCCACACCGCGCTGAAATGCGCGCCGAGCGCCACCATGCACGTTGAGAAAAAGTGCGTTTTGCGCCCGACCTTGTCCCATCCAAACAGCAACACTGCCAGAAAACCGGATTCGAGGAAGAAGGCGAAAATCCCTTCCGCCGCGAGCGCACTGCCGAACACGTCGCCGACGAAGCGCGAATACGTCGCCCAGTTCGTGCCAAATTCAAACTCCATCACGATGCCTGTCGCCACGCCGATGGCAAATGTGAGCGCGAAGACTTTGGTCCAAAACCGCGCCATCTGGTGATAGATCGGCTTGCCGGTCTTGAGCCACAGTCCTTCCATAAGCACCAGCATGATGCCCAGCCCGATGCTCAACGGCGGGTAGATATAGTGAAACGCGATGGTCACGCCAAACTGGATTCGGGAAAGAGTCAGAACATCCATAACAATCTTCTACTCTCTACTGATATTTCCTGATGCCAACTGTTTTTTTGCCGTAACAACAAAGGTATTGGTTTAACTGAAGTTCATAAGAAGTAGATCATCAGGCGGTTAATTTGGCGGGTTGCAGAATAATTTCCGCCCAGCCCGAGGAACCAAAGTTAAAAGTATTTGTATGGCTGAGACTCATTAATTTGCCCTTGGCCATGCCGCTGCGCATGCCGCTCGCGCAGTGCAGCAGCAGCACCTGATTTTTGTCCTTCACCCGCTTCGGCAGGGCGGTTTCAATTTCGGCGAGCGGAATGTTGATGGCCTTGGTTAGATGCCCGGAGCTGAATTCACCAGGACTGCGCACGTCAATCACCAGCGCGCCGCTTTTAAGTTTTTCCAGCGCATCTTTGGCCGATATCTGGCCGCTTTTCTTGATCATAAAAATGACCACCACGATTGCCGCGATGACTAAAATAGTTGTCCAATTCATACCACATTGAGCCGCCAACCTTGAAAAAGTTACAACCCGGCACCGGGTCGTCTGGGGGAAAATAAACAAACTGTAATCTGCTCACGGGCCTCTTGTTTAACCAAGCCTGGTCTAGTTTAGACATGCGGACGCACTGGATGCGACCGAACAACCGAAACCAAAAACAAAACAAAAAAACAGTTATGAAAAATAAAACACTCGCAGGTTTATTGATTGCCGGATTATTGGTCAGTGGAGCCGCCTTTTCAGCGCTCGCACAAAACGGCCAGGGCGGCAAAGGCAAGGGCAAGGGCTACGGCGGATCGCCGCAATCGCAGGAGGAACGCGCCGCTCGGCAGGCCGCGTGTCTCGAAAAAAATGGCGGCGTCTGCCCCAATGGCGGCCCGCAGACTAATTGCCCGGCCGGCGGCCTGGGCAATGGAGCATGCAAAGCTGGGGGCGGCCAGCATGGATTGCGCGACGGCACCGGCCCGCGCAGCGCAAACGGCACCTGTCCGAACACGCCGGCGCAAAAACAAAAATGAACGGCCTCGGTCGGCGACAATTCAGGTGGCGCACGTCGCCATCTGGATTTGTCGTTGATTGATTCCAGGCAAGGTGCGTGACTACACGGATTCATATATGACCGAACTAGATCTCTCCGGCTTGGATGTTTTGGTGGTGGAAGACGACCCCATGCTGCGCAAGCGCGAAGCGGCTATGCTGGAGCAATTGGGCGCAGAGGTCAGCGCCGTGGACAACTTGGCCGCTGCCCGCCGGCTCATCGCCACGCTGCCGTTCGACTTCGCCGTGCTGGACGTGAATTTGCCCGACGGTCTGGGCACGGACTTGCTGAAGGAGAAGATTTTTCCACCCGACACCGCCATCATCGTTGTCACGGCGCATGGTGGAGTTGACGGCGCGGTGGAAGCCATGCGTCTGGGCGCGGCGGATTATCTGGTCAAGCCGTTCGAGACAGAGGAATTGCCGCTCGTGCTGGAACGGGCGCGGCGTTCACGGCAGACCGCGCGCGTCGAGGAGCATCGCCGGAGCGACCGGGCCAGGGAGGGCTTCTATTTTGGCAATGCGCTCAAGCCGCTCGAAGCCCAACTGGAAAAAATCCTGACCGCTGACCGGCGCATGACCGGGTCACTGCCGCCGGTGCTGATTCAAGGTGAAACCGGCACGGGCAAAACGGCGCTCGCCCGCTGGCTGCACGAACACGGACCCCGCGCGGGCGGCGAACTCGTCGAGGTGAATTGCTCGGCGCTGCCGGAATCGCTGGCAGAATCGGAACTGTTCGGCCACGAACGCGGGGCGTTCACGGACGCGCGGGCGACGCGCATGGGCCTGTTCGAGGCGGCGCAAGGAGGCACTTTGTTTCTTGACGAGCTGCCGAGCTTGTCGCCCGCGTTGCAGGCCAAGGTGCTGACGGCGATTGAAGACCGAAAAATCCGGCGGGTGGGCAGCAACAAGCCGATTCCCGTGGACGCGCGAATCATCGCGGCGACGCAGTTCGACTTGAAGGAACGGGTCGCGCAGGGACTGTTTCGCGAAGATCTTTTTCATCGGCTGGATCTTTTTCGCGTGGCCATTCCGCCGTTGCGCGATCGGGGCGAAGACATCGCCCGGCTGGCC
>CAIOIC010000046.1 GCA_903858275.1 uncultured Verrucomicrobia subdivision 3 bacterium | reverse complement strand
GCAGGAAATCCCAAACTGCTCATTGAGCAACTTAACGCCCAATACTCGCGTGCGAAGAATGTTCTGCTCGTCGGCCACGAGCCTTATCTGAGCGAACTCATCGCGCTGCTGATCGCCGGCAACACGACGGTTCGGATTGATCTGCGGAAAGGCGGCATTGCCAAGCTGGAGGTTGAAAAACTTCGTTTCGGCCGCTGTGCCGCACTGGCCTGGCTGCTCACGCCAAAACAGCTTGGGCTGATGAAGTAAAGTTACATCACCCCCCAAGCGGGTTGGGCATTGCGAGAAGAAATTTCGCTCCGCATCGGACGACTGCTTTGTTTCGCTAACGTAACCTGCTTTTAACCGTCGCGACATTGGTTCAAACATCAGCCGATGCTAACCTTCCGGCATGCAACCAACTATTCTCATCGTGGATGACGAGGCCGACATCATTGAACTGCTGAAATTCCGTCTCGCCCCGCTGGGATGTCATTTTCTCGTGGCACGCGATGGCGTCCAGGCCTTGACGCAGGCCCGCGAGTTCAAGCCAGATTTGATCCTGCTGGATATTTTGTTGCCCGACCTGGACGGGCTTTCGGTTTGCGACATTCTCCGCCGTCAACCGGCCACCAAAAACACCCCGATCATTTTCATGAGCGCGCTGAGCGGAGACGTGACCAAGCGATCCGTTGCGATGAATGGGCAGGATTTTTTCACCAAGCCCTTCGATTGGAACCGGCTGGAAAAACGTATTCCTGAACTGTTGCACTCCACCATCGCCGCCTAAGACAAATCGCCAGCCAGACGGAAAAATTGCCTCGTGATTTGGAATATATAACCGTTCGAGTCCGAAAGTGTCGTTGAAGCGCCAGGCGCCGGCTCGGTTTCTCCTCGACTACGGCCGCGAAAAGAAAATCATTTGCCAGTGCGTATTTGCGTCATCTTCAATCCCGCCGCCCGCGGCAACAAGGCGCGGCGCTTCCGGCATTTCCTGAACGAATTGTCGCTACAGTGCGCGCTCAAGGCCACAACCGGACCGGGCGACGCCCGGCGGTTTGCGCAGGCGGCCGTGGCGACCGGCTATGACATCATTGCGGCGGCCGGCGGCGACGGCACGGTGAACGAAGTGCTGAACGGCATCGGGGACGAGCCCGATGGCTTTGCCAAAACACGGCTGGGCGTGCTGCCGCTCGGCACGGTGAATGTCTTTGCCCGTGAGCTGAAAATCCCGCTCAAGCTCGAACGTGCGTGGCAGGTTTTGAAACGGGCGCAGGAAACCAGGATTGATTTGGGACGCGCGGATTACTTTGAAGACGGCCGGCCGCAGCAGCGTTATTTCATACAGCTGGGCGGTGCAGGATTGGATGCGCGGGCGATCGAGCTGGTCAGCTGGAAATTGAAAAAAAGCGCCGGCCCGGTCGCCTACCTGGTCGCCGGCTTTCAGGCACTGGCGGAAAAACAGCCGCGCCTCCGGGTCAGCGCCGACGGAAAAACCATCGAAGGCGAACTGGCACTGCTCGGCAACGGCAAATTTTACGGCGGTCCGTTCGACATTTTCCCCGGCGCGGACTTGCGCAACGGACGGCTGGAAGCGTGCGTTTTTCCACGTGTGAACGCCGGTTCGCTGCTGCGGCTCGCACCGGGATTTCTAACGCGAAGAAAACTTTCCGAGCATCGCGTGCAACGGTTGCGCGCAACGAAAATCGAGCTGGCGAGCAATCTGCCAGCGGCGTTTGAACTGGATGGCGAATGGATTGGACGTTTACCGGCGACGTTTACCGTGGAACAAAAAAAATTATGCGTGGTAATCCCGTAATCACTTTGCATGCGTTGCGGCAACTTACTGGCTGGCGGTGGCTATTGCCGATGGAAAGTGGCTGCCCATAATGAAGCCGCTGGCGGAAGCCGATATTTGCCGAATAGATTGATCGTATAAAGCGTCGCCGGCACACCCACCGTCCCCAGCAGCAGCGCCGGCAACGTCGCCAGTGCGCCAGCCCCGTCGGCGCTTCGCTCTGCCAGCGCAGTCCAAGATGCCATCGTCAGTAATTCTCCGACGGAATTTTGGCTTGCGGGAAATGTGGAAACCCGCCATATACAACGCCACCCTATGAGCAATCCAAGCCAACTCCCCGGTTATATCGCCAATGCCACGCCGAATCCGACCGCGAATCGTGCGCCGTGGTATAAAAACACCGCCCCCACCTACGCCGGCATCTTCCTGTGGTTCGTGTTCTGGCAGGATGCCGTCAACGCGCCCAATCAGGGCGGCCTGCTTTCCTGCGGCCTGGGCTGGGCGTTCCTGAGCCTGGTGATTTCCGCGCTGGTCTGCCACTTCCTCTTCTATCTCGTGCCCGGCATGCTGGGCATGAAAACCGGCCTGCCGCTCTACATCGTCGGCACCTCGACATTTGGCGCAAAAGGCGGATTCATCCTGCCCGGCTTCCTGATGGGCGTGCTGCAATTCGGCTGGCTCGGCGTGAATATTTATTTCTCCTCCCTGGCGCTGGCCCAGGTCATTCCGCTGAAAGCGGAAATCCTGATGGTTGTCTGGGGCATTCTCGCGGCATTCGTGGGCTTGAAAGGCATTCAATACGTCGCCAAGGTGGCCACCTATCTGCCGCTGATTCCGCTGACCATTCTGCTGCTGCTGCTCGCCAAGACCGCCGGCGGCATCGGCAGTTTTGATCCGCAGAAATTTATCACCGCGAGCGCGGCGGCGGCACCGGCCGCACCGGCGGCGTTGGGCAAATTCGGCGTGCTGGCGTTCATGCTGACCTTCGTGGTCGGATTTTTCGCCACGGCGGGCGCGGCGGGCGTGGATTTCGGCACGAACAGCCGCGACAAAGGCGATGTTTCCAAGGGCGGCCTCGTCGGGGTGGCGCTGGCGATCATCGTCACGGCGGGCGCTTCGATGCTCATAGTGGCGGGCACCTACGGCTCGCCGGAATTGAGCAAGGCGGCGGTCGCAGCGGCGGGCAAAGACGGATTGATTCTCCAGTCCCCTGGTTTGATTCCGGTGCTGATGGGCAAGAGCGCGGGGTTGATTATGTTCCTGCTCGCCATCGCGGCGTTTCCGCCGGCCTGCTTCTCGTCGTTCATCGCGGCCAACAGCTTTAAAACCACGCTGCCCGGCGTGAATCCATTTGTCTCGGTCGGCATCGGCGCGGCGGTCAGCATCCTGCTGGCGGTCACGGGTCTGGCCGGCAAAGCGATCATCGTCTTCGTCATCATCGGTGCGACCTTCGGCCCGATTTGCGGGGCGATGCTGGTGGAATACCTGCTCAACAAAGGCGAATGGAGCGGCCCGCGCGCGGGCTTCAATCCCGCCGGCTGGATCTCCTGGTTCCTGGGAGCCGTGGTCGGCGTGCTGCCGATTTTGAAAATCTACCCCGTGCCCGCCGCGCCGGTGGCGGCCTTCATCGTGGGTGCCGTGGTCTATTTCATCTGCGCCAAGCTGGGAATGCAATCGGCGGTCGTGCCGATGCCGAAGAAGAACTGACGCGAAAAAGTTAATCTCGCAAAGCCGGGGAACTGAAAAGTTCCCCGGCTTTTTTATGCGCTGATTCTGACCCGGAGGTGGAGTTTGAGATTTTTATTGCGATTAAAACCCTTGATAGAAATTCTCGCGTCCGCTTTCATAAACCCATGACCCAGAAAAATCAGCCGTGCACTGCGTCGTGCCTGCTCTGTGGCATGATGACAATGTTAGGCGTCGCTACCGGCATCCCATGAAGCCGGCTATTCTCGCGCTCGTTTTTGTGGCGCTCGCTTTGATTGCAAGAGCTCAGGAGACACCCGCGAGACCCCTGCTTGAGCTGCATCCCGGCGAGCATTACTTCCGCAGCGAGGGTCGCCCTGCGTTCGTGCTCGGACGCAATCCGGTGGGGATGAAACCAAAAGAGTATGATGACCATTTCCGCCACGCCGCCGCGGCGGGCGAGCGCTTCATGCGCATTCATTTCACGTTCACCCCGCCGAACGAGAAGGCCGGTGAGATTGATCCCGGAATGCTGCAATCGTGGGATGCCATTCTGGATGCCGCCGAGCAGCACGGCCTCGCCGTGCTGCCGGTGCTGGGCATCTGGGCCAACTGGAATGACGGCAGCAACAAGGAGACTTGGCACACCTGGGACAAGAACCCCTTCAACGCCGCCCGCGGCGGCCCGGCGAAACGACCCGCAGAGTTGTTCGAAGACACGCCCTGCCGCCAGCTCTGGCTGCAACGGCTGGAGACATTCGTCCGGCGCTGGTCGCACCGCCGCGTCATCGTGGGCTGGGAGATTTTTTCGGAACTCAACCTCGTGACCGGGGCGACCGAAGAGCGGGCAGTCGAGTTCACCGAGCGTGCCGCCGCCGTCATCCGCGCCGCCGACCCTTGGCAGCGGCCAATCACCGCCTCACAGGCAGGCATCCGCGAGTGGCCGAAGCTGCTGCGGAGCACCGCCCTCGACTTCATCGAGATTCACCCTTACACCGACGGTGCTTTCGGCGGGCGGCTGGACGACCTGATTCTCTCAACCGTCCGCGCGCGGCTTGCGAAATACGGCAAACCCGTCCTCATCGGCGAATCGGGACTGAACTCCCAGCCGCCACGCGGCACGCTGGATGTCGCCCCGCGCGCCGAGGTTGGCATCCGGCACGCCATCTGGGCGGCGATGGTCAGCGGTGCGATGAACGGCCGCGCGCTCTGGTGGCAGGACGGCTACGACCAGTTCGAGAAAGCTGACCTCTGCCGCCACTACCACCTGGCCGCCGCGACTGCCGCCGCATTCGTTCGCGGAGTGGACTACACGGGTTTCGCGCCGGTTCCCTGCGACATGCCGGATGCCTTGAAGGGAGCGGTCATCGGCAACGACAAGACTCGCATCGGCTGGTTCCGGGTAGCCCGTTGCGTCCCGCCCGATTGGCCGACCAATCGAGTGAGCGACCAAACGGTTACCCTGGATGCTCCGGGTAATATCTGGCAGGCCGAGTTCTTCGACCCGGAAACCGGCAAAGCCCTTGGCGAGGCGCGCTTGGCCACTCGAGATAGGCGCATCCGGGTCGTGCTGCCAGGTTTCCAGGAATCTGTCGCATTTCGACTGAGGCAACTAAGATGAGGTCTTAACCAATCCCAGCAACGCCTCTTAAGAAAGAGGACGCACAAGTCGTTGATATGCAATTAAAGTCGCCATTCTTGTTTCTTTCGTCATTGCCCCACCTCGGAGGCGGTTGGTGTAACCATATCCGGGACTTAATGAATATTACTTTCCCCCTCCTTGCCGCGCTCTTGCTGGCCATCCCAAGCATCGTCAGCGCCGAGGCGCCTCCGGCGGCGCTCGACGGGAAGATGGATCAAGCCTGGCAAGTCGCCTGGAGCCGCTTTTTCCAAAAGGATGTGCAAACGTTCATGGATTACCTGAGCAGCTACGAGCCGGGCAAGGAGCTCGCGCACCTGCCCACGGCCAAGGAAGTCGGCCGGCAATATCCCAATCCTTGCGGCTACGGCTCCGGCATGGAGGACGGCATGATTTCGGGTGGTGCCATGCTGAGCCTTATTTGCGATCGGTTTGCCGTGACCGGCGAGGAAAGTTTGCACGACCGCGCCGCGCAGGTGTTCGGCGGCATGCGGCGTTGCGCCACAGTGCACGGAGTGCCCGGATTCATCGCCCGAAATGTCTGCCCGGAAGACCGGAAAAGCATCTACATTAATTCGTCCCGCGACCAATACACCCACTTCGTCCACGGGCTGTGGAAATACTTCCGCAGCCCCCTCGCGGACCCGGCCAGCAAGGCGGAAATCCGCACCATCCTCGCGGCCGTGGCCGAACGCATGATCCAATTTGTCACCCCCGAAAATAATTATGACTTTTGCCGGGCCGACGGGCAGAAATGTCCGTTGGGCATCTGTCGCATGTGGAATGTGCAGGCTCACGAAGCCGCGCGTCTGCCGATGATCTATGCCGCCGCGTGGGACACCACCGGCAACGACCGTTACCGGCAACAGTGGCGCAAGTATGTGGCCGAGGCCGTGGCGCAATCAGCGGCCCCGATTGAAAACAAGCCCGCCTACGCCCTGTTGCAGATGCAATGCTCATTGGAACTGCTCTACCAACTCGAGCCTGACCAAGAGCTGAAAAGCAAAATCTCCACGACGATGAAGCATATAAGTTCGCTCGCCGAACGGCGGCTGGCAGCCACCTTGAAAAGCATCGCCAAAAAGAGTCCCGAGGAAATGCGCATGCTCGGCCCCGATTGGCGACAGGCGAAGGAGTGGAAGGACCAGAAGGGCTACTTGAATCCTCAGTGGGGTCCGTATCGCGAGATCTGGCATCTCACGCGGGAAGCGGGCGAATCCGCGCTTATTTAGCTGATGGTGGAGGCGCCTTCGATTACGGCCAATCAAAGGCAGCTCCTGCGGGATGTGATTCTGCCAACCGACTATTGGCACAACTCCAGTTGCGGCATCATCTACCACCTCGCCGCTTACTGGAAAGCGCGCCGCTACAACCTGCTCTGAAACTAGCGCGGCGAACTGCGGCGGGCCGTCGCTGAGTTGGTGTCATCACACCATCGGCGGCACCGG
>CAIOIC010000045.1 GCA_903858275.1 uncultured Verrucomicrobia subdivision 3 bacterium | reverse complement strand
GACGCCGAGTTGCTGGTGCTGGAAACCGCGCCAGACCAGTTGCCCCAGATGAAGCCAAGGTTGTTGCTGGCGGTGAGGGTGACGGCGGCGTTGGCCGGGTAGTAGAGGTTCGAGACGCCCGGTGGCCAGGCGGCGACGGTGCCGCCGCCGGTGGGAGCAATCGTGATGTTCAACGCGTAGAATGTGCCGGCATACGCGGTCTTGCTGGCTTCGGCAGTGTTGCCGTAGGCGCCCTGGTCCACGCGGAGGCCGTTGTAGTAAGGCTCGTTGGTGAACAGGAAGGAAGGATCGCCGGCGTCGATACAGGGCGAGTTGGTGGCGTCGGCGAACCAGAAGCCGTCGTGGTAGGAACCCGCCGTGGAGGAGAGATGGAAATTGTCGTCCCCGCCGTAGAAACCGCCCAACGTGTCGTCGCCACCGTTCGCGTCCACAAAGAGGGGATTGGTGCTGAGGCTGTTGGTGTCGAGTCCAGTGGCCGACTTCCACGCAGCCAGGTTGGTGCGCGCCCCGGCCCAATATCCCAAGGTGGCGCCATCCGAAGCGTGGAGGTTGTTGTAGTCACTGACGGGCGTGCCGTCGGTGCGGTCATGGTAGATGGCGTAGTGACCCGCGCCCCTGGCCCAAATGATGTTGTTACGGGCGATGGAACCCCACGGACCCCAGCAGTAGTAGCCGTTGCCACCATAGAGCGTGTTGTTTTCGACCACATTGTCGTTGTTTCCAATGCCGATGTTCCAGTAGCCCTCGTTGCCGCGGTCATTGTCGTAAATGAGGTTGTTCTGAATCTTGTTGCCGCTGCCGGTGACCCACAGGCCGTGGCGGCCATTGGAATAGACCACGTTACGGCGGAAGGTGGCACCGGCAGTCACCAACACGCCGTGGCTGCCGTTCAAGTACACCCGGTTCCCCACGGCCTCCGATGTGGTGCCGCTGAGGCGAAGGGCGTATTCGCCGGGGTTCTCGTGAAGCAGGTTGTTGTAGGCGCGAACCCCGTTCTGGCCATAGAGAGCGCTGTTGTTGTTGTTGTAACAGTCGTTGCCACTGGCCAGGAAATCGCCGTTGAGATAAAGGCCCCAGCCGGAATTGTGGTGCACGCTGTTGCCCGAGGCCGTGCCAACGCCGCCGTCCAGATCCAAGCCGTGCCCGTTGTTGCGCGCAATACAGCCGGTGACCACGATATTGGTGCAAGAGCCGAGGGCAATGCCCCACTGGTTGTTGCCGTAAACCTCGCAACCGACCAGTTCAAGACCCTGGGATCCTCCGCCGGCGATACCATGTTGGGCGCCGGTCACTTTCAGATTTTCGAGACGCATGTAGCTGTTGCCGTTCAGGTGGAGGCCATACATGCCCTCGCCGGTGTCGTTGCGGTCGAACACAGAACCCAGCGCGTTCGTGCTGCCGACCAGGCGGATGAGCTGGCCCGGCGCGCCGGAGTCGGTAAGCACCAGGTTGCCGTCGAGCGTCCATAGGCCCGTGTCGATGAATACGGTGTCTCCGGGCATGAGCCGGTGGGTGGCAAGAAGCCGCTTGAGGGTGCCCATCGGCGTGGCGGACGTGAGGCCGTTATTGGCGTCGCTGCCAACGGCGGAGCAATAGACGTCGTTGGCGGTGTTGTTGTCGTTGACGTAGAAAGTCGTGCTGCTGTTGGCCAAAACGCGCAGGAGGCCGGACACCGAGGAAGCACCACCGCCGTTGGGTGTGGCGCGGACTTTGTAGTTTGAACCGGGCGTCAACGCGCTGGTGTTCCAGGCGAAGACTCCGTTGGCGAAGGGCAGTGCCGTCGCGCCGGGAATGGCGACCCAACCCGCGCCGCCGTTGCTGGAGTATTCGAGCAGCACGGTGTTGCCTGACTGCCAAGGGCCGTGCGTCCACCAGTAAACCGGAACGGTGCCGCGCAACACGGAATTGTTGCCAACCAAGCCAAGTTCCACCCCCAAGGTTCCACTCGAGAGCGAAGCGTCGGCGGTGCCGCCGAAGGCGCCGAGGTCAATCCGTCCACCGTTGGGGATTTGTTCCGAGCCGATGGCGCTGGCCGGCAGCCCGGCATCCATGCAAGGGCTCTGCGAGGCATCGGCTGCAAAGCCGGCGGTGGTCAACGCAGTGAAGGGAAATCCCTTGAAACTGCCCGCGGTGCTGGCGAGATGGAAGTTGTCGTCCAACCCGTTCGTACCACCGATCACACCGTCAGGGCCGGCCGGGTTCACAAAGAGCGGGTCGGCGGAAAAGCTGTGCGTGTCGTAGCCGGTGGATTTGCGCCATTCGAGCATGTCGTTCTGGTTGCCCAGCCACGCGCTGAAGGTCGCTCCATCGGTGGCAATAATGTTGTTATAGTCACTTTCCATGAAACCGGT
>CAIOIC010000044.1 GCA_903858275.1 uncultured Verrucomicrobia subdivision 3 bacterium | reverse complement strand
TGCCTAGCGCTTGCAGCAGCCCGACCGATACCATGGTCATGGCCAGTTGCCCGACCATGCCGGCGGCTTCCGGCGTGTTCCGTCCGATAATCTGGAGACAAAAAGTTCGCAGCATCAGCAAGCCGATCAGGCCGCAGATCAAGCCGACGGCGTAGAGCCCGATTAATCTCAATTGGTCGCGCAAGGCATCGCCCGTGTGCGTCTTGGAACGGTGCGTGAACAAAACCGTCAGCAGCGGCGCGACCGTCATGGGCAGCGCGCGTGCGAACACGCCGGCGCTGCTGTAGTTATCCAGTTCCGGTTTGGAAAAGAACCGTTGCGCCACCAATAAATCGCCCTGCGTAAAACAGTAGCCGCCCCCCACGAAGGCGGCGGAGACGATCAGAAACTGGACGAAATCCCGATCCCAGGGCGAAACCGGTTCCGCCGGTCGCACCAGATCCTTTTTCCAATACAGCAGGATCAGATTCGCCAGCACGGCCACGCCGGTCGCCAGCACCGCCCATTCGGCGGCGGGGAATTGCGCCACCACTCCGCCGGCAAAAGCCAGCCGGATGCCCACCCCCAGCAGCCCGATGAGCGCGAGGCGTTTGAACCACGACAGTCCTTGGCACAGCGCGGTCGCGAGGCCGCCCCACAATCCCGCCAGCACGCAGGCCAGCGCGGCGAACGTCAGTCCTGGTCGGAAATGCAGGAAATCGCTCAAGGGTTTTGCCAGCAGGATGGCCAGCAGCGAGCCGGCGATGGTGAGGCGAAACAGGAATTTCCGGCAGCCCGCGAGCAGCCCCTGCAAACGGGCGTCGTCGCCATGAAAATCGTAACGCGCAATGTAATGGGTGATGGCGGTGGTGGCGATGAGTAGCGGCAAGCCGAGCAGCCCCACATAGCCGAGCGTGGTGTTTACCAGTCCATATTCGCCGCTTTCCTTGAGTTGCCGCCCGATGATGGCCTGGAAGGCGAAATTGCCGAGGCCCACCAGAAAGCTGGCGGCGGAGAGGATGATGCCGCTCTGCATCAGTTTTCCGGCTCGGGAAAAGACGGATTTTCCGGCGGATGAAGCAGAATGGTTCATGGCTGTTGCATATATCGGGAAAATCAAGCCGCCCGGATTTTTTTAGACGGCGCGCCGGATGTTAGTGGGCAATTCAAGTTTTGTCCATTACCCACCCCATGGAAAATGCTGCCACCGTGAGATTTGCTGGCGGTAGACCAGGGAAATAACTAAACTTTAAACACCAGATGAAAGTTATTTTTATTACCGGTGTCGCCGGATTTATCGGTAGCACGCTTGCTGATCGGCTGCTCGCTGATGGCAAAACCGTCGTCGGCTGGGACAACTTCTCCACCGGCCAGCGGAAATTTCTCGATGGCGCGCTGAAAAATAAAAACTTCCGGCTCATCGAAGGCGACAATCTCGATCTCCCGGCGCTCACAAAAGCGATGGCTGGTTGCGACACCGTTTTTCACCTCGCCGCCAACGCCGATGTTCGTTTTGGTCTGGCGCATCCGTCAAAAGATTTGCAGCAGAACACCGTCGCCACCTTCAACGTTCTTGAAGCCATGCGCGCCAACGGCATCAAGCGAATTGCCTTCAGTTCCACCGGCAGTGTTTATGGTGAAGCTGCGGTGATTCCCACGCCCGAGGATGCGCCGTTCCCCATCCAGACTTCGCTCTACGCCGCGTCCAAGGTTTCCGGCGAAGGTATGATTTCCAGCTATTGCGAAGGTTTTAAATTTGAGGGCTATATTTTCCGCTTTGTCTCCATCCTTGGCGAACGTTACACCCACGGCCACATTTTCGATTTCTACAAGCAACTGCTTGACCACCCCGACCGGCTGAAAATTCTTGGCGATGGTCTGCAGCGCAAAAGTTATCTTTATGTTCAGGATTGCGTCAGTGCGATGCTGCACGTCATCAGCCAGGGCACGGCGCAGCGCGCAAAACACGGCGTGGAACTCTACAACCTTGGCACGCCGGAATATGTGCAGGTGAACGATTCTGTCGGCTACCTTTGCGGCGCGCTCGGTTTGAAACCGCAGCTCGAGTATTCCGGCGGCAACAAGGGTTGGGTCGGCGACAACCCGTTCATCTTCCTCGACACCAAAAAAATCCAAAGCACCGGCTGGAAAACGTCGCTGACGATCGAGCAGGGCATCCAGCGCACGCTCGAATGGCTGCAACAAAACCAGTGGGTCTATGAAAACCGGCACTGAAAATTCCTAAATCCTAAATCCGAATGACAAAAGAATTCTCAAATCCGAATGACGAACCAAAAACCGTGGTTCACGCCGCCAGATTCGGGTTTCGACATTCGGAATTGTTTAGTCATTCGTCATTCGGATTTAGTCATTCACAATGAATATTTGCGTCCTTGGCCTCTGGCATCTGGGCAGCGTCACGGCGGCGTGTTGCGCTAGGCATTTCAATTTGGTCGGCTTGGACTTCGATGCGGCGAACGTCGCGAAATTAAATTCCGGTCAGGCTCCGCTCCTCGAACCCGGCTTGAATGAACTCATCGCCGCCGGGCTTGCCGCCAAAAAACTTTCCTTCACCGCCGATCCGAAAACCGCCTGCGCAAACGCTGACGTTCTTTGGCTGACTTACGACACGCCGGTCAATGACCATGATGAATCAGACGTTGAATCCGTTCTCGGCAATCTTCGCCGTGCCCTGCCGCATCTGCCGAATGGCGCGCTCGTCTTGATTTCCGCTCAAATGCCCGTCGGCACCTGCGCCAAACTGGAGAAAGAATTTCCACAATTCCACTTTGCTTGTTCGCCGGAAAATCTCCGGTTGGGCAAGGCCATTGACGCTTTTGAAAAAGCCGAGCGCGCCATTGTTGGCGTTCGCACCGATGCGAAGAAAGCGTTGCTCGAGGAGTTGTTCAAGCCTTTCGCCGCCCAGACGATTTTCATGCGCACCGAATCGGCGGAGATGGTCAAGCACGCGCTGAATTCGTTTCTGGCCCTCTCCATCACCTTCATCAACGAAATCGCGCGGCTCTGCGAACACACCGGCGCGGATGCGAAGGAAGTCTCCGTCGGCCTCAAGAGCGAGGCGCGCATCGGGCCGAAGGCGTATCTCGGACCCGGCGGCCCCTTTGCCGGCGGCACGCTGGCGCGCGACGTGGTGACATTGAGCAAACTCGCCGAGGCAAATGGCGAAAAGATTTCCGTCATCCCCGCCATCAAGCAAAGTAACGATCTGCATCGCGGCTGGGCGTTCCGTCGTCTGCAATCGCGGCTCGGGGAACTGCGCGGCAAGAAAATTTCCGTCTTGGGCCTGACTTACACGACCAACACCGATACGCTCCGCCGCAGCGCCGCCGTGGAATTGTGCCAGCAGCTCCTGGCCGCAGGCGCGAAGGTTTCCGCCTTTGATCCGGCGGTGAAAAGTCTTCCGCCTGAATTGAAATCTGTTGCGCTCGCCGCCGATATTTCCGGCGCAGTGGCCGGCGTTGAAGCCGTTGCCGTTTGCACCGAATGGCCGCAGTTCCGGCAGGCTGAATGGGCGAAAATCGTTCCACTAATGCGCCAGCCGGTTTTTGTGGACGCCAATCGTTTTCTCGAAAAGGAATTGAAAGCCATCGCGGGTGTGGAACATCTTTCCGTTGGCCGTGCCTGACATGAAACTCAAAAATCTCAATGCGCTTATCACCGGCGGCAGCCAGGGACTGGGCAAAACCATTGCCGAACACTTTCTGCGCGAAGGCGCCAACGTCGTCCTCTGCGCGCGTAGCGGAAAAGATTTGTGTGCCGCGCGTGACGAACTGGCCAAAAAGTTTTCCGCGCAAAAAGTATTGTCCCGGACCTGCGACGTTTCCAGCGAAGCGCAGGTGAATGAACTCGTCGCTTTTGCGCTCCGCGAACTCGGCTCGCTCGATGCGCTCGTGCTGAACGCCGGTATTTATGGCCCGATGGGGCCGACGGAATCTGTCCCGCTCGATGAGTGGCGGCGCGCGATTGACATCAACCTGTTCGGTGTCTTGCTGCCAAGCCGCGCGGTGATTCCTCATTTTAAGAAAGCCGGTCGCGGCAAGATCGTTGTGTTGAGCGGCGGCGGTGCGACGAATCCGCTGCCGAACATCAGTTCCTACGCCGCATCGAAGGCGGCGGTCGTGCGCCTGATGGAAACTTTGGCGGAAGAGTTAAAGCCGTTTCATGTGGATGTGAATGCCATCGCGCCCGGTGCGCTCGCGACACGGCTGGTGGACGAAGTTCTCGCCGCCGGCCCGGATAAAGTTGGCGCGGCCTTCTTTGAGAAGAACAAAGGCTGGAAGGAAAAGGGCGCGGTGCCGCTGGAACTTGGCGCCAACCTCGCGGTCTATCTTGCCAGCGCGGAGAGCGACGGCATCACCGGCAAACTCATCAGTGCGCAGTGGGATCCGTGGAAGGATTTGCAGAAACATCACGACGAATTGGCCAAGTCGGACATTTACTGTCTCCGCCGCATTGTGCCGGAAGATCGTGGTAAAAAATTTTAAAAAATGAACTACGCCATCATCGGCTGCGGCCTCATCGGAAAGAAGCGCGTCACGGGAATGCCCGCCGGTGCCAAACTCGTCGTTACGTGTGACACTAACTTGGCCCGTGCCGAGGAACTGGTGAAGCTGGCCAAGGCTGGCCGCTCCTGCGCGGATTTCAACGACGCGGTTGCCGATCCGCAGGTCGAAGTTGTCTTCGTCGCCACGCTCAATTCCACGTTACAGCCCATCGCGCTCGCGGCGGTGAAGCAAGGCAAGCATGTGCTCGTCGAAAAACCCGCCGGCATCAGCGTCGCCGAACTGGATGAGCTAGAGGCCGCCGCCAAGAAGACCGGCGCACTCGTCCGCGTCGGCTACAATCATCGCTACCATCCTGCGTGTTTGAAGGCACTGGAAATTTTCCGCAGCGGCGCGCTCGGTTCGATGATGTTTGTGCGCGGGCGCTATGGCCAGGGCGGCCGCCTCGGTTATGAAAAGGAATGGCGCGCGGACCCGAAACTTTCCGGCGGCGGCGAACTCATTGACCAGGGTGTTCACCTGATTGATCTCGCGGGAATTTTTCTCGGTGAATTCACCACAGTGGAAGGCCATGCGACGACGTATTTTTGGAAGATGTCGGTGGATGACAATGCGTTTCTTTCACTGCGTAACGCTGCCGGCAACACCGCGTGGCTGCACGTCAGTTGCAGCGAATGGAAGAATTTATTCAGCCTCGAAATCTACGGTCGCGACGCCAAGCTGCACTGGGAAGGGCTGGGCGGCAGTTATGGAATTGAGCGCCTGACCTATTACCAGATGCTCCCCCAAATGGGTCCGCCGGAGACGACGATCTATGAATTTCCCCGCGGTGACGAGTCCTGGAAAATTGAGATGGCGGAATTTTTTGAAGACATCAAATTGAAACGCTGTCCGGTTCCGGGTTTGAAAGAAGCGAAAGCGGCGCTGGCGGTGGTTGAAAAAATCTATCAGAAGTAACCTATGATTATTGCCCGTTCACCCTTGCGTATTTCTCTAGGCGGCGGCGGCACGGATTTGCCGTCGTATTACGAAAAATTCGGCGGCTTCCTCATCGCCGGTGCCATTGACCGCTATGTCTATATCACGCTGCACGAGACGTTCGTGCCAGACTTGATTGTAAAGTATTCCGAGTTGGAACGCGTGCCAGACGCCACGCAACTCAAGCATCCAATCATTCGCGAAGCCTTCGCCGCGCTCGGTATCAAGGGCAATTCGCTGGAGCTGACCTCGATGGCGGACATTCCGTCGGGCACGGGATTGGGTTCGAGCGGAAGTTTTACGGCGGCGCTGCTCAAAGCCTTGCACGCCTACAAAAAAAATCTCGTTCACCCCGCTGAACTCGCCGAGCAGGCGTGCGACATCGAATTGAACCGCCTGCATGAACCCATCGGCAAACAGGATCAATACATCGCGGCGTTTGGCGGCTTGACGTGCTTCAAATTTTTGCCCGGCGGCAAAGTCGAGGCGTGGCCCCTGAAAGTTTCCGACGAAACACGCGACAATCTCGAAGACAATCTGTTGCTGTTCTTCACCGGCTATTCGCGCAGCGCCTCGGCCATCTTGAAGGAGCAGGACGTGAAATCCAAGTCCGACGACAAGTCCATGATCGAGAATCTGCACTTCGTCAAAGACCTTGGCCTGCAAAGCCAGGCGGCGCTGGAACGCGGCGACCTGCACGAGTTCGCGCGGTTAATGGACGTGCACTGGCAGCGCAAGAAACAGCGCAGCGGCGGCATGAGCAATCCCAAGATCAACGAGTGGTATGACCTCGCGCTGGCCAGTGGCGCGCTCGGCGGCAAGCTCATCGGCGCGGGCGGCGGCGGCTTCCTGATGTTCTACGCGGAGGACAAGGCCAAGCTGCGCCACGCGATGCGCACGGCGGGCCTGAAGGAAGTGCGCTTCCGGTTTGATTTCGAGGGCACGAAGCTCGTCATCTCGTGAGTGCCTCGCTCTGCCAAATTCCCGTCGCCATCCTCGCGGGCGGACTCGCTACGCGGCTGCGGCCCATCACGGAAAAAATCCCCAAGTCGCTCGTGCCCGTCGCCGGCCGGCCGATTCTCGCGCATCAACTGGAGATGCTTCACGCGCAGGGCATCCGCTACGCCGTCCTCTGCATTGGTTTTCTCGGCGAGATGATTCAGCGCGAATTTGGCAGCGAGGCTTATGGCATCAAACTGGAGTATTCCTTCGATGGCGAAAAATTGCTGGGAACCGGTGGCGCGATCAAACGCGCGTTGCCCAAGCTTGGCGAGGAATTTTTCATTCTCTACGGCGATTCGTATCTGCCGATTCCCTACGCGCCGGTCGCGGAATTTTTTCAACGCAGCGGCAAGCTGGGCCTGATGACTGTGTATCACAACCAAGGGAAATACGACACGAGCAACGTCGTCTTCCGCGATGGCGAAATCGTGGTGTATGACAAGAAGGCCAGGCTGCCGGAGATGCACCACATTGACTACGGCCTGAGCCTGTTCAGGTCGTCCGTGTTCGCCGCCTATGCCGCCGACCAGGTTTTTGATCTCGCCGAAGTCATGGGCAAACTTGTGCGCGATAAACAGCTTGCCGGCTACGAAGTGCCGGAGCGATTCTACGAAATGGGTTCACCTGCGGGCTTGGCGGAGTTGGAGGCGTTGTTGGCCAAGAAGCCATAAGACTGGTAGGGCGAGCGTCCTAGCGAGCCGTTTTTAGCCAGGCCTTAAATCGTTCGCGGCTCGCGGAGACGTTCGCCCCACCATGTAACTTGCCGATTAAACTTCGCTTCCATTCACCGCTTGGAATTCGTAATTTGTCCGCATGAGCTTTACCAAGCAATTTCTGGCGGAAGTCCAGCAGGTCACCGCGCAACTGAACGAAGCCGCCATCGAAAAATGCGCGGACGAACTCGCGGCCATTCGCAGTCGCGGCGGCCGCCTGTTCATTCTCGGCGTCGGCGGTAGCGCTGGCAATGCCGGCCATGCGGTGAATGATTTCCGCAAAATCTGCGGCTTCGAGGCTTACGCGCCGACGGACAATGTTTCCGAACTCACCGCGCGCACCAATGACGAAGGTTGGGCGACGGTGTTCTCGGAATGGCTGAAAGGCAGTCGCATCAACGCGAAGGACGGTCTGCTGATTTTTTCCGTCGGCGGCGGTAATTTGGAAAAGAACGTCAGTCCGAATCTCGTCAGCGCGATTCAAGTCGCTAAACAAGTTGGTGCCTCGGTCGTTGGCATTGTTGGTCGCGACGGCGGCTACACCGCCAAGGAAGCGACCGCGTGTGTCATCGTGCCGACGGTGAATCCCACCCACGTCACGCCGCACAGCGAAGCGTTTCAGGGCATCGTGTGGCATCTGCTTGTGTCACATCCCAAACTCAAAGTCGCGCCGACGAAGTGGGAGTCAACAAAATGACTAAATCCTAATGGCTAAGGAAATTCCAAATCCAAATGACAAATGAGTGGCGATGGCGAACAGTCGGGGAAGCCTGGGTTTGATTTGGAAGAGCGGACAGCGATGTTTGGGGAGGCGGTGATTCGGTTTGCGAAAACAATCCCCAAAAATCCTGTCACCACGCCATTGATTGGCCAGATTGTTCGGTCGGGCACAAGTGTCGGGGCAAACTATTGTGAGGCGGACGACGCAGTTTCCAAGAAAGATTTCAAAAATAAAATCGGCACTTGTCGCAAAGAGGCGCGTGAAACGAAACTTTGGCTGCGCATGATAGCTGCTGCCGAGCCGGACTTGAAAGCTGAGGCCAGAAAGTTGTGGCAGGAAGCAAAGGAGCTTCACTTGATTTTTGCCGCCATCTGGAGAAAATCATAACGTGTGAAACTATGCACTGGTGGTTGCTCATTTTTTCGTCATTAGGATTTAGAAATTAGTCATTCGCGCGCCATGAAAAACAAGAAACAAATTTCCAACACCCCGCGTGCGAGCGCCGTATTTCTTGATCGCGATGGCGTCATCAACCGCGCACTGGAGCGCGATGGCAAGCCGTATCCGCCCACGACGCTGGCGGAGTTTGAAATTCTCCCAGAGGTTCCTGCTGCATTGAAGCGTCTGAAATCTGCCGGTTTTATCCTCATCGTCACCACCAACCAGCCAGATGTTGGTCGCGGCACATTGAAACAGGAAGTCGTCGATAAAATCCACGCGCACCTGACGGCACAATTGCCGATTGACCGCGTGGAAGTTTGTTTTCACGCCGGCAAAGGCTTGTCGGATTGCGATTGTCGCAAGCCGAAGCCGGGGATGCTTTTGCACGCGGCGAAGGAATTAAAAATTGACCTCGCGCAGAGCTGGATGGTTGGCGATCGCTGGCGTGATGTGAATTGCGGCCATGCCGCCGGTTGCAGGACGATATTCATTGACCGGGGTTACGCTGAAGAATTGAAGCAAAAACCCGATTTTTCCGCTCGCCATCTGGGCGAGGCTGCTGACATCATTCTAACCCAAATCAGTAAATAATTTTATGAAACGCACGCTCAAAGACCTGAAGGTAAAACTCTACGCCGACGGCGCGGACAAGGCGGGAATGCTCAAGCTCAACGCCGACCCGCTCATTCAGGGCCTGACCACGAATCCGTCGCTCATGCGTAAGGCTGGCATCTCGGATTTTGAGGCGTTCGCGCGTGACATTTTGCAGACCATCACCGTCAAGCCGCTGTCGCTGGAAGTTTTTTCCGATGAATTTCCCGAGATGAAGCGCCAGGGCTTGAAGATCAATGGCTGGGGAAAAAATGTTTACGTCAAGATTCCCATCACCAACTCGCGCGGTGATTCGTCGCTGCCCCTCATCAAGGAACTCGCCAGCGAAGGCGTGAAGCTCAATGTTACCGCGCTGCTTACGGTGGAACAGGTGAAAGGTGTGGCTGCTGCGTTGAATCCGAAAGTGCCTGCTGTGGTTTCCGTTTTTGCCGGACGCATCGCGGACACGGGTGTTGATCCGGTTGCCATCATGGCTGAGAGTAAAAAAATTCTCGCCGGACTTCCGCAAGCCGAACTGCTTTGGGCCAGCGTGCGCGAAGTGCTGAATATTTTCCAGTCGAACGACTGCGGCTGCCACATCGTCACCGTGCCGCACGATATCCTGGCGAAGGCGCAGAAGATGACCGGCATGGATTTGACGACATTGTCGCTCGACACCGTGAAGATGTTTGCGGTGGATGCAACAGCGGCGGGCTTTAAGCTCTGATTGGTGGAACCGGCCGCGCTGCGGCTGGTTGACGGGTCGCCGCGCGACTCGTCCCACCTCAAATCAACTTCGTAACCGTCGCAAATACTTCCGCGACCTTAACCGACTCCATCGCCGCGATGAGTTCGTCGCGCGTGCCCTTGATGTCGCCGCCGTCGTAGCGGTAGTAATCCAAGTTGCGCCCGTTCACCACGGGGTTTTTCACCAGCGTGAACTGATTGCCGTAGGGCCAGTTGGTCACATTCAGTGTCGGTGCCTCGATGACGATTTGATTTGGCACTTTCACCGCCGCCGCGATGTGCATCAGCGCCGTGTCCACGCTCAAAAACGCACTGCAACGCTTCATCAGCGCCGCCGTTTCCCGTAGGTTTTTGGTCTTGGCCTCCAGCGTCAGCTCGCGGTTTGCCTGCGCCAGCACGACTTGGTGGTCTTTTTCCTCTTCCGGTCCGCCGAACAGCAATACGCGGATGTCTGGGCGCTCCTTGTTCAGTTGCCTTACCAGTCCGGCGTAATTTTTCAGCGGCCAGCGTTTCAGCGGTAAATTTTTTGTGCCGCCGGAACCAACGTGGATGCCTAGTAACTTCTGCCCGGCCAATTTGTGCTTCGCCAGAAAATCATCGGCGAATCTTTCCTCGGCGGGCGTCAGGTGAAATTCCATTTCATGCGCTGCCAATTTTTTCTGCGCGCCGATCAGCGGCAGCACGGCGGAATTGTTTTCAATCGAGTGGCGCGAGTAATCCTGTGGCAGCGTGCCGGTGACCAGCCAGCGGTCCAGCCAGTGAAAATAGTCGTATTCGTGGCTGATGCGGACTTCCGCGCCCGCCAGCCACGCCGCGAGCCGGTAATGGATGCGGCTCTGGGGATGCGTATTGATGGAGAGGTCGTAGCGGTTGCGCCGCAGCGACCAGAGAAACCTCACCGCTTCCAGTTTGCCGCACTTGAGGAGGTTTTTCTGGAACACGCGGTTGACGTGCGGGTTGCTCTCCAGCAAATCCTTGGAGCCGGCCCACATTGCCAGCACATCAATGGTCGCGGCGGGAAAATTGGCGCGCAATTCATGGATGAGCGGTGTGGCGATCAGTGTGTCGCCGATGCCCGCCATGGAAATGACCAGAATATTCACAGCCGCGAGATTTTCTCCAGCAAGCCCGTCGTGGATTTGCCGGGAACGAACGGAACCAGAACAATTTTTCCACCCGCCGACTCGACGGCGCGGCGCTCGTCCTGATTCAGGGTTTCCAAAGTGTAATCGCCACCCTTGACGTAGATGTCCGGCTGCGCGGCGGTAAGAAACTTGGTCGCCGCCGTGTCAGTGAAAATGCAGACGCCGTCCACGCTTTGCAGCGCCGCCAGCACCGCCGCCCGGTCGGTTTCGGAATTCACCGGACGGTTTGTGCCTTTCAAGCCGCGCACCGCTGCGTCGCTGTTCACGCCAAGGAGCAGGGCGTCGCCGAAATTGCGGGCATTCTCCAGATAAGTGACGTGGCCAAGGTGCAGGATGTCGAAGCAGCCGTTGGTGACGACCAGCTTTTTACCGCTGGCGCGCATTTGCTTGCGCCAAGCCGGCAAATTGTCCCACGCGATAATTTTGCTGCTGAAATTCATGACGTCATTTTGCCTGCGAGTCATGCGAATTCAACATTTTCCACACGCGCAAAGCTTCAGTCGCACCCCACGCCTGCGCGTCGCAGCCGCGTTGGGTGTGCGGGGCGTCGCCGTCGAGGATTTCGGGAAGCTGGCCGAGGCAGCCTTCGTTCAGGATTTTTTCCGAACTGCCCAGATAACTTTTCGCCGCGGCGACCGCTTCCGGTGAAAAATCCCACGCCCGGGCGAGGGCTTCGCAAAATGTCGGGAATGTCCAAGTCCACGCCGTGCCGTTATGGTAGGCGGGCTTGCGGCGCGTGTCTTCGTCGCCTTCGTAGCGCGACCAATAGGGTTCGCTGGGATTGTTCAGCAGATGTCCGTCGCGATAAATTGCCAGCGGAATGCCTACCGGCAGCGGGGCAAGCGAGCGCAACGCACCCGGCACGACGAGAAATTTCTGCGCGGCGGCCACACAGCGCTTGGCGCGTTCGCCGGTGACTAGGCCGAGGCTGACGGCAAAGAGGCAATTGCTGCGCAGGGAGTCTCGCGGGGTGGCGTGGCGGGCCGTGACGTTCGGTTTGGCCAGCAGCACGTCGGAAAACCAGCCTTGGTCTTCGAGCCAGAACAGGTTTTCAAACGAGGTGGTCGCCTGATTGGCGAGGTCGCGCCACTTCTTTTGATCGGCGGGCGGGCAAATCTTTTCGAGTTGCCGCAACAGCCGGATCCACAGCGCCTGTATCTCGACGGGATAACCTTCGCGGGGCGTGCCGGCGGGATAATTGGTGTCCATCCAGGTAAAATGGCTCGGGCTCCATATCAGCGCGGAGTCGGAATCCATGCGGATGCTGTTGGGCGTGCCGGTGATGTAATTCTCGGCGATGCTCGTCAGCACGTCGGCAATCGTGCGGCCATTATTGTCCACGACCGACTTGTAAAACTTCTTATCGGACAAATCTTCGCACACGACGGCAAACCACAGCGGCGCATCCGAGGTGTCGCGGTTGGAAACGTCGTTGCCGTGGATGGTGTTCGGCAGCGTGCCGTCCTTTTCAAACTTGGCGAACGTCACTAGAATCTGTTTTACCTCGTCAACCATGCCGGCGGCGAGCAATCCGCGTGCGCAGATGAGCGAGTCGCGGCCCCAATCGAGAAACCACGGATAGCCAGCAATGACGGTCTTGAAATCGTCTCGGCGCACGACAAATTGTTTTGCGGCAAATTCCAATTGGTCAGCAAAATCATTTTTCGAGTTGCCGCCTTTTGCTTTTCGCGTAGGGATTTTTATTTCGGCGGTTTCCGCCGTGGCGATAAGTTCCACGCTTTTGCCTTTGGCCAGCGGCAGTTCAAACCAGCCGGGGCTGTAGGCGTCGCCGCTGCCGGTCTGGCCGCGCGTTTGTTCGACCGGATGGGGAATATTTTCGCACCATTCCGGCTGCGGGTGATATTTACCGCTGTCGGCGAAGACTTGAAGCTGTCGGTCGCCCGCCGGGGTGAACGCAAAGCCGGGTTTATTTTCAAGCAAACGGGTGTTTGATGAAAAATGGAAATTAGCACCGTCGTTGCGCTTGGTTTCGCAATGGAAATTCCGGTCCTCGATGTCCACGCGGACAGTCAGGCGCACGTCGGCATCGGCGGGCAGTTGTTTGCCTTGCGCGAGTTTTTCGCTTGGACGGCTGAATTGAAAGACGACGGTGTTTTGGTCTGCGATCATTTCGGCGCGCAGTTCGATTTCCACTGTGCGCCCGTCGCCGGCGTTGGCGATGAAATGCCAGACCGCCGGCGAACCGCCTTCAAAGGCAGCGAGATTCTTGAAGTCGAGCGGCGAGAGAAAGCCATCGGCATTCACCCAGACGCGGAGGCGTTTGACGAAAATGTGACGATCCACCGGAACGCTCGGGTTCAGGTTTGCGCCGAGCACACAATCGTATTTGGATTGGATGCGGCCAAGATCCACGGCCATCCGCGCCATGCCGCCGCGATGGTTGGTCAACAAAACCAAATCACCGGATTGTGAATGGCGGGTTGCATGTTGCGGCTTGGCGGGAAGAAAGCGGATCGTGGAGGAAACTATTTCTGAAACAGTGTTAAGTTGTTCCAAAGTCAATTGGGCGTCGGCGGAAATTGCTTGCGGCGGAAAACAGGCGATGTGTTTGTCCTGAACGGAAATGGAACGGACGTGAATGACCGTCGTATTTCCATTCGGCATTTTCAGCGTGGCGCGGAAGGGGGATGAATCCTCAATCAGCAGCCAGTGACCGGGTGGGACGAGTGTCACACGGTTGAGGTCGTGCTTGTCCCAACTGACGACGTGCGGAAAGACTTTGCGCTGTTCGGCTTCGTTCAATTGGCTGGCAAGTGTGGTTTGCCGGTTGCTGGTGGCGAATTGGCTGACGGCAGCGAGAAAATTGGCCGGCGAGCGCTCGACTTGGGTGGCAAGCCAGCGCCAGTCCAGTCCGTCCACAGTTTCGACGGGAATGATCTTGTTCAGCGCCTCAAAAGCGAACGCGGCTAGAGCGCGGGATTTGCGGTAAGTTTCACCGCTAAAACCGACGGGTTTTTCCGTGGGTGCGAGGCAATACGCCGCGCCGGGGACAAGCGTGAAGTTGACCTGTTCTTTAATGAAGAGTGCCGTGGGCGGCAACTGGCCTAGCAAATCAAATTTCAAAGTGGAAACCGGAAGCTGGAAAGAAGAAGCATCCAATGTGACGGAATTTTCCTTCTCCACATCGGTATTGACCAGAACCAAGACGGAATCTTTGCCCTCGGCGGATTCGCGGAGCAGGGCATAGACCGGCGCGTCAGGCGCGCTCAGGCGCGTGAGTTTTGCGCCGTCGAAAAAGCAGGGATGGTCGGAGACGAGACGGTTCAGTTCCCCGAGTTCGGAGACGATGTTGTCGGGTTTGTCCCAGTTGAGACCGGTGTTGCCGTGGACGCGGATTTTTTCCGCTGCCAGCCATTCCACGCCGCCGGTGAAGCCAAAGCCGCCGCTGGGACTGGCCAGCGCGCAGAGACGGTTGCGCAGGAGAGACCAGACGCGGCCTTTGTCGGCGAGCCGGCTGTTGTCGTGCGTTTCGCTGTAATGGACGTAGCTGCCGACGCGTTCATTCTGGCGGTTGGCGTAGTCGAGATACCACGCGACGTCTTTGCCGGAATAATTTTGAAACAGTTCGGAGTAAGCCCACTGCATGCCGCCCTCGGTGAGCAGGCTTTCCGTGGCTTCCCATGAGCCACCCAGACCTTCGAGCAGAAAAATCGTTTCGGGAAATTCGTTCTGCACCCGGGCGACGATGTATTGCCAGGCGGGTGTGGGAATTTTGTAGCCGGCGTCGCAGCGGAAGCCATCCACGCCCCGGCGGCACCAGACCAGCAGCGAGTCGGCGATGATATCCCAGAGTTTTACGTCATGCTGTTCAAACTCGACGAGGTCTTCCCAAACAGTGCCCCAAGCGCCGGGACTGGCGAATTCGCCGGCCGTCTTTTTGAGGAAAAATTCAGGATGATTTTCCTGCAAGGTGGAACCCCAGCCGGTGTGGTTGATGACGGTGTCGATGAACACCCGCGCGCCGAGCGAATGCGCTGCCTGTGTGAGTTCGCAAAACTGGTCGATGCCGGTCGTGCGTTTGTCAAACTCGACCAGTGCGGGATCGACCGCCGTCAAATCTGTCGCGGCGTAAGGACTGCCGAAACGGCCGAAGCGGGCATAGGTTGTGGGCGTCGGATGCACGGGCAGCAGATGAATGATGCGGCAGCCAAGTTTGTTGACGATGTGCGGCAACTGTCGCGTGAGGTCGCGGAATTTTCCCGACGGCGGCAGCGTGGCGTAGCCTTGGGCTTCAAGGGATTTTAATTCTACCTCCAGTTTGGCGTCGGCGGTGGATGCGAGATTTTTGGTTGGCCCGAAAAGCCGGGTGAAGGCGCAGTAGATGGTGTTGGCGGTGCGGGAAAAATCCGGATGGACGCAAATGCCGGCGTCGGAACCAGCCGGCCAATGCTGCCAGTTTTTTTCGTCGAGCAGATAGGCTTTGGCCTTGAAATAGCCGACTTCGGCGAGCGGAAGTTCGATTTGCCAGCCATCGGCGGTCGGTTGCATGGGCAGGTCGCGCCAGGAAGCACCGGCGGCGGTGGCACCCCCGGCGTGGGCGGCGATGATTTCGCGGCGTCGGACATCGGCGCGGCCGAGATTGGTGCGGAGACGCGCCGAGTGTTTGGTCTGGGCGCCGGATTTTTTTTCTGCGCGCAGCGTGAAAAGGATTTTGTCTCCGACGAAACGCAGCAGGCGTTCGCCGGTGGCGGGGGTCATGATTGGCGCGGGTGCGTCCACGGCGGATTTTTAGCAGAACGAGCGGGGTGGGAAAATGCGAAAAGTGATTTTGTTTGGGTTGCGTTGGCGGCGGCGGCGATTTAAGGTGGCGGAGAATTTGGTAATTTTAATGACGTTATGGCGACCGCCGCATTGAATCCCGCAGAAGAATCTCAATTGATGCAGACGATTGAGTTTTTCGAGGTGATTACCCAGACGCAGCCGGACGATACGAATTCGCTGGAAATTCTCAAGGAGGCTTATTCGAAACTCGGCCGGGAGCAGGATGTGGTGAATACTTCGAAGCGGATTGCCCAGGCGTATTTGCAGCTGGGACAATTGTCGTCGGCCATTCTCGAATATGAGACGGTGCTGCAGCGTCGGCCCGAGGATGAGGACGTGCGGGCGGCGCTGAAGCAGATTGAGGAGAAGGCGAGTAATTCCGTATTGCAACCAACGATGGAAGCAGCGCCGGTGTCGGAGATTTCCGAAACGACGATGCTCCGGCGCAAAACCAAGGCCGCTGCCGTTGGGGAGGTTGACGATGGTCGCAAGACGCTCTACAAAATTTTTGTGGAGAGCAAAATCATCACGGCCGGCGATTTTGATTTGTGCTGGCACAACGTGGATTTGCTGACGTCGCCGACGGACGTGATTGAACCGTTTATTCAGACGCTGCACGAAAAGGGAATCCACCTCACCGATAAATCATTGCGGCTGCTGGTGGATAAATCACGGTTACCATATTTGCCGCTGGATCGCTACGACGTGGATATGGATTTGGCGCGCGGATTCCCTGCCGATGTGTGCCGGCGCTGGTGTGTCTTGCCGTTTGACCGGATGAGCAAATCCATCTTGGTGGCTACGGCTAACCCTTTTAACCAGCAGGCGGCAAAAGAACTGGCCGAGGCGACCACGCACCGGTTGCTGTGGTATCTGGCCTCGCCAAATGACATCGTTTCCAACCTGCGCAAGGCGTTCCGCTGACCATGGCCAAAATCAAATCATTCGCTGAACGCATCGCCGATGCCCTCGTCGAGGATGGATTATTGAGTCCAAACCAGATCGAGGAGCTGCTGGAGCGTCAGAAAAAAGAGGGTGCACGGCTCGTCAAGCTGATTATTGACAAGGACAAGCAATATGTCAGTCCGGATGATTTGGCGGTATCCATGGGCCGCGTGCTGAACGTCGCCCCCATCAACCTTGCTCGTGTCAGCATTCTTTCCGACGTTGTGGATTTGGTTCCGCGCGACATGCAGCGCAATCACAAGGTTGTTCCGGTCACCCGCTTGGAAAATAAGTTGTTTCTGGCGATGGCTGATCCGTTGAACGTCCTTGCGCTCGACGATGTCAAGCGGATCACCAAGCTCGAAATCACCCCGTTGATCGTTTCCGAAAAGGCGATTACCGACAAGCTGAACGCGATTGACGCCTCCAAAAGCGGTTCCATGGAGGACCTGATTCAGGACGCGCAGAAGAAAAGTGATGAGGATGCGGAAGGTGACACCATCGAATCCGTCAAGGAATCCATCGAGGAGGTCAACCTCGATGCGCTGGCTGCCTCCAGCGAGGAAGCGCCCGTCATCAAACTTGCCAACCTGATTGTTCTACAAGCCATCAAAGACCGCGCCAGCGACATCCATCTGGAGCCGTTTGAGAAACAAATGCGCCTGCGCTATCGCATTGATGGCGTGCTCATTGACGCCACGCCGCCGCCCAAGCAGATGCAGCTCGCGCTCGCTTCGCGCTTCAAAATCATGTCGAACCTCGACATCGCCGAGCGCCGGTTGCCGCAGGACGGGCGCATGCGCGTCAAGGTGAGCGGGCGTGATTTTGATTTGCGTGTTTCGGTTTTGCCGACCGTTCACGGCGAAAAAATTGTGCTGCGCGTCCTCGACAAATCCAATTTGTCCGCCAGTCTCGACAAGCTTGGCCTGGACGAAGGCACGTTCAAACAGTTCAAGAGCGCGATTGATGCGCCCCATGGTCTGATTCTTGTCACCGGCCCGACTGGTTCCGGCAAAACGACGACGCTCTATTCCGCGCTGAACGAGCTGAACAATCCGACGTGGAACATCGTCACTGTGGAAGATCCGGTGGAATTTCAGATTCCCGGCATCAATCAGGTCCCGACCAAAAAAGACATTGGGCTGTCCTTCGCCAACGCCCTGCGTTCCATTCTGCGCCAGGACCCGGACATCATCATGATCGGGGAAATTCGCGACACGGAGACGGCGGAAATCGCCATCGAAGCGGCGCTTACCGGCCATCAAGTGCTGAGCACGATGCACTGTAACGACGCCCCCGGCGCCATCGCGCGTCTCGACGACATGGGCATCGCGCCATTTTTGATTTCATCCTCCGTGATTTTATCCTGCGCCCAGCGCCTCATGCGTCGCATCTGCTCGCATTGCAAGGAGCCGGTGACGTATCCGGCGAAGATGTTTGAAGATCTTGGTATTGATCCGGTGATGTTTGAAAACACCCCGCTCTTTCGCGGTCGCGGCTGCGACCGTTGCAAAAATTCCGGCTACGTCGGGCGCATGGCGATCATTGAAGCCATGACGGTTACTGATCAAATCCGCAAACTCATCATTGCCCGCGCCAGCACGCGCGAAATGGCCAAGCTGGCCGTTAATCAAGGAATGCGCACGCTGCGCATGGTGGCGCTGGATCGGGCCCGTGATGGCATCAGCACGCTCGAACAAGTTCTGGTTGGCACCTCGGCCTACTAAAATGGACGTTGGTTCGGCAATCCAAATGCTGGTGGCGAATCTGAAAGCCACGGCGGCGGTTTGGCGAGCCCCGTTGGTTTGGCAGCCGCTGGCAGCGAATAGGGACTGGTGATGCTGGGCAGGGGGGTAATACCGGTCGGTTTACTGATGCCGCTCTGCAACGGCGTGTAGGAGCGCCCCGCCGGATTAAACAGCGGCACGGGTTGCAGGTTTGGATTGGGCGTCGGTATGGGAGTCTGGCGTATGGGCGTCACAGATTTTTCCTGGGGAAAAGGCGAGTCCATCAAGGCGCGAAAACGATCCATCGCCGCCACTTGTTCCAAATCAATTTTCGGGGCTGGCGCGGGCTGGGTGAAGGGATTGTTCCACGCGGTATCAGCCTTTTGTTCCGTGCTGAACAAATTGCCGGCGGCGGCCTTCAAAAGTTGATTGAAATATTCCGAGGAGCCAAGTTTTGGCTTTTCAGTTTGACGGGATGAGTGGTCATTCTCTGCCTGTTGGCGAAACGGGTTGTCCGGCGAATCACTCCGCATCAGCGCCGTGTTTGATTGGCGGTTTGTGGCTTGGTTGGAGATGCCTTCGTGGGTTTGTCGCAGGAGAAACCGCTCTTCGACGGTCAATTTTTCATTGATTTTCGGATCAGGCAGACCGAGGATTTTTTCCGCCGTGGGCACGCCCAGGATTTCCTCCGGCGTCAGCAGGGTCCAGTTTTTCCGGGCATCGAGGGCTTTTTTCCACCGCCGCGCTTCTTCGGGGGAAATGGTGTTTGCCGTGGGCGAGCCCGGCAAAACGTCGTATGACTCGGCGGGAGATCCCCTGAAGAATGGCGTTGGGGCGTTGAAAGAGCCGGCTCCGCCAGAGCGTTGTGACGATGGCGGCATGAAGGAATTGGCTTTATCCGTAATGTTGTCATCTGCCGGTTTTGAAAAAATGATCTTCTGTTGGGCGTCAACGTCGGAGACCGCAACCCCCGCCATTAATATGACGGCAAGCCACAGTTTTGAGTTGGTCGGACAAAAAATCATTTAAGCCTGAAACGCTAGTTCATAAGACAGCACCCGTCAAAAATGAATTCAAAATCAATTCGGCGGGTTTGCCGCCTTTGAATCGGCGTTTTCAGTCCTATGCTTTCACTTGGAACCGGCCACCTAAGTCGAAGCTGGTTATTGCCGTTCGTATTCTCCCTTGCCGAGGCGCTTATAGACCTGAAAGCCGGACTTCTTCGCGTCCGAGATGGAAAGTGGCTTGAGCTTGTGCGGTGTGCTGAAGCCGGAAATAATCTTCCGCACCGGCTTTTTGCACGCCGGACATTTCGTGAGCGGCGCGGCGGACAGCGGGCGGTTCAGCGTGAACGTCCCGCCGCACACCTTGCACTCGCCTTCACAGAGTTCGTATTCGTAAAGAGGCATAAACTACAACCGCAGATTACGCGGATTCACGCCGATTGAAAACAAATCTGCGGCAATATGTGAAAGCTGCGGGAAAATATTATTTCTTCAAAAATGCGCTGAACAAGTCAATCGGCAGCGGCAGGAAGGTTGTCGTGTTGTGTTCGCTCGCCATTTCGCGCATCGTCTGGAGATAGCGCAGTTGCAGCGCAATCGGCTCCTTGGCGATCAGCGCGGCGGCTTGCACCATTTTTTCGGCGGCTTGGAATTCGCCTTCCGCGTTCACCACTTTCGCGCGGCGTTCGCGTTCGGCTTCGGCTTGCTTGGCCATCGCGCGCTTCATGCTGTCCGGCAAAGCCACGTCCTTCACTTCCACGGCGGTGACCTTGATGCCCCACGGCTCGGTCTGCTTGTCGATGATCTCCTGCAATTTCTGGTTGATGATGTCGCGCTGCGCCAGCAAATCGTCCAGCGGCGACTGGCCGAGCACGCTGCGCAACGTGGTCTGCGCAATGAGCGAAGTCGCCTTCCAGAAATTTTCCACCTTCACCACCGCCGCGTTCGGATCCACGACGCGGAAATAAATCACCGCGTCCACCGTGGCGGGCACGTTGTCCTTGGTCATGACTTCCTGCTTGGGCACGTCAATGGTCACCACGCGCAAATCCATCCGCACCATCTTGTCCACGACGGGAATCAGGAAAATCAGTCCCGGCCCTTTCGCGCCCTGTAGTTTGCCGAGCCGGAAAATCACGCCGCGCTCGTATTCGCGCAGAATGCGGATGGATTGTGGCAGGATGAAAATCGCCAGCACCGCGATGATGATGATGACCGGGGCGGACGGCCCCAATATTTTGATTAGTCCGACGATGAGTTGTTCCATAATTGTTCTTCGTTAGTTATTTTTTGGTTTCACCTGCAAAGTCAGTCCTTCGACGCCGGTGACTTCCGCCGTTTGCCCGGTTTCAATCGGGGTGAGGCTCGCGGCGTTCCATGTTTCGCCTTCGATAAACACTTTGCCTCCGGCTGAGTCAATGCGCGAAATCGCGTTCGTGGTTTTACCAAGCATCGATTCGATGCCCGTGCTGGCCGGTTTAAACTGGGCGCGGATGCCCTTGCCGGCTACAAATACAAAAAATGCCGCTGTCAGCGCCGTGGCCGGAATGATCCATTTTAGCGACAGATGAAATTCGTTTCCACCATGACTGAACAGCATCATGGCGCCGATGAAAAATGAGACAATGCCGCCCGCCGTCAAAACGCCGTGCGTCGGCGCAAAGATGTCCACGATGAAAAGCAGCACCGCCAAACCGATGAGCGCCAGCCCGGCGACGTTAACTGGCAGGATCGCCGACATATAAAGCACCAGCACCAGCGCAATCGCACCGACCACGCCCGGCAGAATCGCGCCGGGGCTGCTCAATTCGCCGATGAATCCATAAATGACCATCAGCATCAGGATAAACATCACCTCCGGTCGCAAAAAAACCTGCGCAAACCGCTCCCATAATTGCATCGGGATTTCGGTGACGGTTGCGCCGATGGTTTTCAGGGCTTTGCCGTTGATTTTGTGGCCGTCAATCTGCTTCAGCAAATCCGCCAGATCGTCGGCGATTAAATCAATCACATTCCCATCGAGCGCCTTTTCCGCTGTGGTCGCCTTGCTTTCCACAACGGCGGATTTGGCCCACTGAACGTTGCGATGCCGCTTGTCAGCGATCGTTTCGATGAAACTGGACGCGTAGTTTTCCATCTTTTGCTTCATCACTTCGTCCATTTTCTCAACGCTGCCGCTGGCGCCAATTTCCACCGGATGCGCCGCGCCGAGGCTGGAGTGGGGGGCCATCACCGCAATGTCCGCCGCCAGCGTGATGAAAACTCCCGCGCTGCCAGCGCACGCGCCGGATGGCGCGACGTAAACGACCACGGGAATTTTCGCCGCATAAAAACTCTGGACGATTTGCTTGGTGGATTCGAGCAGGCCGCCGGGGGTGTCGAGTTGGATGATGAGGCATTCGTCATTTCGGGCGGCGGCGGTGTTGAGGGCGCGGGAGATGTAGCTGGCCGTGGCCGGGCCGATGGCCCCGTTAATTTTAATCAGCCCGATCTGTTCAGCGTGAACCGTCGCGCCGAGAAGCAACCCTAGAACTGCAATGAAGCCGAATCGATTCATAAATAACTGGCTCATTGCCACTCTATCAAAAACTCCGGTCGCTGACCACGGTTAATTGGCCAGTTGCGAATGAACCAATTCACACATCTTCATGGTCAATGGGTCTTTCATTCCATAATAAACGCATTGGCCGTCCTTTTTTCGGGTGAGGATGCCAGCCGATGCCAGTAGCGCGAGGTGTTTGGACACATTGGCCTGGGTGGCATCCACGGCGGCAACGATGTCGTTCACGGTCCGTGGTCCCTGGCAGACGGCTTGCAATATCTTCAGTCGCATCGGTTCGCCTAGTAGCCTGAAGTGCTGGGCGATCTGGCCGAATTCGTCGTCGGAAAGGGGGCGCTTCTTTTTTGTGTTTGACATATAACCAAATAGTCATGTATTCATATCCGATAACAACGCTTGGTTCAACAAAAAATTGATTTTATGAAAACACACCTCCTTATCCGCCGGTTTGCCGGCACCTTCATCCTGGCTAGCCTGTTGCTTGCGCATTACCACAGCCCGAATTGGCTTTGGTTCACGGCGTTCGTCGGCTTCAATCTGCTGCAATCGTCGTTCACGAACTTTTGCCCGCTGGAAATGGTTTTGAAGAAGCTCGGGGTTGGCGGTTCGTGCTGCGCAAACGAGAAAAAGTCTGACAATTCGTGCTGCTCGTGACACAGTAGTATTACTTCATGAAGCGCTATCTAATATTAAATGCCATCGTGGTTGGGGTGTTGGTGACTGGTTGTCACCAGTCACCGGAACCGGATCAAGCGAAGCTTCCGTCCGCGACGGTTCGCGCCAAGGTTGTGGAGCGTAAAACGCGCGCTGCCGCAGAGGATGTCGTGGGCACGGTGCGCCCGAAACTGAGCGCGGTTATTGAGGCCAAGGTCAGTGGTCGGATTGAGCAGATGCTTGTCGTGCCCGGCCAAACAGTGAAAGCTGGCGAGTTGATTATCCGGCTCGATGACACCGAAATCCAATCGCGGCTGGATCAGGCTGCCGCCGCCCGGCAGCAGGCGGAGAGCGATTTAAAGCGCTTCACCGTGTTGCTGGAGCAAAAAATTCTTTCGCAGTCGGAATTTGACGGCGCGCAATCCAAGTTCCGCATGGCCGCTGCCGCCGAAGCCGAGGCAAAGACAATGTTGGGTTACACCAAAATGACGGCCTCGTTTGATGGTGTCATCACGCGCAAGCTTGCCGATGTGGGTGATCTGGCCATGCCCGGCAAACCCCTGCTGCACATGGAGAATCCCGCCACGCTGCGCTTTGAGGCGGACGTGCCGGAGGCGCTCATCGGCAATCTTAAACTCGGCGACCAGCTGTCTGTTCGCGTTGCCGCCGCTGGGGAAATGAAGGGTGTGGTTGCCGAACGGTCGCCCGCCGCCGATGCCAACAGCCGCACATCCCTGGTGAAATTGGATTTGCCTGGTGCAGCGGGTTTGCGTTCCGGTCAGTTCGGTCGTGTGGCCGTGCCGGTGGGGGCAATCAGCATAATTAGCATTCCCGCTGCCGCCGTGATTCAGCGGGGACAGATGGAGATGGTTTTTGTGGTCAACAAGGGCCATGCGCAATTGCGTCTCGTCAAAACCGGCCGCCCGGTCGGCAATGAACTTGAACTGGTTTCTGGCTTGAGTTCTGGCGAACAGATCGTGACAGAAGGAGTTTCGGCTTTGGCGGATGGACAACCCGTGAAGATCCTCCCGTGAAAGCCAGCCCCGACCAATCTCCGGAGGCGCATCCCGGCATTGCGGGCCGCATCGCGCAGGCATTCATTGAATCCAAGCTTACGCTGCTCATCGTCATTGCCTCCATCCTGCTCGGCCTGTTTGCCGTTGTCATGTTGCCGCGCGAGGAAGAACCGCAAATCAAGGTTCCGATGGTGGATGTGATGGTTTCCATGCCGGGATTCCACGCGAAGGAAGTCGAGGAACGCGCGACGCGACCGATGGAGAAATTGCTCTGGGAAATTCCCGGCGTGGAATATCTCTATTCAACTTCCAGTGAAGGCCGGTCGCTGGTCATTGTGCGTTTCAAGGTTGGCGAAGACATGGAAAGCAGTCTGGTGAAGCTAAACCAGAAGTTGCAGCAGAACTTTGACCGCATCCCGCATGGCGTTTCTGCACCGCTCATCAAAGCCCGGACGATTGATGATGTGCCGATTCTGGCGCTGACCTTCCACAGCGCACGCTACGACCATCTGATGCTGCGTCGTCTTGTGTCCCAAGTGGATGACGCGGTGAAACAGGTGCCGCAAGTCGCTGAGACGGCGCTTATCGGCGGCGCGCAAAGACAGGTGCGCGTGCTGCTTGATCCGGTGCGACTGGCCTCGCGCAATCTTTCGCCGGCCGGACTGGTGCCGATGTTGCAGCAGGCGAACAAACAGTTTTCCGCCGGCGGCCTGACGAGCGACAATCGTGAGGTCATCATTGAAACCGGCGCGTTTTTGCAGGCGGCCGAGGACGTGGGCAACGTGGTGGTGGGAGCGTATTCCGGTAAACCGGTCTATCTGCGTGACGTGGCGGATATTGCGGATGGCGCGGAGGAATCCAGCCAATATGTGTTCTTTGGCAATGGCGCGGCCAATAAAATATCCGCCGATGAACCCGCGGTTACGTTGAGCATCGCCAAGCGGCCCGGGGCGAATGCCATTTCCGTGGCCCATCAGGTTTTGAAAAAATTGGAGACACTGAAGGGCGTTATCATTCCGGCGGACGTCGCCGTCAGTGTTACCCGCAATTATGGCGAGACGGCGGCGGAGAAATCCAACGAACTGCTCTGGCACATGCTGCTTGCGGTCGTGAGCGTCTCGGTGCTGATCCTACTGGTGCTGGGCTGGCGTGAGTCGGGGATCGTGGCGCTGGCCATTCCGGCGACGCTGGCGCTGACACTGTTAGTATTTTACCTCTACGGTTTTACCCTCAATCGCATCACCCTGTTCGCGCTGATATTTTCCATTGGCATCCTCGTGGATGACGCGATTGTCGTGGTGGAGAATATAGTCCGTCATTTTCATCTGCCCAAAAACCAGGGGCGTAGCCGCACCGCCGTTGCCGTCGAAGCCGTAAGCGAAGTCGGCAATCCGACGATCCTCGCGACGTTTGCGGTGATTGCCGCGGTGTTGCCGATGGCGTTTGTCGGCGGATTGATGGGGCCTTATATGCGGCCGATTCCAATTGGTGCCAGTGCGGCGATGTTTTTCTCCCTGGCGATTTCGTTCATCGTCACCCCATGGGCCGCCATCCGGATCTTGCAATGGCGGCGCAAACTCAATACGTCTGAAAGCCCTGTATCGGGCCACGAAGTGGCGGGTGAAAAGATTTTTGACCGGATGTATCGCGGGCTCATGACGCCGCTGATTGCCAGAGCGAAACTGCGTTATCAATTTCTCGCCGCGCTCGTCGTATTGCTGCTGGTCTCGATGGCGCTGGTTTATGTCGGCTGGGTGAAGGTAAAAATGCTCCCGTTCGACAACAAGAGCGAATTCCAGATTATCCTCAATATGCCGGAAGGCAGTTCGCTCGAACGCACCGCACAGGCCGCGCGCGAAATCGCCGCGACCGTTCGCACCGAACCGGAAGTGACGGATTACGAGGTTTATGCTGGGGTGGCGTCACCGTTCAATTTCAACGGCCTTGTGCGTCACTACTTCATGCGGCGTGGCGCAAACGTCGCGGACATCCAAATCAATCTCGTTCCGAAGAATGAACGGAAGGCGCAGAGCCACGACATCGCCAAGCGGGTGCGTCCGCGCGTGGCGGAGATTGCCAAAAAATTCGGCGCGCGGGTGGCGGTGGCCGAAGTGCCGCCGGGGCCGCCGGTGCTGCAAACCTTGGTTGCGGAAATTTATGGCCGGACCGAGGAAAACCGTCACGCGCTGGCGCAAAAGGTCATTGATGTTTTTCACAGCACGCCCGGCGTGGTGGACACAGATTGGTATATCGAAGCCGATCAGCCGAAGGTGGAATTCGTCATTGATAAAGAAAAGGCCGCACTGCACGGTATCAGCGCGGAGACGATTTCGCAAACGCTCAAAATCGCAGTGGGTGGGGTCTCGGTAGATTTGCTGCATGTTCCGAAGGAGAAAGAAGACGTGAACATCGTCCTGCAACTCCCGCTCGCCAGCCGCAGCCACCCGGAGGAATTGCTCGCGTTGCGTGTCCGTTCCGGAGACGCCAATGCGCTCCCTGAACCTGTTTTGGTCGCAAATGGTGTCCACCCACAAGGTTCGCCGCTCGTGCCGTTGCGCGAACTGGTGAAAGTGCGGCAAACCATTACCGACAAGAGCATCTATCACAAAAACCTCATGCCCGTCACCTACGTCATCGGCGATGTTGCCGGCGTGGTGGAAAGCCCGGTGTATGCGATTTTGAAAATGAATGAGGCTTTGGCGAAGTTGGATACCAGGCAATTCGGCGGCGACGGAACGAAACTGAAAATTCTCAATGCCGCCATGCCATTCACCGACCAGCAGCCGGCGATGAAATGGGACGGCGAATGGCACATCACCATCGAAGTGTTCCGCGACCTCGGCTTGGCTTTTGGCGCCGTGCTGGTGCTGATTTACGTTTTGATGGTTGGCTGGTTCAAGTCGTTCCTCACGCCGTTGATCGTGATGATTGTGATTCCGTTTTCGCTCATTGGCGTGCTTCCGGCGCACGGAATGTTGCACGCCTTTTTCACCGCCACGTCAATGATTGGCTTCATGGCGGGCGCGGGCATTGTGGTGCGCAACTCCATCATTCTGGTGGACTTCATTGAAATGCGGCTGGCGGAAGGGCATCCGCTCGCTGAAGCGGTGGTGGAGGCGGGCATGGTTCGTTTCCGGCCCATCATGCTCACCGCGCTGGCGGTGGTGGCGGGCGCGTTGGTGATTCTGACGGATCCGATTTTTCAGGGACTGGCCATTGCGCTGATGGCGGGCAGCTTGATTTCCATGTTCACCGCGCCGGTGCTGGTGCCGCTGCTGTATTTCATGGCGAACAAACCCAAAAATAAAGTTTAAATAGAAATTGTATGAAATGGATTGCCATCTTGATCGTTGTCGCGGTTGTCGTGTTGTTTCTGACCCTTTCCAAGGCCGGACAGATTTCAACCAAGGAAGCCGCTGAACATATTAAAAACGGGGCGTTAGTCATTGATGTCCGCACCTCGGGCGAATTTAACTCCGGCCATCTCACCAATGCCATCAACATTCCATTGGACGAGGTTGCGGCGGTGGTTCCGAAAAAGTTTCCCAAGAAAAGCGAAGTTCTCCTATTGCACTGTGCGAGCGGCATGCGCAGCGGCGTGGCGCAGAAAAAGCTGCAGGGACTCGGCTACACCAATGCTTTCAACCTCGGTTCATATGGCCGGGCGAGGCAAATCGCAGGCCAGCCGGCTTCCTGAGCATTTTAACCGGGCGAAGCAGCTTGAAGATTCTTGTCATCGAAGACGAAAAAAAGATTGCCTCCTTTGTCCGCAAAGGTTTGGAGGCGCAAGGCTTCGTTGTCGAGACGACGTCTAATGGCGATGACGGATTTTTGCTGGCGACCACCCGGCCCTATGAAGCCCTCGTGCTCGACATCATGCTGCCCGGCAAGGACGGCTTGAGTATTCTGCGCAATTTGCGCGAACGAAAGATTTCGCTACCCGTCATTCTGCTCACGGCCCGCAGCGAACTCAATGAGCGTCTCGATGGATTAAATCTGGGCGCAGACGATTACCTCACCAAGCCGTTTCACATTGAGGAATTGATCGCCCGGCTTCATGCCGTCACGCGGCGCGCGACGGGAACCAGTCAGAGCATTCTCGCCGTGGCCGATTTAAAAATGAATCTGCTCACGCGCAAGGTGACGCGCGGAGCCCAAGCCATCGAGTTGACGGCTCGGGAATTTTCTCTGCTCGAACATCTCATGCGCTCGCCGGGCCGGGTGCTGACGCGGGTCGAGATTTGTGAGCGCGTCTGGGATTACAATTTTGATCCGGGCACCAACCTCGTGGAGGTTTACGTCCAGCGCCTGCGTAAAAAAGTGGACGGCGACTTTCCGAAAAAGCTCATCGAAACCATTCGCGGTGTGGGCTATTGCATCAAGGCCGGTGCTTGAAACCGCCCCGCGTCCGGCTGATCAAACAGGTTTTTGTCGGCCGGTTGTTCAGATAAATAAACTGTAATCCAATTCCGGGGCTGCGGTTAATCTTTCCATGGTCTGTTATGGGTGTAACGGGTGCAATAGTTGCGCTCGAAAAAACAAACAAAACAGATCGAAAGAAAAGTTATGAAAACAACTACATTCACCAAAACAATCGTGGCCGCCCTGTTGCTGAGCGGCCTGGTTCCTTCGGCCTTTGCGCTGACGGCGACCGAAACCTCCAGCATCCTTTTTATGAAACAGGAGGAGAAGGTGGCGCGCGACGTTTACCAGGTGCTTTACGCGAAATGGGGGCACGTGACGTTCGGAAACATTGCCGTGTCCGAGCAGAGCCACATGGACGCAGTGGACAATCTCATCGCGCGGTATCGTTTGACGGACACCACGCCAGCGGCGGCGGGAAAATTCACGTATCCAGAGCTACAAGCACTTTATGACGAACTCATCGTGCTGGGCAACAAATCGCTGGAAGACGCTCTGGCGGTCGGCGTGATGATCGAACAAGCCGACATTGCGGATTTGCAGGCAGCTCTGAAGGCCACGAAAGAAAAGCCCATTCGCAATGTATTTACCAACCTGATGGAAGGTTCGTATAATCACTTAGCCGCCTTCACTCGCGCCCTGAATTAAGCGTCATGGAATGGAGCCAAATCCAATCAATGCGAGCGGCAACGGGCTTGAGCCGTTGCCGTTTCCGGTTGGAGCAATCAAAATGAACAAACCCTTGGCAACAAATCCGGCGGCAGGTCCTGGCTTTATATTTGCGCAGAAATGGAGCGCGGGTTTCCGTGTCTGGCTTTTCATCGTGTCTGGACTGATGACTGGCTGGACCTCGTCCGCCGCCGAGCTGGCCAGCTTTGAAACGCCTTGGTTCAGCGGCGCGGGCAATTGCGCTTTCTGCCACGATCCTTGGAGTCCCGGCCGCGCGAACACCGGAGCCACTCTGGCCACCGACTGGCGCGGGACCATGATGGCGCATTCCTTCAAAGACCCGCTCTGGCGTGCAGTCATGGAGGCGGAAGTGAAGGAGCGGCCCGCATTGAAATCCTTCATAGAAAATAAATGCCAGACCTGTCATGCGCCGCTGGCGCATAAACAGGCGCACGCGGATGGCACCAACGAACTTTCTTTTGCCGCTGCCCAGGCCTCCCCACTGGCGGTCGAGGGCGTGGGCTGCACGCTGTGTCATCAGATTCAACCCGGCAATCTCGGCACACCGGCCAGTTTCAGCGGCCATTTTCTGATCGGAACCAACCGGGAAATCTTCGGCCCCTATCACGATGTGCTGACCATGCCGATGCAGCGCCATGTGGATTACACTCCCAAGTTCGGCGCGCACGTTCAAGATTCCGCTTTGTGCGCGACCTGTCACACGCTCTTCACGCCCATTCTAGACAACGCTGGAAAGATCGTCGGCGAGCTTCCCGAACAGACGCCTTACTTGGAATGGCGGAACAGCGACTATGCGCGACGCGGCCAACATTGTCAGGCTTGCCACATGCCGCGGTTGGACGAGGCAGTCAAAGTCAGCAGCCGCCCGCCGTGGCTTGAACCGCGCACGCCGTTTTGGAAACACCAGTTTGTCGGCGGCAACGCCTTCATGCTCCAGATGCTCGCGGATAGCTCACGGCAGTTGGACGCCAACGCCAACGCAAAACAGTTCGAACCCTTGATCGAAAAAACGCGGTCCCAGCTCCGCCAGGCTGCACAACTGCACGTCAATGGGCAGCGCGAAGCAGGCATCGTGGTTGTGAAAGTCCAAGTTGAGAACCTCGCCGGCCATAAATTCCCGACGGGCCATCCCTTCCGCCGCGCCTGGCTCCACGTCCGCGTTACGGATGCGCGGAAACGGACACTGTTCGAGTCGGGCGCGGTGGACAAAGCCGGTGCCATCCGCGGCGTTCCTGACGGATATGGCCCGCACCGGGATCTCATTACGCGCCCGGAGGAGGTTCAAATTTATCAGTCGGTCATGGCCGATGCGCAGGGAAAGCCCACCTGGTCGCTGCTGGGCGGCGCAACGTATTTGAAGGATAATCGCCTCCCGCCGCGTGGTTTCAAGGCGGCGGAGATGGACGCGGCCCAAGTCGCCGTGCGCGGCGGGGCGGAGACGGATCCAAACTTCAATGCTCGGGGCAGCGGACGCGACGAAGTCACTTATCGCATCGCCCTGCCTGAATCGAAGGGACCGCTGTCCGTCGAGGTCGAACTGCTTTATCAATCGGTGCCGCCCGAAGCCGTCGCGCGGTTGTTGAACACCAAGGAACCGGCGGCACAGGCGTTCGCGAAATTGTATCGGCGCCAAAACCACCAACCCGAATTGGTCCAGCGCCATAGCTTGGAACTGGGAGCCACTGAAAGTTTACCGCTGGGCAGCAAAGCCGATCGTCGGTAACTTTCTCGCACATGTCACCCATGAACGATAGATTTCTCCAGATCCCAGTCCACGCATGAAGCCGCTCCCTTCCCGCCTCAAGATCGCGCTGCTCTCGGCGGGCATCTCCGGCCTGGTGCTGGTGGTGTTTGGCGTTGTGATGTGGCTGCTTATTTATCGGGTGCGCCTTGAGGCGGTGGATCGTGAAATTCGTTCGCTGGGCTCGCGGCATCCCGGCTTGTTCGCCGGTCGCGGCAGCTTTGAGCGGCTGGCCAGCTCGCTGGAATTCACCTACGGCGAAGATTACACCAACCACATCATGCTCCTGATCCAGGATGCCGCCGGACGCACTTCCTATCGTTCGCCGCACTGGCCGAAAGATATATCCCCGGACAGTTTCAGACTGCGGCTGGAGGAGACC
>CAIOIC010000043.1 GCA_903858275.1 uncultured Verrucomicrobia subdivision 3 bacterium | reverse complement strand
TTCCAATCGTGGGATAGACTCCGTTGAAGGGACTGACCGCGCTCCAGTTGCTGCCGGTAATGCCGGCGGATTTGGCGTCGGCAAAAGACATGTAAGCGATGGAGAAGTGGTTTGAGTTGACAATGTTAACCGCGGTGCGGCAGTCGCCACCACCGATATAGCCGGGGCCCCAAGCCAGATTGACGCCATCAACGCCCGCTGAACCCACCAAGCCATTGTTCGCGCTCGCCGAGCCGACGGCCGCAACTATGCCGTTGTCCAGAGCCGGGTAATAGAAATGGTTGGTTGCATCATAGTTATACATGATCAAGCCGGTGTTGTAGGTGTATCCATTGCAAGCCAGCATCAAGCGGCGGGTGCCGGAGTCCTTGGTGCGACCAATGAGGTAAACGAGATTGGTGTTGGGGCTAATGGTCCAGGCCGAGAGCTTCGCGCGGCCGGCCGTGATCAAATACTTGGCCTGTTCATAGGTGATATTGTTGACGTTGGTCATCAATGAATTTCCAGCCATGGCGCGAGTCCAAGCGAAGGGTTGGACGGCCACCTTGTCCTCATCGAAATCCGCCGTGGCAGAGGTGGGATACGGCGTGGAGGATGAGGGGACATCCGTGAAGGCGATGGTCGGCGTGTTGGTGACAATGGTGCCGTCCCCTTTCATGAAATAGAGCTTGTCCTTGGCGACGACATTCTTGATCCCCTGCACGGAACCGTTGAAGAGGGCGTGAATGACCAGTTCGTTCGTGCCCAAGTTCGGAACGGTATTGCTGGCGGTGCCCCTCATATACCATTGCGTATTGCCGCTAGACAAAGTGCCATCGCCGCCAAAGGCCTTGGTGCCATACTGGAGGGTGCCCGCGTTCTGCACGACGTTCGTAACCGGCGTGGTGTCAAACAAGTCTTTGGCGGCGTTATGGACGCTCTGCCGGAACGCGGTCGCACCGGTGACATACAGGTTGTATTGGTCGGCCATGGATGACATCGCACAAGCGAGGCCGGTGGCCACAGTGAGGATTAGTGTTTTTTTCATGCTGTTATTTTGGTTATTGGTTGATTATCGGGTTTGATTGATTGTTTGTTAGTTTGATTGATTATTTATTAATTATTTCCGACGGCGAATGGCCAGAAACGCCAGCACACCGCTGCCGAGCATGGCCCAGGTGGAAGGTTCAGGAACGGCGTTAAAGGTGAGAATGCCGCCGCTGCTCAAGTTGAAAGCACCCAGACTCTGGGCCGTATTGCCGGCATTGGAGGGGTCGTTCTGCAAAAGAAAGACCGAATTAGCACCCCTGCGGGTAATGTTATAGGGCCACGTCTGATTGACGTCGCCATTCGGAACCATCTGAACATTGAAACCATCGGCCGTGCCGGCGGGCGCCGTAATGACACCGGCGGAAACACTGGTGCCCGCAGCAATGGACGAATTGGCGAGGGTGATGATTTGAGTGAAGGGTTGCACGAGAAATCCATCGTCGCCCGGAACCGTCCTCGAGCTGCTGCTGCTGGAATTCCAAACCGTAAACCGACTCTCCTGCTGGATGCCGGAACCCGGATTACTGAGATTGTCATTGACGCCGAACACCGACCAATAGACGCCATTGTTAATGGTGCCGACCGTGCTGCTCAAGACACTGCTGAGGTTCCAAGTGTAGGAGGAGTATTGCACTTGAAAATTGGCAATGGAACCGAGATTTGCCAGCACATAGCTCCCTGAGGAGGTGGAGTTGGTGCCAAAGCCGACCAACAGGTCGCCGGTGTTATAGTTTAGTTGCGCCATGGCTGTTACCCCGCTCAATGCAGCGGTGGCCAGCGCCACGGTCAGGATTTTGATTTTTTTCATTTGGTTTATTTGGGTTTGTTTGGTTTTGGTTGGTTAATGATTTTCAAATCATGGCCGTCACTGGGCCGTGATGATGTAGAACTTCCCTGATTCCGAGGTCGTGTCTTGCAAAGTGTTGGTCAAGCCATTGCCGGCGATGGAACTGATGGCCGGCCAGTTGGTCCGGATAATTTCCAGGCTGTTCGTCCCGCGCAGCGTGTAGGTGCCGCTATTGCCGGTCGTGAAGCTGACGTAGGTGATATTGTTGGTGCGTCCGATGGCCTTGATCTCCGGTATGGCCGGCGCACCGCCCGTGGTGGTGAAGGTCAGATCACTGCCGAAGTTGGTGCCGTATTGGTTGTAAGCCACCGCCTGGAAGTGATAGGTGGCTCCGCCAGTAAGACCGGAAACGGGCTGGCCATAACTGCCGGAGTTGACCCCGATGTTGCTGACCGTGGTGGTGCTGCCATAGCTGGTGGTCAGGCCGTATTTGAAGTAAAAAGCCGTGCTGTCGGTGTTGGTATTGATCGTGGTGACCGTGGCATTAAGCTGGGCACCCGTCGCGGCAATCGCACTGGCCGCCACCGTCGTCACCGTGGGTGCCGTGGGATAGGCGACATAAGTCATCGCGCCGTTGGTGTTGAACTCAAAGTAACCCAGGAAAGTCACTAGGCCATCGCTGGTGTCATTCGGATTGATCCGATAAAAGTCGGAGCGGATCACCGCCCCCGCCGTCGTAAAACTGGCCAGCGCCGTCTTTTCAGGGATGCCTTGAAATCTGTCGCCGAAATTCAAGTTTACCCCCATTGCCCCGATGTAGCTTTGGCCGGACGTGTAATTGGGATTGGAGTTATCGGGATCGTTCGGTTCGATGACTGCCGTTGGAGTATTGACCCCGTTATAGCCGATACAAACTTTGGCTCCTATGGAAATGTCAAGCATGGCCTGAATAACACTCATTTGCGAATCATGCGGGAACGAACTCCACGCCGTCGTCTTCCGACTAATAAAATTGCGGCCCTTGCTAACAAACAAGGTCCCGCGATCTCCGACCGGGGAAACTGAATCATCATAACCGGTGAAGGCGGACCAGATGGCCCCGTTCGTGCCAACCAAGGCGAGCTGGCTGCCGGTGTATTGGCTGATGGCAATCCGCTTGTTCTGAACCGCTGTGGTCAGGTTGGTGACCGGCCCCGCATTCACCACCAGGTCATTGGCCCCGCCGTCTTTTCGGAAACACAGCATGACATCGCCAATGGCGTAGTTTGTCCAAGTCCCGGCCTTAAGGTCGCTGACCATGGAAACCGCCAGCAACGCCACCAACGCGATTTTGTTTTTATTTAGCATTTTGAATTTCTCTTGGCCCGATATAACAATTCGAACGAGCCACATAATAGGTTTGACCCCCGGACAAAACTTCCATTAACCGGACATTCAAACACGGTTTTCAGACTTGAAATATCCAGCCGGCATTTCCGTTTAGACCTCGATAAAACAAAGGCTTCATGGCTTATCCGTGATGGGTGCCTGGCAGCAGACCGACCTTGTCACAGAAATGTGACTGCTGACGTGCGCGGCAAGCAGCCAAAATCGCTTCCTCCCGATGCATCCGGGGGCGCAAATGCCGGCCACAAAAGCCGGCCCCGCTTCCAACCGGGCAGCGAAGACGGTGGCGGCCATGAAATCGGTTGCCCACCTGCAAATTTCGACACCGGAATTGTTACGCCTGCGTTACGGCCAGGTGAATATTCAGCGACGACCCCACAAAGAGATTGCGATTCCGGCAGATTCCAACACAGTTGACCCAGAGTCGGGTTATGAAAGCTGATCAACAAGATTTCGATCTGGATCTCGACGAGCCGATTGTCTGCCGCTCCGTCTGGATTTCCGACATCCATCTCGGCACCCGGCACGCCCGCGTTGATGAATTGCTGCACTTTCTGCGTGTGGTGGACTGCAAATACCTCTACCTCGTCGGCGATTTCATCGACGGCTGGGAGCTGAAGTTCCGCTGGTTCTGGCGCGAGGACTACAACACGCTCATCCAAAAACTGCTCCGCAAAAGCCGCAAGCAGACCAAGGTGATTTACATTTCCGGCAACCACGACGAATTCATTGAGCAGTTCATGGGCATGAAATTCGGCACCGTGACCATCGCCCGGCAGGTGATCCATACGGCCGCCGACGGAAAAAAATACCTCGTCATCCACGGCCACCAGGCGGACGGCTTGACGCATTTCAATCACCTGCTGGAAAAGCTCGGCTCGCACCTCTATAACTGGATTCTCGATTTCAATCTGTATTTCAACCGGCTGCGCCGCGCGCTCGGTTTCGGTTACTGGTCGCTCGCGGCGTATCTGAAATTCAAGGCCAAATCCGCCGTAAAATACGTCACGGAATACGAGGACACGCTCGCCGCCATGGCGCGCAGCCACGAAACCCACGGCGTCATCTGCGGCCACATCCACCGCGCGGAGACCAAGACGATAGAAGGGATAGAATACCTCAACTGCGGGGATTGGGTTGAAAGTTGCACCGCTTTGATTGAAGATTTCGACGGGAAGATCAAACTCATCCACTTTCATGAAAATGATGCTATGCGTGCTCGGCGAGGGGCGGGGTCACATGACTCAGGCAATGGCCGTCAAGGAAATGGTCGAGGCGGCGGGACATCAGGTCGTCGCCGTAACCGTCGGGGCGAGCTCGCACCGGCCGCTGCCGGAATACTTCACATCGGCGATGAAAATCTCCGTCCGGCAAATGCCGACGCTGGAGTTCAAATATAAAAACAACCGCGCCGTCAGCAACACCGCCACGCTGCTGGCCGTCCTCGGCAACCTGCCGAAATATTTTGGCTACATCCGCCAGCTCGACGCCGTCGTCCGCGAAACGCAGCCGGACGTGATCCTCAACTTCTTCGAGCCCATCACCGCATTTTACACGCTGACGCGCTGGAAACGTCCGCCGGTCGTCGCCATCGGGCACCAGTTCATGTTCCAGCACCCCAACTATGTCCACACGCCGCAGTTGTGGAAACAGCTGTTCAGCATGCGCCTCTACACCTGGCTGCTCGGCGCCCGCGCAACGAAACTGGCGCTCTCGCTCTACGAAGCGCCCGATCTGCCGGGAAAGCGGATTATTGTCGGCCCGCCGATTTTGCGGAAACAACTTTTCTCGCTGACCGCC
>CAIOIC010000042.1 GCA_903858275.1 uncultured Verrucomicrobia subdivision 3 bacterium | reverse complement strand
TTCCAGTTCGCGCTGAAGCCGTTGTTGAAGTCCTCGCGGAAGAGGAGGTTGGTGCTCGAACTGACGACGATGCGCAGGGTTTGCGTGGACACACCGTAGCCGTTGCTGGAAGTGAGCAGTGCGTCAAACACGCCCGGCACGTTCGGAGTGCCGCTGATCAGGGCCGTGGAGGGGTCAATGCTCAAGCCGGGCGGCAGGCCGCTGGCGAGGTTGGTGGCGATGCCGGGACCGGTGACCGGCCAGAGGAACGGCACGCCTTGCGCCGCGCCGGTGAGTGCCGGGCTGGTGATGAGCGGGCTTGCATCGTCGAGCGCGTTCAGATCCGCAACCTCGGTGGGCGTTAAGACGCTGGAGAAGATGTGGATTCGGCTGACGCTGCCGCTGCCAATGTCGCCGCCATTGTCCTTGAAGAAACGCAGGGTGTTGGCGCTGGAGACCACGCCGTAGTTGCTGGAGTCGTTCACGGTCAACCGCAGGACGCCGTCGCAGTACACCTTCACCAGACCAGCCAGATCATGGGTCAGAACGACCATGTGCCAGGTGTTATTCGTCAGGCAAACCTCGGAGATGTCGGTGTAGGGATAGAACCGAAGCGCGCCGTTGTAAACGTAGAGACCCTGCTCAATGTTGTTCCCCATGTCGAGCAACCGCCGCCAGCTATTGACCGCATCCAGCCGGAAGAGAATGGCCGTGGAATAGACCTGGTTCGGGAAGACGCCCAAAGTCGGCTGAAGCTGCAGTCCGGTGTCCCACGGGAAATTCAGCACCCGCCGCGCCGCACCCCGGACCGTCGCCGTCGAGAAGTTCAGACCGGCATTAATGTTGGTGAGGTCCGGTGGCGTGCCGATGGAGGCCGCGTAACTATCCTCCAGGCGGTAGAGCACATGCGGCATCACGGGGATGAAGTTCGCGGTGATGGCCGTGTTGCTGTTCATCACCAACGACGCCGAGTTGCTGGTGCTGGAAACCGCGCCGGACCAGTTGCCCCAGATGAAGCCGAGGTTGTTGGTGGCGGTGAGGGTGACGGCGGCGTTGGCCGGGTAGTAGAGGTTCGAGACGCCCGGTGGCCAGGCGGCGACGGTGCCGCCGCCGGTGGGAGTAATCGTGATGTTCAACGCGTAGAACGTCCCGGCATACGCGGTCTTGCTGGCTTCGGCAGTGTTGCCGTAGGCGCCTTGGTCCACGCGGAGGCCGTTGTAGTAAGGCTCGTTGGTGAACACGAAGGAAGGCCCGCCAGCGTCAATGCAGGGCGAGTTGGTGGCGTCTGCAAACCAGAAGCCGTCGTGGTAGGAACCCGCCGTGGAGGAGAGATGGAAATCGTCGTCCGCGGCGTAGAAACCGCCCAGCGTTTCGTCGCCGCCGTTCACGTCCACGAAGAGGGGGTTGGTGCTGAGGCTGTTGGTGTCCAACGCGCTGGCGGACTTCCATGCCAAGAGGTTCGTCCGGTCGCCACCCCAGTAACCCAGGGTGGCACCCGCCGTGGCATAGAAGTTGTTGTAGTCACTTACCGACGCGGCAGAGTTGTTTCCGTAGTAGATGGCATAGTGACCGCTGCCACTTGCCCAGATGATGTTGTTGCGGGTGACGTCGCCCCATGGGCCGTTCCAGTAGAGGCCGTTGGCACCGTAGACGGTATTGTTTTGGATGGTATCTCCGTTGCGGTTAACGTAGAGATTCCAGTGGCCCTCGTTAAGGCGGTCGTTGTCATAGACCAGGTTATTGACCACCGTGTTGGCCCCGTTCCAAGAATCCACGGTGAGGCCGTGGCCACCATTGGAATAAACGACATTGCGCATCGTGATGCCGGCGGTGCGGACATAAAGTCCATCGCCGCTGTTCAGATAAACCCGATTGGAAACCGCCTCCGAGCCGAGATTATCCAGACGCAACGCCGGCTCGCCCGTATTCTCGTGGATCAAATTATTGTAAGCGCGAACGCCGGAGAGTCCGTTGAAGGCAATGCCGCTATTGTTGTAGCAATCATTGCCGCTGCCCAGGAAATTACCATTGAGATAAATGCCGTAGCCGCTGTTGTGATGCACGATGTTGCCCGAGGCCGTGCCGACGCCGCCGTCCAGATCCAAGCCGTGCCCGTTGTTGCGCGCGATACAGCCGGTGACCACGATATTGGTGCAAGAGCCGATGACAATGCCCCACTGGTTGTTGCCGTAAACCTCGCAGCCGACCAGTTCAAGACCCTGGGATCCTCCGCCGGCGATACCATGTTGGGCGCCGGTCACTTTTAGGTTTTCCAGGCGCATGTGGCTATTGCCGTTCAGGTGGAAGCCATACATGCCCGCGGTGGTGTCGTTGCGGTTGAAC
>CAIOIC010000041.1 GCA_903858275.1 uncultured Verrucomicrobia subdivision 3 bacterium | reverse complement strand
CGGGCAAGTGGCGGACGCTGAACGAGACGGAAATCAAAACTTTGACTTCAGATTTATGAAAACGAACTGCTGGTTGGTTTTAGGAACAATGCTGGCCACGTCCGCCGTGGCGCAGGTGAACACGAACAAACTGCCGGAAATCCCCCCGCCGGCCACCGCCGTAACCCTGACGGCACCAGCCGTTGCGCCGGTAGAAAACAAAACCAACGCGCCAGTGAAAAAATCGGCGCCCGCGAAGGCCAAGAAAAAGGCGGCGGCCAAAGCGCCAGCCGCAGCGGCTGAGAAGAAAGCGCCCGTCACGCTCGTGCCCGGCCCGGCGACGGTCGCGGTGGATAATATCAATTTGCGCGGACAGGCCGGCTTGAAGGGTGAAGTCGTCGGCCACGCGAAAAAAGGCGATGCGATCACCGTGGTTTCACAAATCAACCTCGACAAAGCCAAAGCCGGCGAGCCGGCGCAGTGGGCGAAGGTTTTAATCCCGTCCGGCACCAAAGTCTGGGTGAATTCCAGGTTCATTGACACCACCAACAAAACGGTGGCGGTTAAAAAATTGAACCTGCGCGGCGGACCGGGCGAAAATTACAGCGTGCTCGGCATTTTGGAAAAAGGCGCGCCGATCGCCGAGGTGGTCAGCAAAGGTGACTGGACGCAGATTGAAGCGCCGACGAATGCGTTCGCGTTTGTGGCCGCCAGCCTGCTGAAACAGGAAGCGCCGGTGGCTCCCGCAGCGGTTGCGCCCGTGGTCCAGCCCATTCCGGCCACGGCCAGCACCGTGACGGAGCCGCAGCCGATTGTGCCGACCCCGCCGGCGGCGCCCGCGGCGGAGCCGAATATCCCCGCCCCCGCACCGGCGATTGCGCCGGTGATTCCCGTTCTGCCGGCTCCGGCAGTGATTGAAACCAACCTCCCGCCGCCGCCCCCGCGCGTGGTCACGCACGAAGGTCTGGTGCGCTCCTCGGTTAGCCCGGTCGCACCGACGTATTTCGAGCTATACGACCCGGCGACCGGCACCGCGATTAATTATCTCTTCACAACTTCGACCAACTTGAACCTTTCCCGCTACAACGGGCTGCGCATCGTTGCGACCGGCGAGGAGGGGATGGACTCCCGCTGGAAAGACACGCCGGTGCTGACCATCCAGAAAATCTACGTTCTCTCCACCAACGCGCCGTCGGCGAAAAAACCTTGAGTTCCGCGCCCGCCAATCTGATTGACGGACGGGCCATCGCCGCGCAAATCCAGCGCGAGCTGGCGGCGCGCGTTGCGGCGCTGAAACAGCGCGGCGTGGTTCCCGGGCTGGCGTTTATCCGCGTCGGCGAGGATGCGGCCTCCAAAGTGTATGTCGGCCGCAAGGAAAAAGCCTGTGCTGAACTCGGCATGGTTTCGGAAACCCATGTTTTGCCGGAGAAAACTTCCGAGCTCGAACTGCTGGCCCTGATTGGAAAATTAAATTCCACCGCGCACATCCACGGAATTCTGGTGCAGGCGCCGCTGCCGAAACCCATCCGCGAATCGGTGGTTTTCTCGACCGTGCTGCCGGCGAAAGACGTGGATGGATTTCATCCGGTCAACGTCGGCAAGCTGATGCTCGGCGACGATTCCGGCTTCAAGCCCTGCACGCCCGCCGGGGTCGTGGAGCTGCTCCTTCGCTCCGGGGTGAAGACGGAAGGCGCGGAAGTGGTGGTACTGGGGCGCGGCAACATTGTCGGCAAACCGATGGCGGCGATGCTCTGCCAAAAGGGCAGGGCGGCCAATAGCACCGTGACCCTCTGCCATTCCGCGACGCGCGACATCAAGGCGCATTGCCGCCGGGCCGATATCATCGTGGCGGCGATGGGCGTGGCGGAATTTGTGAAGGCGGACATGGTCAAGCCCGGAGCCGTGGTGATGGACGTGGGGGTGAACCGCGTTCCCGATGCCACCGCCAAGACCGGCACGAAACTGGTCGGCGATGTCGCGTTTGCCGAGGTTCAGCCGATCGCCGGAAAAATCACCCCGAATCCCGGCGGCGTCGGCCCGATGACGATTGCCATGCTGCTGCAAAACACCGTGCGCGCGGCGGAAGCCTTTTTGAAAACGTAAAACGATTACACCCACATGAACGCCACCCGAATCCTCCCCGATCTCCAATGCTCGCTCCTGTGCGAAGAAGTGCGCCAGGAAGTGAACGGCAACCTGTTCATCATCGGCGTCGTCAATGTCCTGCGCGTGCCGCAAATCCCCATCGTCGCCGGGCGCATTTGCATTTTCAACCGCTGGGCCGCCGGCATCGGCCAGTTCAATGAGAACGTCCGCCTCATTGCGCCGGATCAGACCACGGTCATCAGCAAAGGGGAAATGAAATTTGAACTGCGCGATCCGGCCATGAGCGCGACGAACGTCATGTTTTTTGGCAATGTGAAATTTGAGGCGGCCGGCACTTATTACGTCGAGGTTCTCGTGGACGACGTGATGAAGCTGCGCTATCCGGTGCCGGTCATCCATGCGCCGATGCCGAATCAGCCCGCCGCGGAGCCGGCCAAATCATAACTTTGATGAATTTGGCGCTAATTCGCATCCGTCAGCAGGGCGGGGGGTTCTGCTTTTAATCTTCATCCACCTGTGGCTAGACTAGGGCCATGAGCGCTTTTAGCGAACCCGCTTTTGCCTGGGAACCCATCACGCCCCGCGGCGTGGCGGCTTTCGCCCGGGCTTCGCTGGAGCGGCTGCTGGTCGTGCAGGCGGTGGTGGCCCTG
>CAIOIC010000040.1 GCA_903858275.1 uncultured Verrucomicrobia subdivision 3 bacterium | reverse complement strand
GTTCCGGTTCAGGCGGTGCGTATTTGGGTGATGATTTTCGGAATGCCTATGCATCTGGAACGACGTTGACGGGCGCAGGGCAGCAGGTGGGTTTGCTGCAATTCGACGGGTTTTATGCCAGTGACATTGCGGCTTACGCGGCGGCGGCGGGCGGCGGACGGACGAACATTGTCATCCAGACGGTTTTAATCGGCGGGTTCAATGGGCTGCCCGGTAATGTCTCTGGCGGCAACGAGGAAGTTTCGCTGGACATCGAAATGGCGATGGCGATGGCTCCGGGGTTGTCGAAGATCATCGTTTTTGAAGCGGCTTCGGCAAATCTGGTAAACACCATGCTTGCCGCGATGGTGACGAATACCGCCATCAAGCAGTTCAGTTGTTCCTGGGGCTGGACCGGCGGAACGAATGCCACCACGGAGAGTCATTTCCTGCAGATGGCCGCCCAAGGGCAGTCGTTCTTCAATGCCTCCGGTGACAGCGACGCCTTTGCGGGCGGCTCGGCCAATGATGTGGATAATCCCAGCCAGCCCAACTCGCCATCCTTCAGCCCCAACATCACGCAGGTGGGCGGAACGGTCTTGAGCATGAGCGGTTCGGGTGTTTCCTTCCTCTCGGAAACCAACTGGAATGACAATGTCACCAACGGTAATGGTGGCTACTGGGGCAGCAGCGGCGGGGTGACCACTAATTTTGCAATTCCCTCATGGCAAACCAATCTCAGCAGCATGACTAACAACCATGGCAGCACCGCCAAGCGCAATATTCCCGATGTGGCACTGACCGCCGCCAATTGTTACGTCAAATATGGCAACGGCAGCAGCGGCTCGTTTGGCGGCACCAGCGCCGCCGCGCCGCTGTGGGCGGGTTTTATGGCGCTAGTCAACCAGCAGGCGACGCTGGCTGGAAAGTCGGCAGCGGGCTTTATCAATCCGGCTATTTACGCGATTGGCAAAAGTGCCAATTACACGAATTGTTTCCACGACATCACGGTGGGCAATAATTTTTGGCCGAACAGCCCCACCAATTTCCCCGCCGTCGTCGGCTACGACCTCTGCACCGGCTGGGGCACGCCGAACGGTGTCAATCTGATCAACGCGCTGGCGGGGTTGCCGGTGATTTCGCCGCTGACCGGTTTTAGCGCCATTGGCGCGGTGGGTGGGCCGTTCAGTCCAGCCGCAGTTGTTTATTCGCTGACCAATGCCAGTTCATCCAATCTGCTCTGGTCGCTAGTCAACACCTCTGTTTGGCTCAGCGTCTCGGCGACGAATGGCACGCTTACACCAAACTCGGCGAGCAATGTCACCGTCAGTTTGTCCACGGGTGCCAACAGCCTTGCAGCCGGGATTTACACGGCAAATTTGGTATTCACCAATCGCAGCACAGCCGCTGCCGTGAACCTGCCATTCCAATTATCCGTCGGCCAGAACCTTGTCCAGAACGGCGGGTTTGAGACGGGGGATTACACTGGTTGGAGTCGGTCGGGTAATACGGGCGGATCGGCCTATACTTCCGTAGCGAACGATGTGGCGTTTGTGCATTCTGGAGCCTTTGGCCTTAAAACAGGGCCGAGTGGTTCGTCTGGCTATCTTGCCGAAGTCTTACAAACAACGCCGGGACAAAGTTATTTGCTTTCATTCTGGTTGGTTAATCCGATTACCGGGAGTGGTCAGCAATTCAACGTAAGTTGGAACGGCACGAATGTTTATGGCGTTACAAATCCTCCGGTGTGGACGTGGACTAATTTTAATTTCGTTGTTACAGCTATTGGCCCCAACAGCACGCTACAATTTGCCTTCCAAAACGAGCCGGATTACTTCGGCCTCGATGACGTGAGCGTCACGCCCATCCCCATTCCATCCTTCACCGCGTTCAGCAAAATGACGAATTCGCTGGCGCTGACGTGGAACTCGCTGGCGGGCCTCGCTTATCGCGTCGAATACAAAACCAATTTGCTTCAGACCAACTGGATCCCGTTGGCCACCAACTTCGCCACGGCGGGAACCAGCAGTTATACCAATATCATCGGGACCAATGCGGCGCGGTTTTTCCGCGTTTATCGGCTGCCGTAAACCTTGGAATGATGACGCGGCTTGCCTAGTTTAGTGAAAAAAAGCAAGCTCCTCGCGTGAGCAAATTTCTCCAACGTGTGAAAAATACCGTCGAAAAGCGGTGTGTTTTTTTGCGCGGTCAAAAGATTCTCGCCGCCGTTTCCGGTGGCGCGGATTCGATGTTTTTGTTGCATGCGTTGAATGCACTCGCCCCAAAGAATCGCTGGAAAATCTCCGTCGTGCACTTCAACCACCGGCTGCGCGGCCGCGCCAGTGATGCGGACGAAAAACTCGTCCACCAAACTGCAAAAAAACTGCGACTGAAATTTTTTGGCGGCAGCGCGGATGTGAAAGCCTTGGCCGCACAATCCAAAATTTCCGTGGAGATGGCCGCACGTAAACTGCGCCACGAATTTCTGGCGCGCACGGCGCGGGAGCAGAAAATCCCGATTATCGCTCTGGCGCATCATGCGGATGATCAGGTGGAACTTTTTTTTCTGCGCCTTTTGCGCGGCGCTGGCGGCGAAGGTTTGGCGGGCATGAAATGGCGTTCGGCTTCGCCAGCGGACAAAAAAATCACGCTCGTTCGCCCGTTGCTTGGTTTGAGCAAGGCTGAACTGCAGGCGCTGGCCCGCATAAATAGAATCCGGTTTCGCCATGATGCCTCGAATGATTCCGCGGACTTTCTGCGCAACCGGATTCGGAACGAACTGTTGCCGTTGCTCCGCAAAAACTACCAGCCAGCTGTAGACAAAACCGTCCTGCGCCTGATGGAAATTGTGGGTGCTGAGGCGGAATTTGCTGGTGACGCGGCGCGGGATTGGCTTTTCGAAAGGAGGGTTATCGGCATTCACTTTGATAAATTGACCCTTGCGGTTCAGCGGAAAGCATTACAACAGCAACTGAACGAAGCCGGTGTGGCCGCCGATTTTGATCTAGTCGAACAGTTGCGCCAGACGGCTGGAAAATTCGTGAGCGTCGGTTCAGATTTCTCAGTTGCACGGGATGTGACGGGGAAGATTTGCCTTCGAAAGCATTCTGACGATAGGTTCAAGGCAGATAAAATGGGAATAAAGTTAACGGGCAGGGCGGGGCAGGTGAAGTTTGGTGGTCTGGAAATTCACTGGGCTGTGAAAAAATACAGCGGCTCGCGGGGACGCTCGTTCCACCAGACAGAGTTTTTCGATGCAGCCAAGATAGGCGCGAAGATTGTCCTCCGCCACTGGCGCGCAGGTGACCGCTTTCAGCCGATCGGTTTGAAGTCGGCGGTGAAATTGCAGGATTTATTTGTGAACGCCAAAATTCCCGCCGCGCGGCGGCGAGAACTGGTTTTGGCCACGACGGGCGCCGGCGAAATTTTCTGGGTGGAGGGCCTGCGTATCGGCGAAAAATTCAAGCTGACCGGCCAGACCCGCCGTCAGTTTGTCTGGAAACAATCAAAAATGGCGGCTTAATTCGCTTTACACCGTTAATGCAAATAATTATCTTCCCGAACTCATTTAATAATTATGGAAGCGAAGACAAAGACGATTGAAACATTCAAGACGCACGCCAAAG
>CAIOIC010000039.1 GCA_903858275.1 uncultured Verrucomicrobia subdivision 3 bacterium | reverse complement strand
GCTGCTTGTTCGACCGACGCAAAAAACGCGTCGGCGTCGAGATGCACAATGACCCGGCGCAACCCATGCCTTTCATTTGCGCTTCCGCACTAGCCCCACCATCACGCCTTGAATGACGAGTTCTTGCGCCGGAATCAAATCGGGGTACCGAGGGTTCTCCGCCCGCAGGAACGGTTTGCCCCGGTTCAGCAGGAAAGTCTTGAGCGTGGACTCATTGTCGATCAGGGCCGCCACCACGTCGCCGTTCCGGGGCGTCATGCCGTGCTCCAGGATCACCACGTCGCCGTTCACGATGAACTTGCCAATCATGGAATCGCCCCGAACTTCCAGGGCGAATGTGCGGGCGGTGGGCTTGAAGCCCAGGGTCTCGATGTCGATGGACACGCAGCCCTTGGCCTCCTGTTGCTGGTCTTCCGGCAAACCAGCGGGGATCGCCCCGTAAAGCGGGATGTCGGCGACCTTGCTGCGGAACTTTTCCAGCGGGGAAACGACCCGCAAGGTTCTCGCCCGGCCCGGCTGGTTCTCCAGCACGCCTTTCTGGCGCAACAACCGGACATGATCCATTACGGTCGTCATGCTGCTGAACCCGAAGTGCTCGGCGATTTCCCGCATACTGGGGGCCACGCCGCTGGTCCGCTGGCACTCCTGGATGTAAACCAGGATTTGGCGTTGGCGTTTGGTTAATTCGTTCATACCGTTCACCTGAACGGTAACCCCTCTCTCCGTGCTGTCAACGCCAACTCTCCGACTCAGACCGTTCCCGCCGCTTCCAACATGGCATCAGTCGTCATCAAGGCGTTCCCCTCCAGCCGGTTGTTGACGTAGATGAACGCCCCTTTTTGGCTTTTGGCGCTGGACGCCTGGCGGATCATCTCGGCCCCGGCTGCTCGCGCTTCGGGGCTAGGTTCTTTGGTTTCTTGGTACGGACTGAACAGATCGACGGCCTCCTGATACTTGCGACCAGGAGTCAGCAAGAACCGTGCGCCCAGGAGATCACTGGCCGTGCGGCTGCCGGGCATCTGCCATTGCTCGCTCACCGTAGGCATGTCGGCCCAGGAATTGTAAATGTGCGCTACGCCGTGGCGGGACAGGGCGGCGAAGTACTCGGGGTGAAGGAAATGTTTGTTCCTGATCTCGACGCCGTAGCGCCAGCCGGACGGGAGCTTGCCGAGGAACGTGTCCAGATCAGCCACGAAGTCTCGCCCGTGCTGGTAGTCGCTGGGATAGAATTTGGAAAACTCGAAGATCAAAAGACCGATGTTGCGCTTGAACGATTCACACGGGCGCACGAAGGCGGTAGCGAACAAGTCGGCGTTGAGGAAGTTCTCATTGGGCTTGCCCGCTCGCGCACCGAACCGAGGCAGGTTGGTGAACTTTTTGATCGTGATGTCGTCGGTCACCTTGAGCGTGAACAGGAAGTCCTCCGGCACCTGCGCGACCATCCGCTCCAGATGCGCTTTGTCGGGAAACCGGTAGTAGGCGGCATCGACGCACACCGTCTTAAAGACCTCGGCGTATTCAGCCAGGCAGTTTTGCTCGAATCGCTTCTCGGCGAACTTGCCCCGCCAGGCGTAACGGGATTCGTCGTAAAGCAAACCGCACCAGCCCGAGTACTTCCAGGAAGATGTGCCGATGAAAATGTTCTGCGAGGCCAGGTGCGTGAGCCTGGTTTTCAGTCGGTCTCGGTCGAGGGCCATGACCGAAAGGCTAACCTACCCTCAAGCCTGCGCCAACACCTGGCGGACGG
>CAIOIC010000038.1 GCA_903858275.1 uncultured Verrucomicrobia subdivision 3 bacterium | reverse complement strand
CCGAGCAAGGCGACCAAATCCGCCAATGTCTGGCCGCCTGCCGCAAATACGGCATCCAAATTCACGTCTGGAAGGTCAACTGGAACCTCGGCTTCGCCACGCCCAAGGAATTTGTTGACCAGATGCGGGCGGAAGGCCGCCAGCAGGTGAGAGCCGGAAAATCCGAAGGCAAGGAGGAAACCTGGCTGTGCCCATCCCATCCCAAAAATCAAAAGCTCGAGATTGATTCCATGCTGGAACTGGTCCGCGATTATGATCTGGACGGCATCCACTTCGATTACATCCGCTACCCCGGCCCGGACTATTGTTTTTGCGACGGCTGCAAGCAGCGGTTTGAAAAATCCTGCGGCACCGCCCTAAAAAACTGGCCGGGCGACGTGCAGAAAACGGGGCCGCTGTATCAGCCATGGCTGGACTGGCGCCGGAGCAACATCACCACCGTGGTGAAAGCCGTGAGCGAACAGGCCCGCGCCCTGAAACCAAACATCAAAATCTCCGCCGCCGTGTTCCGCATCTGGAGCGTGGATCGCGACGGGGTCGGCCAGGATTGGAAGGTTTGGTGCGACAAGGGCTATCTCGATTTCGTGTGTCCCATGGACTACACGCCCAGCAAGACAATCTTTGAAAACATGGTTTCCCAGCAGGTCAAATGGGCCGGGCGGGTTCCGTGCTATCCCGGGCTGGGGGTGAGTTCCTCCTCATCCCGGTTCGGGGCGGATCGCGCCATTGAGGAAATCGAAATCACCCGCCGCTACAAGACGGGCGGCTTTGTCATCTTCAACTACGGGATGGCGGAGAGCACGCAGCTATTGCCAATGCTTAACCTGGGCATCACCGCCAAACCGGCGAAATAGCGCAAGTCGAATCGGTTGCCTAGCGAATGGGAAGCCCAGCACCAGCTGGGCTCGAACGCGAGCGGTCTCAGTAAAGACTTATAGCCAAGCGCTGCGAAAAATGATGCGCATCCGCGCACCTTCGCTGGCCGTTAATGTTCTTCATATCCTGACGAAGAGGCGGCTACGGTAAAGATAGTAGAGCAATCCCCACAAAGTCATCGTGGTGAAGAGGGCGAGCAGAAAGCTCTCGGCGGGTCCAAAGAGCGAGCATAAGCCGCCGAAAAGATGTTTGTTGATTTCAGCAAAGCGGAACAGCGGTTGAATCATATAGGCCAGGATGGCATTGGCCCCGATCACCTGAAACGGGAAAGCCCAGCGCTTGTATCCCAACACGTCAATCAAGCCGTAAAACAACGCCAGCAGAAGCAGGCTCCAGCCGCCAGCCCACAGGACCATGGAACTGGTCCACAGATGCTTGATGTTGGGCAGGATGAAGCTCAAAGCCCATCCCGATACCAGACAGGCCAGTCCGGCTCCGATAAGAATGCGGATTTTACGCGAGTGGGAAGAAGGCGACCGGAGCACATGCGAGGCAAGCACGCCCAGCAGCACCGTGGCTCCAAACCCCAGGCTGGGCAGTATCCAGGCATAAGGCTTTCCGTCATGGTGGCTGCCCATCACCGCATGATCAATCCATGTTGCCAGATTGCCCTCGGGTGAAAAATCGCCGGCCACGCCACCGGGCGGCGGAATTAAGATCATCGCCAAACCGTATCCGACCAATAAGGCCGCAAATAAAACCACCTGCCAGCGGATGCGTCGCAGTTCCACCAGCGCCACCGTGGCAATGAGATAGCCGGCGGCGATGGCCTGGAGGGTGTTGGAGTAAAATTTGAAATCGGCGAACCGGTAGTGAAGCAAGTTGCCCTGGCAGATCATGCCCAGAATCCACAATAACGCCACGCGCCGAAGGGCTTTGAAATAGATGGCCCGCCGGCCCTCACCCGCCTCCAACCGGCGACCGAGCGAGAACGGCATGGCCGCGCCCACGATGAACAGAAAGAGCGGCATGATGATGTCCCACGCCGTAAAAACACCCCAGTGATGCGCAAGTTGATAGGCGACGCCCCTGGGCATATAACCGAATAGTAGGACGACGAGGCTGGAAAGAAGCCAGTGGCCGACATCGGGACCCATGATCCAGAACATATCGAAGCCGCGCAGGGCATCAATCGAGACCATCCGTTCCGGCGCCCCGGGTTTGGTTTGAGCCGTAGATTCAGGCATGGCTATCGGCAAAGCGGCACCTAACCCAGCTTGGCGTGGCTGCCGTCGCAGAACGCGCCGTTCTGGGAATGTTTGCAACCGCACCACGCGACCTTCTTGGCCGTGGTGAGGTCCGTTTTCAGCGGCGCGAAGCCGGAACCTTTGTGCGCGCCGTCGCAGAACGGCTGGCATTTGGATTTGCCGCAGGTGCAGAAGTAGAAACTGCCGGGCTGCATGTCCTGCACATAGGGGGATTTTTGGGCAATGGTGGGTTCGCTCATAGGTCCGTTGTAACCGCCCGCCGGATTTAGGCAAACTAAATCATTTCCAGACGCCCTGCGCGATGAGTTCGCCGGCCGCAGTTTTTGCCCAATCGGCGCGGTTGGCCTTCGGGCTGGCCGGGCTGGGATGCAAGATCTGGCCGACCCGGATTTTCGTATTCGCCGCTGCCAGTTCGCCGCGTTTTCGGGCGAACGCGCCGACGCCAATGAGCCATTCCGGTTGCAAGATGTCCAACACGAGGCGCAGATGCGCGTCACAGGCTTTTTCCAGCTTCGCCCGTCCGGTGGCGGCAAGTTTATCCGGCGTCACGTTGCTGCCACTCGCAGAGAGAAACGCCAGCGGACAATAATTCACCACGAAATGTTCCGCGGCGAACCGCGCGGGCGAACCAAACCGGTCCGCAAATAATTTCCACAGCCGCCGGCCGCTCACTTCCGAGCGCGGGCAATCAAAGCCCAACACCGGGCGCTGGGGATGTTCCCGCGCCGGTTTGCCGACCGGAGCGGACAGTTTCAGCCAGTCGCGCACGGCGGCGATTTCGCCGAAGGGCACACCGGTCTGCACCATCCCGAACGGGCCGGGATTCATGCCGAGGAAGATCACGCGTTTCTGGCCGCCGCCGAATCGCCGCAAATACAGCTCATGCGGCGCCCACGCGTAAGTGAGCGGATTGTAGGTGTGCGTAACCGGCGCGGCGAAGCGCATCCGCCCGACCTGCGCAGACAGTTCCTGCGCGGCGGCGATAAGCGACAAGCTGGTGGCGTTGGGTTTGCTGAATTGAACAAAGTCCATTCACTTATCCCGTTTCAACAAAAATTCCGCCAGCGCTTCGAGGGCGACGGCGCGGCCTTTAAAAATTCTCAGCGCGGCAAACGCCTTGTCGGTGAGCTGTGTCGCAATCTTCCGCGATTTTTCCAGACCGACGATGGACGGATAGGTCGCCTTCTGCACGGCCACGTCCTTGCCCGCCGTCTTGCCGAGCTGTTCGCTGGTCTGCGTCACGTCGAGGATGTCGTCGATGACCTGGAACGCGAGGCCGACGTGGTAGCCGAAATCGGTCAGCGCCTGAAGCTGGGCGGCGGTGCAGTTGGCGCTCATGCCGCCGAGCCGCACGGAGCAGCACAGCAGCGCGGAGGTTTTGCGCTCGTGGATAAACTTCAATTCGGCGATGGAAAGTTTTTTATTCTCGCCTTCGAGGTCGGCGACCTGCCCGCCGACGAGTTGCAGGGAGCCACTCGCATGTGCGAGTTCAATGATGAGGTCCCGGTGCGAATAGCGCGACCAGCCTTTGGCCTGCGCGGCGATCTCGAACGCCTGCGTCAGCAGCGCGTCGCCCGCCAGCACGGCGATGCCTTCGCCGTAGACTTTGTGGTTTGTGGGTTTGCCGCGGCGGAAATCGTCGTTATCCATCGCCGGCAGATCGTCGTGGATCAGCGAGTAGGTGTGGATGCATTCGACGGCGCACGCAAGCGGCATGGCGGCAGCGTCGCTGCCACCACAAGCTCCGGCCGCCGCCAGAAGAACCGCCGGGCGCATCCGCTTGCCGCCGGCAAAAAGAGAATAGCGCATCGCCTTGTGGATGGTGGCGGGCTTGGTTTTCTCGGACGGCAGAAACTTGTCGAGCGCGGCGTTGACGGCGTCGGTGCGCGTGGCGAGGAAATGGTTCAGGTCGAACGATGATTGTTTGGCGGCCATAAATTTGTCCCAAAATGCCGGAATCGAACGCAAGTTAGAAGGGAATTTTCGCGGCTTCGTTTCGTCGATTGCAGATTTCGGCTTGGCGAATATCAATGATGCGGCATCATTCGCCGGTTAACCCCATTCATATAATGACAAATTATTTTCAACACCCAGGCGAAAGCCAAACTCGCGTCAATCCCAGCCCGATCCGATTTGCGGGGAAAGTTTTAAGGACGACACGGGCGTGGTGCCGGACCTGGGGAGCGGTGGGTCTGGTCGGATTGGGGATGGTGGCGCGGGGGCAGGATTATCCGGAGGCGCATCCGCCGGTCGGCCAGCAGCCGCGGCGTCCGGCGGGCTATACGCCATTTCACTATCCCAAAAGCGCGAAGGATTTGCTGGAGCAGGAAACGCCCGCCTTGCTGGAGCGCTCCTATGCGGCGTGGAACCAAATGCGGGACGTGATCGACAAGGGTCCGTATCGGGCGGAACATGAATCCATCGCGACGCATCCCTGCCCGGAATGGTTTTTGGACGCCAAATTTGGAATGTTTGTCGACTGGGGCCCCTGGTCGGTGGCCGGCTGGGCGCCGCAAAAAGAAAAGGCGACTTATCCGGACTGGTATGAGCGAAATTCCCAGGCTGAGGTATCCGAGGAGATGGGGGACGTCAAAAGCTATCATATCAAAACCTGGGGAGCGGACATCAAACCGGATGATCTGATTCAACTGATGCGGGCGGATGGATTTCGGGCGGAACAGTTCACGGATCTGGCCAAGGCGGCGGGGATGCGGTATGTGGTGCCGTTTTTGAAACATCATGGCGGTTATTGCCTGTGGAAATCTTCCTTCACCCACCGCAATTCCATGGAGTGGGGACTGAAGCGGGACTTCGCCGGGGAATTATCCCAGGCCTGCCGGGCGGCGGGACTGCGCTATGGCGCCTACGTTTCGCTGGGAGAATGGGGTTATCCGATCATCCGGGAGAAACAGCTATGGACGCAAACTCTGGGGTTCGGGTGGGAACACGGCCATCTGGCATTGAAGGACAAGCTGACGAAGGATACGCCGTTCATTTCCGGCAAGATTCCCGTGCATGATTATTCGCGGGAGTATCTGGTGCCCTCCATCAAGGAGCTGATCGACCAGACCAGCCCCGACCTGCTGTGGTTTGACGGACAATGGGAGGCGAGCCCTGCCGAGTGGTATTCAACTGAACTCGCGGCTTATTTCTATAATCGGGCGGCGCGGCGCGGACAGAAGGTCTGCATCAACGACCGGATGGGAATTGATACGCCGGGTTATCCGGGCTGGGGGGATTATTACGCGAGTGAATATCATGCCATCAAAAGCTTTCAGTCGCATCCGTGGGAAGAAAACCGCTCGTTGAGCCATTCCTATGGCTACAACTGGGAGGAATCGTTTGATGACCGATACGTTTTGAGCGAAACCGACGCCTTGGATCTTTTGCTGCGGACGGTGGCCAATGGCGGCAATCTGCTGTTGATGATCAGTCCCGATGGCAGCGGCACCATTCCGCCCAATCAGGAACGGCGGCTGCGCTTTTTGGGGCAATGGCTGGCGCTCAATGGGGAAGCCATCTACGCCACCCGGCCAGTGGGGCTGACACGACAGCCGGATTGGGGCTATCTGACGCGCAGCAAGGATGGTCGCCAGCTATATTGCATTGTCCGGCATTGGCCCGCCAACGGTGAACTCCTGGTGCCGGTGGCGGTCAAGAAGGTGAAAACGGCGCGAATCATCGGCAGCCCAGCCAAACCGGCGGTCAGCGTGCAGGCCGGCGCCCTGCGAGTGAACTTGTCCGGCATTCAGGCTCCGGATCCAAACGCGTCCGTAGTGGTGTTGGAACTCAAGGAAAAGTTAAATTTGCCGTGACGGCGGAGGTCCATGGCATTAACCGGCGACTTCGCGGCTTTGAAGAAAGCTTTTTATCATTGCTTTGGGTTTGGTCGCTGGTAATCTGACCCGCTCGACTAGAGAGCAAAATATGAACGCTGAACTTTGCAAACGGGCTAATGAAAAAGTTGGCAACCCCAACGTGCTGGTGAACATCGTCTCGCGCCGCGTGCGCCAACTCAACCAGGGCGGCGGCGGCATGGGCCAACCGCTCGTGGACGTGCCGGCCAGCATGGGCCTCGCGGACATCGCGTTGACCGAGATTTTGGAAGACAAAATCGGCTGGGAACTGCCGGTGGAAACGGCGGCGGTCCGTCAGATTCCCAAGAAGCGCAAGAAGCATTAAGCCTCTTTCAGGAAATTTTACGAAGCCGGAGGAATTTTTCTTCCGGCTTTTTCTTTTGCCCGCAGATTTCACCGATGGGCGCAGATTCAGATTGAAACAGCGCTGAAACGAATGGTTTTATCTGTGCAATCTGGGTAAGCTGCGAGAAGAATAATTCATGGCCGACATCGTCACCAACCACAAAGCCCGGCGCGATTACTTCATCCTCGAGACCTTCGAGGCGGGCATTGTGCTGCACGGCACGGAGGTGAAATCGCTGCGCGCGGGCAAGGGGCAGATTGCCGACGCGTTCGCGCGCATCGAGAAGAACGAGGCGTGGCTCTACAACGCGCACATTGACGAGTATTCGCACGGCAACGTTCACAACCACGAGCTCAAGGCCCCGCGCAAGTTGCTGTTGCACAAATCCGAGATCCGCAAGCTGTTCGAGCTGGCTTCGGTAAAGGGCAACGCGCTGTTCCCGCTGGCGTTCTTTTGGAAGAACGGCAAGGTCAAGGTGTCCATCGGGGTGGGCAAGGGCAAACAGTCGTTTGACAAGCGGGAGGATATCAAGAAGCGCGACGACGACCGCGAAATGAAGCGGGCGACGATGAAGTGGACGAAGGGGAAATGATTGTCAAAATCGCAGCCGCAGAGACTCGGAACAGTAAAAACAGAGCCTGGAAACTGATGGCCATGAAAATCATCATGCTGCAAAACCCCAGACCATTAAATTGACAAAGAAATGAAAGAAACGAGCCTGAAACCAATTTTCCCGCTGATGATCGTCCTGCTGCTGGCACCGCCGGCGCGCGCCGGCGAAATTGTGTTTAAAAGCTCGCGCGTTCGCGCCGTGCTTAGCGATGACGCGACGTGGCGAAGCATCGCCGACAAGAAAAGTGGAATGGAATTTTCCGCAGCGGGCCAGAAGATCGCGTTTGCGTCGGTGCGGGTCGTGCCGCTCGAAGCGGGTGGCGCAGGCGCGGATGGCGGCTCCGTCATTGACCAGCAAGCCGCGATGGCAAGGGTGAACAAGACGGAGTATCACAATGCGAACCGCGCGGAGTTTGCGGACGGGAAGCTCACCATCAGTTTCGCAGGCTGCGACACGAGGCTGACATATTCGGTGAAAACCGAGCCGGATTGGATGCTCTTCTCGCTGGCCGGAATTTCCGGAACGCGTCCAACGGAGGTCACGCTCGCGCGCCTCGGCATCGCAATCACGAATCATGTGGGCGCGCGGCTCGGGCTCGCGTGGAATGATTCGTTCGCGGTCGGGCTTCAGGGCGCGAATATGCAAACGCGCGGGCAGGCGACGAGGCAGAAGGGGGGCGCGGAAATCTTCGCGACGACGCAGGACGCGCCGGGACCAAAACTCGAAGGCGCGGCGGTCGCGCTTGTCGGAGCGCCAACGTCCGAAATTGATTCGTTGCTCGAACGATTCGCCGCTGCGTTCAATTTGCCGCGAAACGGAGCCGACGGTGTTCCGGCGAAACAACTGCCGATCGCGAAGCAATCATACTGGTTCATCAGTTTCGGCGAAAAAGACGCGGACCAGGTCGTTGATTACTGCAATCAATCGGGCATTCGCCAGGTTTTGCTGAATTCCGGCGCGTGGTGTTCGACGCCGGGCCACTACGTCTTCAACACGGCAAACTATCCCGACGGCCTCGAAAGCTTGAAACGAACCGTCGCGAAGTTGAACGCGGTGGGCATCGGTGTCGGAATGCACGGCTTCGCCTCGAAGGTTTCCAAGACCGACGCTTATGTTTCGCCCGTTCCAGACCGCCGTTTCTGGTCTGATCGTTTCGCGACCCTGGTCGATGACATTCCCGCTACAGGCACAACCGTTCGTGCGACGACGGATCTTCGCGAGTGGCCGGGTAGTCCTGTCGCGAAGCAAACGGTGTGGGAAGGCGGCGTGACCAAGCATCAGGAGGTGATCGTCGACGACGAAATCATTTTCTACGACCGCATTGGACCGGAGGGGAAATGGGATTCGTTCCTCGGCTGCAGGCGCGGCGCGTGGAAAACGCAGCCCGCCGCGCACAAGGCCGGAACGACCGGACGGCACAACGGCGTGGACGGTTGCATCAACGGTTACATCATTGATCAGGAAACATCGCTGCTCGACGAGGCAACCTCGCGGCTCGCCGACATCTTCAATTCGTGCGGCTTTAACATGGTTTATTTTGACGGCGGCGAGGATGTGGACCGGCGGCGGTTCGATTACTACGTCTCGAAATTCCAGGCCGTCGCGATGAGCAAATTCACGAAGCGGCCGATTGTCCACGCCGGCACGATCATGACGCACGCGCTCTGGCATTCGTTCGCGCGCAGCGGAACGGTGGACACGTATCTGAACACGCTCAATGGCGCGATCACCGCCGGCGCAAAAGTCGGCGAATGGCCGACGGTGCGCGATCACATCGAAACCTCCGTGCGCTACATGCTCAGCGTCGGCGAAGATCGCATGCCCGGCGAACTCGGCTGGTTCGGCATCTGGCCGATGGGGAAAAACACCGACGGGCTTCAGTTCGACGAAATCGAATATCTGATGTGCAAATCGCTCGCCTACGGCGCGCCAATCTCGTTGCAGGCAAGTTTCAGCCAGATGGCGAAACATCCGTTCACGCCCAGCCTCCTGGAGATCGTCCGCGCCTACGAGGAGCTTCGCGCATCGGGAAAAACCGGTGCCATCACGCGCGAAAAACTCCGCGAACCGAAAAAAGATTTTCTGTTGCTCGATGGCGACTTCATCGAAGTCTCGCCCGCGGATGTCGCCGGCGGCCGTGAAATTCGCGCGATGATCGGCGAGCATAATGGCGATGCCGTCATCGCGCTCTGGCATTTCGCGGGCCAGCCTGGAACTGTTGTGTTCGGCAATATTCCACCTGTCCAGCTCGGCGTGCGCAGAAGCATCGTGATGCTTCCGAAAACCACGATTCCGGCGGCGCGCGCCCTGCTCGCCGGCGCGACGCGAAAATAGTTGCGAAGTTTCCAATTTTTCCGGAAAGAACCTAAAGTTGAACCCTGTCACAACGGAATCAGGTGAGCCGCGCCGTGCAATTTTCATTCTGTCAGTCGCTGCGGCCTTGGAGTTGAACCATGCGCCATGAGTCAATTGTATTAAATGGCGAGCCGTTTAATTTGGTGATGAGCGGTTTCGCGCGCTGGGCCTGGTGGCAAATAAAAAAGCGAGGCCGTCAGGCCTCGCTTTAAAAGTGTTGGTTGGTTTGGCTTAAGCCTTCTTCTTGGCTTCGTCGCCCTTTTTCCAGGTGCGCTTGGGCGCCTTGGTGACGATGCCCTGCTTGAGGGCGGCGGCGGAAACGCGGATGTAACGGACCTCGCCGTTGGGCAGGAGCGCCTTCACCCGCTGCAAATTCACGCGGAACTTGCGCTTGGTGATCGCGGTGATGTGCGTGCCGATACCGCCGGATTTTTTCGATTTACCCGAGCGCCAGATAATGCTGCCCTTCATCGGGCGTTTGCCGGTCAATTCACAAATGCGTGCCATAAATTTTTCTTTCGCGATTTCTTTGTTTCGAGCCGCAGAGCCTATCAGGGAATCGCCCGGTGACAAGTCCTTTTTCGGGAAATTCTGCGTGCCTTTGCCTTCCGCCAAACGTATCTTCTCCCCGCATTTTATGGCCACACTCAAACCTTTTGCCGCCCTCCGACCTAAACCCGAACTCGCCGCCCAGATCTGCGAACTGCCCTATGACGTGATGTCGTCCGAGGAAGCCCGCGTGATGGCGGCAGGCAAGCCGTTGAGCTTTCTGCACGTCAGCAAACCGGAAATCGACTTGCCCGCCGGCACGGATCTGTATTCGTCCGAGGTTTATGCCAAGGGCCGGGCCAATTTTGCCAGCCTCATTGCGCTGGGCGCGCTTAAGCCGGACGAAAAGCCGAATTTCTACCTCTACCGCCAGATCATAGGCGGGCACACCCAGGTCGGCCTCGTTGCCGCTGCGAGCTGCGAGGAATACCTGGCGAATATCATCAAGAAGCACGAGTTCACCCGTCCAGACAAGGAAGACGACCGCGTGCGCCACATCGAGGCACTCAATTCCCAGACCGGCCCGGTGTTCCTGACCTACCGCGCCGTGGCGGCATTCGATGCGTTCACGGCGAAGAAAATTGCTGAGACGCCCGCCGTGGATTTCACCGGCAAGGACGGCGTGCGTCACACGTCGTGGCCCATTTCCAGCGCAGAAGACATCCGGTTCGTCGAAGCGCAGTTTGCGCAGATTCCGTTCCTTTACATCGCCGACGGCCATCATCGCAGCGCGGCGGCGGGTCGCGTGTTCAAGTCGCGGAATGGCGCGGGCCACAGCGGACAATTCCTCGCCGTGATCTTCCCGCACAACCAGATGCAGATTTCGCCCTACAACCGCGTGCTGAAAGATTTGAACGGCCTCACGCCGGACGCTTTGCTGGCCAAGCTCGCCGCGGTGTTCGACATCAAACCCGGCGGCTCGCCCAAGCCGGCGCGCAAACACGAGCTGGCGCTATTCATAGGCGGGAAGTGGAGCACGCTCACCTTCAAACCGCAGTTCACAGCCACGCAAGACCCGATTGAAGGGCTCGACGTGACCCTTTTACAGAAGCAGATTCTGGCGCCGGTGTTCGGTATTGACGATCCGCGCACGAGCAAAAAAATCAATTTCGTCGGCGGCATCCGCGGCACGGCGGAACTGGAAAAACTCGTGAACAGCGGCGAATACGCCTGCGCGTTCAGTATGTTCCCGACGAGCATCGAGGACCTCATGCAGATTGCCGACGCCGGCGGCATCATGCCGCCCAAGAGCACGTGGTTCGAGCCGAAGTTGCGCGACGCGATGTTCTGCCACATGATCTGATCAAAATAATGAAACCCATGAGACAAATCGGAAAACTGGTTGTGCTGTTGCTCCTGCTTGGCCACCAACAGGGGCTGGCAAAAACAAATTCCGTTTCCGGTGAGACCGCCCAGAGCATTGAAGCGGCCCACCAGGAAATCTGGAAACGTTTCATGGATCCCAAGGGGCTGCTCTTTGATTTCGCGCCGATCAACGGGAAAGTGCTTTTGCCGACGCCGGAAGAATGTGCCCAAGGGAAGCCCAACGCCTTTTCCTGGAACACGCCGTTCGCAAATTGCGGCATGTTCAGCGGCCTCTATCTGCCGACCCTCTGCCAACGCTGGCAGCGAACCGGCGAGGCCAAGGCCAGGGAAGAGGCCAGGCAAGTGGCCGCCGGACTTATGCTGCTTTCAGAAGTATCGGATGTGCCCGGTTTCATCGCCCGGGGGGTGGGAACCGACGGCCGCTGTCATTATCCGGCCGGTTCCGACGACCAAACGCATCCCTGGTTTTACGGCCTGTTTGCCTACGTCCGCAGCGGCATTCCAGAGGCCGCCGAAAAGACGCGCATCATCCGGCGGATGACCGAGGTGGCGGTGGCGCTGGAAGCCAACCGCTGGCGTTGCCCCTGCGACGGCATTTTCAAAGGCCAGAACCGGGGAGCCCTCAGAGTTGCCTCCGACTTTCGCGGCACCGTGCGCCATCTGTTCATCTTGCGGTCAGTGGCCCTCGTTTCCGGTGAACCCCGCTGGCAAGCCGCCTATGAGGCAGCCCTTCGCACTCAACCCAAAGGTTCCAACAAGTCCGCCATCGAAATTTGCGCCGAGGGCTATCCCGCAGACATTCCCCAGATGAAGGGACTTGATACGGGCGCACCCTTGTGGATTTTCATCGGCGCCCAGGCCTCGCTCCGGGAATTAGCGGACACCGAGACCAACGCGGCAAACCGACGGCTTTACCAGAAGGGATTGACTGCCGGAGCGGTTCAAGCGGCCAAGACACTGGACACGTTCCGTGAATTTGACAATCGGTCCGACAATAGCTTCCCGCTGCATGAATGGCGCACGCGGCTTAATCCTTTGTGGCAGGAGCAAAAATCAGCCGAAGACACCGAGCGCATTGACAAAGTTCAGCGTCCGCTGTCGGGACCGCGACGCTCCTATGAACACAAGTATGTGCAAATCCCGCTGGCCAGCGCGCTCATGATTGCGCTATCGGGAGATCGGGAGACGATCATGCGTTTTCGTCCAACCATGGAAACAGCGTTTCGTCACTATGACTGGAGCCGGCTCAACATGTCCTTCTTCTTTTTCGCAGAATGCGCGTATTACGCACTGCCAGTTGACGCACAAAACGGGGCGCTTCATTAAGGGAAACCGCCCAAGAGCACGTGTTTCGAGCCGAAACTCCGCGACGCGCTGTTCTGCCACCTGATTTGATTGAGCAGCCGCGGCCGGTGGCCGCGCGGAAAGTTTGCGGTGGTCGCAAACCATCACTACAATTTCCGGGCTTTGAACCGTTCCTCCTTAACCCGTTTCGCGTGGCTGTCCATCGCCGCCGCGATTGTGACCATTGGCCTCAAGACCGCCGCGTATTTCATCACCGGTTCTGTCGGCCTGCTTTCGGATGCGATCGAATCCGGCGTCAACCTCGTCGGCGGCATCATGGCGCTGGCCATGCTGACCGTGGCGGCGAAACCGGCGGATGACGAACACACCTATGGCCACAGCAAGGCGGAATACTTTTCCAGCGGCGTCGAGGGCAGCTTGATTCTCGTGGCGGCCGTCAGCATTGCCGTGGCGGCGGTGGAACGGCTCATGCACCCGCGTCCGCTCGAAGCCATCGGCATGGGACTGCTTGTCTCAGTCGCGGCTTCGGTCATCAATCTCGTGGTTGCGCTGCTCATCCTGCGCGCCGGCCGTAAGCACAACTCCATCACGCTCGAGGCCAACGCGCATCATCTGATGACCGACGTGTGGACTTCTGTCGGCGTGGTGGTGGCAGTCGGCTTGGTGGCGTGGACGCATTGGATCTGGCTGGATGCCGTGGTGGCGCTGCTCGTCGCGGCGAACATCATCCGCACCGGTGTCAGCATCGTGAAGCGCTCCATCTCGGGGCTGATGGATGTTTCCCTGTCGGCTGAGGACATGGCTGAGGTGCGAAAAGTTTTGAAAATCTACGAGCAAACGGGAATCCAATTTCACGCGCTGCTCTCGCGGCAGGCGGGCGCGCGGAAATTCATCTCCCTGCACGTCCTCGTTCCCGGGGTCTGGTCGGTGCAGCGCGGCCACGAACTGCTCGATAAAATCGAAGCCGACATCCGCAAGGCGCTGGCGGATTCAGTCGTCTTCACGCATCTCGAATCGCTGGACGACCCGGCGTCGTGGGCGGATGAAAAACTTCACTGAGCCGCGTGAATACGGATTCCCATTTCAAAGGCTGGGCCAAGCCGGGAAACCTTCCGCCCGGCTTGAAGTCCGGCGTCGCGGTCGAGCCGCACGAAACCCTCGACGCCATCAGCGGACACTTCCGCCTGTTTCAACTGCGTGACGGGCACCGTTTTTCCACCGACGATATTTTGACGGCGTGGTATGGCACAAGTTGGTGTCCGGCCGCGCAGACCGTGCTCGACCTCGGCAGCGGCATCGGCACTGTGGGGATGATTTGCGCGTGGCGGCTGCCCGGTGCGAAGTTCGTCACCGTTGAGGCGCAAAGTGACAGCGTGGCGCTCGCCAAGAAATCCGCGCGCTACAACGGAATCGAAGACCGCTATGGAATCCGCGAGGGCGATTTTCGTCAGGCGGGCGTCCTGCGCGCGGATGAGAAATTTGACCTCATCACCGGCAGCCCGCCGTATTTTCCGCAAGGTGCGGGCATCGAGAGCGAGCACCCGCAAAAGCTCGCCTGCCGCTTTGAACTGCGCGGCACCATTGCCGATTATTGCTCGACTGCTGCAAAGCATCTCGCTGCCGGCGGATTTTTTGCGTGCGTGTTCCCGCACGAACCGGCGCAGCTCGCGCGGATGGAATCCGGTGCACGTGAGGCGGGACTCATCATTGTCCGCAAGCGTCCGGTGGTTTTTCGCGAAGGCGACCCGGCGCTCGTCGGCTTGTTTGTTCTGATGCGCGCGGAGGATTTACCCGAATGGTTTCGCGGCCAGACGTGGACGGAACCGGACTTGATCATCCGCACGCGCGACGGGAAGATTCATCCGGAATATTCGGCGGTGAAGCTCGCCATCGGTTTTCCGCCGTGATTTTTTTACCATGAAATTTAGTCGCGTCTTTATCTGGCTCACATTGCTGATCGCCATCACCGCATCGGCGCAGACGAAGCTTAAATCGGTTGCCGCCGAGGTGGATGCGGGCACGATGCACCACAAGCTGCTGATGGGGTATCAAGGCTGGTTCGCGTGTCCGAACGACGGCTCGCCGCCCGACCACTGGGTGCATTGGTTTCGGCGGAATGATCCGGTTGCCACTAATGCCACGGTGGATTTCTGGCCGGATGTTTCCGAATTGGATGCCGACGAGCTTTTCCCGACCAAGATGACGCTGCCGGATGGCACGCCCGCCAAATTATATTCCGCCTTCAATCCCAAAACCGTGCGGCGGCATTTTCAATGGATGCAGGACAATCAGTTGGATGGCGTCTTTCTCCAGCGGTTCACGTCGAATCTTTCCGACCCGCGCTTTTTTGCGTTGCGCAATCAGGTAACGGCGAATGTGCGCGCCGGGGCGGAGGCTTGCGGCCGTGTTTTTGCCGTCATGTATGACATCTCCGGCCATTCGACCAACACACTCGTTTCCGCGCTCACCAACGACTGGAATTATCTCGTCCAAACCACGCGGCTCACGGGCAGCCCGCGTTATCTTCGCCAGCAAGGCAAACCCGTGGTGGCGATCTGGGGCTTTGGTTTCGCGGGCCGGCAAGACACGCCGGCGCAGGCGCAGGAAGCCATCAATTATTTCAAAGCCGCCGGCTGCACCGTCATGGGCGGAGTGCCCGTTGGCTGGCGGACCTTGAATCGGGATGCACAAACCAATTCCGCCTGGGCCGCGGTCTTCCGCACGTTTGATGTCATCAGTCCGTGGTCCGTCGGGCGTTACGGTGACGATTCGGGTGCGGATAATTTCCGGAAAAATTTCATTGCCCCTGATCTCGCCGAAGCCAGGCAAGCCGGGCGCGAATATATGCCCGTCGTTTTCCCCGGCTTCTCATGGCACAACTTGCACGGCGGCAAGCTGAATCAGATTCCCCGGCGCGGCGGTGAGTTTTACTGGCGTCAGGTTTACAACGCCGTCGCTGCCGGCTGCCCGATGATCTACGGCGCGATGTTCGACGAGGTGGACGAAGGCACTGCCTTGTTCAAACTCGCCCCGACCGCCGCCCAACTGCCCGCGCAGGGAACCTTTGTGCCGCTGGACATGGATGGCGTGAAGCTACCGAGCGACTGGTATCTGCGGCTCGCCAACCAGGCCGGCAGGATGTTGCGCGGCGAGATTCCTTTGCAGTCCAAGCCGCCCATCACGCCGCCGTGAACGGCGCGCATGGGTTTCGGTTAATTTCCTCTTTGCGTCCTTGGCATCTTGGCGGTTAAAATCCCCGCCACATGAAAATTGTTCTGGCTTACTCTGGCGGGCTCGACACCTCGGTGCTGATGTCCTGGATTAAAGAAAAATACAATGCCGAGATGATCGGCTTCTGCGCCGACATCGGGCAGGAAGAGGAACTCGACGGCCTCGAAAAGAAAGCCATCAAGACCGGCGCCTCCAAGATTTACATCGACAATCTCCAGGAAGAATTCGCGCGCGACTTCATTTATCCGATGCTCCGCGCCGGGGCGATTTACGAGGGCCAATATTTCCTCGGCACCTCCATCGCCCGCCCGCTCATTGCCAAGCGCATGGTCGAGATCGCCCGCAAGGAAAAAGCCGACGCTATCGCGCACGGTGCGACGGGCAAGGGCAACGATCAGGTTCGCTTCGAACTCACTGCTGCCGCGCTCGCGCCGGACTTGCAGGTCATCGCCCCGTGGCGCGACGAACGCTATCGCAGCGAATTTCCGGGCCGGCAGGAGATGATTGATTACTGCGCCAAACACAAGATTCCCGTGCAGGCCAGCGCCAAGAAGCCGTATTCCATGGACCGCAACCTTCTGCACATCTCCTACGAAGCCGGAATTCTCGAAGATCCGTGGTATGACAGCTACGATCTGAAGAACCGCCAGTATTTCACCACGCTCTCCGTGCTGCCCGAAGATGCGCCCAACAAACCCGAGTTCGTCGAACTCGATTTCGTGAAGGGCGATTGTGTCGCCGTCAATGGCAAGAAACTCAATCCGCTCGGCGTGATGAAGGCGTTGAACAAGATCGGCGGCAAACACGGCGTCGGCCGCGTGGACATGGTGGAGAACCGCTTCGTCGGCATGAAGAGCCGCGGCGTGTATGAGACGCCCGGCGGCGCGATCCTGCTGTTCGCGCATCGCCAGATGGAGAGCCTCACGATGGACCGCGAAGTCATGCACCAGCGCGACGCGCTCATCCCGAAATATGCCGAGCTCGTTTACAACGGCTTCTGGTATGCGCCGGAACGCCTCGCGCTCCAGGCTTACGTCGAGGAATCGCAGAAGAACGTCACCGGCACGGTGCGCGTGAAGCTTTACAAGGGCAACATCATGGTCAGCGGCCGCAAATCCAAGGTCAGCCTTTACAACCCGCACATTGCGACGATGGAAGCCGACCCGACCAAGGCCTACAACCAGGACGACGCCACCGGCTTCATCCGCCTGAACGGCCTGCGCCTGAAAGTTGCGGCGAAGGTGCATGGGAAGAAAAAATGAATCAATGCAGAACGATAACAAATTTGCCACTTGAACTCCTCACTGGCATCAGGGCTTGCACTCGACGGAGTGACGGCAAGCGCCGAGCGTCCAATGCCCACAAATTGAATAGTCCAACAGTCGGCTAATACCGCGGTGACGGCAGGCAAAAGCCGGCCCCATCTAATCCTCTTGCCATGGTGGATGATTCGGCATTGGTTGGTGAGAGGGGGGAATGGTGCGGCGTCAGCCGCGAAAATATTTATGCGGCGGACACTGGCTCCGCCGCTGGCCGGCTCGCCCATGATTGAGTTAAAGTCAGAACAAGTGACAGCCGCCTCACCACTATCATTTTTTAGTTTAAGTAAAGGCTGGTTTATATGTCCCCTCCAAGCTGTGGCGGAGGCGTCTGGTCGGCATCACTGCGCATTTTTCTTTTTACCAGCGGGTTTGGCGGCGGGGGCGGCCACTTTCTCGCCGGGCTTCGGAAGCGTGGCTTTCACGGTTTCCCAATCGGGGTTGAGCGTTGCCTCACTGATCTTGAGGTTGCGGAAGTCCACGGATTGGCCGCCGACGGTGAAGCCGGGAGCCATGCGGTCTTGTTTAAAGAGGTCGCTGCTGCCCCAGGCGGTGAGGTCGTCCACCTGGCCGAGCGTGGTGTCGCCCACCATTTCCATGCGGACTTTGTGCCAGGTGCCCGGCGCGAAGTCGGCGGCGAGACGCGCGAAGACGATCGCCTTGTCCGGGCCGTCGTGGTCATTGTCGTCGCGCTGCACGGTCACGGATTTGGGGGTAATCATGATGCGCGCCATATGGTCTTTGACGGCATTGATGGAAAGACTGGTGGACTTGGCGCCTTCAAACTTGAATTCGTATTCGATGACGAAGTCGGGGAGCTTGTTGGGCAGGCGCGTCACGGCGCCGTGTTTGTCCTCGGGTTTTTCCGCGCCGCGCATGACGCCGTCGGCGGCTTCCCATTTTCCTTTGGCGGTTTTCCAAGGGGCGGCGGGCGCGGTGTCCAGCTTGTTTTCGTAGATGACCTTGCCGGGAATGGCGAGCAGCGGTTTGTCGGCGGCGTGGGCCATCGCAACGGAGGCGACGATGAGGGCGGTGAACAAGAGACAGGTTTTCATGGCTGACGGGAGTGAGGATTTTGTTTTGATGTGAATTTTGGGTTTATGGTTTTGACTTTGTCCCCGGCCACTTGGTTTGTCCAGAGTAATTTCCACAGCGCCAAAAAAATGCCGCAGCGTGGGTGAGCTAAGAGGCAAACCCTCCATAGCGTTTAAATTATCGGGGATTCACAAGGGTGGGCAACCAGCACGGAAATTGCCGACTGCCTCGCTCGTGCGCAGGGCGTGATTGTAGATGCGCAAGGCGCGGATGGCGGGGGTGAGCTTTGCCGTCACGGCGCCGTTGGGCGTGCGCAGCGTGGAGCTGTAGCGGCCCCAGCCGAACTGGCGTTCGTCGCCGCCATCGCACAACACACCATTGACGACGAAGGTGATGATCTTCGGTCCGCCATCCACGGTGATGACGACGTGTTGCAGTTTGCCGGCTTTTAGCACACCAGAATCGCTATACCACGAGACTGACTGCCGGCCGTCGTTCATGGCGAGCTTGAGCGCACCGTTTTCTGTCGTCGTTACAAGGATGCCCTGTCCCGCAGTATTGCGGCTGTCGAAAACGACCTGTCCGCCATGGAGCGTGTCGAGCTGGAGCCAGAGGTCGAGGCTAAAGCCCGCGCGCAAATCCATCCCGCGCTGGTCCTCAGACTTGTTGTCGCGCTTGTTGAACTCCGGCAGTTTGGGCATCGGCACTTCCCTGGCTGCGAGCTGGGCGGCGCTTGCCTTGAGCACCAGCCCGTTGGTCGCGACTGACCGGCGGGTGAACTGTCCAAACAATCCATCCACCAATGGTTTTGGGATTTCGTGCATGTGGCCAACGGTCTTCTGTGTTTCGGTGACGTAATATTTCCCGTCATCTTCCACGAGGTCCGGATAGCTCATGCGGATGTAGGGGTCGTCTTCGTAGAGCAGAATCTCCGGCTGCGACCACTCGATCATCCTGCCCTGCGGCGTCGAGATTTCCTGGCCTGCCATCAGCCACGCGGGGTTGCGGTCATCATAGGGGCTGCGCCCGTTCTTGCCGTTCGCGCCGAGCTCGCCAACGAATTTTCCGCCGTGGTTGTGGAACCAGTAGAGGAATTTTCCATTCGAACAATTCCATGCGAAGTTCGCCGCGCGCGGATGCTTTACGCGCTGCCCGCCGGGCGTGTAGGCCTTGTAGGCGGGCGCGGTCCAAGTGTGGCCACCGTCGCGGCTGTAGGCGCAGGTCGGCCAGCCATCAATCGTGCGATAGACGCAGTAGAGCGAGCCATCGCTTAACTTGACGATGCTCTGTTCCTCCGCGACCCGCCCGCCGCCGGCCGGTGTGCGCAAACCCTTGTCGCCATCAGGGAGGGTCTCAAACGTGATTTTCTCCGGATCGCGTTCGGTCAGGATGTTTTTACTATTGAAGAACGCCCCCTCCGACTGCGCGAAAAAGCCGTCGCCCATTGCGCCCACTTTGTGCATCACCATGATCGCCGTGTCGCCGAGGACCAGCGGCCGTCCGACGTTCCAGAAGAACCGCAGCTTGCCGCCGTAAACGTTGTTGCGATCGCACTCGAACTCGCGCAGTGGCACCTCGTAGCGCTTCGCCGACCAGGTGCGGCCGTGGTCGTCGCTGAACTTGAAGACATAATGCCCCAACGAGTCCACGCGTTTATACCCGCCCTTGTCCTCGCGTTTCAATTCGCGAACGTTGTCGGTATTGTGGTTGTAAAAGGCGTAAATACGGCCGTAGGGCACCTTGAGCAGCACCGCGTAGCTGGCCTCCGGCCCATCAGTTGGCTCGATTGGCACGATCTTATCCCACGTGCGTCCTTGGTCGGTGCTACGCATTGAGACAACGTGCTGGCCGGTATCGCCTTCCTTCCCGGTGCCCGTGGTCATCACGCACAACCACGCGCCATCATCGGTCTTCACGATGTAGGGTTGGTCGGCGTAGCCTTCGCTGGGAATGGTCCACCCGGTGGAAATGTGACGCGGATCGGGCACTTCGCCGGCGACCGCCGCCGTGGCTAGGAAAACAAGTAGCATCAGATAATTTTTCATAGTTCAGTTTAATGTTATTTTGGACGGCTCATTTACTGGTCGTCCGGGCAGAACCTGACTGCGGAGCGAGCCGAGGTCCACCAAAAATTCGGAGCCGGAGAGGCTGTAGATGTAGTCCACCTCGAAGCCGTCGCCGAGGTAGAGACGCGGCGTTGGATTCACGATTGGGTTCGGGAACGTCTTCGGCGGCTGGTTGTTCACGGTGACGGAAAAATCCGTGCCGCGCACGGTGACGCGCAGCGTGTGCCACTGCTGCATCGGAAAATCGCCGACCGGCACCCATTGGTTGCGCGTGTAGGCGTAGAGTTTGCCGGGGCGATTGGCCGGCATGCCGAGACGGATGGGAATGCGGTCGCCCAGCGAACAAAAAACCAACAAGCCGGCCGGCTGGAGTCGCAGCACTTTCGTCTCGAAGCGGAATTCCAACGACTGGTCGGCGGCGAAATCCACCGGGTCAATGTCCACGCCGGCACTGGCGCGCGCGCTGAACTGGAGCGTCTTGCGCTGCTCGGTTGTTTTCACCCGAGCCAGCGCAGTGCGCGCATCAGGATTGGCGCGGATGACCTTCTTCTTCCCAGCCTCGTCCCTGATATCCTGCATCGTGATCAGTTCTTTTGATCGCGGCCATACGTAGTAGCGGTCGGCTTTAGGTGCGGGAGAGACAATGGCGCCTTCAATACTGCGCACCTGATTGCCGGGGCCGGCACTGTAGGCGAGGTAGATGTTGCCGTCATGCGCGACACCTTGCGGATAGGCGCTGATGATGTTTGTCCGCGATACGGGCGGGCCAGCAACGAAATCATCCGCGCCGCTGTGGCTGAAGTTCAGCGCGATGTTCAGCCGGGTCGAGTAATCGCGATGGTTTACAAACGCATCCTGTTGCAACAGGCAATAGCGCCCGCCGTCGAGCCGGAAGATTTGTGGTCGGCAATTGACTGTCTCCATGAACGAATAAGCCGGGTCATTGGGAAAATTCACCGGCGTGTTTGTCGCGGCACCGGTGCCAACGGTCGTCAGCCGCCATTGTGTGCCGGACGGGATGCCTTTGGTGAAGTTGCGCATGTAGGCGCGGATTTTCCCGTCGCTTTGCTCGTAGAAGAACGGCTCCCACTGCGCCTCGGCATCCTCCACGGAGCTGATTGGGTTCGAGCATTGCCACGTTGCGCCGCCGTCATCGGTGTAGAAACAGGCGTTGAAGCGACGGACAATGCTGTTGGTTGAATGGCCGCCACCAGAATCATGTTTCGGATCCCGGTAGTTCAGCGTGACCGGCGCGAGCACGCGGCCGGATGTCAGGAGCACGGGATTCTGGCTGGCGAAGATGGAACAAGAGAAGCCATTCGCTTCCTGCCGGCGTTGGATTCGTCGATGCTTCCAGTCTTGGCTGCCTTTCTCCAGCGTGCTGAGATAGAGGCCGTCGAGGTCGGGATTCTTGCTGTTGAACGACCAGACGCACCAGAGCTGGCGGTCGTGGAAGTTGAGCAGGTTCGGCTGCCACTGGACACCTTGAGGATCCGGTGGCAAGGCGCCCGGTCCGGCATGAGCGAGTTTCTGTGGCGCACTCCATTGCTCGAAGTTCGTGCTTGTGGACCATAGGTTGACTTGTCCCGGCTTGCCTTCGAGATGGGTTTCGGCGTGGCCACCCCAGACGGCGTGAAACCGTCCATCAAACCATTCCACTGACGCCATGTGGTTGTAGGCGTAGTGTCCCTCCGCCAGCTTGCCCTCGTGAAGCGTGACGTGCTTCACCTGTGGCTGATAGAAGTCGTAGGTTCGCTCCGCCGCCCTAGCCGCACCTGAAAGCGCGGCGGTCCCGAGAACAAGACAAAGGAGGCGTTTCATATTGATTAATCAAAGATTCGTTTGCGTGGATCAATCAGTCCCCAGCAGACAGCGCCGCCGAGGAAAAGTCCACCCATTAGATACAACGGTGCATTCCAAGTGCCAAAGCTGCTCAGCAGCCACGTCACCATTAGCGGACTAATTACCGAACTCAACGCACCGGAGGTGTTCATCGCGGCGCTGACGACACCGGCGTGATTGCCTCCGATGTCGAGGCAGGTGCTCCACGACGCGCTGAGCGTGAACATGCTCGCTGCCACGGCCGTGGCAATCAGCGTTGCCGCCAGCAACGGCTGCGGCACCATCGTCGCCAGAATCATGGATGAGCCTGCCAGCACGTAGGCCGTCGCCCCCAAGCCACACCGGCCAATTCGCAGTCCAAAGCGACGCGTGAGCAGATCCGTCGCGACGCCGCCGAATAAATCGCCGCCCACGCTCAGGATCAACGGCAAACCCGCGAACAGGCCGAGCTGCAACGCATCCATGCCGTGCTTTTCTCTCAGATACGTCGGTAGCCACGTGATGCAAAAATAAAACGCATAGCTGTTCGGAAAATACATCAGACAAAGCGGCAGGGTATTGGGATGGCTGAGCAGTCGTTTCCAATACGCCCAGCCTTCGTGGTGGGCGCCCACCGGCGCGCGATCGGCGACGATTTTTTCCAGCTCCGCCGGTGAAACCTGCGGGTGCTCCGAAGGATCGTTGCGGAACCAGCGAAACCACGTCACCGCCCACACGACGCCGATTGTGCCGAACATCAAAAACACCGTTCGCCAATTTAAGTGCAGGGTTTGTGTCAGCCAAATCACCAGCAGCGGCGTCAGGCCACCGGCCAGATGTGCGCCGCTGAAAAAGATGCCTTGCACTCGACCGCGCTCCGTCCGCGGCACCCAGCGCGAAAACGTCCGCGCCACGCTCGGCCACGCGCCCGCTTCGCCGCAGCCGAATAGAAAATTCATCACCAGCAGCGAGACGAAGTTCCAGGCCCCCGCAATCAGCATCGTGAATGCCGACCACCAGACCACGATTCGCGTCAGCACATGGCGCGTGCCGCGCCGGTCGGCCCACCACGCCGTGGGGATTTCAAAAAGTGCATAGGCCAGCGCAAACGCGCTATAAACGAGGCTCATCTGATTTTTGCTCAAGCCGAGATCGCGCATGATGTCCGGCGCGCACGTGCCGATGCACGCGCGATCCAGATAAGTGACTGCGGCGAGCGCGACCGCAAAAGCGATCACCTTGTAGCGGACGTGGGTGGTATGGGGTGGGTTCATGGTGTTTTTGGAAATTGAGATAGCTATCGGTATCGGATGGGGCGATTCACTGGATTGAGTGGCGGGCGGCTTTGGAGGACCTCGGCGACATTGCGGGCGCAGGTGAGGCGCGCCCGCTTGCGGCTTTCGATGGTCCCGCCGCCGATGTGCGGGGTGAAGACGACATTCTTCTGTGCGAGGAGACCGGGATGGATTTTCGGTTCGTTCTCGGCGACATCCATGCCGGCTCCGCCGAGATGTCCGCTGGCGAGCGCGGTGGCCAGGGCGCTCTCGTCCACCACCGGGCCACGCGCAAGGTTGAGCACGATGGCTCCACGTTTCATGAGTGCGATGGTGCGTTCGTTGAGAAGATGACGGGTTTCCGGCAGCAGCGGCACGTGCAGGCTGACCACGTCGGCTTCCGCCAGCAAGGCTTCGAGCGGGCGATAGCGCGGGTCGTCGTGCCTGGTGGCGTCATGGAAAATAATCGGCATGCCGAAGGCCTCGGCGCGCTTGGCCACGGCCCGGCCGATTTGACCGAAGCCGACGATTCCGATGGTTTTGCCTCCTAACAGCATTCCATCCCAAGGGCCGGGTTGGAAACCATCCTTCGCCCATTGGCCGGAACGCACATAGGCATCGGCCTCGGTCACGCGGCGGGCAACCGCCAACAGCAGTGCCAGAGTGTGGTCGGCCGCCGATTCCGCGAAGACGCCCGGGCAGTTGACGCCCCAGACGCCGGCTTCGTCGAGCGCGGCGATGTCGAGGTTGTTGTAGCCGATGGCGACGTTGGCCACGATGCGCAGGTTCGGCGCCGCGGCAAGAAGTTCGCGGTCCACCGTAAGTTCGTGCTGGTTGATGATGGCGAAGAGTTCCGGCGCGAGGGCCAGAACCTCCGCGCGCGAGCACATCGGACCGCCCGAGGGACCCTTGATGATTTCCGCCAGCCCGAGCAAGGGCTCGAGATGGTCGTCGGGGACATGGTTGGTGATGAGGACTTTTTTCATGTTGGATGGATGTTTTGAGAATGATTTCAGCGGACGACGCGTCCCGAGGCGTTGCCGCCCATGAGCGCCTCGACTTCGGCGCGGCTGGAGAAGTTGAAGTCGCCTTCGATCGAGTGCGCGAGGCACGAGGCGGCCACGGCAAAACGGATCGCCTGTTCCGGAGCGGAGAGTTCGGGCGTGTTTAGCGCGAAGACCAAACCGGCCCCGAAGCTGTCGCCGCCGCCGACGCGGTCCACGATGTTACGGATCTCGTAGGGGGCGTAGCTGCCGTCCTGAAGCGGGGCGAAGAACGCTTGATCGGAGGCGGCGTCATAGAGCATCGCGCCCCAGTTGTTGTGCGAGGCGGAAAGGCTTTCGCGCAGCGTGATCGCGACTTGGCGGATGTTGGGGAATTGCCGGATGATTTCCCTGGCGACTTCGGGGTAGTGCGCGATGGCAAGCTGGCCGCCATGGATGTCGCCGCCCTCGGCGTGGATGCCCAGCACATCGGCCGCGTCCTCCTCGTTGGCAATGCAGACATCCACATGCGGCAGGATTTCGCTCACGCTGCGGCGGGCGAGTTCGGTGGACTTGGTGCCCGGTTCCCAGTCCCAGAGTTTTTTGCGGAAGTTCAGGTCGCAGGAAACCGTCATCCCGGCGGCCTTGGCGGCGCGGACTGCGGCGAGGCAGGATTCGAAGGCCTTGCGCGAGAGCGCCGGGGTGATGCCCGTGGTGTGGAGCCAGCCTGCGCCTTGGAAAATGGCAGCCCAGTCGAAGTCCGCCGCACTGGCCTCGGCGATCGAGCTGTGGGCGCGGTCGTAAACGACATTGCTCGGACGCTGGTTGGCGCCTTTCTCGACGAAATAGAGGCCGAGACGGCCGCTCTTTGTGCGAACAATTAGGGAGGTGTCCACGCCGAGCCCGCGCAAGGTGCGCACGCAGGAGTCGCCGAGCACATTGTTCGGAAGGGCGGTGACGAAGCGGGCGTTCGCCCCGAAAATGGCGAGCGAGGCGGCGACGTTGGCCTCCGCGCCCGCGAAGGTGAGTTCGAGCGTGCCGGGCATGGCTTGCACGAAACGCAGGTGGCCGGACGGGCAGAGCCGCCCCATGATTTCACCGAAGGTGACGATGGTCTTGTGATTCATAAATTCTGAGTCTTTTCGATGGCCCGCCGGGCGTTGCCGGTGATGGTGGTCCAGGCTTTGTTTTGGATCAGATCGCGCGGTGCGATCCACGAGCCACCCACGGCGGGCACGTTTTTCAGGGCGAGATAGCGGGTGAAGTTGTTCTCATCCAAGCCGCCGAGCGGAATGTATTCGAGGCCTAGATGCGCGTAGGGGCCGGCCATCGAATTCAGATAGGCAATGCCGCCGCTGGGCTCGGCCGGGAAAAACTTGAGCAGCTTGCAGCCAAGTTCAAACGCGCACTCGATGTCCGAGGGCGTGACGATGCCCGGAGCGAACGGCAAGTCCGCCGCTTGCGCCGCGAGAACGACCTTCGGATTCAGGCCGGGGGCCACGGCGAATGCGGCGCCGGCGGCCGCGGCTTTTTCCACCTGAGCGGTTGAGATCACCGTGCCGAGGCCCGCCGTCATTTCCGGGCAATGCTCGCGGATGCGCTGCAGCGATTCGAATGCCGAGGGTGTGCGCAAGGTGAGTTCGATGGCTGAGATGCCGCCATCGAGCAGGGCGCGGGCGAGCGGCACGGCGGCTTCCGCATCGTCAATCACCACCACGGCGATGATTTTCTGCTGACGGACTTTTTCGAGGAGCGGTTCGGGGAATGCGCTGTTCATGGATTAAGAAAGTTTAAACCTCCACTTTGATGACGATTTTCGTCAGGTCCTTGCCCGTGTTGGCCATCGGCGCGTGGGCATCCGATGGGAAGAAAATCGCGAACTGGTTCGGCCCGAGTTCGAACCAGGTGCCAGGGGTGTCGTCGTAGAATTCCACGTCCTTGTCCGGATCGTAGCCTTTGGGCTGCCGGCATTCCGTGACCGGCATCCAGCCGATGCGGTCCACGCCCTCTGCGCCAAACTGGATGTCGATGTAGCGGCGGTGCGTCTCGTTGCGCACCTCATCCGGGGTTTTTCCGCTGCCGCGAATGACCATGGCGAACAGGCTCTCGCCATCCAGATCGATGCGCCCGTCCGGCAGGTCCGAACGTGCGGCAAGTTCGCGCAGGTGTTTGAAAGCCGCCCCAAATAGCGGGTGGAGGCTTTCGTAGGGCTGGGAGTTTTCCAGGGTGTCGAGGATCATGATGTTGTGTTTGTTTGGAATTTCACCACTCGGTGATCGAGCCGTCTTTGCGGGCGAATTGTGGCGTCTCCCAGATCCCGTCGAAAACAAGTTTCTCAAGTTTCTCCTCGTCCACCTCGACGCCGAGTCCGGGCTTGTCTGGAATCAGGGCGTAGCCCTTCTCCACCTGGATCGGCTCCTTGAGAATCCCCTCGCCGAGCGTGAGGTGCTCCTGGCAGAGGAAATTCGGCGTGCAGGCATCAAGCTGCAGGCAGGAGGCCAGCGCGATCGGGCCGAGCGGGCAATGTGGGGCGATGACGATATCGTGGATCTCGGCCATCGCGGCAATCTTGCGCGCTTCGAAGATGCCTCCGACATGCGACAGGTCGGGCTGGATGATTGAGACCGACTGGCTGTGCAGTAGGTCGCTGAAATCCCAGCGCGTGAAAAGGCGCTCACCGGCGGCGATCGGAATGGTCGTGGACTCTTTGATTTCCCTCATCGCCCGCGGGTTGGTCGGCAGCACAGGCTCTTCGATGAACATCGGGCGAAATGGTTCGAGCGCGCGGCAAAGTTGCTTCGCCACCGCCGGCGTGCAACGGCCATGGAAATCGAGCGCCATGTCGATGTCATTGCCAAGAGTCTTGCGCAGGTTGGCGACGGTCTCGACCACCTCGTCGATGAAGCGCGGTGTCTCGACAGGCTCGCAGGCCGGCACGGGCACAAATTTGTAAGCCGTGAACTCCCGGTTGCCCACCGCTTTGGCCACCTCCGAAACATAATCACCGGTGCCGGCGATGTTGAGCCAGCCGTAGAGGCGAATCCTGTCGCGCACACGCCCGCCCAGCAGATCATGCACCGGCAATCCCGCCGCCTTGCCCTTGATGTCCCAAAGCGCCTGCTCAATGCCCGAAAGCGCCGAGGTGAGGATCGGCCCTCCGCGATAAAAGCCGCCACGGTAGCATTTCTGCCAGAGATGCTCGATGCGCGTCGGGTCCTCGCCGATGAGGATGCGCCCCAGTTCCTGAACGGCCGTCTCGACCGTGCGGGCGCGCCCCTCAAGCACCGGCTCACCCCAGCCGACAATGCCGGCGTCGGTGTGGACTTTCAGAAACAGCCAGCGCGGCCGGATGTGGAAGGTTTCGAGTCTGGTGATTTTCATGGTCACATGATGCCGAATTTGTCCCACGATTCCTGGGCTTTCATGCCGCCCTTGATCGCTTCGAAGACGCGTTTCTCGCCGCGGGCCTTTTCCAAGGCCTGGGTGAAGACTTCGGTTTCGATTTCCTTCGGAACGACGCAAACGCCGTCCAGGTCGCCGAAGACGATATCGTCGGGGTGCACGGTCACATCGCCGAATTTGATGGTGCAGCGGAAGTCCACCACCTTGCCGCGCGGGCGTTGGTCCTGGGAATAGCGGCCCATCGAGAAGCAGGCGAAGTTCTGCGCAAGAATACCCTTGGTATCGCGTGAATAGCCGTTGACCACCGCGCCGACAGCGCCACGGTTCGTGGCCGCCATGCTCATTAGTTCGCCCCAGAGCGCGTAGGAAGGTGAAGAGCCGCTGCAGAGGTAGACTTCGCCGGGTTGCAAATCATCCAAGGCCGGGAGCATCAGGCCGAAAGGCCGGTTGACCACCTCGCTGTGACGCCCCGGCCCCTCGCCTCCTTCATCGTGCATTTCCAAGACCGGCATGGCCCGGCCGATGACAACCATGTCATCGCGCAGCGGCTGGATTGTCGGTGGAAGAAATTGGCGTTTGTGGCCGAGGATGTCCATGATGTCGCCCACCACGGCGGTGTAGAGTTCGCGGCGGGTGAGCGCAAAAAGTTCCTCGTCGGATTTCCAGAGCGGGTTCATCAGATGTAAAAAGTGCGGTCGGTTGGGCGGGTGCGCAGTCCCGGATGGGCCAGCAGGACGGACTCGTCGATGTCGAAGCCGAGTCCGGGACGATCGGGTATCTCGAAGAAGCCATTGGAAACCGGCAGCGGATGCGAGAGGCATCCGTCCCGCCACGGCACATCGTTGACCATGAATTCTTGGCGGAAGAAATTAGGCACGGTTGCCATCGTGTGGGCCGAAGCGATGGTCGAAATCGGGCCGTTCGGGTTGTGCGGGGCGATTGGGACATTGTAGGTCTCAGCGAGATTGGCCATCTTGCGCATTTCGCTGATTCCACCGCAGCGGGTGATGTCCGGCATGACGATGTCGGCCGCCTGTTTCTCGAGGACGGCGCGGAGCATGAATCGGCTGTGGAGGCGTTCGCCCACGCACACCGGCAGCGTGATCTTGCGGCGGATGTCGGCGATGGCGTCGGGAAATTCCGGCAGGGCGGGTTCCTCATACCACATGCAGTTGAAGCCCAGTTTTGCGAGGCGGTTGGCCATTTCCACGGCGGTCGGGCCATTCAGGAAGGCATGGGTCTCAATGGCGATGGCGACTTCCGGGCCGGCGGCCTTGGCAACCGCGGCCACAACATCCAATGCGAGCTGCTTTTGCTTTTCGGTGAGGCCGTTGTTGTCGCTCAAATCCTCGCCATACCAGTAGTTCACATGGGCAAAGGGGTCGAACTTCAGCGCGGTGAACCCCTTGGCCACCGTCTCCTTGGCCTGGCGCGCATAGTCCTCGGGCGAGTGTCCTCCGCCGGTGAACCAGTAGTTGGCGTAGAGTTGGACTTTCTTTCGATAGAGACCGCCGAGCAGGTCGTAAATTGGCATTCCCGCGGCCTTGCCCTTGATGTCCCAAAGCGCAATATCCATCGCACTGATGGCGGAGAGGAGTGGCCCGGCCTGGCCGAGCCAGTTCATGTCGCGGTAAACCTTGGTCCAGAGATAATCGAGCCTGCGGGCATCCTGCCCGATGATGAACTCGCCGACATGCTTGCAGGCAGCTTCGATGAGCGGGGAACCCGGCCAGTTCGTGGCCTCGCCCCAGCCGTGAATGCCGGAGTCGGTTTCGATTTTGAAGAGCGTCCAGTTGTATTTGATCCCTTCAACGAGGAAGGTTTTTGCGTTGGTTATTTTCATTAAGTCAAGTGATTGATTTTGCCGATCGCCTGACAATGCACACGCAGCCGAAATTAGTGACGGCAGTGAGTGTAAGCGCAAACGCAATCGCCTTGTGTCGGACGTGTCTGGAGCGGGTCGGGGTCACGGTTGCTTGCGGTCAAAGTTGGTCTACGCGAGTCAGTTGATCGAGTTTGCCGGCGAAAAAACCGCGGACGTTTTCCAGAGCCGATTCCGCCATTCTGCGATTGGCCTCGCGGGTGTTCGAGCCGATGTGCGGCGTGAGGACAACGTTCTCCAGCTGGCGCAGATCCTTGTCCGGATGGGCGGGCGCATATGGTTCGCGCTCGAACACGTCCAGCGCCGCCCCCGCGAGTCGTCCGGCGGCAAGCGCGTCGTAGAGCGCCGCTTCATCAAGCACCGCGCCACGGGCAGTGTTGATGAGCATCGCGCCGGGTTTGAGCCAGGTCAGACGGGTCGTATTGACGAATCGTTGGGTGCTTGCATTCGCCGGCAGATGGACACTGACAATATCCGAGGCGCGGAAAAGCTCTTCCGGGTCGCTCGTGAAACGTTCGACATCGTCATTTTTGTGCGGGGGCGCAGATGAACCCCGATTGCAGGCGATAACCTTCATGCCAAAACCAAAATGCGCAATTGAAGCCACGCTGCGACCGATGGCGCCAAAGCCGAGGATGCCAAGCGTCTTGCCGCGCAACTCCATGCCGACCTCGCCGGCAAACTTGCCCGCGCGAAACCGCGCTTCCAACTGGCTGATCTTCCGCACCAGGCAGCCCATCAGCCACAGGGTGTGCTCGGCGACGCTGACATCCAGCGCACCGGGCGTGTTGGTCACCACGATGCCGTGCTGGCGGGCAAGCGGCTTGTTGACGCTGTCGTGACCGACGCCGAACCGGGCGATGATTGTGCCGTTGTTCTGGCCGAGCGCCGCATACAAAGGTCCGCGATATGGCGCCACACCGACGATGACCGCCCGTGCGCCGCGCGCAATGACGGCCTCCGCCAATGCCGCCTCATCTGCCGGCGCCGGCTCACAACGAACATCTTTCGCGCTGTGAAAAATTTCCGCAGCTTTCGCGAATTCCGACTCAGTGACCAAGATTGTTTTCATGTTTACGTTTCAATCGTTATGCCTCACGCGCTTTCAGCATCGTGCGGCACCCTTCGCGCACGAACAGCGTGTCAATGCCGCACGCGATGAACTGGAAGCCCTGGGTCATCCGCCGCCGCACCTCGCCGGCGTCCACCGGCACCACGTGGATGCCGGGTGCGACCTGGTGACGGCGACAGGCATCAAGAATCGTCTGTTGCGCCGCGAGCACGTCGGGGTGCTGCAACTGCCCGGCCAACCCCATCGACGCCGACAGGTCATACGGCCCGATCAGCACCGCGTCCACGCCCGGCGTGGCGAGGATTGCATCGGCATTTTTCACCGCCGTGATGTGCTCCAGCATCACCACGACCACCACGTCACGGTTGTGGTTTTGGAAATACTCGGAGAATCGTGACCCGAAGCCCGTCGCCCGGCACAACGACGCACCGCGGATGCCGTCCGGAGGAAACTTCGCCATCGCCACGCTTTGCGCCGCCTCGGCCGGCGTGTTGACTGAAGGTACGATGATGCCGGCGGCACCCAAATCTAGAACCTGTTTGGCGAGCACCGGGTCACAGGCTGGCAGGCGCGCCAGCAGTTCGCAGCCGGTGCCTTTAACGGCCAGCGCCAGATGATAAAACGTCTCGGTATTGATCGGCGTGTGTTCCATGTCCACGCCAAGAAAATCGAACCCCTCCGCCGCCATGATCTCGGCGACTGCCGGATTGCCGGTCAAGGTCCAGCCGCCGAGGACTGGTTGGCCCTTGCGTAGTTTGTCCTTGGTTCGCCCGGACTGAGGCAGCGGTGTTGGTTCCATGCCGCTCATTGAACCACCGGCGCGACTCCCGAACAACGGCAATTATGTTTTACAGTAAACTGAACCCGATCAACCCTGCCGCAGCGAAGTTCCCGTAATCCAACGGCCGCTGACGGCTACAATCTTTTCCCGCGCCGGAATCCCGTATTCGTGCGCGTGCAATTGCCCCACCAGCAGGTCCACTGCCGCTCCGCCAATCGTCTCCGCATCCGCATCAATGCCAGCCAGCGGCGCGTGTTCTGCCGACCAATCCAGATGCACCAACCCCACGTCCTCCGGCGCGCGCCGGCGTAGTCCCTCAATCCACGTTGTCACCGGCAGCTCCGTGAACAGGATGACTTCGGGTCGATGCCGGTTGAACCAGCGGGCGAAATGCGTCTGCTTCTGGTCTGCTGCGAGAATCAGTGCCGGCACACGGTCGCGCGCCGGCAGGTCGTGCTGGTATAATAAATAAGCCGCGAGCCACGCCCGGTTCACGCGGTCGTCGAGTTCGGCAGACAGCACCAAACCGGGCCGGCGATAGCCGTGGCGTTTGAGATGATGCACCACCAACCGCATGTCCTCGAAGTGCGACGAAATCACCCGGTGAAGCCGTGGCCGTGTGATGGTCAAGTCTTTGGCCACTGCCGCGAAATGCCGCCACTCCAGCGAGAGGTGACCGTGTGCCTTGGGCAGCGATTGCAGAATCAGGCCGCGGATGCCGCGGGCGCGGAGAATCTGGCTCATCCGCCGTGCCGTCATCCCCGGTTCACGCAACCAGAATACCTCGACCTGATATCCAAGTTCACGGGCGCGTGTCTTCACCCCTGCAAAAAAACGGCGGAGATTGGGCGACTTCTCCCAACTGTCCCGCGTCGGCCACGCGGTGATGAACCCCAGCGTTGCGGTGCCCGCCTTGATCTTGAGCGTGCGCAGTTGCGCCATGAGGTCCGCGACCACCGCGTGCGGCCGGTAATCGAGTTGCCGGGCCGCCACCTCCACCTTGCGCCGGGTCGCCGCCGGTATGCGCGGATCGCTCCGCAGCGCCAGCGATGCGGTCGTATGCGACACCCCCGCCCGGCGGGCCACATCGCGGATGGAAACCCGTGGGTTCATGTGGCTCTGACTTGGATTGCTTTCACGGATAGATGGGGATTTATTTCGGGGTAAGCAGGAATTTCAATGGCAAAATTGAATCCGCTTTGAGCCAGACAATCAAATCGTCGCCATCAATCGTCTGGCGGTGACCCCAGCGAAAGTTTTCTCCACGCGAAACCATTTTGCCATCGAGCTTCAATTTCGCATCTGCCTTGCCCCAGCCGAGAATTGTCAACGCCGGATTAACCACCGGCGATTGCCCGTTCGCGATGAGTTCAAACGCCAGCACCGCGCCGGGTTTTTCGCATTTCAGAACGTAAGCTTTTTGCGCCGGGTCATAGCCGAGGTTTTTGTAGCCGTCGCCGGCCAGCTTAAGTTCCGGCGGCTGGCTCCACGAACGGACCAGCGGCAGGAGTTTTTCCGCCGGCTGATCGGTCATGCCCGCCAGCATGATTTTGCGCACCCACTGCGGTCCGGTTTGATAGGCATCCCAAATCAAGTGCGTGAGCGACGAATGGCTGGCGCGGTCGGCGGCCATCGCATAGCGGCCATCGCTGGCATAAGTTGCGGCGGGCCAGTGATTCCACCATGGATACAGGCTCACCTCGCGCCGGGATTCGCCGCTGTAGATGTTGAAGGACGTGTTGTCTTGCGGACGCAACAGGCTGAAAGGCTTGAACCGGCTTTTCGTGTTGATGACTTGAATGACCGGATGAGCCGGTTTGCCGGGCAACTTCGGCGGCATGGATTTTTCCCATGAGTAATCCACCTTTTCTCCGGCAGCATTCACGAGCGTGAGCCCCACCGGTTCGATGGAATTTTCCGGGCTGAAACCCGGTCCCATCACGACGATGCTCTCCTGCCACTCGTGCGGCTGCGCCGGATGAGTGCTGTGCAGCGTGATGTCGCGCACCGAAGTGCCGTCCGGGTAGATGGTGTAAATCTCGTCCGACCAGTCGCCCCAGCCGGTCGCGGCGTCCTCACGGGCGATGTGATAGAAAACATCCGTCAGCGCATAACGCCAATGCACCACGCAGCGCGCCTCACTGTTTTCGATGATGCGGACGTTGGAGTAGCGCGTTTGTTTGTCGGACATCGGCTCGCCGCAGCCTTTGACCCCCGCCCAGGTTTCGTTGAACTCGTTGTTGAACCAGATGCCGTTTTCTGTGACCCAGTTGGGAATGTAGCTGGTGCCGCGCCAGAAGATGAACTTGAACGGCAAGTTGCCGAAGCGCACGACCACATCGGCAAAATCGCCCACGCGCCACGGGTTGTCCCATTGCGGATAATATTTCAGCCGCGTGTAAAATGCGCCGAATGCGCCGTCCGGACCGGCGGGCAAAACCCGCTCGGCCAGAGGCGATTTCGCCGGAGCATGAGCCGAGGCATAATTCGCGGCAATTTCATGAGGCGACAGTGCATGATCGAAAATTTTCAATTCGTCCAGTGCGCCGTCCAAAAATGCGAATGCCTCCGCACAGGATTCGAGACGAATCGAACCTTCGGGCTTGGCTTTGCCCCGGCTTTTGCCAATTAACAAATCCAGTTTTGTCGGCGGGATGAATTGGCCTTGGATCGTTTTCTCCGCGACCCGCTTGCCATCGAGGAACAAAGCAGTTTGTCCGTTCGTCGCCAGCGTGGCGGCGAGGTGATGCCACTGCCGCAAGGAAATCACGTTCGTGGCCGCCAGCCCCCGCCAATTTTCGCCGGCCCGCAGCCACAGCCCAAATCTTCCGTGTGCATCCACCCCGAGAGAAAATCCGCACTGATTCGTTTCCGCCAAATCCACCGCTGGCGACCAGTTCAGCGGATACGAACCGAGCGCCACCCACGCGGTAACCGTGAATTCATTGGTCAGGGCTTGGTTCGGTCCGGCGGGTTGCGCTAGGTGTGTCGTCAAGCCATCCAGCACCAGACACTGCCCGCTGACCCCCGGCGCAAACTCGACCACGCCGCTCATGGCGTTGGTGCGTCCATCATCGAACGACCATGAAGCAATTGGCTGGAGTGCGGCGAAAGCATGGAGGCCAAAAAACAAGACGGCGGTGACGAGCAGTTTCATGGTGGATTTGAGTTTGCACATGCTAAAGCTGCTGCGCAATTTGAACAACAGCTCAATTGCGTTTGTGCCAATACTCTTTTGCGGCCCGCCCTGCGCCGCGCTTCACACCTTCAAAAGCTTGAATTGCTCATTTTCCTTCGCGGCGGCTTCGCCGAGGGTTTGCGTCTCTTTGCGGCGGCGCTCGATGATGTGCTTGTCGAGCAGCGGGTCATAGGTGACGGGATAATTGCCGTTGTAGCACGCCATGCAGAAGGCTTCCGCCGGTTGCCTGGTCGCGGCCACCATGCCGGCTTGGGAGAGGTAGTGCAGCGAATCGGCATTCAGGTATTTACGAATCTCGTCCACGGTGTTGTTCGCCGCCATGAGCTTGCTGCGATCGGGAAAATCGATGCCATAAACGCACGGATATTGGTGCGGCGGACAACTGACGGCGACATGAACTTCCTTGGCCCCGGCTTCCTTGAGCGTTTTCACCCGGGAACGGCACGTCGTCCCGCGCACAATGGAATCATCCACGATGATGACGCGCTTGTCTTTGACGAGCGACTCGATGAGGTTGAGTTTCACGCGGACGTTGAAATCGCGGATGAGCTGCGTGGGCTGGAGAAAACTGCGGCCGACGTAATGGTTGCGGATGAACGCCATTTCGTAGGGGATGCCGGATTCCTCGGCGTAGCCCATCGCCGCGCACACGCCGCTGTCCGGCACTGGAATCACCAGATCGGCTTTGATATTATGTTCGCGGGCAAGCTGGCGGCCCATTTCCTTGCGCACGTCATAGACGCTGTGGCCGTTCAGGACACTGTCCGGCCGCGCAAAATAGACGTATTCAAAAATGCAGAAGGCTTTTTTGCTGTGTTCGGGAAAAGCCTGAATGCTGGTCAGGCCTTTGTCGTTGATGATGACAATTTCGCCCGGCTCGATGTCGCGGACGAATTGCGCGTGAATCAAATCAAAGGCCGTCGTCTCGCTGGAAAGAATCCACGCGCCGTTCGCCGTGCGACCGATGGACAGCGGGCGGAAACCATGCGGATCGCGCGCGCCGATGAGTTCCTTTTCCGTCAGGATGACGAGTGAATACGCGCCCTCAATGCGGCGCAAAGTCTGAACGAGTGAGTTGGCGACGCCGCCCATGGTCGGCTGCGCAAGCATCATGATGATGATCTCGCTGTCCACGGTGGTCTGGAAAACGAGCCCGCGTGATTCGAGTTCATCGCGGAGTTGCGCGGCGTTGGTGAGGTTGCCGTTGTGGGCCACGGCGATCTGGCCGCGGGCGCAGTCCACGGTGAGCGGCTGGGCGTTGCGGAGATTCGAGGTGCCGGTGGTGGAATACCGCGTGTGGCCGATGGCCCGGTCGCCGACGAGGTCGTGCAGGATTTTCGGGTCGCTGAAAATCTGCGGCACGAGTCCCATGCCGTGGTGTTTGTAAAACTTGCCGTCGTGGCCGGTGACAATGCCGGCACTCTCCTGGCCGCGATGTTGCAGGGCGTAAAGTCCGAAGTAGGCCAGCTCCGCAGCGTTCGGGTGACCGAAAACGCCGAAAACTCCGCAGTAATGTTTGGGGTAATTTGGTGGTTTTTGCATCGCGCGCGCCGCTGAATTTGAGCAAACGAAAGCGCTTTGCGCAAGCCGGAACCGGCGGTGAAAATCTTACTTCGCCACGAGCGGCAAAAGTTTTTCCACCAGTTCCGGCGGCAACCGTTTTGGCTTCTCCTCGCGGCTGGTGCCGCAATGAAAGGTTTCGGCCTCCAGCAGCAGTTTTTGGTTCTGATCAAGGATGCGGTGGTGGAAATTCACGCGGATGCGTTCGACCAGCGAGGGGCGGACTTCAATCGTCAGCCAATCATCGTATCGCGCCGGGGCTTGGTAACGCAGCCGCGCCTCGATGACGGGGAAAATATAATCCGCATCCTGCAAGGTCAGGACCGGCGTGCCGAGCGAACGCAAAAATTCACCGCGCGCCGCCTCCAGCAAATCGAGGTAGCGGGAGTGGTAGATGTGGTTGCCGACGGTGCATTCGGCGTAGGTGACGCGATGATGGTAACGGAACGGTTCAGCCATGTGGGCAGGGTAGCGGAAACCGCCGGCGGTTCACGCCGAAAATTCCATTTGCGCGATTCCGGTTTGCAGCTATGTTGCCACCATGAGTTGGCAGCAATTTCTTCCCTTGGTGATTGTGCTTGGTGTGGCGGTGGTTTTTGTCTGGCGCAGTTCCGACCCCAAAAAACATGATCGCGGTTGCAACTGCGGTTGTTCGCACGATCACGAAAACGAGGAGCACAAAAAAATCACCTTGCCTTGACCGTTCGCGGAATCCGGCAGAAAATTCAGAAAACACTTTTGTAACATGGCCGCAACCAAAGTCAGTTCTTCGATTCATTTTGCGCCGCGCAGCCATAGCACAGGTGAGCCGGCTACGGGCCGCTGGACGCCCAACACCGACATTTACGTCGCCAACAACGGTCTCGTGATCAAGGCCGAGCTGGCCGGCATGAAGAGCGACAGCCTGGAAATCATCGCCGAAGGCCAGCGGCTGCGCATCAACGGCATTCGCCCCGACTGCTGCCGCGCGCCGCATTGCAGCTTTCTGGTCATGGAAATCAGCTACGGGCCGTTCGAAACGACGCTCGACCTGCCGGCGGGCTATGACTTGAGCCGGGCGCGGGCGGTTTATATCAATG
>CAIOIC010000037.1 GCA_903858275.1 uncultured Verrucomicrobia subdivision 3 bacterium | reverse complement strand
CCGAGCAAGGCGACCAAATCCGCCAATGTCTGGCCGCCTGCCGCAAATACGGCATCCAAATTCACGTCTGGAAGGTCAACTGGAACCTCGGCTTCGCCACGCCCAAGGAATTTGTTGACCAGATGCGGGCGGAAGGCCGCCTGCAGATGCGAGTCGCAAAAGCCGAAGGCAAGGAGGAAACCTGGCTGTGCCCGTCCCATCCCAAAAATCAAAAGCTCGAGATCGATGCCATGCTCGAGCTGGTCCGCGATTACGATCTGGACGGCATCCATTTCGATTATATCCGTTACCCCGGTTCGGATTATTGTTTTTGCGACGGCTGCAAGCAGCGGTTTGAAAAAGCCTGCGGCACCGCGCTGAAAAACTGGCCGGGCGACGTGCAGAAAACGGGTCCGTTGTATCAGCCATGGCTGGACTGGCGCCGGAGCAACATCACCACCGTGGTGAAGGCCGTGAGCGAACAGGCGCGCGCCCTGAAACCGAACATCAAAATCTCTGCCGCCGTGTTTCGCAACTGGAACGTGGATCGCGATGGCGTGGGCCAGGATTGGAAGCTCTGGTGCGACCAGGGTTATCTGGATTTCGTGTGTCCCATGGACTACACCCCCAGCAAGGCGACCTTTGAAAACATGGTATCCCAGCAGGTCAAATGGGCGGGGCGGGTTCCGTGCTATCCCGGGCTGGGGGTGAGTTCTTCCTCGTCCCGATTCGGGGCAGATCGCGCCATTGAGGAGATTGAAATCACCCGCCGCTACAAGACGGGCGGTTTCATCATCTTCAACTACGGGGTGAAAGAGAGCACGCAGCTATTGCCAATGCTTAACCTAGGCATCACCGCCAAAACTGCAAAATAAGTTAAGAGCCGAGCCGGTCGAAAAATTCCGAGGCGGGTGGTTTTCGTTCTAAAGGCGGGATGGCGAGGCGTGACGAGGGAGACTGCCCTGCGCGTCAGCGCACGACTTCGCTTTAGGAAACCCATTTGCATGGCTTGGGAAGCCCATGCCCTCATGGGTCTTCGACCTAAGAGCAACGAAACCATACAGCCGGCTGCACGAAAATCCTTTGGCCGGCGAGCCGGTCTTAAGCCGGCCAGTGAACTGATCGCCTGAGCCCGCGGTTCATAAACGCAGGAAGATTTTTCTCTGAAATAGAAAGCGGGCAAACCAGATGAACAACAGGACACCCACGAGGCAAACGACCAGGTCGCCGAAGCCGGCGGCGACATGCGCGTTCAGGAATCGGGTCACGCTTCCGCCGGCCAGCCGACTGGCCAATTTCTGGAACCCGCCGCCGATAAAGTTGCTTGCGAGATAGAGCGTGATCGGGTTCATGCCAATCCACAGAAACGGCTGGCCCCACGCCTGCCATTTCTTCACATCCACGATCCAGTAAAACGCGCCCAGCAGCATCGCGCTGTAACCACCCGCCACAAGGACGAATGACGAAGACCAGATTTTTTTAATGACCGGAAATTGCAATCCCCATAAAAATCCAAGGGCCACACCCGCCGCGCCGGCGCCGATGAGCCAGAAAACCTTATTCGTGTCGTTCACGGATTTATTGCGAATGAAAAGTCCGGCAAGGATTCCCAGCAAGCAGGTGACGACGGCGGGCAATGCACCCAACAGACCTTCCGGCTCCCAGAACAGGTCGCGCTTGCGACCGGGCAGATGCTCGAAGTCGAAGTGGTTGGCGACATTGTAGCCCATTTCATATTTCCCGGTCACGCGGTTGGTCGTCTCCGCATACATCCGCTGCGTCGCCGCCCAGACGGGACTATCCTGGATGGCCGAGGGATTGGCCGCCCAGGGGTTGGCGGCGCGGAAGCGCGCGGCCAGCGCGCCGTCGCCGTTTTTTTCAGCAAGCGCGGCCAGGTGCTCTTGCTCCAGATGAATATCGCGCATGGGGATGAAATTCAACATCGCCCAATAGCCGATCAACAGGGCGGCGGCGATGCCGATAAGCGCGCGCGGTTTAAACCAGCAGAACAGAAGCCCGCCGCCGAGGTAGCAGAGCGCGATGCTGCTGAGCACTCCCGACAAGCGCACGTCGGGCCAGGGATTGGTAAGTCCGCCATTATAAATCAGCCCGCAGGCGTACAGCAGGATGCTGCGGATGACGACGCGTTTGATGGCGGCGGCGCGGCCGTCGCTTTCGATGATTTTGGTCAGCGAGAAAACCGTCGAGACGCCCATGATGAAAACAAACAGCGGGAAAATCAGGTCGTAAAAATGGAACCCGGCCCATTCGATGTGTTCGAGCTGAGTGGACAGAAATTTGGCGGGCGCGGACGGGCTCATCCGGTTGAGCGCCCGGACGAAGGCATCCGCGCCGAGAATCCAGAACATGTCGAACCCGCGCAACACATCGAGCGACATGAGCCGCCGGGATTCAGGGGCGGGGGCGGTTGGGAGCGGGTTTCCGATCACGTGGTTATCCATGGCATGAGTTACCTAGGCGTAGCCATATTCTTTCGCGGCCAGGTCCCCGAGCTCGTTGGCAACCAACTGACGGAGGTCAACGACCGTGCCCAGGGTCGCGCCGGTGGCGAGACGTTGACCGGCGGCGAGGCTTTTCTCGGCGGCTTCCAGCACCAGTGCGGTGTGAAAACCAAGGATCATCGGCATCATCAATCCGGCGCGGTCGGCGGCGGACATCTGGCCGTTGTGCTGCGCGAGAATCTGCTGATAGAGCCGACCCGGACCGCTGATGCCGTAGCCCGTGACACTCTTATCCTTCTCAAAGTTTTTGAACAGCGGGTTGACCTCGAAGATGCCGTCGGCATGGATTTCGCGCAGTCCTGGCATGTCGAGCGCGAGGTCAATCAAGCCATCGGAACAAATCAGCCGGCCCGATTGCACGGTGTTCGCCCAGGCGGAATTCGGAATCGCCCAGCCGGTGATGATGTGGGCAACCGCGCCGGTGTCGAATAGCACCTCGGTATCCACCAGGTCGTAGCCGTTCACGGCAATGGGTTTCAGCGACGGCAGCTTGTGCGAATAGCCGCGCGCGCTGACCTGGACCGGGACGAGGTTGATGATCTTCATCAGCGCGTCGGCCATGTGAACCGTCAGGAACGAGGCGGGAGTGTTTTTCTCGGCGAAATTGGGCGAGGCGAAAAAGCGCGGCGAATGGTTCGGGTCGGCAATGCTGAGCTTGTCCACCATATAGAAAACCGCCGCCTGGAAAGTGCCGTAGCGGCCGCTCTGGAAACGCGCCTCGGCCTCTTTGATGCGCGGGTCCTCGCGCTTGTGGAAATCCACGCCAAGATAGCGCCCGGTCTTTTTCGCCGTTTCAATCATCAAGTGCGCATCCTTGAGCGTGGCGGCGGTCGGCTTAGGCACGATGACATCGAGGCCGGCGTTCAAAGCCGCCACGGTGGGCTCGCAATGCAGATGGTCGGGCGTGTTGACCTGCACCGCATCGAGTTTCACCTTCGCAATCATCTCCCGGTAATCAGTGAAACGCCGCTCGGCCGGAATTCCCGCGAGGTCGCCGAACCAGTTGCGGAACTGCTCGTTCGGTTCGGCGACGGCGCAGATCTCCAGCATCGGCGAGTAGCTGCTGCGGAAGTAAAGGTGCTGGTAGATTTCGCGCACGACCGAGCCGGCGCCGATGATGCCAATGCGAAGTTTGGTTTTCATGTTCTGGTCAGATTAAAGCGAGCCGGTTTGTTTCAAAAGAAATGCGGCTAAAAATTCAATTGATTTCTGTAGTTCAGCCATGGAAACCTGCTCCACGTCGGAATGGGCGTGTACCAGCAGGCCCGGCCCAAAGGTCAGCACGTCCATGCCGGGATATTCGCTGGCGAACAACCGGGCGTCGCAGGAAACCGTCCAGCCGAGGATGGGCTCGTCTTTCCAGATGCCGGTGGCTTTCGCGGCGGCGATGGCGTTTTTCATGGAGGGCGAATCAGGGTTGCCCTCGAACGCGGCGTTGTGAAGTTTCTCGAAGGTGACGCGCACCGCGTCCGACCCAATCTCGTCCCGACCGGCGAGCCGCAGGTAATTTTCCGCGCCCCGAGCGGCAGCGCCAACCAGGCGCTGCATGACTTCCTCGATCGCATGCGTCGGCACAAAGCCCTGGCCGCCTTCGAGGATGAGAGCGCTGCCGTGCGGCTTGGATAATTCCAATCGCATCGAGCTGCCGGCCAGTGATTCGATCTTGCTGCGCGAACGGATGAGGCGGCGAACCAGGTGCGACAGCTTGGTGATCGCCCCGTCGCGGTCGCGAACTGAACCCATGTGGCCAGCCGCACCATGGACGCCAACAGCAAGGTTTTTGCCGGTGCGGCGGCAGTCGTAGTGCCGCGCGACCATCGGCTTACCGGTGGCGGCGTCGGCAACCTTCGTTTTGTCGCCGTAGAGGCCGGTGTATTCCACGATGGCGGCGTCCAGACAATCGCGCACGAGCCGTTCGGTTTTCCGGTCGGGAGCGCGGTTGAAGCGGATGGTGAAATCAACTTCCCCGCAGATGCGGCTGGGATGTTCGCCGTAACCGCCGATGATGCCATGGCAGGTTTGCACGGGGCGTTGCGGAAACAAATCATGCCGGCTCTCGGCGCGCAAAGCCGCGCCTTCCTTCTCCAGCTCTTCGTTGACGAACGCGGCCATTTCAAAAAGCGAAACGCCGGGCAGTTTCAATTCGGCGCGATACCAGACCGCGCCACGGTTGGCCGGGTGAATCTTTAGGCTCGTGATTTCGCCGACCAGGATCGAGTCGTAAAGTTTCTTCAGCTCGCGGTCCAGCGCCAGGGAGAGCGAGCCGTTGCCGCCGGTTTCCTCCTCGATCACCATCATCGCGGTGACATTGCGTTTCCAGCGCAGTCCGGCGGCGGGCATGACTTCGGAAAGGATCTGAAGCGCGCCGATAATGCCCACGATGGAAGCCTTGTCATCACACGCGCCGCGCCCAAAAATTAAATCCCCTTTCCGGCTTGGCGGAAAGTAGGGCGCAACCACGTCAATATGCGCGTTGACGGCGACGGACTGGCCCCGGCCCTCGCCCGGGCCAGGGATGAGATAGAGGAGATTATTGCGGCCCTGGTAGGTTTCCTCGGGGGAAAGTCCGGCGGGGCGCTGCGCGGTCTTGGTGAAGTGCAGCAGCGAATAGTGCCGGTGATGCTGGATAGCCGGATTGATGGCCCGCCGCTCAGCTTGTGCGCCGGCGAAATTCAGCTTTGCCAGTTCGCGTTCAAGGATGCCGAAAGATTTGTTTTCGGCGGCGCGCATGACGGACACGTCGGGGTTTGGCGTTGTGTCAATGCGGCAAAGTTCCACCAGCAGATTGGTCATCCGCTTTTGAAACGGCTTTGCTTTTGCGCGGCGGCGAATTTCGGCCAGCACGGCCTGCGCATTGGGTTTGATAGACTTGCTCATGGGCTAATCAATGTTCCGGACCACGCCGAGTTTGCCGACCAGCACATATACCAGCAGCAACGCCACGGGGTAAAGCACGGCGCAGGCGGCAAAGATGGGCGTAAAACCCCAGGAATCCACGATGCGACCCGTGGTCAGCATCGCGAGCGCGCCCATCCAGGAACCGAGCGCGCCGCCGAAGCCCGAGACCGTGGCGATGGCGTTCTTGGGAAAAACTTCCGCCGGGAGGGTGATGTTGCTCCAGCCGCCGTGGCAGAAAGTCATGCCGGCCACCAAGGAGAGCGCCAGCATCGGGTTGCTGGTTTGCGTCACGGAAAACAGACAGGCGAGCAGCAGTCCCGTCATGAAAATCATGGTGCATTTGCGTGCCCGATCAAGTTCCCAACCCCGGCCAATCAGAACCCGCGGGATGATGCCGCCGGCAAGGTTGCCCAATGCCGCCGCCGCATATGGAATCCACATGAACATTCCGATCTGCTTCAGATCGAAGTCGTATTGCTTCTGAAAATAGAGCGGAATCCAGAACAGCAGGAAGTAACTGATCGGGTCGGTCAATGCGCGCACGAGCACGCAGCCCCAGGTTTCGCGCATCCGCAGCAGCCGCATCATCGGCACCGGTTTCGCCGCCGCTGATTCCTCACCCTGGCCGTCCAGAATCAACTGGCGCTCCGCTTCACTTAAATTGGGATGATGTTTCGGATGCTTGAAAAATAGCAGCCACGGCACGAGCCAGACCAAGCCCAGCGCACCGGTGATGAAGAAGGCGGACCGCCAACCCCAATGCACGGCCATGACCGAAACAATGGGCGCCGCCGCCACCGCGCCGATGGCCGTGCCGGTATTGAAAATACCAATGGCCAGAGCCCGGTCGCGCATGGGAAACCATTCACCGACGGCTTTCACGCCGCCGGTGAAACTGCCCGGCTCGAACACGCCCAGCAGAAACCGGAAAAAGGAGAACTGCCCCACTGTGCTGGCGAAGACGTGAAGCATGTTGGCCACCGACCAGCCTGACACAAAGAGGATGAACCCGCGGCGCGTGCCGATGTAGTCAATGATGCGGCCGCTGACGGCATACATCACGCCATAGCTGGCGAGAAACCAGGCATTGATCTCGCCGTAACTGGCGTTGTTGAGGTGGAGTTCGGTCTTGATCGTGCCGATGAGCACCGAGAGCGTCTGGCGGTCGAGATAGTTCAGCGCCGAAGCAAGACAGAGGAGTCCGGCGATATACCAGCGGAGTCCTTTGATCTTCATCATAGCGTCTGAACTTTAACAGACTGAGAAAGGGCGGTCACGGCTTCATCCGTCGCCTGACTCAAGACAACCAGTCCTTCCTCCAAGGCGTCTAGCGGAATCGTCAAGGGCGGAGCAATCTTCACCGTCTGCCCCCAGGCCCCGACCGGGGCGAATAACAGCAATCCCTTTTGGTAGCAGCGTTCGATAATGCCGTGGGCGAGGTCGTGGTTTGGCTCCTTCCTGCCGGGATTCACAATTTGCATTCCGCCGACGAGCCCCTTGGCCGTAACGTGGCCGACTACTTCAGGATGACGGGCTTGAATCCGCTTCAGTCCGGCCAGCAGCACGGGTTCCAACCAGGCCGCATTCTCAGTAAGTTTATCGCGGATAATTTTCTTCACGCTGGCCATGGCCGCCGCACAACAGACGGGGTTGCCGGTGTGCGTGCTCGTCATCGAACCGGGCGGAAATTGGTCCATGATCTCCTCGCGGCCAATGACCGCCGAAAGCGGCAGCGAACTGCTGATACCTTTGCCGCAGCAAATCAGATCTGGGGTCACGCCATAATGTTCAAATGCCCAAAACTTGCCAGTGCGGCCAAACCCGGCCTGCACTTCGTCGAAAATCAAGACCACTTTGTGCGCCTTACACCAGGTGGCCAGCTTGCGGACATACTCGATGGGAGCAAAGTCCGGCCCAACGCCCTGATAGGTTTCCATCATTACTCCCGCAATGTTGTCCCCGGTCAAACCGGCGCGGTCCAACCCGTTGAGGAACGCGTCAAAACCGGTATTTTCCTCCCAGTAACCATCCGGGAAGGGAACGTTGATGATGGCCCGGTCAAGATTGACAATCCACGACTTCTGGCCGGCCATGCCGCCGGCTTGCTGCGAACCGAGGGTGCGGCCATGAAAACCGCGATCAAAGCCGACCAGGCCGATTTTCTTCGTTCCGCCCACCTTAATGCCTTGGGCGCGGGCGAGCTTGAGCGCGCATTCGGTTGCCTCCGAGCCGGTGGTGAGCAGAAAAACCTTTTTCAAACCCTCCGGCGACAAGCCCGCAAGATAGCCGGCCAAAGCGGCGCGTTCCTCGCTGGGGAAACAGTAATTGTGCAGCAACCCGCTGTTGACCTGATCAATGATGGCCTGCCGCACTTCCGGAACACCGTGGCCCGCGTTGGTCACCAGCACGCCGCTCGACCAGTCCAGCCAGCGGTTGCCATACTTGTCGTAAACGAAAATGTCTTCCGCCCGATCCCATACAATCGGCGGCTGGCCACGCATGGATTGCGGCTCAAACTGGCGCAGCTTCTCCAGCGTGGCGACCGAGTCCGGATGCGGCAACGGCGTGACGATGTGACGATACTTGGTTTCGACTTTCGGAACGTCAGTCGGCGTGATGTTAAATTCTTTGCCCATATATATTTTGCCCGCAAATCACCGCCTACTGGCCATGCTGAAGCGAGTAGTGACAACGGCATGCGGAACCCGGCCATAATATGATTCAAGGCGGCAGGCTGCACCGCAATTTGTGCCGGCTTCAGATACTTTTGTGCGGATTGGAGTATGGCGAGGAATTGAAACGGTTCGCGAAACCAAATCAGCCCTGCCCGCTCTTCGCCGCCCGGAACAAGGGTTTGGCAGCAAAACGCAATCATTTTTCAGCGTTAGGTTGGAGCGATGATCGGCAATACCCGCAATTTCCAAACTAAATGACTGCAGAATGAAACTTGCCGGCGCCGATTCCACAGGACAACTTTATCCCGTCGCGCAAAAGTTTTCATCAAATGATCTGCCAACACTGCACCATCGCATGAATCTAAAATCTAAATGGCAAAGCCTTGGATCTTGGCGGCGGGTGGCGGGCTTGACCGGCTGGCTGCTGCTGGCGGGCGCTGCCCTCGCCAAAGACTTGACGCTGGTGACCCTTGACCCCGGCCATTTTCACGCCTCGTTGTTTCAGCGGGAAATGCTGCCGGGCATCGCACCGGAATCATTTGTTTATGCACCGCTGGGCCCGGACCTGACCGCGCATTTAAACCGCGTGGCCAAGTTCAATCTCCGCGCCGACAACCCTGCGCACTGGTCTTTGCGGGTTTATACCGGCCCGGATTTTCTGGAACGGATGCTGAGCGAGCGCCCGGGGCAGGTAGTCATTCTTTCCGGACGTAATCGCTCCAAAATCGAAAGCGTCACCGGCTGCGTCCGCGCCGGACTGAATGTGCTCGCGGACAAGCCGTGGATCATCGAGACCCGCGACTTGACCCAACTTGAAACAATTCTCGATACCGCCGATAAAAAGCGCGTCATCGCCTATGACGCCATGACGGAGCGATTTGAAATCACCACCATCCTAGCCCGGGCGCTGGTGAACGACCCGGAAATTTTCGGCCGACCGGCAACGGGTTCGCCCGACAAGCCGGGCGTTGCTTTCGAGAGCATGCATTATCTGCTCAAGGAAGTTGGCGGCGTACCGAACCTGCGCCCGCCGTGGTTCTTTGACATTGCGGAACAAGGGGAAGGCTTGACCGATGTGGGCACGCATCTGGCGGACATCGTCCAGTGGGTTTTATTTCCCGGCCACGCCATCAATTATCGCACCGATATCGAGGTGCTGCAGGGCAAACGTTGGCCCACGACGCTGACGCTGGCCGAGTTCCAGCGGGTGACGGGTGAAAAAGAATTTCCCGAAACGCTCAAGCCCGCGCTCAAAGACGGCAAGCTCGATTACTTTTGCAACAACACGGTGGATTACACATTGCGCGGAGTGCATGTGCGGCTGCAGCCCACGTGGGACTTTATCGCGCCGCCGGGCAAGAAGGACACCGACCTGCTGGTGTTTCGCGGCCAGCGGGCGCGAGTGGAGGTGCGCCAGGGCGCGGAGGAAAAATACAGCCGCGAGGTTTATGTCATACCCAACGCAGCCTCCGACCGCGCGGCGATACTGGCCGCGCTGCAAAAACGCCTGGCCGCGTTGCAGCCGGAATGTCCGGGCGTGGCCGTCGAGGAACAAGCCGGGCGTTTGCGAATAGTGATTCCCGACCGCCTCCGCATCAGCCACGAGGAGCATTTTGCCCTGGTCGCGCGGCGGTTTTTGGATTACGTCAAAAACCCGCGGTCGCTGCCGGCGTGGGAGAAACCGGACATGCTGGCAAAATATTATATAACAACCAAAGGCGTCGAACTGGCGCGCCAGCCAGCATCCAAGCCATAAGATATTTCATGATCCTGCGGTATCATCCGAGTAATTGGATTTCAACAAACAACATCCGAACGCACAAAAGTATCTGAAGTCGGCACAATATGCGGTGCGATTGGCGGGCAGGAATTGTATGGTTTTCGGAAAGGCAGCAACGCAAACTCAATACAATTTCATGAATCATTCCATTAACACTTCCATGCCGCGACGTGATTTTCTAAAACGAACAGCGGTGCTTACCGCCGGCCTGGCAACCCTCGGTGGCATCATGCCGCTCCGGGCCGCCAAAGGGCCGAATGAGAAGGTCGTGGTTGCCATCATCGGGTGCAACGACCGCGGGATGAAGCACATCGAAAGCTACCTGAATGTGCCCAATGCCGAAATCGGCTACATCTGCGACGTGGACAAGCGCGCCGTGGCGAAAGGCATTGCCGCCGTGGTCAAGAAACAGGCGCGAGTCCCCGAAGGCGTGACCGACTTGCGTCACGTTTTCGACAATCCGGATGTGGATGCGGTTTCCATTGCCACCCCCGACCACTGGCATGCCCCCGCCACGATCATGGCCTGCGCAGCCGGCAAACATGTTTATGTGGAAAAACCCGGCAGCCACAACCTGCACGAAAGTGAATTGATCGTGGCCGCGGCCCGGAAATACAAACGCGTGGTGCAAATGGGCAACCAGCGCCGCAGCTGGCCTTGGATCATTGAAGCCATCGCGGCCTTGCACGATGGAGAATTAGGGCGGGTCGCACTGGCGCGCGGCTGGTATGCCAATAGCCGTGCCTCCATTGGCAAGGGCAAACCGGCGCCGGTCCCGGAGTGGCTGGATTATTCCCTCTGGCAGGGACCGGCACCCGAGCAACCTTACCGGGACAATGTTATCCACTACAACTGGCACTGGTTTTGGAACTGGGGCACGGGTGAATTGGGCAACAACGGTGTTCACGCCCTGGACTTGTGCCGCTGGGGATTGCAGGTTGAACTACCCAAACGGGTCACCTGCGGCGGCGGACGTTATTTTCATCAGGACGACTGGGAAACACCCGACAGCGCCACGGCGGAGTTTGATTTTGGCGACAAGGGAATCATCTGGGAAGGCTTGAGCTGCGCGCCGCGCGGATTGGAAGGATCGGGCTTTGGCGTCAACTTCTATGGAGAAAAGGGCTGCCTGTCGATCACGGGAAAAAACGCCACCCTTTACGATCTCAAAAATAAAGTAGTGCGCGAGTTCAAGGGGGAGCAGAAAGATATATTTGGCTACGACTCGCTGCATTTTGGAAACTTCATTGACGGCATTCGCGAAGGCAAATCATTGCGGTCGGAAATTGAAGAGGGCCAGAAGAGCACGAAGATGTGTCACCTGGGCAACATCGCCTGGCGCACCGGTCACATCATCAATTTTGATCCCAAAACGCGCCGGATTGTCGGCGACCGAACCGCCGCCGCGCTCGCCACCCGTAAATATCGTCACGGCTGGGAACCCAAAGTTTGAGCGGCCGACCCCATAATCGCGCTTCCGGAAGGAAATTTCCGCCGCTATGCTATCCGGCGTGAATCCCGTTTTTGAGAAAACGCCCCAGCGCGAATCGGAATCTTTCCATTGCGAAGTGGTCCGCGGCCCAAGCTACAACGCCACCTGGCACTTTCATCCCGAACTTCAGATCACCCTCGTTCTGGAAAGCCATGGCTACCGCCTGGTGGGCGACAAAATCAGCCCGCTCAAACCCGGTGATCTGGTATTGCTGGGCGGCAACCTGCCACACGTCTGGCATCAAGATGCCCCCAAAAAAAGCCCGGGTCCTGAAGTGCATGCCATCGTGGTACGCTTTCGCGAGAACTTCGCTGGAAAGGATCTCCTGGACTCGCCGGAGATGACCGTGGTGCGGAAACTTTTTCAACGAGCAGCCCGCGGATTGGAAATCACCGGGCGCACCCGCACCGCCATTGCGGGCCGCGTGGAGAAGCTGCCCCAGCTCTCCGGCCTAGCCCGCCTCGGGGAACTGCTCAGCATTCTGGACTTCATCGCCCACGCCCCCGATCTCAAGCCGATTGCCAGCGCCGGCTTCGTGCCCAACCTTTCAACCGACGATCAAGACCGGATGCAGCGGATCACCGGCTACATCAACGCGCATCTGACCGAACCCATTGGCCGGTCGGAGGTCGCCCGCGAGGCGCACTTGAGCGCAGGCGCCTTCAGCCGCTTCTTCAAGCTCCGCACGGGTAAAAGCCTCCCGGAATACCTCAACGAATTGCGCGTGAGCCGCGCCTGCCGACTGCTCGCCGATGAACGTCGCAAAATAACGGACATCGCCCTCGAATGCGGCTTCTGCAACCTGGCCAACTTCAACCGCCGCTTCCGCAGCATCACCCGGATGGCGCCAAGCGATTACCGGCTTCAGCTGCGCCGCTCCTCGGATTCGATGTATGCGTTGTGAGCCGATGGCGGCTGGGTGAAACGGAATCGAAACAGTATCACGGCGAAACCAATTTATAGAATTCAAACGGGAAGATTTGATTGATTGGCAGGGAAATCTGATTAGTGAGCGTTGAGTCGGGCACAACCATCCAGTCGTTCGTGTTCGCGCTGATGCCGGAAGCCTGTTGGTTCGTCTG
>CAIOIC010000036.1 GCA_903858275.1 uncultured Verrucomicrobia subdivision 3 bacterium | reverse complement strand
CCGCCTTCCCACACGTCGTGCTTGCCGCCGCGCAGGTCGCCGTTCACGCGCAGGCCAGCCTTGAACGCCGCGGTCTGGAGCAGCTTGTCATTCTCCGGCTTGAACACGCCGCCGTTGTCGCTGGAGAAAATCACGAGCGTGTCCTGGGCGACGCCGAGCTGGTCGAGCGTGTTGAGCACGCGGCCGACGCTGCGGTCGAGTTCTTGAATCCAATCGCCGTAGAGACCCGCCTTGCTCTGGCCCGCGAGATCCTTGTCGGGCGTGACGGGGTTGTGGACGGCGACAGGCGTAAAGTAGAGGAAAAACGGTTTGTCCCTGGGCTGCTGCGCGATCCACGTCGTCGCCTTGTCGGTGAGCACCTTCATCACGCGCTCGTTCTTCCGGCGCGGCGCGGCGAGATCGAGAATGCGTCCGGCTCCTTTGCCACCTTCGGTGTCCTCGGGACCGTAGGTCGGTTTGAAATCATCCGAGTCCGGCACCGGCCCGGCGATTTTCATGTTCGCGGGAATCTTTCCATTGCGGAGTCCGTAAACGAAACGGTTCTCGACGAAAATGCCTGTGAGATCGCCGTGATTGCTCGGCACGCCGAAATGATATTCGAAACCAATGTCGAGCGGCCCGGGGGAGAGTTCGGCGGAGTAATCGGGCCGCCACTTCGGCGAGTCGTCGGCGGTGCCGTAGCCGAGATGCCATTTGCCCACGGCAGCGGTTGCGTAGCCGTGCTGCTTGAGCATCGACGCCATGTTCAAGCGGTTCGTCTCGATGTGCAGCGGCGCGAACGTGCTCAGCACTTCGTGCTTCAGTGACGTGCGCCAGCAATAGCGCCCTGTCATCACCGAGTAGCGCGTGGGCGAACACACCGACGATGTGGTGTTGCCATCGGTGAAGCGGCGACCTTCCTTCGCGAGGCGATCAATGTTCGGCGTCTTCACCAACGCGGGATTCGCACCGTAGCAACCGGCGCTACCGTAACCGTAGTCGTCGGAGAGAATGACGATGATGTTGGGGCGTTTGTCGGGCTTCGATGAGTCAGCGGCATGGAGTGATGCCAGCGAAGCGAGCAGTAAAGCTGGCAATAGAAGCATGAGTTTCATGGGGTAATCCCTTTTGCTTTATCCAACTCCCGCAGCACCGACTCCGCGAGGGTTTTCGCCAGCAGTTCGTAAGCGGGCGTCGTCCAATGGAAACGGTCGCCGCGGGCCAGTTCGCGCTTATTCACCAGCAGCGCGTAGAAATCGTTCACCGGCACGTTCATCTCCGCCATAACTATTGCGGCCATGCGGTTGTGCTCGATGATGATCGGGTTGATATCGGGTTCCAGTTCGGCAGGTTGCTTTTCTTTCGTCACCGGCGTGCTGCTGGCCCAGATGAGTTTTGCTTTGGGCAGCTTGGTCTTGATGACCTCGACGTAAGCCTTAGTGAGCGGCTCGAAAGTGTCAGGCTTGATACGGCCTTCCTGCCAGCCGTGGAGGCCCATGTTGAAATGGACCACATCATACGGTCCATTCGCGAGCACCTGGGGCAGCAGAATCTTGTTGAGATGCTCGGACTGGCAATATGGATTGACCCACGTGTCCACATAGGCTTTGCCGTCGAGCAATGCGGTGGCGCGCTTGAGGTAGCCGTTGAGGATAGAGTCGCCGATGAGCAACACGCGCGGCCGTTTCGGATCGGTGATCCGGGCTTGGTCGAGTCGCCAGCCTTTGCCGTCTGCGTGAAGCCGCACGTCGTTCTCGACGGCAGCAGAGACTTTCGGCGCGTCGCCGGCTTGCAGCATGGCCAGCGGCGGCAGTTTCGCAGAGTAATGCACGGCGCGGTGGCGGTTATCGTCGTAGGCGAAATGGAGCCACTGCTTGTCTTTGCTGATGAAACCGTCGGGGTAGTTCATCGCCCGCCCAGGGCCGTCGCTGGAATCTTTGACGAGCACGCGCTGATACGGCCAGGTCTTCATGCCGTCGAAACTGATCCACAACGCCAGCGGATGACGTCCTTTCGGGTTCGGGTTGTGCAGGAGGGCGACAGCATCACCGCCGAGGGGATAGAGCGTGGCCTTCGAGCCGGGGTTTGGAAGGTCGGACTTCACGGCGAATTCCGGCCACGTTTTGCCGCCGTCCTTCGACTCCGCGTAGTAGAGCACTCCGCCAAGACGGTCAGCGCGGATAATCATGGCAATGCGACCATCGCCCAGTTCCGCGATGTTGTTCTCGGCCCAGCCGTGGTAGCGGTCGTCGGGCGTGAGGCGGATGTTGCCGTGCTCGGTCCAGGTCTGGCCGCCATCACTGCTGATGAGCACGCCGTTGCGCGGATTGCTGACGTAGTGGAACAGCGACTTGTGCCACGGCTTTTCCTCCGGCGGCGGCGGCGGCGTGCCGGCGGGCGGACCTTTGTAATGCTGGAACGGCAGCAGGATGCGGCCATCGCGCGTGACGATGTGATTCCGGATGAACGTGAATTTCGCCAGGCGTCCGGGGACAGGCTGGGGCGGCGACCATGACTTGCAGTTGTCATCGCTGCGGATGAACCACGACTGCCAGTCGCGCCCCCACGTCTGCGAGTGAGTGCTGAAAAAGAGCGTGCTGCGATTGCTGATGGACATGAGTTCCGTCGGCCCCTGCCCCATCGTCTTACCTTCGCGCGGAAGACCAATGTCCACGGCTTGCAGCGGCGTCCACGTCCGGCCTTTGTCGAAGCTGCGAGTCAGTCCGGTGTAGTTCTTCGGCGAAGGCTCGAAGTCATCGCCCGCCAGCATGAACAAAGCCCACGAGCCATCCGGCAACTCGCGCAGCGTGGTGTCGCACACGAGTTTGTTCGGGGTGATGCCGTCATAGGGGATGCTGTTGAAATCCTGCTTCGCGTCCTCGGCAGCTTGCGCGGTCCATTTGGGATCGGGGCGGACGGTTGCGGACAACTCAGGCACCAGGAGTTTCGGGGTATTAGCGGCGTGCAGCACAACCCGCGATGCCAGCAGCAGGGCGGTGAGGACAAAGATTCTTTGCGGCAGGTTCATTTTGCTTTCTCCCGCATGCCGATGAATTCCTCGCGCGAGAGAAACCCATCGCGGTTGGTATCCCACTTGTCGAAACGGGTTTGGGCCGCATCCGAATCAGATTGATTGACCACAAATTCGTCACGGCTCAACTTGCCATCGTGATTCGTATCCTTCTTCTCGAAAAGCGCCTCGCGATCCTGTGCCGGTTTGGCAACGGAAGCAGCGGATTTTTCCGGTGCGACTTTGGCGGCAGCGGGTGTTTGTTTTACCGGATACGCGGCGGGTGGAGGCAGGTGCTTCGACAGCTTTTCAATCACCGCCTTGTGCTCCGGCTTGCCGGCCAGATTCACCGTTTCAGCGGGATCATTCTGCTCGTCGTAAAGTTCCGTGTCGGCGACTTCCTGCGTCTTGCGGTCGCGCCAGAGCGTCAACCGCCAGCGCTCGTCACGAATGCTATAGCCCATCAACTGCCGTCCGGCAGAACCGCGCGGATACTGGCTGATGGCGACTTTCTTCATTGGGGTGGACGGATTCTCCAGCCACGGCTTCAAGCTGACGCCATCCAAACCGGAACGAGTCGCAAGTCCGCACACATCCGCCAGCGTTGGGTAAACATCCACAAATTCAACCGGCACTTCGCATTTTTTCCCGACGGTCTTCTGGGCAGGAACACTGATGAGCAGTGGCGCACGGGTCGCGAGTTCAAAATTGGTGTGCTTATGCCAGAGGCCATGGTCGCCGAGTTGCCAGCCATGATCGCCCCAGAGAACCACCACCGTGTTGTCAGAGAGCCCCTCTTTTTCGAGCGCGTCAAGCAGCCGACCAACCTGTGCGTCGGTATAGCTCGTGCAGGCGTAATAGCCATGGCGCAATTTCTTTGCAAAATCCGCCGGAATCGGATTACCCTCCGGCACTCCGGCGTAAGAATGCAATTCACTATTGTTATGGCCGACATAGCTAGGGGCACCTTCGGGCAGATGGTCAATAACCGGCAACGGTATCTTGTCCGGATTGTAGAGATCCCAATATTTTTTAGGCGCAACGAACGGCAGGTGCGGCTTCAAGAAACCAACGGCAAGGAAAAAAGGCTGGCCCTTCTGCTTCAACTCATGCAAGCGTTTGACCGCTTCCTTTGCAGTAAATCCATCAGGTAATTCATCATCACTCTTTGGGCTGATTTCAAACGCACCTCCTTTCGGAGCCTTGCCGCTTTTACCGGCATTGGGCTTGTCGTTGTCCCAAGGTGCCAGCGCATTAACGTATTCCCGCGTCACTCCCGGAACCTTCTTCACGATGCGCTTGGTCCAGTCCACCGGATCAGTGTCCACGGTCTGACCCATGGGATACCAGTGCGGCTCGCTCCACGACCGTCCATCCTCAAAGCCGTGGTGATAAATCTTATTCAGCGCGGCGCAATGGTAGCCATTGGATTTGAAATATTGCGGCATTGTCACCGCCTCCGGCAACGCGACCCGGAAATGGGTTTCAAGATCATAAACCAACGTCGCGTCCGGCCGGCGACCGGTCATGATCGAACTGCGGGATGGACTGCACACTGCCTGCTGGCAGTAGGCCTTATTGAAAACCGTGCCGCGCGCGGCGAGGCGGTCAAAGTTCGGGGTCTTGACCACTGGATTGCCATAACAGCCCATCTCGGGCCGCAAATCGTCAATCGCGATGAACAAAACATTCAGCTTATGCTTTGGTTCGGCGGCAGGCAGTGCGGCCAGCGATGCGAGCAACAGGGCGGCAGTGAGGGATTGGATATGTTTCATAAATTCAAAATTATGGTGTGCGCCACGCTTCCGACATCAGCGTTTCGAGGCGCTTAACGATTTTGGGATTTTCTGCCGCCACATTTTTCTGCTCCGCAGGATCCGCCTCCAGGTTGAATAACTGCACCTCCATTGGCTTTACCTCGGCAGCCTTGTTCTTCGCGGCCTTCTTCGGCGCTGCATCCACGATGCCCGTGTTCAGATGAATGAGCTTCCACGGCCACTGGAGCACGGATTGCTTGCCGCCCTGCTCCAGAAAATTCCAAAACAGATACGGATGCCGCTTCTGTGCGCTGTTTTTCCCAAGCAACGCCGGCACAAACGAAATTCCATCGCACGCCGCCGTCACGCTCGTGCCCGCGAGTTCAGCAGCGGTCGGCACTAAATCCTGAAATCCGCTGACATGCTCGCTCACGCTACCGGCTTTAATTTTGCCGGGCCAGCGCGCGATGAAAGGCTCGCGCAAGCCGCCTTCGGTGAGGTCGCGCTTTTTGCCGGTGAGACCGTCATTGGACTGGAAGAACGCGACGCGATGCAACCCCTCCTCATGCGGGCCGTTGTCGCTCGTAAAGAAGACAATCGTGTTTTCATCCAGGCCGAGCGCCTTCAGCTTGGCAAGCACCGCGCCAACCTGGTCGTCCACAAATCGCATCATGCTGGCGAAACCTTTTTCCACATCCGGCCAGTCTTTACCCGCAAACTCACCGTAGCCCGGCGTCTCCAATCCGTGACCCAGCGGCGATTGCGCATTGCCCGCCTCGTTGTTCGCGTGCGGCAGATTCAGCGCATAGTAGAGAAAGAACGGCTTATCCTTTTCCTTGCCGCGTTCGTCAAGCCAATGCTGCACATCGTCGGCGATAAGCGGCGGCGCCCACTGTTTGCGACCATCAAAGGCGGCGATACCCATGCCGGGCCTTTTCTCCGAGCCCGGCATTGGCTTGTTTTCCAACGACACCTGCTTCCCATCACAGATGAGGAACGTCGTGTAGCAATTGTGCGCGTGCCCAGTGTCCACATAGCCGAAAAAATGATCGAAGCCCTTCTTATTCGGATCATCCACCGGCAGCGGCGACCCAAGGCCGTATTTACCGATGCATGCCGTTGTGTAACCCGCGCTCTTGAGAAGTTTCGGCACAGTCAAATCCGTGTCAGGAATGAATCCGGGGCCGTTGCCGCGCACGCGACAGTGACCGGTATGCAGTCCCGTCATCAGCACACAACGCGAAGGCGCGCACACCGTGCAACCCGCGTAATGCCGTGTGAACCGCATCCCCTCCGCTGCCATGCGATCAAGGTTCGGCGTGGTAAATTTCTTCTGCCCATAGCAGCCGAGATCGCCATAGCCGGCATCGTCCACGAGGATATAGATGATATTTGGTTTCGGTTGCGCTTCGGCGGCGGGCAGTGCGGTCGGCGCAGCCAGCAGCAGAACAGCGATGAAGGTGGAGATGTTTTTCATATTACTTGATATTAAATCTGGCTCTACTCGATAGTGAGCAACGCCGCACTGGCAGCAGGCAATGATACTTCAAATTTTCCATTCACACAGGACACCGGTGTGCCTGGCTGCGGTTTCCACGTTCCATCTTCGGCAACCGCACTGCCAGCCAAAGTGACGCCCTCCGTGGACGTCACCGAGGGTGCGGTCAGGCGAATCACTTGGGCTTTTTTATTAGGCAAACCAGCCACGATGGACGCAACGACCGAATTCGTCAGATCCTTGTTGATGAGCACCACGCGCAGTTTACGGTTGTCGCCCAGAACGGCGTGGGCGACGAAATTGGCTGACGTCTGGCATTCCACCAGCACCACGCGACCCTGGGCCGCCTGATGAAACAGCAGCATGCTGTAATAGATTGGATTCACAAAAAACCGGTTGTCGCGATAGGAAAACGGCGAATAGCCGGCTTTGGCCCCAAATCCGCCATGCAAATTGACACCTGCCCCGCCCTGTTCGGCCACGGCAAACATAAAATCCACATTCCAGAGAGCCGAGGCAAAGACATCGCTGACGCCGCGTCGGCCGCCGCCGGTGCAGGTGTTGTATTCATCAAAGCGACAGGGTATTCCCGCAGCCTTGGCCGCCTCCAACTTCGGCAGCCAAACCTGCTCTTTGTCTTTCTGCGGGCGCATCAGATTTTCAATAGAAGGAAACCAAATGGATTGCGGATCATTCTCATTGCCGGACAAAGCATAACCATGACTGGTCACCAGCTTGATCCTGGATTTAAAATCCCGCACGAAATCAGGCAGCCAGTTGCAAAACCTGGTCGTGGCCGGCCCGCCCAGCGGCGCATGAGGCGTTTTAGCCAGAATCGCGCCGTAGCAGCCTTCAATCTCGCGGCGGTATTGATCATATTTGTAGTCGGCCGGCCGCATGCCTTCCTGGGTGGCGTTCTTGCGGTACAGGTTCGGCTCATTGCCAACCTCAAAGGCCAGCACCGACGAGCCGCCGACCTGCAGCGCGTAGGCCACCTCGTCCGCAGCCATCGCCGGATCGTAGGTGCCGAGATTCAAGCCGTGAAGCACGCGCCAGCCGCTTTGCTTCGAAAACCCATAAAGGTTGTTCAACGACAGCGGCCCGATGGTCAATGGTTTCAGGGTATAGCCAAAGGTCTTCATGCCGGAGAGCGGGTTCATTTCGGTGCGCGACCAAAAGGTGGAATCCCCTTCATTGGCACCGATCCGTAGCACTCCAGCGCCCAGATTAGTAAAAAGATTTATGAGCACTGAATTCTTCGGCTGAAAACATTCGATGGACAAAATCTTCTTCTCGATGCTGAACCCGAGGAAGTCCGCAGGAATCGCCACGCCCGGCTTTTCGGTATGAACGGTGACGAGCGCCTTGCCAGTGGCTGGCTCCGCATTGACGGGTAACGCCGACAGTGGAATCAGCGATAGAAGGGCGAGGATAATGGACTTGGCGATTAGTTTCATAGTCATATTAAATTTTGATTTTTGCAGACCCAGAAAGGTCAAGGGTGGCTGACGGGAAAGAGAATCTGCCGTTTACCATTGGGAGGAGTCCATTCCAAGTGAATGCTGGCGGGGCCGGTTTCATGAACATACTCGACGGAAATCCTGGCACGCTTGCCAGCCGTGAGCGCCACGGCACCAGTGGAATCGACAACCCCCATTGCCTTTTTGATCACCAGACGGCCATTGACGGTCACCTTGACAGAACCATCACTTTTCACAAAAAGAGTGGCTGAACCCGATTCCGGCGACTCAATCTCCCCGGTCCACCGGATGGAGTAATAATCTTTTGCTAAATGGATGGAGGTGTCGGGGGAGCCATAGCCAATTTCATCCTTGAGATCAAAATCAATGGCAGGAGTAATCGACTGCTTGGCAAGTGTGTTGAAGGCGATGTCACGGAAATAGCTCACATGAAAAACCGGCAGCTTAGCATAAGTCTCCGCGCCCAGCCACGCCTTGATATCGTTGGTGGACCAAGGATGACCGTCGGCATATACGAGGCCATGAAAAGGCCGTTCGCGATCATCCGCAGCCGGCGTTTCAGTTTTATCACCCCAGTAAAAGCGGCAGTTATCCCGTCCAATGCCGTACTCCCAGATAATGAATCCGGTCTTGCCCATAAAATGTTCGATCACACCGGAAACATCCTGTTCCTTGCGGCACATACACTCAGTGTTCAGGGCATATATGGGGTTTCCATTGGCTTTGATTTTGTAATTGCTGTCGTAGTTATGCCAGGTTTTGAAATCTGAATAAGGATCACCACAATAGCTGTAGCCAGTCGCCGTGACGGGAATCTTGCTACCGGTCTCATGAATCCATTGCTGGGAATCCTTGAGCAGATTCAAAATGCCCGGCGTCTTCTCTTTTGGTTCATTGTAGGTCTCCCAGAAGGCGATTCTGGAATCATTCAGGTGAGCCTTCACGACATCCTGAACATACGCCTTCAGACGATCACGGTGCTCTTCGTAATGATTCAGCGCATCCTGACCGGGCGAGAGCAGCCAGCGGCTGTTATGAACACCGAATACCGGATTCGGGTATTTGTAACCGGGCTTCAGAATGTCCTTCGAAGGCTCGTTCCAACAGTCATCAAAAAAGACAAACTCCGTCTTGATTCCGTATTTGTCAGCACGCGTTAGGAAATCCTCGATGTTCTTCAGCAGCCGCTCCTTGTCTTTCAGATAGATGAAATAGTGCAGGTAGACCCGCACACAGTTGATGCCGTAGAGGGAGGCGTAGTGAAGCTCGCGGTCGTTGATGACCGGGTCATATTCATCCCACTGCTGGGATTCGTTGACGACGCTGGTCGGGACAAAAACCGCGCCGTGAACCCAACGCCAGTCAGCCAGATAGGTCGGCGCAATTGCCTTTTTCGCGGGGGGCGGTGCATCGGCAGCGTGAAGCACTGTCAGCGAAGAAATCAGCAGAGCGGCGAGGGTTGGAATTGGTTGTTTCATTTTTTGTTGGATAATACAGGCAGTTATTTTTCAGCCATCGTCCACTTGAGAATGCCGCCAGAGTATTGGGGTTGAAGTTGAACTTCAAGGCGCAGGGCGGTCGTGAAGACAGGAGTAAAGGTAACGCGGTTGAATTGGTCGGGCTTGACGCCAAAGCTGGTCACGCCCTCGACGGGCTTCCACTGATCGCCGTCTTTATAAAGCAAACGCCAGTTTTGCGGGACACGGCAGCCGCCTTTGCCGGTGTCGTCAAACCAATAGACCCCGGAGGCGGAAAGCCGCATCGGTTTGTCGAATTGTCGCTCGACCCACTCAGCGGTGCCCTTGTGGTCCCACCAAGTCATGCGCTGGACCTTGTGGTCGGCGGAGTTGACCGGCAATTGGCCATCAAAACACGCCTCGACGCTGTCACCCGGCAAACAATACGACGCAGCCCACGGCTCGGGCGGTGCGGGCTTGGTGCGAAGCCAGACGGACATCTCGTTCGGGCCACGGTTTTCCCAGAGACAGTTCGGAATCAGCGTTAGCGCATCGCCTTTGCCTTGCGGGACAACCTTCACAGTGACAATGCCGCCAAACAGATCACGCCGCTCCTGCGTCTCGAACCGCACATCCGCGCCGGGCACTTTCGCGAGCACCTTACCGTCATTGTCAGCCCCCTCGGCGCAATAGACCAGCGGCCCGCGCTCGACAGCAAACATGTCCACATCGTCCTTTACCGCCGAATGCGCGACGACGCGACGCACGGGCATCGGCAGTTCCAACTCGACCGTGTCGCCGGCCTGCCACGTGCGTTTGATTTGGGCGAAGCCTTTCTTAAGCGCAAGCGCAACGGGCTTGCTGTTGACGGTAAGTTTGACCTCGGGCTTCAGGCCGTCGTCGTAACGGTAGAGGTCACTGGGCACCGGTTCGTTGCGCGCCCAGCCGGGAATACGGACGTTGAGGATAAACGCGGCCTTTTTCTCCGGCGTGACGGTGATGGCGACCTTGCCGTCCCACGGATAGCGCGTCTGCTGGCACAACTCAATGGCGTTCTTGCCAAGGGTCAGTTTCGCGGTGCTGCCGGCGAAGAGATTCACGAAAGCCTCGCCGTCGCGCGTGGCATAGATGTAACCGGTCAATTCCGGCAGGAAACGGGCGACATTGACGGGGCAGCAGGCAGTGCCAAACCACGGGCTGCGCTGGTAACGCGCGTTGCTGGCGAGCGGATTCGGGTAGAAGAACTCACAGCCGTTAAGCCCGACGCCGGAGAGAAAGCCGTTGTAAATGGTGCGCTCAAGGACATCAAGATACCTGGCATCGCCATGGAGCAGGAACATGCGCTCGTTCCAGAGGGCGTTGGCGATGGCGGCGCAGGTCTCGTTGTAGGCGGTCTTGTTCGGCAACTCGTAGTTTGCACCGAACGCCTCATAGTTCCGCGTCGCGCCAATACCGCCGGTCAGATATAGCTTTTTGAAAGCGACATTCTCCCAAAGCCGGTCGATCGCCGCGATGAGCTTCTTGTCGCCGGTGAGCGCGGCGACATCGGCGACACCGGCATAATAGTAAGCTGCGCGCACGGCGTGGCCAACGGCTTCATCTTGCTCGTAGATTGGCTTGTGATCCTGCTGATTCGGGCCGCGAAGCTTGTGGGTATCTTCGCGACCGCGCAACTCAACGTAGAACCTAGCAAGGTCGAGGTAGCGCTGCTGGCCGGTGACGCGGTAGAGTTTACAGAGGCCAATCTCGATCTCCTGATGGCCGGAAGGTTCCTTGAGCTGATCTTTGCCGGGGCCGAAAGTCTTGCAGAGCATATCAGCGTTCTTCGTGGCCACGTCGAGCAGCGTGCGTTTGCCGGTGGCCTGGAAGTGGGCGGCGGCGGCTTCATAGAGATGACCGACGTTGTAGAGTTCGTGGCTGCTGGCGAGATTCGACCAGCGGGTCTTGCCGCTCATTCCAGGCATTTTCTCCGGCGGGAACAACCGACGCGCGGTGTAGAGGTAGCCATCCGGCTCCTGCGCGGCGGCAATCTTCGCGATGAGATCGTCGAGATACTTGTCGAGTTTCGGGTCGGGCGCGAGCGCAAGCGAATAGGCTGAGCCTTCGATGACTTTGTAAACGTCGGAGTCGTCGTAGGGTTTGCCCTTGAACTCGCCAGGCATCAAACCAGCCGCCTTGGAGAAGTTGTCAATACGCCCGGTCTCCTCACATCGCTGGAAATCATACCAGATGGTCGTGAGCCGGTTGGTTTCCAATCGCGGCGTCCAAAACGCATCCTGGACTCTCACCGCCGTGAAGGGCACCGGCTGGATTGGATAATCTTTGTTTGCGGAGGCATAAAGCGTGGCCATCGGCGCCAGCAACAAAGCGGTATAGACAAGAGATTTTATAGGTTTCATTTTAATTCTTTCAGTTGCGATACAGGTTACTCATGGGGGGGTTCCTTTTCCATAATACGGGAACGTGTCAAAGCCATCGTAAGCGGGATCGACGCGCGGGTCGTGGGTTTGCTTCATCCACTCATCTACGCGGGTGCGGAGCTGTTTGAGTGCGTCGGCATAGGCGGGCAGGCTGGCGACATTGGTGATCTGGTTCGGATCACTGCGCAAGTCGTAGAGTTCCTCAGCGGGACGTTTGCCGAAAATGAGTGCGTTGTATATGGCATACGCGGGATCATTCTGGTGGGCGAGGAGGAAGTCTTTGGTCCGCGAAGTGTCCACGTCGCCGAACGGCCGCCCGTGAATGAAAAACACATCGGGGTCGCCGGCCGGCCAGCGGTCGGGGCGCAGATTCCGAAGATAAAGGAAATCACGCGTGCGAACGGCGCGGACGGGGTAGCTCAAATTATTGGTGCGGACGTTGGCATGGCGTTCGCGTTCGATAAAGGCAGCATCACGCCGAACTGCGTCCGGTTCACCGAGCAGGAGGTTTTTGATGCTGTGCATGGTCATGACTGGAGGCGGGGTGAGACCGGCGAACTCAAGAAAGGTGGGCCCGAGGTCCGCACCGTTTACAAATTCCTGCACCTGACGACCAGCAGCAAGGTTCTTGCCCCAGCGAATCGCGAGCGGAACGCGCGAACCGGAATCATAGCAATTGGCCAGACCGCGCGGCATCTGCCAGCCGTTGTCGCTGGTGTAAACGACTACGGTGTTATCCAGTTCGCCGGACTTTTCAAGCAGCGCAATTGCCTGCGCGGCTTCTTCGTCGAGCTTCAGCACGCCGCCGTAATAGTTCAGCAAATCCTGGCGAACTTCGGGACGATCGGGTAGTTCCGGCGGCACGACAAGGGAGGCGGGATCGAGCCCAGCCTTGGCAGCATCGGCCACAAAATCCAGCTTGCGACCACGAGTGGCGGTGTCGGTGTTACCGAGCCAAAAGAAGAACGGCTTCCCCGCTTTGTGCTGCGCATGGAAGTCGCTGAAACCGGCAAATTTCGGCCCCACGGGATTCTCCTTCCAGCCGGAGAGTTCGGACTTGCCGGGAGCCCACGCTTTACCGCTGTAACCGATGTCGTAGCCCGCTTCACGAAGCAGTTGCGTGACGACCGGTGTGTCTTTCGGAAAAGCGCTCCACAAGTTTGCGCGCTCAGCGAGTTCATGCGGGTATCTACCGGTGAGCAAACTGGCACGAGTGGGTGAGCATGAGGGGGCGGGATTGAACGCATGCGTAAATAAAACACCCTCGCGCACGACCCGGTCAAAAGCTGGTGTCCGAGCCATCGGATCACCGAGCACACCCGCCGTCGGCCAGCGCCAGTTGTCAGCCAAGATGAACAGGATGTTGGGTTTTTGCGGAACGACGGCGGTTGGCGCGGCCAGCACAGAGAACGCTGGCAGCAATCCAAGAGCAAGCCAGCTAAACTTATGCAAAGATATCCAATTTGACTTGGTCATTCTCATTTCAAAAACGTTGCCAATTCGTGCCCGCTCATTTTGTCACCAGCGGCTTCGCACCCTGCCAGCCTTTTTTCCATTGCGCCATCAATTGACTGACGAGCTGGGCGTTCTCAGGCCTCTTGGCGATGTTGATGTTTTCCTGCGGATCAGCCTCATGATCGTAGAGTTCGACGGCATCCACCTTCGAGTGATCATTCCGCAGAACCCAAACCGTAAAACGATACCGGTCAGTGCGCATCGAATAACCCATGAGCTCACCAACCCCTTTCACATCACGGCGTGGATACTGGCTGAACGCAGCGGTTTTCCAAGGCTGCTTCGGATTCGCCAGCAGCGGCTTGAAACTCGTACCCTCCAGATGCCCCGGCAGCGGCAACCCCGCGAGTTCGGACAGCGTGGGATATATGTCCACAAACTCCACGAGCGCATCGGTGCGCGTGCCGGCGTTTTTCATACCCGGCACGGACAGGATCAACGGCGCATTCACATCGTTCTCCACATTGCTATGCTTACACCAGGCGTCGTGCTCGCCCAGTTTCCAACCGTGATCTCCCCAAAGGATGATGATCGTGCTATGGCGCAAACCAAGCCGGTCGAGTTCGGCAAGCACTTTACCCACTTGCGCGTCGGTGTAACTAACCCCGGCGTAATAGCCATGCTTGAGCTTGAGGGCCAGGTCGTCAGGAATACGGCCTTCAGGAATGGCGTGATACGAGCGCATTTCGCTGCCCTCGAGAATGGCATACTTGGGCGCATCCTTGGGAAGAAACGGATTGGGCGCCAGTTTGATGGTGGCCGGATCGTAGAGGTCCCAGTATTTCTTGGGGGACACGAACGGCAGATGCGGCCGGATGAATCCAACCGCGAGGAAGAACGGTTCAGGTTTCTTGCTGATATCGCGCAGTGTTTGCACCGCCAAGTCGGCCACCTTACCATCAGTGAACGTATTGTCGGGAACGTCGGCGCATTCATAGGCCGGGCCACGGGAATTACGAGCGGTCGGCTGCCTGGCACCAGCAGCTTTCTTTTTCCCAGTCTTCTGCTCGGTGGAAGCCCCGGCTTCTTTGCTCTGGGGCAGCGAATAGGAACTGAGCGCGGCACCGTTGTTCTCCCCCTTTTTACCGTCGGGCTCACCTTGAAGCTTGCGCTCATTCAACGCGACGTTTTCCGGCAGAGCATAAATCGGCGCCTTTGGATTCTGCCACGGCACCGACCACGAAGGCGCATCGTCAAAACCTCCATGATATATCTTGCCCATGCCTTGGACGAAATACCCGCGCTGCTTGAAATACTGCGGAAGGGTGACCACATCCGGCAAGGCCACGCGAAAATACGTTTCCAAATCCCACACCCTGGTCGTGTCAGGCCGCGTGCCGGTCAACAGGCTGGAACGGGTCGGCGAACAAACAGCCTGTTGACAATAGGCGCGATTAAAAACCATACCCGTTTTGGCGAGGCCATCGATGTTCGGGCTCTTGATGTAATCTTTGCCGTAGCAACCCAGTTCGGGACGCAAGTCGTCCACGGCGATGAACAGGATGTTGGGCCTCATTGCCGCTGACGCATCGGCGGCGGGCAAAGCGGCCAGCGGCGCTAACATCAAGGCGATGATTGCAATTTTTTTATGTGTCATATTCATTTCGAATTGCTGCCTTCGTTGATGAACTCCTCGCGCGATAGAAAACCGTCCTGGTTGGTGTCCCATCGCTTGAAACGTTTCGTGGCAGCTTCGGCGCTGTTTTGGTTGATGAGATATTCTTCCAGACACAACTTCCCGTCGCGGTTCGTGTCCCGGTTCATAAAAGGCGCAGTGCGATCCTCATCGGGCTTCTTCGCTGTATCCGCTGGTGAATGCGCGGATGTTCCTTTGTCGGGCATCTCGCGGTCTCGCTTCTTATTAGTATCCCTCTGTTTCACTTCGCTCAAGATTTCAGGTCCCTTGCCAAAGGTGTCCTTGGTGGATTCCATCCACTCTTTTAGGAGGGCCCGATGTCGAACCACTTCGCTGACGAATTCGGCATTGTTAATCAGATTATGCAACTCGCCAGAATCCTTCTCCTCGTCAAAAAACTGTTCACGGTTCTCGCCGGCGCCGAAACAAATGTATTTGTAACGAGCGGTGCGGATCATGCGGGCTTCGGGCTCCATCGTTTCCGAGACTATGAACTCGCGCCACGGCACGGTTTTTCCCGCCACCAACGGCCGGAGGCTCCGACCTTCGAGCGAGGCGGGAGCGGCGATGCCCGCGTAGTCGAGGAAAGTCGGCATCAAATCCAATCCGCTGACCAGATGCTGCCGGTCCACGCTCGCTGATGCATTGGGTGGAGCAATGATCAGGGGCACGGCAACGGATTCCTCGTAGAGTTTTTCTTTGGTAACCAGTCCATGCGAGCCCATCATTTCGCCGTGATCAGAGGTGAAGATAACGATGGTGTTGGAACTCAATCCCGTCTGCTCCAGCGCGGCTAGCACCTGACCAATCAGTTTGTCAGAAGATTCCACGAGTTGGTAATAAATCCACAAATATTGGCGCCACTTCAAGTCGTTCCAATCGCTACGTTTTCGCACCTCCTTTTGCATTTCCGAAGGCAACTTGTCGGTATCATGTAGATTGAACCGCGGCGGCGGCAACTGCGCCGGATCAACGGGCAGCATTTTTTGAAACCCTTCAAAGGAGCCAAACTCACAAATGTCGTGCGGGTTCACCAGCGAGGCGACCAGCAAGAACGGCTTGGCGTGTGGTTGCCGAAGAAATTTGACGGAAGCTTCGGCAACGTAAGGATCGCACTGCGGCGACTTCTGCTCCGTTTTTTTGTCGCCAGGCCTAGGATCTTTACCTCCCATGGGCAGCACGGTGAAACCTGGAACCACTCCGCCACCGTAAGCCGGAAAAGCGTCAAAGGCATGCCATTTGCCGGCATAGGCGGTTTCGTAGCCGGCAGCGTGAAAAAGTTCGCCTAGCGTTGGCACCCCCTTCTTTCTCAGCTCGGCGGCATTGTTGTTGCCGTAAATACCCAATTCATGCGGCATGCGGGATGAAAAGAGACTGGCTCGCGACGGAGAACACAAGGGAAAGGAGACATACGATTGCGTGAAGCGCATCCCGCGCGCAGCCAACCGGTCGAGGTTCGGCGTCTTGACATATGGATTCCCCGCGCAACTGAGCGCACTGACGGTTTGCTGGTCCGTCATGAGAAAAAGAATGTTGGGCTTGTTTGTTTTTGGTGATTCGGCGGCAGATAGTCCAGCCAGCGGCAACAGCAACAGGCAGATGATTACAATGTTATTATATGTCATCTTCATTTTGAATTGCCTCCTTCATTGACAAACTCCTCGCGCGATAGAAACCCGTCATTGTTGGTGTCCCACCGATTAAAACGTTTTGTGGCAGCTTCGGCGTTATTTTGGTTGATGAGGTATTCTTCCAGACTCAACCTCCCGTCGCGGTTCGTGTCCTTTTTCGTGAAACTCGCAGAGCGATCCACATCGGACTTCTTCAACGCCTCGGTCGGTTGTGACGTCGGGGCTACTGCACTGGGTTTCACGCGCTTCTGTTTCTTTTCATCTTCCGTTCGCTTTACCTCGCTCAGGACTTCGGGCCCTTTGCCAAAAGTGTCCTTGGTGGATCCCATCCACTCTTTCAGGAGGGTGCGGTGCCGGGCCACTTCGCCGGAGAGTTCGGCACGGTTGATCAGATTATGCAACTCGCCAGGATCCTGCTCCTCGTCGAAAAACTGTTCGCGGTTTTCGCCAGCGCCGAAGCAAATGTATTTGAAGCGAGCGGTGCGGATCATGCGGGCTTCGGGCTCCATTGTTTCCGCAACCACAAACTCGCGCCACGCACCCGTTTTCCCCTCCACCAACGACCGGAGGCTCCGACCTTCGAGCGAGCCGGGAACGGCGATGCCGGCATAATCGAGGAAGGTCGGCATCAGATCCAATCCACTGACCAGATGCTGCCGGTCCACGCCCGGCGCTGCATCGGGCGGCGCGATTATGAGGGGCACGGCGGCAGACTCCTCATAAAGTTTTTGTTTAGTGACCATCTGATGCGAGCCCATCATTTCGCCATGATCGGAAGTAAACACAACGATGGTATTGGAACTCAATCCAGTCTGGTCCAGCGCGGCCAGCACCCGGCCAATCAGCCCGTCGGAAGACTCCACCAGCCGGTAATAAATCCATAAATACTGTCGCCATTGAAGGTCGGTCCAGTCCTTGGTTCTCTTCATGTCGCTGGTGAGTTCCGAGGGCAGCTTCTCAGTGTCATGCACATTGGCGCGCAGTGGCGGCAACTGCGCCGGATCGGCAGGCAGCATCTTCCGGAATCCCTCATAAATGCTAAATTCGCAAATGTCGTGCGGATTCAGCAATGAGACGGTGAGCAGGAATGGTTTGTCGTGCGGCTGCCGAAGAAACTTGACCGCCGCTTCAGCAACGTAAGGATCACACTGGGGAGCCTTCTCCTCTGTTTTTTTATCACCCTGCCGCGGATCTCTGCCGCCCATGGGCAGCACGGTAAAACCTGGAACCGTGTTTTTCTTTTTCTCATACGCGGGGAATCCTGAATGAACATGCCACTTACCCGCATAGGCGGTCTCATAACCGGCAGCCTGGAACAGTTCGCCCATGGTCGGCACGCCTTTGGTTTCCAGCACCGCGTCCATGGTGTTGCCGTAAATGCCCAGTTCATGCGGCATGCGCGACGAGAAGATGCTGGCGCGCGAAGGGACGCACAAGGGATGGGAAACATACGATTGCGTGAAGCGCATCCCGCGCGCCGCCAACCGGTCAAGATTCGGCGTCTGGACATGCGGATTCCCCGCGCAACTGAGCGCGCTGACGGTTTGCTGGTCCGTCATGAGAAAAAGGATGTTGGGCTTGCTTGTCTTTGCCAATTCGGCAGCGCAGAGCACAGCCAACGGCGGCAATAGCAGCGTAGCGAGGATGCAATATGTGATTTTCTTCATTTGTTTGTTTTAATGACAATCAGACGCGCAGAAAGATTTTCCTTTGGTAGAGGAAGCGGACCAACCCAAAAGCCAGCACCATGCCGACGATCGCGATCAGCAGGTCGCCGCAGCCTTTAGCGAGGTGCGCATCCGCAAACTGCTGCACGTTGCCGCCCACCAAACGTCCGGCCAGGCCGTTGAATCCACCGAGAATGTTATCCGCGAGATAAATCGTGATGGCGTTTGTTCCCATCCACACGAACGGCTGGCACCACGCGCGCACCTGCCACACATCCACCACCAGATAAAATGCGCCGAGAAGGATGGCGCTATAACCGCCGGCAACCAGAACGTAAGACGAGGTCCAAATGCGCTTGATGACCGGAAACTCCAATCCCCACAGCATGCCCAGCGCGACGCCCGCCGCGCCCCCGGCCACCAGCCACCCGACTTTCTGCCGCCCGCTCCAGCGCGCGCTCGTCAACAGCCAACCCGCCATAACACCCAACAGCGTAGTGCCCACGGCGGGAATCGTGCTCAACAAACCTTCGTTCGTGTAATTGAGATTTCGTTTTTTCCCCGGTAACCAGCGGTAATCCACGTAGTGCGCGAGATTATGTCCCTCCTCAAAGGTGCCGTGAACCGTTTTGGATACTTCAGCAAGTAGAACCGCCGGGGCTACGGCCTGCGCCTGTGATTCCTTCTTACCTATTTTGGAATGGGTCAGCTGCACATCCGGAAACGGCACGAACATCATCAGCGCCCAGTAGCCGGCCAGACAAACCGCCGCCGCGACCACAAGTCCCTTGCGCGGCAGCAAGACATACAGCGTCGCCGCAATAAAGTAACACAGCGCAATGCGCGGAAGCACACCGGCGAATTGCACGTCCGGCCACGCCCGTGTCAAACCGCCGTAGTAGAAAATGCCGAGGACAAAGAGCAGCACACTGCGGCGCGCAATCCGAATGAGCGCACCCTTTCGCCCGTTTGCCGCCACCATGCGGTCCATTGAAAGCACGATGGACACGCCAACGATGAACAGAAAGAGCGGAAATATCAGATCATAGAAACGGAATCCCTCCCACTCCACATGATCCATTTGGGTCGCCAGCAACCTGGTGACCGGCGTGTCGCCCAGGCGACTCAACGCCTGCACCAGCGCGTCTGCGCCGATGATCCAGAACATGTCGAATCCGCGCAACGCGTCGACCGAGACCAGCCGCTGGCTGGAAGATTTTGGGTCAGGAGTATTCATTCGTTAATTCCTAGTCAGGTGGTGAATTTGAAGCAAATTATTTTGTCGTATTTCCGGCGGCGACCCTTTGCGCGACCAAGGTGAATATCGGACGACCCGAAGCGGCTTCCCAATCGCTTGCCCAAAGAACGCGATTGCCATCCGGCGACGGGACGGCATGGGATTCCGTCAAATAATCGGTTCTCTTCGTGTGAAGACGGGCGATACGCTCGACCGCCAAGCTACCATCCAGTTTCACGGCGTCGACCTCATCCCAATAGGGAGGCCAGGTCGGACCGCGATGCTGATACGTGACGTAAGCCCAGCCGGGGCGGTTAACATTCCGCGTTGACGTATGACTGGCGTAGCCACCGGCGGTCAGGACGGTAATCTTGCCATCACTCAGCCGGCGCTTGATTACCCGCCCATCGTCCGGCCCCGACCTCGAACCACCGACGGCGACATCATCACCGGCATCATCAATGGTCAGGTCGTAATGGCTGGGGCGACCGTGTTGCTCCCACAAGCTGCCGACCTTGTTTCCAAGAAGGTCATAAATCTGCGTCTGATCAGACGTCTGCCCCTTGATTTGGCCGTTGAGCACGAGGTAATTCCCGGAGGCCGAGATTGAAACCCAGTCAACATCGGCGATATCATTCAAAACCAAGTCCGGATATTTCCGGTCTTCCTCAAAATCATAGGCAAAAGCGATGTGATCTTTGCCTTTTCGCCCCTCGATGACGATGCGCCGGCCATCCCGGGAAAGATTGCCCTCCCAAGGTCCGATATGAAATTCCGAGTAACCGGGAAAGCTGGCCACAATCCGGGTGGTGTCCTGCCGCACGTCCCAGTAGCCGATTACATTGCCCTTCACATAAACCATTACCTCCGTTTTTTGGGGATGCCACCGCGTTTCCGTGCCCGGTTCTTTGCGACCGAACAGCGGCTGATACGTTGTTCCATCGAGAAACAACACGCTCGGATTGCCTTGATGCCGTTCAAGGAAGAGGATGGATTGATCGCAGTTCCAAGCGGCGTCTTTGGAGTAGTGGTGACGGGCAATTACGGCCCATTTGCCGCTGAGGTTGGGAATATCGCTTCCGGGGGTTCCAGTGATCCGAGTCACGGTCGTTTTGAATGCCGGATCAACATAGGCCGCCATATACCCTGGCTCAGGAATATTCGTAATTGCCACGACATCCAGACCGCCACCTATAATCTTTTCAGCCACCGCCAATAAAACGACGCATAACAGCAGGTATGGTTCAATCGCTCGTTTCATGGAGGACTAGTTTTGAGATTTTTCTTTGCAAGAATGACGACTATTTCACCAACTCCTCCCGATATTTGGCGAAGATGCGGCGGGCGACCTCGATTGAATTTCCAATCGGCTTGACGGCGTAATCGCCTCCCCGCAACAAGGCAAAGTCGGCCCTTTTTTCATCTATCTGACGATTGCCCAGAGTCTCCGGGGCGTTTTGCTTTGCCCAAACCTCCCACCGTTGCAGGTAGTAATCGCGCAGCAGACCATTCCATTCACGGCGGGCGTAGTCGCGCAATTTGCCAGCCCAACCCGTAATGATTTGACGGGCATTGTGCTCGTAATAATCCGCCTCAGCCGCGTCAGCCCCCCAGGCGCGGGCATCGCGAATCCATCGGCCCAGCAGAAATTCGTGACGGGTGCCAGCGAGTTCATCCATGTCGCGCAGGATATCGAGCATCACGCGGGTCTGCCGGGTGAGTTCTGACTGGTCTTTATTTTTTTGAGCCTGCTTGATGCGCTCCATGACCGTGTCCGTATGGTAGGCAAGCACCTGCCGGACCCAATTCACGAGGTCGAATTGATAGCCATCAGCCGGCTGAGATTCGGGGGCAGCGGTGAGCAGGGCGTCAATAGCCTCGACCAAACCGCGCTGCAATTCCGGCGGACGCTCCCGCGTTTCGCCCGCCAAAGCGGTTTTGGGCGGCGGTGAACTTTTGGCGCCACTGAAAGGGTTTTTCGTCAGCGCAGATCCACGGTCATGATGCCCGCGCGGGCCACAATTAAGAACTTTGGTCCGCAGAATTTCCCACGCCCTGGCCACTTGCGGGTCGTTCCGCCGAGAGCGCCAGGTGGCATATTCCGCGATCCACGCTTGGTCATCGAATGCGCCTTGCGGATGCCAAGGCTGCTCAAACAGCATCTCATACATGCCCGGATTGCAATCCATGCCCTCGGGAGCGGAAGCGACCCCGGCACAATTTTTAACCTTCAGCGCTTGAGTCACTTTGCCAGACACATCCGCCAGCGGAGCGCGAAAGTAAGTGTTGCCCCCGTAGTTGCCGACATAACTCCAAAGGAACGGCGCCTCATAGAAATTGTCGGTTTCCTGGTAGAGTTCCCGCTCCTCGCAAACGTAGTCAATGATCGTCATCTTTCCGGCGGGAACCGCCTGACAAAGCGCCTGAAACGGCGTCATACCGGCCGCGTTCTTATTAAGCCAATGTTTGCCGTCGTAGGTGAAAGTCCACGACATCTGATACCAGTGGGCAGCGGGGTCGGCAGCGGTCATGGCTTCATAGATGCCCTTGCCCACGCCCGCCATGTATTCAGGCTCCCAAGATGGCGGATCAATTTCGTTGAACGGGTCAGCAGAGTAGAGATGATCGCTGCCGTAAAGTTCCGTTTGAGCCTTAAGGAAACGGCCTTGAATTCCGGCAAACAACGGATCAGATGGTTTGAGGAACCAGCAGGCGTTCTCGGCGGTCAGCCCCCCCCAGCCGGGCTTGATCTGAGTGATGGCAGCTTTGGGCATGACGGTTTTGAGCGCCTCGGGCACGTGACCGGCAAAAGCCGAAAGAATGGGTTGCATGCCCAGCCCGCGCGCCTGTTTCAAAAGTTGCTGCTGCAACCGCATCTGCCCGTCGATATAGGACATGGGCAAGGGGCCGTCGTATTTGTCGAGGTTCGACATCCGGTGCCACGGCAGGTGCGCCGGTCCGGTGAAATAGGCGAGCACCTGTTCTTTGGGTATGCCGTAGGATTGCCAGACTTTAAGCCAGACCGCCTCCAGCCCGCACTGCATCAACGGACGGTTAATGCCGTTCATCGCCATCCAATCTATGAACCGTTCCCAACTGTCCGGCCGCGTGAATGGAAAAGCGTAGCCGTAGGTACAGTAATTAAGAAAGAACCGTTCCCGCGCGAGGCAAACACGACGCGTGGCGGCTTTTGGCAGCGGCAGCGAACCAGCGATCACGAGCGGACCATCCGCCTGCCGGTCATAGCTGGTCTTTGTCTCCCGGCGCAGATACCAATTGAAAGCCATCGCCAGGCTCACGCCGTCGTTGCCACGCAAAAGCACCTTGCGATCACGCGCCCCGATCTCAAAGACATCCCGGCCAGCATCCGGCGGAATAATTTCGCAGACAAACTCGCTGGCATGCCCCGGCAGCACTCGGGCTATGAGCGCCTGCACCGCTTGCACAGGATTGGAAGCGGAGGCTTGGTCGGCAGGATGAACACCGGCTTTGCCATCAGCGGCGACAACCGGTGCAACCTGAACCGCCATCAAAAAGACGGTAATCCCAATGATAAATTTAGATTTCATAATTTGACGATAATGCCCACAACTACTTCATTGGCCGACCTGCAACCAAAGCAATCGCTACAATGCAGCCAACTGTTCCAAGCCAAGATAGAACGTAAAACAAGGGTTGTGCATAGTTTTGGTTGAAGTTTTCACCGTGTCAACTCCGGCGGCGGGCAGCGCGGTCGGCACAGCCAGCAGCAGGGCGGTGAGGAGTGTGAGAGTGTGTTTCATGGGGTTGATCGTTTCAGTTTAGCCTTGGTGCGGAATGGCCTTGGTCGCGGATTTTTTTCAGCAGCGCCTGGAGTTGGGCGACTTTTTCAGGATGCCCGGCGGCGAGGTTGCGCCGTTGGCCGATGTCTTCCTTCAGGTTATATAGTTCCACTGGCAAGTCGTCATCCGGAGCTTGGTGATGTTTCTGGTTCCAGACGGGCGACGGCTTGTGCGAGGCGTAACCGGACTTGGCGTCCACCAGCAGCCAATCGCCATCCCGAATGGCGTATCCTTTGGGGTTGGTGTTGTGAACCATGGTGGTGCGCGGCGGCGTCTGGGTTTCGCCCTTCAGCCAAGGCTGGAAGTTGAAGGAATCCTCGGCGGCATTGCGCGGCAGATCGAATTTTACCAACGCGGCGAAGGTGGCCATGAGATCCACCTGTGAAATGAGCGCGTCCGTTACCGCGCCCGACTTGGTGAGCCCGGGCCACTTGATGACGAAGGGCACATGATGGCCGCCTTCGTAGAGGTCGCGTTTGAGACCGCGGAACGGCGCGGCAGACCAGTGATCATATTTTTCATCGCGGGCGTAAGCGTAATACTCCGGGCCATTGTCCGCACTGAAGACCACGATGGTGTTCGATTCCATCCCGCACTCGCGCAGTGCCGCGAGCAACTGCCCACACGCATCGTCGGTCTGCACCACATAATCGCCATACGCGCCGGCCTTGGATTTGCCGTCGAACGCATCGGCCGGAACAATCGGCGCGTGCGGGGAGGGCATGGGAAAATAGAGGAAGAACGGCTGCTCCTTGCCTTTGCGCGAGCGGATGTAGTCCACCCCTTTGCGCGTGAGGGTGGGCAGGTTCTGATAAAAATCCCAATCCGAGCGACCCGGTCCAGGGCGACATTCCGGAGCGCCCTCCTTGGTCTGGAGCGTGAATTTTGTGAACGTCACGTCGGGCGCAGCGACCAGGCGATCATTTTCAATCCACGCATACGGCGGAAAATTGATGACGTTGTCGCCGAAGTAATAGTCGAACCCGTAATCCACCGGGCCACCGGGAAATTTTTTTGTCCAATCGAAGTCGGTGTGTTGAATGGATTTCTTCGGCGTGCCGGGCTTGCGAATGGCGTCCCAGTCCATGCCGAGATGCCACTTGCCGATGCAGGCAGTCGCGTAGCCCTGTTGCCGCAACATCGCGGGCAACGTCAACTGCCCCGGTTTGAACACCGGTCCGTCATAAGCCCCGGCGATGTTATGAAAATCCCGCCAGTGATGGCGGCCCGTCAACAGCGCGTAGCGCGACGGCGTGCAGATACCGGAGGAACTGTGCCCATCAGTGAAGCGCAATCCCTCGACCGCGAGCCGGTCGAGATGCGGCGTTGGAATTTTCGACGCGGGATTGTTCACACCCAGGTCGCCATAGCCCATGTCATCGGCGTAGAGGATGATAATGTTGGGTTTCGGTTGCACTTCGGCGGCGGTCAGTGCGGTAAGCGAAGCCAGCACCAGAGCGGCGAGGAGTGCAAAGGTGTGTTTCATGGTTGCCATGTTATATTATTAACAATTCGAGGTGGCAATGGTTACTGACAATTTCAAAGGGGGCACCAGAACTGGCTGGCGACATCATTTCTTTCGGCGGTCAGGATGGACGCCCCAAGTCATCCGCCGTTGCGGGTTAAAAGCGGGATTCGGCTTCGGCAACTCCGCCCCCACCTCCGTCTGCCAGCTCTTTAACAGACCGCGCAGTTCCTTTGTTTTCTCCGGATAAGCAGCCGAGAGGTCCGTGGTCTCACCCAGATCAAAACCGAGGTTATACAGTGCGACCCCGCCGGCCTCGAGATTCTCAATCAGTTTCCACGGCCCTTTGCGCACGGCGGCGGCGGGCACATCGTGGTGATAAACCGGATAATGCCAAAAGATCGCCCGCTCCGCATCGGAAGTCTGCCCTTGCAGCACGGGCACCAGCGATACTCCGTCCAGAGGCTGTTTCTCCGGTCGAGCCGCGCCGGCCAGTTCAAGGAAAGTCGGAAAAAAATCCACGCTACTCATCACGGTCTGACTAACGCTGCCCGACTTAATCTTCCCAGGCCAACGAATGAGAAGCGGCTCACGAATGCCGCCTTCGAGCAAGGTTCCTTTCTCTCCCCGCAACGGAAGATTCGCCGTCACGATATAGCGCAGCGGACTGTCGGTATAGACGACCTGTTTGGATGGCATGATCATGGGCATGAAGGCATCCGACACGTCGGAATAGCGGTTTTCCTTGATGACTCCGCCGTTGTCAGAGAAGAACACGACGACAGTGTTTTCATCCAACCCGTTCTGTTTGAGGGCATCGAGCACGCGCCCGATGCTATGATCCATTTCCTCGATCGCGGCCGCGTAAACCGCGTTGCCGGGATAGCCTTCCGGCCGCGGTTTCTTCAGATATTTATCAATGTGGGCCGATTCCCCATCGAGCAGGCAATGCACCGACCAATGGGAAAGGAAGAGAAAAAACGGGCGGTCCTTGTGGCGCCGAATGAAATCAATGCCAAAATCCGTCAGCCGTTCCGGCATGACTTTTTCGGAGGAATCCTCGCGCGGCGGATTGAAGCGGACATTGAAATAACCCTGGCCGACATTCGCTTCATCGTAGCCTTGGGTCAAAGGATGATGCGCCGGCCCCTCACCCAGATGCCACTTGCCAAACATCGCCGTGGCGTAACCCGCAGATTTCAGCGCTTCCGCAACCGTTACTATCTCCGGCGGCAGATATTGCGTCCGATTCCCAGGAACCGTGACCCGCTCATAAGGGCGCCAGTGTCCTGGAATAAAATCAATGATCCCCACCCGGGCTGGATATTGTCCGGACTGGATGCTCGCGCGCGTCGGCGAACACACCGGCGCCGCCGCGTAAGCGTCCGTGAAACGCATTCCCTCGACCGCCAGCCGGCTTAAATTTGGCGCCTCGTTGAATCGGTTTCCGTAGGCAGGAAGATCAGCCCAACCCAAGTCGTCCGCCAAAATGAAAACGATGTTGGGTTTCTGTTTTGCTTCGGCGGCGGGCAGCGCGAATGACACAGCCAGCAGCAGGGCGGCGAAGAGAACGCGTTTCATGGGTTCGGCATGGTTACTAGCGGGCGGAATTTCATTGATTATTCCGTCTTCACCCCCAGCGATTCGGCAAAGCCGGCCCGCGCCTTACCACCGTCCATGCGAGCGGGATGGACGGTTTTCAGCAGCGCTTTCATCTCCGCCACCGTTGCGGCGTGTTTGGAATCAGCAGCGAGATTGTGCAGTTCCTGCGGGTCGGTGTTGTGGTCGTAAAGTTCCGCGCCCTTCGCGCCGAAATCCCATTCCGTGTAGCGCCAGCTTTCGGTGCGCACGCTGTGGCCGGGAAAGGTGCCGCGCTGGACTTGTGTGAATGCCGGGCGCACCCACTTGGCGGTGGAGTTCTCCAGCAATGGCCGGAGACTGGCGCCTTCCAAACCTTTCGGCGGCTTGAGTCCGGCGAGGTCGGCAAGCGTGGGATAAAGGTCAATCGATTCCACGGTGCGCGCGCAGGATTTCCCGGCGTTCCTGGTCGCCGGCGGCGCGATGATCATCGGTATGCGGGCGCTTTCCTCGAAACAACTCTGCTTGAACCACAGCCCGTGCTCGCCGAGGTGATAGCCGTGGTCGCTCCAGAAAACGATGATGGTGTTTTCGCGCAGCCCGAGGCGGTCAAGCGCGTCCAGCACGCGGCCAATCTGCGCGTCCACAAAGGAAATCGCCGCGTAATAGGCCAGCTTGCACTCACGCGCCTGATCGGGCGTCACGCCCAGATACGGCCAGGGCTTGGTCGAGGCGAGCGCGGCCGCGGGCATGCTGTCTTTGTAATTCGCCGCGATGTCCGGCAGCTTAATCGTGTCGAGTGAATACTTCTCGAAGTAGCCGCCCGGCGTGATCCACGGGCAGTGCGGCTTGTAGAATCCGACCCCAAGGAAGAACGGCTTGTCCTTGTGCTTTTCGAGCAGCTCGATTGCCTGCGTGGCCACTTTGCCATCGGTGTGTTCCTCGTCCTTGCCCTGCTTGTCGTTGAGATAGGCCATCGCTGCGCCGAGTCCCCCACCCTTCTTCCCGGTGTAACGGATCACGTCCAGCTCCAACGCCGTCTTGTCGCGACCGGCGGGATTGTAGATCTCCTGCCACGATGCCGGGTCATCGAGTCCGCTCGTGCCGATCTGGCCGGGATTGCCGTAGTGATACATCTTCCCGACGCGGGCTGTGTAGTAACCGTTGGTCTGGAACATCTGCGGCAAGGTCATCACCTCGGGCATCCCCTGACGGAAGTGATATTTCAGATCGAAAACTCGCGTGGTGTCCGGCCGCAGACCGGTCAGCAGCGACGAACGACTCGGTGAGCACAGCGGGAACTGGCAATAAGCGCGGTCGAACTTCACGCCACGCGCCGCGAGCCGGTCAATGTTCGGCGATTTCACCAGCGGATGCCCGTAGCAACCGAGGTCGTTGTTCATGTCGTCCACCGCGATGAACAGAACGTTGGGCTTCGGCGTATCGGCCGCGGGCAGTGCAATCGGCGCAGCCAGCAGCGCAGTTATCAGGGTTAAAGTGTGTTTCATGGTTAATTACTGTTTTACGCTGAGCTTCTTCAGCGCCTGCTCGCAGGTGTCGGCCATTGCGCCTTCGCTGTCGTTCGTTTGTTCGCCATATTGCGAACGGTAGAGCGTGGCGGCACCGGGAAGTTTCGGAATGTCGGTGTGGTAGCGATTCCATGCGACGCGCCATTGTTCAAGTTCGGTCTTCGCCTGCGCGGTGATCTTTGCGTCGTGCGTTTCCTGCGAGCGGTAGAAAAGAAACATGCCACGGATGTAGTGGCTCATCACTTCGGCAAGCGATTCGAGGTAGAGCAAAGTTGAACGGGCGTCCTGATACACGGCGTCGCCGCGCTCGGCGATGATGTCAGCCTTCGCACTGTCGTAGAGCGCGAGCATCTGCCGCGCGAGCGCGAGGGCATCGGTCTTTTCCTGGAGCACGGCGTCGAATTGATCTTTGGTCTCGGCGTAAATTAAATCGAGTCCGCCATGCAGCCGCATCTGGCGCTCGCCGCGAATGAGATCGTCGCGCATGAGGCCGCGGCTAGGCATCCAGCCTTTGTGCTTCAGCGCATAGGCTTCGATATAAACCAGCTTGCGCACACACTCGCTGGAGAGCAGGAGCAGGTCGGCGACTTTCGGCGCGGCCTTGCTGCCAAATTCCTTGGCGGCCCAGGCCTCGGCGACGGCGCGCGGGTTGAGTTCGGGATTGTCGCGGAGGCGCACAGCGGCATCAATGTTCACTCGTGACCAGCGGTCGTTCTTCAGCTTTGGCCCAGCACCACCGCCGCCGAAATTCCAAATCCACACACCGCGCACGCCGAGGTCGTGAATGTGTTTCATGTCCGTGGCAAAAAGTTCGCCAAGGTAGTTCGGGAACGCGCCCTTGCCTTCGTATTCGCGCGAGCATTGAAACTCTATAATCTGATCCACGCCGCCGCGGCCGATGTTGGGATTGAAATCGTTGTAGCGCCAGAAGTCCGTCTGCACGTGCTTCACGGCGAAGATCAACCCTTTGCGCCCGGTCACACCCGCAAGCACACGGTCATAGACCTGCGGGTTCGCATGGAAGCCGTCGTTGCCAAGGTCCCAGGTGCGCCAGATGAGCATGCGCCCGCATTCATCCACGACGACCTGGCGGGTTTCGTTGATGAGCCGCGCCATGCGTTGGCAGTAGGCGTCGTCGAACTCCTTCTCCTTCACCGTCCGGCCCGTGTAATCGCCGGTCTTGTTCGCGTAGTTCTCGCCGGTGCGGATCATCACGAATTTGACCGCGGGAAACGCGCGCAACACTTCGCGATATTTGGCTCGGTAGATTTCCCAGAACTTTTCGCTCTCGAAATTGAACACGCCGTTCTTCGCGTCACGCGTGATGTCTTTCTTGAACCGCTCGACGACGGCGCGCGGCAGCGTCACCTCATCCGTGCCAATACACACCTGCAAGCCCGCCTGAGCAGCCTCGTCGCACTGCCGTTGAAACGTCACGCGGTTGCGCTCGATCTGTTTGCGCAGCGGCGAATCCGCAGCAATGGCCCCCGGCGCAATCTCATCATAAGTGCCGAGCTTTCCAAGATCGCCCGCCGGCGTGACGTTGTAGCCGTATTCGCGGTAGCGCGCGAAATCCTTCTCCCCGCTGCCCATGCGGAGGTCGTAGGCGGCGCAAAACTGCACGGCGGAAAAAAGGGCGACCAGAGCGGCGAAGAATGCGAAGGCGTGTTTCATGATTCTATTTTGGCTAAGACTCATTCAGCGTGGTTAATATATTTCCATTTCATCACAGCGAATTACCAAAAGCTATTTTTTCCCGCTTAACCCGGTTCCCATTTG
>CAIOIC010000035.1 GCA_903858275.1 uncultured Verrucomicrobia subdivision 3 bacterium | reverse complement strand
TGTTTGTTATATTTAAACAAAACGCGACAAATTTCCTTTAGTTAGGCCATGATTTGTTGAGCTTTTAGGGAAAGCGATTTTTCCGGCTTTTTACGAACATCCAAGGCTTTCACCGCAGTTCAGACATTTGTAGCACGCTCCATTGCGGACGGTAATCTGGCCGCAGTTCGGGCAGCTAGGTGCATCCGACTGGTTGGTGATCATCTGTGTGAGGGTCGCCCCGCGTCGTTCGTGTTTTACGCCGTTCCCCGACTTGAGTTCAATGATTTCCGTGTCTTCGACCACCGCGAGCAGTTCAGGCACCGGACGGTTCACTTTTTTTTTAATTTCCTCGGCGAGGCCGGGCATGGACAACTCTGGCTGCGAACGCACGGCGGTGACATTTTCGCGGTAACCAGGAATGAACTGAAAAGCCATCCAGCGGAACACGTAGTCCGTGATGGATGAGGCGTTGCGAATGTCGGGGTTCTTCGTGAAACCGCTCGGCTCGAAACGCTGGTGGGCAAATTTCTTGACCAAGGCTTCCAGCGGCACACCGTATTGCAATGCCATGCTGGTCAAGGTGCCGACGCTGTCCATCAGACCGCCGATGGTGGAACCCTCTTTGGCCATCGTGATGAAAAGCTCGCCAGGTTGATTATCCTCAAAGAGGCCCACGGTGAGATAACCTTCGTGCCCGGCGATGTCGAACTTGTGCGTGACGGCTGTGCGGGTGTCCGTAAGGCGGCGGCGAAGTGGCTTGCCGGATTCGTCCTGCAGACGCGAAACTTCGGCTTCGAGTTCGCCGATGCGGGTGTCCAACGCCGGCGCGGGCGCTGTAGATTTTTCGCCAGCTTCATTGGTCTTTTTGGTATTCAACGGCTGAGAGCGTTTGGAGCCGTCGCGATAAATTGCAACGCATTTCAGCCCCATCTTCCAAGCCTGAACGTAAGTGTCACGGATTTCAGCGACAGTGCATGCGCTGGGCATGTTAACGGTCTTTGAAATGGCACCGCTGATGAAGGGCTGGGCGGCGGCCATCATCTTGAGATGTGCTAGATAGCCGATACTGCGCTTGCCTTGCGCGGGCTTGAATGCGCAATCAAACACAGGCAAATGCTCGGCCTTCAATCCGCTCTTGATGGTCGCGCCATTTTGCTCAACGTCCTCGATAGTATCGTATTTCTCGATGTGTGCGATGATGGCGGTGACGGTGGCTTCGTCGCAGCCGAGCCGGTGCAAGGCATCCGGCACGCCTCGATTGACGATCTTCAACATGCCGCCGCCAGCGAGCAACTTGTATTTCACGAGCGCGATGTCGGGCTCCACGCCGGTGGTGTCGCAATCCATCAGGAAGGCGATGGTGCCGGTCGGTGCGAGCACGGTAACTTGCGCGTTGCGGTAGCCGTGCTGTTTGCCTTTGGCCAGCGCGCTGTCCCAAGTCTTGCGGGCTTCAGTCTTAAGATAATTAAATTCCGCGCTTGGCTGAATGGACTCGACCGCTTCACGGTGCAACTTAATGACGCCAAGCATGGATTCCACATTGTCCTTCGACACGGTTTTCTCAACACCAGCGCAACGCGCATCGCGATAACCGGCAAACGGACCGACATTCGCGGCGATTTCGGCGGATTGCTCGTAAGCATGGCCGGTCATGATGGCCGTGATGGCACCCGCGAGCGCGCGGCCTTCATCGGAATCATACGGCAAACCGTAGCTCATGCAAAGCGAACCAAGGTTCGCAAAGCCGAGGCCGAGCGTGCGGAAGATGTGGGAGTTTTCCGCGATGTCCTTGGTGGGATAACTGGCGTTGTCCACGAGGATTTCCTGCGCAGTGATGTAGATGCGAACGGCGGCTTTGAATCGCTCGATGTCGAACTTATTGTCGTCGCGCTTGAATTTCATCAGGTTTAGCGACGCGAGATTACAGGCGGTATTGTTGATGAAAACGTATTCGCTGCACGGATTCGTGGAGTGAATCGGCTCGGTGCCTTTGCAGGTGTGCCATTTCTGGATTGCACCGTCGTATTGGATGCCGGGGTCGCCGCAGATGTGCGTGCCTTCAGCGATTTTTTCGAGCAGCCGGCTTGCGTCCTTCTTCTGGAGCGGTTTATTGTCTTTGATGGTGCGCGTCCACCATTCCTTACCAGACAGGGCGGCTTCAAAAAACTCATCGCTGGCGCGAACAGAGAGGTTCTCGTTCTGATACATCACGCTGCCGTAGGCGTCGCCGTTGTAGGATCCATCATACCCCTGCTCTATCAGTGCCCACGCCTTCTTCTCTTCCTTCTGTTTGGCGTCAATAAATTCCTCGATGTCGCCGTGATGATCGCGGAGGGTGTTCATTTTCGCGGCACGACGCGTCTTGCCGCCGGATTTCACGACGTTGGCAACCTGGTCATAAACTTTCAGGAAACTCATCGGTCCGCTCGGGCGACCACCACCGCTCAATTTTTCACGGCTGGAACGGATTGGCGTCAAGTCGGTGCCGGTGCCAGAGCCATATTTGAACAGCATCGCTTCGCTGTAGGCGAGGTGCATGATGGATTCCATATCGTCCTTGACGGACTGGATAAAGCACGCGCTGCCCTGCGGATATTCATACTGTGTCTTGGCACGCTCAGCTTCTTTGGTCTTGGGGTTAAAGAACCAGTTGCCCTTGCTGGAATTCTTGCCGACGCCGTATTCGTGATAAAGGCCGACGTTGAACCAGACCGGTGAATTGAACGCGCCGTATTGATTTAGGCAGAGCCAGGTCAGTTCTTCGTAAAAGATCTCGCCGTCGGCTTTAGAAAAATATCCATCCGCGATACCCCAGTCGGAAATGGTGCGGGTGATGCGGTGGATGAGTTGGCGCACGGAGGTTTCGCGCTCGGAGGTGTGCTGCTCGCCATAAAAATATTTCGACACGACGACTTTGGTCGCGAGGACGGACCAGGATTTCGGCACCTCGACATTTTCCTGCTTGAAGATGACCCTGCCGCCGTCGTCGGTGATTTCGGCCGTGCGCTTGTCCCACTCGATCTGGTCGAAGGGTTTGATTTTGGCGTCGCTGAAAACGCGTTCAATGCGCAGCGACTTTTTAGTTTCGGACTTGGCAGGTTTCATGGCACGGTTCGCAGAAATTTTGGTGGAGCGGCGGTTGGCGGTTTTCGGAGCCGGCGACGAGACATCTTCACGGGTATCAATCATGGTATTTTCCTTATTATATTTTCAAACATTCACCCGGACAGTTTCAAGCGAGACAGAAACGCGCCGGCACTAAAAACAGTCAATTTCAGCTGAAAAACAGGCTTTCCGTTAAAATTGAAGCCCCTACTAATTGGGGAGCGGGCGCCATAATGATACCACCGGTTGTGGAATTCAAGAGATTTTTAAAAAAAAGTTACGCAAACGATATTCACAAATGAAATCAATGAAATCCTTGCGGTCTTATTGAAAATTAGCGACTTGTTCCCCGTCGGTGAATAAGTTTTATAGCCGACGCCCCTTGGCGCGATTGCTTCCGCGCGCACCGGAATGTTTTTTGCGACGGGGAAAGAATTTTACTGGTGGTTTTCCCGTTGGTTTGCCGCCAGATTTTCTGGGTGGTCTTGAGCCGTCTCGCTCCCCTGCCCGGTTGGTTGATTTTCCTTCTGATCGCACGAATTGGCGCTTGCCCGTTTTGCTGTCTGCTTGTTTGAACTTCCGTTTTGGCTCGATGGTTTTTGTGCGCGGCTTGGGAACAAGAATAATGGGGCAGCCTTCGTAGCCAAACGCGGTGCGCATTTCGCCGGCAAGATATTTTTTGTATTGGTCGGACATCAGTTCGTCGTTGTTGACGAACAGCAAAAACGTCGGCGGTGCCTGCCGCACCTGTGTGGCGTAATAAAACTTGAGCCGGTGCCCTTGTGTCGAAACCGGCTGGCGGTGTTCCACTGCGTCATGCAGGGTGCGATTCAAGATCGCGGTCGGAACTTTCTGTTGCAACTGCGCCGCGACGTAGCGCACTGCCTCGAGCAGGCGATCCAGATGAAAACCCGATTTGGCCGAGGTGAAAATCACCGGCGCATAATCGAGGAAAAATAATTTATCCTGCACCCATTGGCCAAATTCGCCGAGCGTGGTGAGCGGTTTGGCCTGGCCTTCGGTGCGCTTTTTCGCATTACGATTTTCGATTTCTTCTTCGCGCGCCTTTTGAATGTCGGCGGTAAACAAATCCCATTTATTGATGACGACGATGCACGCGCGACGTTGTTCGACAATGGTGTCGGCAATTTTCTTGTCCTGCTCGGTGATGCCCACCTCGGCATCAATCACCAGCACCGTTATATCGCTGCGGGCGATGGAATCCTGTGCGCGTTGAACGCTGAAAAATTCCACGGTATCATCCACCCGCCGCGCCTTTCGCATGCCGGCGGTATCAATCAAAATATACTTCTCGCGCCCGCCTTCGCTATCCACTTCGAAAGGGACGTCAATGGAATCGCGGGTGGTGCCGGGGATGGGCGAAACAATGACGCGCTTGGAATTGGTCAGCGTATTGATGATGGAGGATTTGCCGACATTGGGCCGGCCAACAATGGCGAGCTTCAGGGGTTCAGCTTTCGGCGTTGCGGGCTCAAGGCTTTCCGACTCGGAACCCGGAACCGCAACTTCCAAACTCGGCGGCGGCAGCAAATCCGTCGCCGCATTCAACAGTCGTTCAATGCCGAGGCCGTGAATGGCGCTGACTGGGAATATCCTTTGAAAGCCGAGGGCGACAAATTCATCCGCGCCTTTCTCCGCCTCAAACGTATCCACTTTGTTCACCGCGATCAACACCGGCTTGCCGCTCTCGCGCAACCGCTGAGCGACCTCGCGGTCCAGCGGCACAATACCTTCCTGTACGTTTACAACCACAATGATGACATTCGCCGCGTCAATCGCCAAGCCCACCTGCTCTACCGCCGCTTTCACAATCACGTCGTTGGATTTTTCGCCGCGCAGCAAGCCGATGCCGCCGGTGTCCACCAGCGTGAACGTGTGTCCGCGCCACTCCGCCTCCGCCGTCAGGCGGTCGCGCGTCACGCCCGGCAGGTCATGCACGATGGCGATGCGCTTGCCGACGATGCGGTTGAACAGCGCGGACTTGCCGACATTGGGCCGTCCGACGATGGCGATGAGATTTGACACGTCTTTATGATAAAATATTTTACGCGCGGCGGAAGCTTAAATGAATTGTCCGCTTGTTTTCATGATGGAAATTTTCAACAATCTGCGCGCTGCATGAACCAGACTGTCATCATTGTGCCGACTTACAATGAGCGGGAAAACCTCCCGCGCATGGCGCAGAAACTATTGTCGCTGCCCGTCGGCGTGGATGTGCTGGTGGTGGATGACAATTCTCCGGACGGCACCGGCAAAATCGCGGATGAACTCGCCGCCAAGCATCCGCAAATCCATGTCCTTCACCGCGCCGGCAAGCAAGGGCTTGGCCGCGCCTATCTCGCCGGATTCAAATGGGCGCTGGAGAAAAACTACGAATTCATCTTCGAGATGGACTGTGATTTTTCCCACGACCCGGATGCGATACCCAATTTTCTGAAGGCGGCGGAGAAAAACGATCTGGTGCTGGGCTCGCGTTACGACGGCGGCGTGCGGGTACTCAACTGGCCGCTCAAGCGGCTGCTGTTGAGCCGTTGTGCCGGGATTTATGTCTGGCTCATCACCGGCATGCCGTTCACCGATCCGACCGGCGGCTACAAATGTTTTCGCCGGCGCGCGTTGCAAGCCATCGATCTGGAAGCGGTTCACTCGAACGGTTACAGCTTTCAGATTGAGATGACGCACCGGCTCTGGCGGGTCGGTTTTCCGGTTTCCGAAGTGCCGATCATTTTCACCGAACGCGTTGAAGGCAGTTCCAAGCTGTCGCGCGGCATTGTCGTAGAAGCGTTTTGGATGGTCTGGTGGCTCTGGCTGCAAAACGGTCTGCGCCGCTGGCCAGGCCGGAATCAATAAGGGGATTAAACCGGACTGCCGCTCCGGTTTTTAAGCTCCGGGCAATGCGCTCTGGTAAACTTTCAGATATTCCTCCACGGTTTTGTCCCATGAAAAATTCGCCTTCATCCCATTCCGTCGGAATTGTTTGAACAGTTGGGGCTGCTGATAAACCGCCAGGGCTTTGCGGATGGCTTTTGCCAGCGCCCGCGAGGTGTATTCGTGGAATTTTACCCCGTTGGCTTTCTGGGTATCCTCATTGTAATCAATCACACTGTCGTCCAACCCGCCGGTGGCGCGCACGATTGGAATGGTCCCGTAGCGCAGGCTGTACATCTGGTTCAATCCGCACGGCTCGAACCGCGACGGCATCAGGAAGAAATCGCAGCCGGCCTCGATGCGATGCGACAAGTTTTCATCGTAGCCGAACTGCACCGCCACTTTGCCGGGAAAGCGCGCGGCGAGGTCGCGATAGCCGCGTTCGTATTCCGGCGAACCGCTGCCGAGTTGCACGAACTGGATATTGGAATTCAGCATCTCCTCCAGCGCGCCGAGTTGGATGTCCACGCCTTTTTGTTCAGCGAGCCGTGAAATCGTGCCGAACAAGGGGATTTTCTCATCTACCGGCAGTCCGACTTGCTTCTGTAATTCCAGCTTGTTGATTTTCTTTCCCGCCGGTCGCGTGACGGAATACGGCTTGAAGACGTGCGGGTTTTTGGTCGTGTTCCAATCGGTGTAATCCACGCCGTTGAGGATGCCGTTCAGCTTGCTCGCGTTCTCGCGCAACACGCCGTCGAGGCCGCAGCCAAGTTCTTCGGTGGTGATTTCGCGGGCGTAACGCGGGCTGACCGTCGTGATGCGGTCAGCGAAAATAACGCCGCCTTTCAAGCAGTTGAGCAGTCCGAAATACTCCACTCCCACGCCGTCCGGCCCGAAATATTCTGCCGACAGATTGGTCAGGGCAAACGCTTCCGCCGGGAAAACTCCCTGATACGCCAGATTGTGAATCGTCAGGCAAGTCGGCGGCGGATTCGCCCAGCCGGCGTTTTTCTGCTGCAATATCAAGGCCGGAACCAGCGCCACCTGCCAGTCATGAACGTGGACCACCTCGGCCTGCCACGGCAGATAACGCGCCAGGTGCACGACGCTCTTGGAGAAGAAAATGAAACGCGCGGCGTTGTCGGCGTAGCTGATGTGGTTCTCCAGATAAATTCCCGCGCGGTCAAAATAACCGGGATGGTCGATGAAATATATCTTCGCCTCACCCTTGCGCTCCAGTTCCCACAGCTCCGCCTGCGCCCAATCTGGGCCGAGCGGCAGATTGAAATGCCAGTCCACGCGACAGATCGCCGGAAACTTCTCGCGGATGCCGCGATACAGCGGCGTGACGATGACCGCCTCGTGGCCGGCGTTGACAATGGCCCGCCCCAGCGCGCCCACCATGTCGGCCAGTCCGCCCGTCTTGGAGAACGGAAACACTTCGCTGCTGGCGAGCAGAATTTTCATCAAAGATGATCAGGCTGCGATTCGATCCGTCTTCAAATACGGCTGCAATGCCTGCGGGATCAGCACGCTGCCGTCCGCCTGCTGGTGCGTTTCAATCAGCGCCACAAACAGCCGCGCCAGCGCCGTGCCGCTGCCGTTGAGGATGTGCGGGAATTTGTTTTCGCCGGTCTCGCTCTTGAAGCGCAGGTTCATCCGGCGCGACTGGAACTCTTCGCAGTTCGAGCAGCTTGAAACTTCGAGATAGCTCCCCTGCCCCGGCGCCCACACTTCGATGTCATACGTCTTTGCGCTGCCGAAGCCCATGTCGCCGGTGCACAGCAAAAGGACGCGGTAATGCAGGCCGAGCAGCTGCAGCACCTTTTCCGCATTCGCCACCATCTTCTCCAGCTCGTCATAGCCGTGCTCCGGCTTCACGATTTTGACCAGCTCCACCTTGTCGAACTGATGCACGCGGATCATGCCGCGCGTGCCGACGCCCGCCGCCCCCGCCTCGCCGCGAAAGCACGGCGTATAGGCGCAGTAGCGAACCGGCAACTGCTTCTCCGGCAGGATTTCCTCGCGATGAATGTTCGCCACCGGCGTTTCGGCGGTGGGAATCAGATACAGTTTGCCCAGCTCCTCGGCGCGCCCGCCCTCGGCTACGCCGTAGTATTGGTCTTTGAATTTCGGGAATTGCCCCACGCCCACCATGCACTGCTCGCCGACCATGAACGGCGGCGAGACTTCCGTGTATTCGTGCTGCGTGATGTGCAGATCCAGCAGAAAGGAAATCAACGCCCGTTCCAGCCGCGCGCCCCAGTTCATGTAGAGCAGAAAGCCGCTGCCGGAAAGTTTCGCCGCGCGGGCGAAATCCACCAGCTTAAGCGACTCGCACAACTCCACGTGCGACTTCGGCTTGAAGGCGTATTCCAGCTTAGCGCCGTTAACGCGGATCTCGGGATTTTCCTCGGCGGATTTTCCCCGGGGAACGGATTCGTGCGGCAGGTTGGGCAATTGCAGCATCAGCGCATCGCGGGCCGCTTCGGCTTCGGCGGCCTGTTTGTCCAGTGCGGAAATCTTCTCGCCCAGATCTTTCGTCTCGGCCTTCTTGGCTTCCGCCTCGGCGAGTTTCTTCTGGCCCATAAGCGCGCCGATTTCCTTGCTCACGCGGTTGCGGGTGGATTTCAGCGACTCGACTTCCGCAAGCGCCTTGCGTCGCTGTTCATCGAGTATAAGCAGTTCATCAATCTTCCCTTCGTCCCCGGCCCCGCGGGTGGCGAGGCTTGAGCGGACAAAATCGGTTTTTTCACGGATCAATTTGATGTCGAGCACGCGGGAATCTAAGAAATGAAACCGTTAATCGCAAGGCGGAAGCCTGGAGTTGGTTTTCCTTCACGGCTTAACCTGCCAGTATGGGAGTTCATAATAATTCTGGCCGGTGGGATAGGCGTTAACGGTGTTGGCCTCAATGAGGCCTGACTTTAATTCGGCAAGTTTGGCCTGGATTTTTTTAAGACTGCCTTCGGCGCTATCTGCATCCACGGCCAGGTTTTTTGCCAGTGTCCGCCGCCGGTCAATTTCAGCTGTGCGAAAAGCGTAATAATCCGAATAATAGCCGCCGGAAATGACGGTGGTAGGGACATCGGGAACATTTGCTTCCGCCCGCTTAGCCGCCAGTCGCAACCGTTCTGCGTTGGCGGTTTGAGTGTCAATTTCCGCCTGAAGTTTTTTTACATTGTCGTGATATTCGCCAATGCTTTTAGGGATGCCAATCAATCGGACTTTGATGATACCGGTTTTGGTTTGTATCTGGCATTTGCCAAAGCCATCGGGGTTGTCAATGACACGAATGCTTTGAACCATGGCGCTAATTTTAGCGCGTCGAAGTTCTTCCTCCCGCTGCAATTCGGCAAGATAGGGCAGTTCATTGGTCGCGAGATCGGAAATCTTTAATACAAAAAACTTGCCATCCTTTTTGACTGTAAAAATTGAAGCTTCAGATGAAATAAATTCACCCTCAAAGTTTTTGCCTGTGTTGAACTTCCATGCGTGCGGTGAACCGAAGGCGAGCATGACGAACGCAAACATTCCAAGTAGAAGTAATTTAATCTTCATGGCATCCTTTCTTGATTGTTCACTTATATCACTTTCGTTGTTTGTAACAAAGGTTGAACACCCCGCTACCCAAATAGATTCGGCACCTTTGTTTCACCTTTTTATGGTTTAGCGTAGGAGTGTGCAACCTGTTTCATGTGGTTACTGCTTTGAATACTTGTCGTAGGTTCCGGCCATGACTTTCTTGACGGCTTCCAGATAGCCGTAGCCCCAGAGCATGTCGGGTTCAAGATAGCTGCCTTCCACCCATTCGTTCCAGGCGTTGATGATGAGGAGTTTCTTCTGCTTGGGATGTTGGTCGGCGTATTGCTTGGCTTTCTGGAGGTAGGCGGCAAAGCTGGGGGGGGTGCTATGCTGGTGGATGACGGAGTCTTTGCCCATGGCGGGATATCGGGGGGTGTTGTCCCAACCGACCGAGGTGCAGGGGAAGAACGGGACATTCAAGGAAGCATCCCATTTGTCGCGGAGCGCCACGGCCCGTTCGCCGTAGCGGATGTAATCCTGGAGTCCGGAGGTGGAGCACCAGTTGTACATGGTGACGCTGTCCAAGCCCAGGTCGGTGACGATCTGGTTGACGCTGCGGCCTTCGCTCAATCTGCCGCCGTCTTTGTAGCCCAGCAGAATCGGGTTTTCCAAGCCGTGGCCAATTCCCTGCAAATGGAGGCCGGGGAATCCGGCTTTCTTCACTTCCGCGCGGAAATAATCGAGCGCCTTTCTGGATTCGTTGATGTTGTTGAAGCTTTTGACAAGGTCGGTGAGGCTGTAAATGGAGAACACGGGCCGGCCATCGATCTTGAAATAGGAGGGATGCTTGAAATATTTGTTGATGACCCGGTCCACGATGATCTTGAAGTTGGCCCAGTCCACTGCACCCGGCCAAAGGAGGGTGTCGTTGGTGTAACGGTAAGGATTCCACTGCCGTCCTTGCGCGTCGTGGTTGGCCCACATGATGTAAAACTTTGCTTTGTCATTGTTTTTGGCTTTGAGGAAGCCTTTGTCCACGGATTCTTCCAAAAACGGCTGCCCGCCATACCAATACCAGTCGAAGATGAAGATATTCACGCCGTGATCGGTGGCGGCGTTGATCTTCTTTTCCCAGGCGACGGGGTCGTTGTCCTGCGCGTAGCCCCACAAGGGAACCCGCGGCTGGTAATGTCCCTCAAATCGGGGCATGCCTTTCTTGATGACTTCCCATTCGCCGGTCTGCTCGCCCCAGAGCGCTTCGCGGCTCATGGGTTCATCATGGCAGGAAGGCCAGACATAGGCGGCAACGGAATAGGCTTCATCACACTTGGCGGCGGAAGACTTGGGCACAACGGAAGCGCAGCCGCTGGCGAAAAGGACGCCGCCCAGACACAGTGAAGGTAATAACAAGGTGGACAATGATCGGTGGATTTTCATGATGATGGATTTTGTAAGATGAGTTGGCTGTTGCCTTCGGGTTTGGCAGTTCACAAGCGGCGGCGGTTATTTTTATTAACCACGAAATACACGAATCACACGAAAAACAGGTTCTTTTGTGTATTTGGTGTATTTCGTGGTTTATAAACTGCTTTCTTTCATTACAAAACCAGTGAAGAGCACAATTCCAGTTGCTTTCGATTGCTAGGACAGCAGTTTCTTCTTGGCGGCTTCAAATTCTTCGTCGGTCAGCAGCCCCTGCTGCTTCAGTTCCGCCAGCGAGCGCAATTCCTCCGCCAGATTGCCTTTGGGTTTATTCGGGGCGGGATGCTGTTTCAATTCGTGTATCAACTGTTCCACCCGCCACTTGAAGCTGGCCACTTCTTCATTTGACTCCTGCCCGAAAATAAACGCGTCCGGCTCGTGCGAGGCTTCAACGACGCCGCCGTTAAAGGGTTTGCTGTCCGTCTGGGAAAACAGGATATAGCCCGACATGGTTGCGGCGGGCTTCATCTGAATGCCGGTGATGTCGGCAATGTAAATGATCCGGTCGCTGTTCATTCCGGTGGTCTGTTCGTTCACCGGGCCGAAACGGCGGATGATCACTCTGTCCTTGGCCAGCTCGAGGTTTTCATTTTTCCCGCGGATTTCCATTTCATTGACCTGCTTGTGGATGGGGACGAAGAGGCTGGTTTCCTGGGCGCAATGCGGACAGGGAATGGCCCGGTTGTCGTCGGCGAGATCGTTCGCTTCAAATTCGATGGGGCCGCCGCAATTCAGGCAAGGGCATTTGGTCATCATAATTTTCCGGGGTGCTGTTGGAGGAATGAATCAGTTTCCGCGCTCGCGGTAAAGCTTGAATCTTGAATCCTGAAACTTGAAACTGCGGCCATGTCGTTGCCCGCCGATTTGCACATGCACACGCCGCTCTGCCGCCACGCGACGGGCGAGCCGGTGGATTATGCCCGCCAGGCCGTCGCGCTGGGTCTGACGGAGATCGGCTTTTCCGACCATTCGCCGATGCCGCAGGAGGATTTCGACAACTGGCGGATGTTCGACCGGCAGCTTGATGAATACGTCGCCAAAGTCTGGCTGGCGCAAAAAACCTTTCCGCAACTCGCCATCCGCCTCGCGCTGGAAGTGGATTATCTGCCCGGTCACGAGGATTGGATTCGCGCGCTGGCCGCACGGCATCCGTGGGATTATTTCATCGGCAGCGTGCATTACATCGGCGACGCGTGGGATATTGATAATCCGGCGAAAATGTCCGAATGGAAAAAGCGCAATCCTTTTGAAGTCTGGCAGAGTTATTTCGAGCGGCTGACGCTGGCGGCGGATTCAAAGCTGTTCGAGATTATCGGCCATGCGGATTTGCCGAAGAAGTTTAACATTCGTCCGCAGCAGGATTGCACGCCGCTCTATGAAAAGTTTCTGACTGCCGCCGCCCGGGCCGGCTGCGCGATCGAATTGAACACGGCGGGATTGCGGAAAGAGTGCCGGGAAATTTACCCGAGCCGTCCCCTGCTCCAGATCGCGTTCCAAAAGAACGTGCCCATCACCTTCGGTTCCGATGCGCACACGCCGGCGGAGGTCGGGATGAACTTTGCCGATGCCGTCAGTCTCGCCCGCGGCGTCGGCTACACGGAAAGCTGCCGGTTCAAGCAGCGCCAGCGCGAGTTGGTGAAATTCTGATATGACTGAAGCGCGTTCCGACAACAAATTGTTTGCGCTCATTTGTCTGGCGCTCGCGTTGGGAACGGCCGCGCTTTATTGGCCGATCACCAGCCACCCGTTCATCCTGTTCGACGACGAGGAATACGTCACCGTCAACAAGCACGTCATCACCGGCTTGAGCTGGGATAATTTCCGCTGGGCATTCACCAACGTCGAGGCGGCCAACTGGCATCCGCTCACCTGGCTCTCGCATCAGCTCGATTGCGCGCTGTTCGGCCTCAACGCGGGCGCCCATCATTTCGTCAACCTGCTCTTCCACGTCGTCAACACGCTGCTGGTGTTCGTTTTTCTCCGGGGCACGACCGGCGCGGTCTGGCGCAGCGCGTTGGTGGCGGCGTTCTTTGCGTGGCATCCATTGCATGTGGAATCCGTGGCGTGGGCGTCGGAGCGCAAGGACACGCTGAGCACGTTTTTCTTTCTGCTCACCCTCATTGCCTATGCGCGCTATGCGCAGGAAAGAAGCAAGGCGGAAGGAATTGGTAGCCAGCCGGGTACTTCCGGCGGAACCACCGCTCGCTATTGGTTTTATGGGCTCGCGCTGTTTTTATTTGGATGCGGATTGATGAGCAAGCCGATGGTGGTCACGCTGCCGTTCGTGCTGCTCTTGCTGGATTTTTGGCCGCTCGGCCGGATTCTGGATACTGAATTCAGGGTTCGAAACCTAAAGTTGCTGCTGCTGGAGAAAATTCCATTTTTCGCGCTGTCGATTAGCGGAAGCGTGGTCACGTATCTGGTGCAAATCGGCGGCGGTGCGGAGTGGAAGACGCCGTTGTTTGACCGGCTGGCGAATGCGGGCGTTGCCTACGCCCGTTATGTGGCCAAAACCTTCTGGCCGACCGACCTCGTCATCCTTTATCCGCATCCGAAACACTGGCCGGTCGTGCTGTCGCTTGGCGCGGCGGTGGTGCTGGTGGCGTGGACGATTCTGTGTATTCGCAATTGGCGGCGGCAGCCGTATCTCGCGGTCGGCTGGTTCTGGTTTTTGGGCACGCTGGTGCCCACCATCGGAATCGTGCAAGTCGGCGCGCAGTCCATGGCGGACCGTTACAGCTATATTCCGAGCATCGGCTTTTTTATCGCGCTGGTCTGGGCGGCGGCGGAACTGGTCCGGGCAAAGCCGGAAAGAAAAAATCTTTTTCTGATTCTTGGCGGCGGCGCGCTGGCGGGCTGCCTGCTGGTGACGACGATCCAGATTACCTACTGGCGCAACAGCATCAGCCTGTTTCTTCATGCCATCGAGGTGACGCAGAACAATTACGTGGCGGCGAATTGTCTTGGCAAGGCCTTTGAGAAGGCTGGCGATAAAACCAGGGCGCTGGTGCTTTACCGCGATGTCGTGCGGATGGAGCCGCGCTTTTCGCAGGGGCATTTCAACTATGCCATCATTCTGCTGGAATTTGGCGACAAGACCGAGGCGCTCAAGCATCTGCAAGCCGCCGCCGCGCTGGAGCCGCGCAACCCCGACATCCAGTTCGACCTCGGAATATTTTTCTCGCAGCACGCAAGTTGGACGAATGCCGCCACTTGTTTCAGCAATTCAATCGCCCTCCGCCCCGGCTTTCCGCCCGCGCAGCATAATTATGCCAGTGCGCTCGCCAATCTAGGTCAGTTTTCCTCCGCGGCCGTTCATTTCCGCGAGGCGCTGCGGCTGAAACCGGATTTTGCCGATGCGCAAATACAATTGTCCCACCTGCTGACTGATCACCCTGAATTAAAATAACCATCCCATGAAACATCGAAATCTATTCACCGTGCTGGCGCTGTTAATCACCGCGAGTATCAGCTTCGCCGAGGCCGCTCCGGACAACCTGCAGCTTTTTCTGCTCATTGGTCAGTCGAACATGGCGGGTCGGGGCAAGGTGGAGCCGCAGGACGAAGTGATTAATCCGCGCATCTTTATGTTCACGAAGGCGCAGCAATGGGTGCCCGCCAAAGACCCGGTGCATTTTGACAAGCCCATGATGGCGGGGGTGGGGTTGGGCTCGGAATTCGCCCGCCAGATTGCGGCCAGGAATCCAAAACTTGCCGTGGGGCTGATTCCTTGCGCGATGGGGGGAACCAGTCTTGATGAATGGAAAGTCGGGGGATTGCTCTACTCCAATGCCGTCGCCCGCACCCGCGAAGCGATGAAGCAAGGCAAGCTGGCGGGCATCCTCTGGCATCAGGGCGAAGCCGATAGCAGTCATTCCAAGGTGACGACCTACGGGGAACGTTTTGCGACGATGATTGCTCAATTGCGCAAAGATCTTCAGGCGGAAAACGCGCCGGTGGTAATCGGTGAACTTGGACGTTTTCGCGCTGCCAGCCAGGAGTTCAATGCCGCGTTGCCGGAGATTTCCCGCCATGTGCCGCGGTGCGCCTTTGTGACCGCGGAGAATCTCGCCGACAAAGGTGATCAACTGCACTTTGACGCTCCATCGTTGCGGATTTTCGGCCAACGGTATGCCGCTGCATTCCTGACGCTGAAAGCTCAAGCTCCGGCGGAAAAAATCAAACAATAAACCGGGCCAGGGATAGACATCCGCTCGACATCCCTGCCCGATTTTGAAAAACTCCGCGCCGATGAAACAAGCAATCGTCACTTTGGACATGGAAGGCGTGCTGACGCCGGAGATCTGGATCGCGGTCGCCGAGAAAACCAGGATCCCGGAACTGCGCCGCACCACGCGCGATGAGCCGGATTACGACAAACTGATGAACTATCGCATCGGCATCCTCGACCAGCACGGCATCAAGCTTTCGCACATTCAGGAAGTCGTCGGCACGCTAAAGCCTTTGCCTGGCGGCAGGGAGTTTCTCGATGAGCTTCGCTCCCTGGTGCAGGTGATCATCTTGTCCGATACATTCGAACAATTCGCGCAGCCGCTGATGAAGCAGCTCAACTGGCCGACGCTGTTCTGCCACCGGCTCATTGTCAAAAACGACCGCATAGCCGGCTACCAGCTCCGCCAGCCGAACCAAAAACAGAAGTCCGTTGCCGCGCTGAAGTCGCTGAATTATCACGTCGTCTCTGCTGGCGATTCTTACAACGACACTGCCATGCTCATTGAGGCGAACGTCGGCTTCCTCATCCACGCGCCGGAGAATGTGAAAAAAGAATTTCCCCAGTTCAAAGCCGTCGATTCGCACGCTGATTTGCTCAAGCTCATCAAAGGAGCACTCTGATGCCGACGCGCAAAGGTTCAGTGAAGTTGTTCCGGTTGCTGGGGGTGGATGTCTATCTGCATTGGGCTTGGTTTATCGCGTTTTTCTATTTCACCAGCCGGCCGCATGCGTATTCCAACTACGGCTGGAGCGCGCTGGAAATCTTGTCGCTATTCCTCATCGTGTTGACGCATGAATTTGGTCATGCACTCGCTTGCCGCTCGGTCGGCGGCCAGGCAAGCCTCATCGTGTTGTGGCCGCTCGGTGGCGTCGCCTATGTCAATCCGCCGCTGCGTCCGGGCGCGCAGCTCTGGAGCATCGCGGCCGGCCCGCTGGTGAACGTGGCGTTGTTTCCGGTTTTGTTGGGGCTGTATTATTGGGGCAAACACCACGCCTGGCATGAAGCTTTTCCCGATGCGTATCTGCTGGTGAAGAATGTCGCCATCATCAACACCGTCCTGCTGGTCTTTAATTTGATGCCGGTCTATCCGCTCGATGGCGGACAAATCTTGCGCTCGCTGCTTTGGTTTCCGTTCGGTCGCGCGAACAGCCTGATGGCGGCGAGCGTCATCGGTTTCATCGGCGTGGCCGGATTGGTTTTATTCGCGCTTTATGCTGGTTCCATCTGGATGGGCATCATGGCGGCATTCATTCTAATGAACTGCTGGGGCGGACTGATACAGGCGCGGGCGCTGGCGAAGATTGCCAAGATTCCTCGGCGCGAAGATTTTGCCTGTCCCTCCTGTAAAACCGCCCCGCCGTTCGGTCCGCTTTGGCGCTGCGGTCAGTGCGGCAACGCTTTTGACACATTCGCCACCGGTGCCAGTTGCCCCCATTGCGGCGCGCAATACAACCTCACCCAATGCCTCGATTGCGGAACGCGCAGCCCGATGGAAGAATGGATGTCGGCTACTCCGAAAAACTGATGAATAATGAAATCAGGAACACATGAAACAATTTTTCCTGTGTTCCTGCCTTCCTTATGAAATTTATTTTTAATCCTCCGCCTTGAACGCGCGGGAAATCAAGTCACGAACGGCCTGCTTCGGATTTTTCCCTTCGTAGAGCATCGCATAAACCTCGTCAATGATGGGCGTGGGCACATTCTTTTCCTTTGCCAGCCGGTACGCGGAACGCGCCGTGGGATACCCTTCCGCCAGCTTCGGATGCGAGGATTGGATTGCGGCCATCGTTTCCCCGCGCCCAATCCGCTCGCCCAGATCACGATTGCGGCTCTGCCTGGAAAAACACGTCAGCATCAAATCGCCCATGCCGCTCAAGCCGTTGAAGGTCTCCGGCTTCGCGCCGCATGCCACGCCGAGGCGGCGCATTTCCACCAAGGCACGAGAAACCAAACCGGCTTTGGTGTTGTCGCCGTAGCCAAGGCCGTCGCCCACGCCGGCGCCGACGGCGATGACGTTTTTGAGCGCTGCGCCATACTCCACGCCAAGAATGTCGGTGTTGCGATAAATCCGAAATTCGGGACGATGAAAAAGCCCCTGAACAATTTTTGCCGTGCCTTCACTCTCGCACGCACAGACGACCGATGTGGGAATTCCCAGCGCCACTTCGCGCGCAAAGCTCGGACCTGACAAGGCGGCGACGCGGTCAATCGGGGCGATCTCGCGTAAAATCCGGCTCATCGTCTCGCCGGTCTCGAACTCGATGCCTTTGGTGACGCTGACGAAAATTCCTGGATGACCTTTCAATTTCTGCGCCACGTCACGGAAGAATTGCGAGGGAATCGCCATCAGCAGGACTTCGCGCCCGCCAATCGCCTTCGCAAAATCGGGTTCGGTTTTCCAATCCGTCGGCAACGCGACGCCCGGCAGCAATTTTTCGCTGCGGCCTGATTGCAATTCGGCGAGCAGTGGCGCGTTGATGTCCCAGAGCGTCAGGGCATTGCCATTTTCGTGGAGGACTTTTGCCAGCGCCGCGCCCCATGCGCCCGCGCCCAGAACGCAGATTCTCATTTAGATTCCTTCTTTTGACTCAGGCGGTTTTCGGTTCCGACCATAAGTCGTTGGATGTTAGATTTGTGTTTGTAAATTGCCAGCAAGCCCAGCGCCGTCGTGACGCTGCCAAGAAAAATATTTTGTGGCGCCATTATCCAGACCGTGGCTGGCAACGCCACTGCCGCCGAGATGGAGCCGACCGAGACATATCGCGTCAACAGCAGCGCCAGAATGAAAACCACCACCCCGACCAGCAGTGCCCACGGCGCAAGCGCAAGATAAACTCCCGCCGTCGTCGCGATGCCCTTGCCGCCTTTGAAGCGCAGCCAGCAGGTGTAATTGTGGCCGAGCACGGCGCCGATGCCGGCGATGACCCGCAGTGTTTCAATACTCGTGCCCGAATTATCTTTTAGGAGCTGAGAAGCCAGCCACACCGCGCCAAAACCTTTCGCCGTATCCAGCAGCAACACGAAGATGCCTGCCGGTTTGCCGAGCACGCGCATGGCGTTCGTCGCACCGATGTTGCCACTGCCAACGCTGCGGATGTCTATGCCTTTGGCTTTGGCCATCAGATAGCCGAACGGAATCGAGCCGAGCAGATACGCGCCGAGCGCGATCAGGATGTAACTCAAAATTGGCACAGCGCTAATCTAGCGGTTACCGGTTGCCGGTTGAAAGTTGAAAGTTAAACCCTCTGTCGCGCGAAGAACGCGAAGACGGCGAAGTTTTTCAAAGTCAGCTTTTGTTTACCTTCGCAACCTTCGCATTCTTCGCGCGACATTTCTGATTTCAGTTTCCGCCGGTTGCTGGCAAACTCCGCCCATGTCAAAAGTCAAAGTCGCTGTCCTCGGCACTGGTTCCCTGGGTCAACATCACGCTCGCATTTACACTGAACTCCACGCCGCCGGCGCGGTGGAACTCACCGGCATCTACGACGCGCAGGCGGAAACTGCCCGTAAAATCGCCGAGAAACACAAGCTGCACGTCTTCGCCTCTGTCGCCGAGGCCGCTGCCGCCAGCGACGCGCTGAACATCGCCACGCCTACCACGACTCACTTTGACATCGCCAAGCAACTGCTCACCGCCGGCAAACACGTCCTCGTCGAGAAGCCGATGACCGACAATTCCGCGCAGGCGGCGGAGCTATGCGAACTCGCGCAGAAAAACAATCTCGTCTTGCAAGTCGGTCACGTCGAGCGGTTCAATCCGGTTTTCACCTTTCTCCAGACCGTTGCCACCGAGCCGAAGTTTATCGAATGCCATCGCCTGTCGCCCTTCCCTGCCCGCTCGACCGACATCGGCGTGGTGCTGGATTTGATGATCCACGACCTCGACATCGTGCTCGCGTTCGTGAAATCGCCGGTGGTCAGCGTGGATGGCGTGGGCATTCCCGTGTTGAGCAAGAGCGAGGATATCGCCAATGTGCGCCTGCGCTTCGCCAACGGCTGCGTGGCCAACCTCACCGCCAGCCGCGTCAGCCCGGAGCGGATGCGCAAGATCCGCGTCTTCAGCGGCCCGACGAATCCCTGCTACATCTCGCTCGATTACCGCGTGCAGGAAGGATTCATCTACCGCGTGGCCCGCGACGGCGAACCGGAAACGCCATTCATCAAGAAGCTCATGGCGGCGAAGCTCGGCATCGGCAAAGACTCCGCCATTGTCAGCGAATTTGCCGGCAAAAAGATTGTGCGCGAGCCCGTGCCGATTACGAAGGACGAACCGCTCAAGCTGGAACTGCAACATTTCGTCCAATGCGTCCAACAGAAACAAACCCCGAAGGTCAGCGGCGAATCCGCCAAACAAGCTTTGGACTTGGCGTTTGAAATCACGCGACAGATTCAGCAGATAAAGTAGCCACAGAGACACAGAGGCGCAGAGATGGAAATTAGCTTGGAAAAATGAATCGCATTTTGTTTTCTCTGTGCCTCTGTGGCAAAAGTTAAACCGTGAAACCGAAAACCTTCATGCTCATCGCCGGCGAGGCGAGCGGAGATTTGCTTGCGGCGGAACTCGTTTCCGCGCTGCGCGAGCAGGCTGCCAGCCGCCAGCCGCCAGCCGCGCCGGTTTTCTTCGGCGCAGGCGGGGCCAAGATGTCCGCCGCCGGCGTGGAACTGGCGTTCGACCTGACGCAGCACTCGGTCATCGGCATCTCGGATGTTCTGAAAAAATATTTTGTATTCCGGCGGCTGTTCCACCAGTTGCTGGCGCTGGCCATCGAGCGCAAGCCGGATGTGATCATCGGCGTGGATTACGGCGGGTTCAACCTGCGTTTCGGTCAGGCGGTCAAAAAATACGTCCGCGAAAACCCCTTCTCCCAGTGGGACCCGAAAATCGTCCAGTTCGTCTCGCCGCAAGTCTGGGCGTCGCGTCCCGGCCGCGCGGACAAGCTGGCGCGGGATTATGATTTGCTGCTGAGCATCTTCCCGTTCGAGAAGGATTGGTATGCCCAGCGCGTGCCGTCGTTGCGCGTGGAATTCGTCGGTCACCCGATGGTGGAGCGGATGCAGCGGGAAGAATTGAAAGCGCAGAAGCCAGATGGTTTGGCGACAACGCGGAAGATTCTTCTGTTGCCCGGCAGCCGGAAGAGCGAGTTGCAGCGGCATCTGCCCGTGATGCTGGATGCGTTGAAGTTGATTCAGGAGAAATTGCCGGAAGCGAAGGCGAAAATGGTTTTGCCGAATCCGGCTTTGGTGACGCTGGCGAAAGCGCTCGGCGCAAATCTGGAAATCCAGATCGGCGAATTGCCTTGGGCGCTGGCGGAAGCGGATGTCGCCATCGCCTCGACGGGCACGGTGACGATGGAGTGTGCGTTCTTCGGCGTGCCGACGGTGACGCTCTACAAAACGTCGTGGCTCACCTACGAAATCGCCAGGCGCATCGTGACGGTGAAATCGCTGACGATGCCAAACCTGCTGGCGGGCGAGCTAGTTTATCCGGAATTCATCCAGAACGACGCCACGCCGGAAAATCTAGCGACCGCAGCGCTGGAATTATTACAGGACGAAGCTCGACGGGCGCAGATCAAGACGCAACTCGCCAGAATCATTGCCTCGCTCGGCGAACCGGGGGCGGCGGGACGGGCGGCGGCGGCGATTTTGAGTTTATTTTAATAAGGAAAGCAGGAAGGCAGGAAAAGATTCCTGTTTTCCTGCTTTCCTTATTCGCCGCGAGTTTTAAATTTTTCCCCATGGAATCACTGCACGCACCGTGGCGCATCGAATATATCCTTTCGCCCAAGCCCAAGCTCGACGCGAGCCTATTCACGCGGATCGCGCAGTCGGCTGACGATATGGGCAACTTGGTCGTCGTGCGTGACCGTAGCTGCTACGCCCTGCTCAACCGTTATCCCTACAACGGTGGACATCTCATGGTCGTGCCTTACAAGGAAGTTGCGGATTTGAACGGCCTGATGGATGAAGAAGTCGCGGATCTGTGGAGGCTCGTGCGCCTTTGCACCAACGCGCTCAAGGCGGTGATGAAGCCGGACGGTTTCAACATCGGAATCAATCTGGGCAAAATCGCCGGCGCGGGCATCGAGGAGCATCTGCACATCCACATCGTGCCGCGCTGGAGCGGTGACACGAATTTCATGCCGGTCATCGCCGACACCGGCGTGCTGCCGCAGGCACTGGCCGAGACGGCGGCAAAGATACGAGCCGAACTGGCAAAATGATCATGGGCGATTTTAATTTGCTTGCAGCTTTCTGATGTGGGCTTAACTATTTCCTTGTTCATGGCCGCAAAAAAAATCAAAAACAAGGTGCTTCCAGCACGGCGGAAGAAAAATGGGGTTGTTCCCGCTGCTGCTACAAAAGCGGTTTTGCCACCGGCCACGCCGATTGTGCCCCCGATGGATGCACCCGTCACCAAGCCGGCTGAGGGAGACACCACAATTTTTCTCCGGCGTGAAGCCGAGCGGCATGACGGTGATTCAGCCATCAAACTTTATTTGCGTGAAATCGGCCAGGTGAAACTGCTCACGGTGCAGGAGGAAATCGAACTTGCCGCACGCATCAAGAAGGGCGACAAGAAAGCCCGCGAACACATGATCAAGGCGAACCTGCGTCTGGTCGTTAAGATTGCCCGCGATTACGACGGCATTGGTCTGCCGCTGCTCGACTTGATCAGCGAAGGGAATATCGGCCTGATGAAGGCGGTCGAACGGTTTGATCCTAAAAAGGGCGGCAAACTTTCCACCTACGGTTCCTGGTGGATCAAGCAATCCATCAAGCGCGCGCTGGCCAACCAGTCCAAAACAATCCGCCTGCCGGTTCATCTGGTGGACAAACTTTCCAAGATGCGGCGGATGGCGATGAAGTTGCAGGAGGAATTTGGACGCGAACCCACCGACGAGGAACTCGCCGCCGAACTGGACACCACCGCCACCCGGATTCGCCAGATGCGCACCGCCGCCATCCGTCCCGCTTCGCTCGATGCGCCGGTGGGCGATGATGATTCGAATACTTACTCGGAAATGGTCGAGGATGAACGCGCCGTGAATCCTTATGAAGAGCTGGAAGACAAGACCGTCACCGGCATGTTGCAGGATATGGTGAAACATCTGGATGATCGGGAGGCCACCATCTTGCGCTACCGCTTCGGGCTCGACGGCGGCAATGAAAAAACTTTGGAGGAGGTTGGCGTGAAATTCAACGTCACCCGTGAACGCATCCGTCAGATCCAGAATCTTGCGCTGCGCAAACTCCGCAAGATGATCGAGAAGCTCGAGAAATCAAAAGCCAAATAACCATGCCCGCCACTGTCACCCCCGCGCAAATCGCCGCCGCCATCCGCAACGTTCCGGATTTTCCCAAGGCCGGTATCCAGTTCAAAGACATCACGCCCGTGCTCGCCGATGCGCGGCTGTTTGACGGTGCAATCCACCTGCTCACGGAACGATTTGCGCCCGGCAGTGTTGATGCCGTGGTCGGCATTGATGCGCGCGGTTTTATTTTTGCCGCCGCGGCGGCCACGAGGTTGAAAGCGGGCTTTGTGCCGGTCCGTAAAAAAGGCAAGCTCCCCTACTCCACCATCGAGCAGGATTACGCGCTGGAATACGGCCACGCCACGGTAGCCATGCATACCGATGCGCTTAAGTCCGGCGCTCGCGTGCTCTTGATCGACGATTTGCTGGCCACCGGTGGCACGGCGGCCGCCGCCGTGGCGCTGGTGCATAAGCTCGGCGGGAAGATTCTTGAAGCCGGTTTCCTCATCGAATTGAAATTCCTGAACGGACGCGAAAAACTTGCCGGCATTCCGATCCACTCGCTGGTCGTTTACTGACGGCAATCCAGCGGGGCTGGGAATTAGTTGCAACTGAAGTGGGTTGCTGGTGTTATATCAGCCATGAAAAAGTCATGCTTCCAACTGTTCTTGGTTTTTCTGGTTGCCGGGCTGCTCACGGGCTGCGTGGTCATGTCGGTTTATCCGTATTACACCGTAACGGACTTGACGTTTGACGCCGGATTGTCCGGGCGCTGGGCCAAGTCTGGGGCCACCAATGAATTCTGGGAATTCACTCCGGTCACCAACCAATACTATCTCGTCAGCACGGTGGATGCGCAGGAGACGAACCGGTTTGACGGCTATCTATTTCAGTTGAAAGGCCAGCCGTTCCTTGATCTCTGCACCACCAACCGCGACGGGTTAAATCAATTGCCGCTGCATCTGGCTGTAAAAGTGACGCGCCACCAAGATCAACTGGAGCTAGCCATGCTCAACTATGAATGGCTTGGGAAGTTACTGGCGGCAAATCCCGCCACCCTCCGCCATATTGTGGTGCCGGACAAACCACTGGAAACCAACCGTGGCGAAAAATTTTACCTGACGGCTGACACGCGCGATCTGCAGAAGTTCCTCCTCAAACATCAGAACAACACGAACGCCTTTACTCCGTTCGACAAGATGCAGCGGTTGTCAAAGTAGGAAATGTTTTGTGCGGTAATTTCTCAAGCCGGTTGAACCCGGTTAAGCCGCTGCGTTTATCCGCACAAATCAGTTTTCCGGCACGGTTGCTTTCATTAAGCTCTGAACAATGAATTTGCTGCAATCGTTTGACGCCGCGCTGTTTCATTTCATTAACAGCACGCTGGCCAACCCATTTTTTGACTGGCTCATGCCCATCCTGAGCGGAAACGGCATTTCATGGTTGCTAGCCCTGTTCATTGGGGTTCCGGCAGTTTTGATCTGGGGCTCCGCACGGCTGCGGATTTGCGCGCTGCTCATGGTTCTAGTGGTCACGCTTGGCGATCCTCTGGTAATCGGCTCCATCAAGGAATCGGTGAGCCGCTACCGGCCGTTTGTGACCCAGCCCGACGCCAGGCTTTTTGGCCAAACTGGCAAAGGCTACGTCGCACCCCTGCACGACGGCACGCGCCCGCCCAAGGCCAATCACCACAGCATGCCCTCCGCCCACTCGGCCAACTGGTTTGGGATGGCGACGATTGCTTTTCTCTTTTTCCGGCGCAGCGCCTGGGTGATGTTTCCGATGGCCGCCAGCGTGGCCTTTTCCCGCATCTACAACGGAGTGCATTATCCCACCGATGTCATGGTGGGCGGCATTCTGGGCGCGGGTTATGCCATTGCGATGGTCGTCACGGCGCAGGGAATCTGGAATTTTATCGCAAAAAGAATTTTCCCGGCATGGCACGCACAATTGCCAAACCTGCTAAAGCCGGAGTCCGCTTTCAAACTGGAAATCGGAAATCAGAAATCGGAAACGGAATGGCTCCGGCTTGGTTACGGCGTCATCCTGCTTGCGCTCATCGGACGCTGGGTTTATCTCGCCAGCGGTATCATCAATCTCTCGCAGGACGAGGCATATCAGTGGCTCTGGTCAAAGCATCTGGCCTTGTCATATTACAGCAAGCCGCCGGGAATCGCGCTGCTGCAATGGTTCGGCACCTCGCTCTGGGGCGACACCGAATTCGGCGTACGCTTCTGCTCTCCGCTGCTCGCCGCAATTTTGAGCGTGCTGGTGTTGCGCTTCGTGGCACGGGAAGTAGGCGCGAAACCGGCGTTCCTGCTCCTGCTGATAACTTTTGCCGTTCCATTGCTCGTGGTCGGCTCCGTGTTGATGACCATTGATCCGCCGCTGGTATTGTGTTGGATGTGGGCGGTCGTCGCCGGCTGGCGTGCAGTGCAGCCGGACGGCAAAACGCGTGACTGGCTCATCGTCGGGCTTGCGCTGGGTCTTGGATTTCTCTGCAAATACACCGCCATGCTGCAACTTGTTTGCTGGGCGATTTTCTTTGTGCTGCATCAACCAGCGCGGATCCACCTGAAGAAAATCGGACCGCGGCTGGCGCTTTTGGTGTTTGGAATCTGCACTCTGCCGGTGCTCATCTGGAACGCGCAGCACGGCTGGATCACCGCTTTGCACGTGTTGGGTGACGCGGGCATGACCGGCCCGAAACAAAGTTTGGCTCTCGGCGAACAACTGTTGAAAAGCCTCAACTATTTCCTCGAATTCACCGGTGCGGAGCTTGGCTTGCTGAATCCCATCTTCTTCATCGCCGCACTGATGGCGATGTTTATCGCCTGGAAGCGGCGCGCGGAAAAAACATTGTGGTTCTTCCTGCTTTGCATGAGCGCGCCGGTTTTTCTTGGTCACTGGCTCTTCTCGTTTCATTCCCGCGTGCAGCCGAACTGGATTGCCGCCGCCGTGCCGCCGATGCTCTGCCTGATGGTCGCGGTCTGGAGCGAAAGTAAGTTGCGGCTGAAGCCATGGCTCATTGCCGGCATTATTCTTGGCCTGATTGCTTCAGCCTTTCTCCATGACAGTGGTCTGTTGAAACACCTTGTCGCCAAATTGCCCGGCGACAAAGACCCGGCACATCGCATTGCCGGCTGGCGCGAAACCGCCCAACTCGTCGAAGCTGAACGCGCAAAGTTTGACACGAACGCCTTCATCATCGCTGATCATTACGGCACGACCGGACTCTATTCGTTCTATTCCGCGCCCGCCCGCGCCGCCGCGAAATCCGCCACGCCGCTGGTTTATTGCCTGGATTCCGGCCGGACCATCAACCAGTTTCCATTCTGGGACAGTTACAACTATCGCCAGCATTGCCGCGGTCAAAATGCCATTTTTGTGGTTCGTCTCGATCCGTATCCGCTGGAATCAGGATGGACTGGAAAATGGCTGCGAAAGCAGAAAGTTTCGCCAATCGTTCCCGCACCGCGAGTGCTATCTGACGGCATGGCTGCCGAATTTGAATCCGTCACGAATCTCGGTGTGCGGGAAATCTCCATCAAGGATGGACGCATCTTCCAGCGCGTGCAAATCTTCGGTTGCTACCATTTGAAATAAATGTCCGGAGAACTCAATCGGTGGGGCGAGCGTCCTCGCAAGCCGTGCTTTGCCGGTCAATATGATGGTTTGCCGGGGGAGTCATCACGCCAGACACAGTTGTTTCTCCCTGTCCGCGACTACGACCTTGCCGCCACATTGGATTCCGGCCAGGTTTTTCGCTGGCAACGCGACGGCAACATCTGGAACGGCGTGCTGGGAAAACATTTTCTCCAGCTCGCGCAAACGCGCGACGGCATCCACGTCCGCGCCGCCGCACCAGTGGCTGACTGGCAATTTCTCCGCGATTTTTTGCAGATTGAAACGGATCTCGCCGCCATCCTCAAAACTTTTCCCGACGACGAACCGATGCGTGCCGCCGTCAAAGCGTGCCGCGGACTGCGGTTGTTGCGGCAGGATCCGTGGGAATGTCTCGCCTCGTTCATCCTTTCGTCCACCAAGCAAATCGTCCAAATCCGCCAGATTGTCGCCTTGCTCGCCGGCAAGTATGGTAAGCCGGCCTTGGGTGCAGGCTTAAACAGCTTTCCGACTCCGCAAAGAATTGCCGCCGCTTCCGAGGCTGAACTGCGCGCCTGCAAGATGGGGTTCCGCGCGCCGGGCCTGTTGAACGCGGCGCGAAAGATTGCCGCCGGCAAACTTGATCTCGAAAAAATCCGCACGCTCGATTACGCCTCCGCCCACGCCGAACTGATGACGCTGCGCGGCGTCGGTGCGAAGATTGCCGACTGCGTGCTGCTCTTCGGCTACGGCTTTGATTCCGCGTTCCCGGTGGATGTGTGGATTGAACGTGCCTTGCAGGAGCTGTATTTTCCCCGTCGCCGGGCGGGCGATAAACGGCTCCGCCGATTTGCCGCCACGCATTTCGGCCCGCATGCCGGCTATGCGCAGCAATATCTTTTCCATTACATGCGGACGAAGTTGAAATAGGGTTTAAACGCCATGCACATCGACACCATCCTCTCGCCGCTGGAACTGCCCGCGCTCGCCCGGCGCGACTTGCGCGGGACGGCTTGCGTCGTATTCGACATTCTCCGCGCGACCAGCACCTTTGTCACCGCGCTGCACCATGGCGCGGCAGCTATCATTCCCGTCAACGAAATCGCCAAAGCCCTGGCGCTCCGCAAGGAGAAGCCGGAGTTCCTGCTTGCCGGCGAGCGGGATGGATTAAGAATCCGCACCGGTCAATCGGGCGGAGCGGATTTTGATTTCGGCAATTCGCCCCGCGAGTTCACGCCGGAACGGGTGCGGGGCAAAACGATTGTCTCCACCACCACCAACGGCACGCGCGCCTTGAATTCCTGTGCGGGCGCCCGGCAAGTGCTGGCGGCGGCTTTTCTGAATCTGGCCGCGTCGGCGGAATTTATCCGGCGGGAAAACTTTACGGAAGTATTGCTGGTCTGCGCCGGGACCGGTGACAGCGTGGCGCAGGAAGATGTCCTGGCGGCCGGGGCGATGGTGGATCTGCTTGCCGCCGCCCGTTCCCCGGTTTCTGATTCGTCTAAGACTGCGCGGCAGATGTATGGGCAGGCCAGGGCCAATCTTACGGCAGCCATCGGCGGTTCTCAAAATGGCCGCCGGCTGCTCGGGCTTCCGGAATTATCTGATGATGTTGCTTTTTGTGCGCAGGTTGACGTTTTTAATCTGGTGGCGGTGATGCCGGCGGACGGCACGCTTCGGCGGGCGGCCTGATCATCGGGGCAACATTTAATATATCGGACAACAAAAAAGCCGTCCTTGCGGACGGCTTTTAGATTTGGCAAACGCGCGCCTCAGCTTTTCTTCTTGGTGGCGACTTTGGCCTTGATGACGGCTTTTTTGCGTTTGATGTAGGCCTTGCGGCGCTTTTTGTGTTCGGCTTTGTTGTATTGTTGTCCCATATGTTTCTTTACTTTGTTCGCGGGTTGCGATTTCGTGTGTGCACTATGAATTTTTACGGGCGACGATTCAATCTTTATTTACTGATGACCGTGGCGTTGGCGCTGGGTGCCGGTTGTGCCACCGGCAAAAAAGACAAGCAAACCGCCGCGCTGCGGGTGCATATCGAATGTTCCGCCAATTTAGGCGGCAGCGGCCAGACGGTGTCGCTGCTGCGTTCGCAGCCGGTGCAGGCGACCATCACGGTTAATCCGATTTTGAGCGAGGCGAACATCGTGGCCGCGAGGCTGCTCGATACGCCGGGTGGATATGCCGTGGAATTGAAGTTCAACAGCACGGGAACGTGGACGCTGGAACAATTTTCCTCCGCCAATCCGGGAAAACATTTTGTCATCTTCGGCCAGTGGAGTGAAAAAGTGGTGGATGGCCGCTGGCTGGCGGCGCCCATCATCGGCCATCGCAACGCCACCGGGGTGCTGGCCTTCACCCCGGACTTGAGCCGGGAGGAGGCGCAACAACTCGTGACCGGTTTGAACAACAACGCCGCCAAAATCGCCTCCAATAAACGCTGAAATGTTTCACCGCCCTTTCCGCCGCGCGCTCTTCGCGGCTTTCTTCATGGTCTCCGTCCATCTGCCCGCGCAGACGCCGTTTCAATTTCCGACCGCCAACCGTTCCCTTTACGAACCGGGGAACGAACTCGCGTTTTTCGTTCCGACCTCGGCGGACCGCCCGTGGACGACCGGCACTTTCGGCTGTGTGCGCACCGATGGCTGGCAGATGCACGAGGGCGTGGATATCCGCAGCCTGCAGCACGACAAACACGGCGAATCAACCGACCCGGTTCTCGCTTCCGCCGTCGGCGAAGTGATGCATGCCAATACCAAGGCCGGGCTTTCCAACTACGGCAAATACATCGTCATCCGGCACGTCATCGAAGGTCTGGAGATATATTCCCTCTACGCGCACCTGAGCGAAATCGCGCCCGGCGTCAAGGCGGGCAAGGCCGTCAATGCCGGCGACGTCATCGGCACGATGGGCCACACCTCCAACACCAGCGAACGCATCGGCAAGGAACGCGCCCATGTCCATTTCGAATTGAATGTGCTGATGAACGACAATTTCTCCGCCTGGTTCAAAAAAAATCTCCCCGGCGAACGCAACGACCACGGGGTTTGGAACGGGCAGAACCTGATCGGCCTCGACCCGCGCGATGTGCTGCTGGCGGAGAAGCCAGGTTCCAAGAAATTCAGCCTGCTGGAATTCATGCGCAGCCAGACCGAGTTGTGCCGGGTGATGGTGCGGACCACCAACTTCTCGTATCTCAAGCGCTACGCCCCGCTCGTCCTGAAAAACCCCAAGGCCGACAAGGATGGCGTGGCCGGTTACGAGATCGCCATCAATTACAATGGCGTCCCCTTCGCGTTCCTGCCGCGCGCCGCCGCGGAGATCAAGGGCGCTGGGAAAATCCAGTTGCTCTCCGTGAACGAAGCCGAATATCGCGCCCATCCCTGCCGCAAACTTGTCGTCCAGCGCGGCCCCCACTGGCAGCTCACCGAAAAAGGAATGCGCGAATTCGGCCTGCTGACGTATTGAAGCCGAACGGGACTGACCGCCCCGGCGGGCAAAAGGGGTTTTTCCGCATTTTGAGCCATTTTTGCCGTCTCCGGTCGCCAGATTGCCGGCGCTAGCGGGACGAACGCTGGCGCTTGTTCTCCGGCTGGGTCCAATCGGAGTCCTTGCGGACGGCCACCGTGAACAACAACGGGGTTCGAATCATTCAGCCCAGGGTTGGTCCGAGCCGGACGGCGAGGAGCTACCCTGGGTGATCGTCCAAACAAATCATTCAACCCTGACAGGGTTGAATCCGTTTTCCACATCCACCCGGCGTAGGTGCTAACGCACCAACACCGGGCTGAATGATTTAATCCTTTCGGGATAATGTCGGGGCGGCCATCTTTATTAGAGCCGACTAACGTCGGCTGTTACACCATTGCCGAAGACGCGCCCCCTCATCCCGGCCTTCTCCCCCGAGGGGGAGAAGGAGAATCGTTCCCCGCCGCTTATGCCAACCGGATGCTGGATGGGATAGGAATTCAATTCATGACCAGCCGGCAAGCGAAGAATACCGTCGGTTTCACGAAAAAAAACTGCCGCACGGTGCGGCATGATGACAAGGTTAGGCGGCATGACACGCTTATGAAATCAGAAGCTATCCAGACTTACTAAAGTCCACGCTGGATAGCTTTCTATCTTTCGTTGGCGATGATGGTGGTTGGTTTTATTGGCTGTCAGCTGTTTGAGTATATTTCACGGCTTCGTCACGAGAAGTTCGGCGATGACGACATCTTCGCGATGTGCTTTTTTATCATGGGCGTTATTGGCGGTTTCATTTTTATAGTTTCAGGATTATTGATTCTGGTAGCGGCTCTGATTCGGCGCAAGTTTCCGAAGCATTTCACTCGCTGATTTATGAGTTGCTCCATGCTGCCTAACCATTCGCCGGTTCCGGCATTGTTGCCATCATAACCACTCCCCGCTTGGTTTGACCGCCTGCATGGGCTAACTTGCCGGCGTGTTGCCGGACATCAAATCATTCACCCGCGAGGAGCTGGAAGCCCAATTCAAAGGCTGGGACGAACCGATCTATCGCGTGAAACAGCTCATGGACTGGCTCTATGTCCAGCGGGTGACGGATTGGGACGCCATGAGCAATCTTTCCAAGCCGCTCCGCGAACGATTGCGGCAGGGATTCTCTCTCGGCACGCTCAAACTCGTCCGCCAGCAAGGCGCCCGTGACACGACTCGGAAGTTTCTCTGGCAGCTCGCGGATGGCGCTTTCATCGAAAGCGTTTTGATTCCCGCCAATCCGTCGCTCTACGGCGAAGTCAGCGACCGCCACACGCTTTGTGTCTCCACGCAGGTCGGCTGCGCTTACGGCTGCAAGTTCTGCGCCAGCGGCCTTGATGGCTGGAAGCGGAACCTGCTCCCGCACGAGATCATCGAACAGGTCTTGAGCGTGGAACGCCATTGCGCCGCGGAGGAGGCCGCGACCGGCGGCAAGACCGCCACCAGTTTTCCCGGCACGCGCATCGTGGACAATCTCGTCATCATGGGCATGGGCGAACCGATGGCGAACTACGACAATCTGTTGAAAGCCCTGCGCCTGCTCAATTCGCCGTGGGGCGGACGCATCGGCGCGCGCAAGATCACCGTTTCCACGAGCGGTCTGGCGCCGCAGATCCGCAAGTTCGCGGACGAGCCGGAACAATTTTCCCTCGCCGTCTCGCTGCATGGCGCGACGGACGCGGTTCGCCAGCGCATTATGCCGGTGAACAAAAAATATCCGCTGGCCGAACTGACCAACGCCCTGGCGTATTACCGGGACAAGCGCGGACGTTTCATCACGTTTGAATACATCCTCATCGCTGGCGTGAACGATTCGCTCGACCAGACCCGTCCGCTGGCCACGCTGGCAAAGAATTTGAGCGCCAAGGTGAACCTAATCCCCTACAACCAGGTCGAAGGCCTGCCGTGGGCGCGGCCGGATGATGAAACCTGTGAAAACTTTCTCCGCGCGCTCAAGGCGCTGAAAGTGGTCTGCACGTTGCGCCGCGAAAAGGGCGGCGACATTGACGCCGCCTGCGGGCAGTTGCGCTTGAAGACGGAGCGGGAGTTGGCAGCCGGTTAAAATCGGTGTTTCATCTGTGTTTCATCTTTGGCTAGAATAGTCCTGTGATTGCTTTGCTTGATTACGGTTCCGGCAACCTCCGCAGCGTCCACAAGTCGCTGCTCAAGGTCGGCGCGGACGTGCGTCTCGTGCAACGCCCTGAAGAGATCGGCGACGCGCGCGGACTGGTGCTGCCCGGGGTCGGCGCGTTTGACGATTGCATCGCCGCGTTGCGCAAACAGGAATTGCTGGAAGCGGTCAGGGATTTTATCAGGACGGGAAAGCCGTTTCTCGGCATCTGCGTCGGCTATCAGGCATTGTTTGAGAAGAGCGAGGAATTTAATTCCTGCGCCGCCGGCCTCGGCGTGTTTCAAGGCAAAGTGGTCCGCTTCACCGAAAAGCCGGGCTTGAAGATTCCGCAGATCGGCTGGAACCAGATTGAAATCGTGCGTCCCGATTGTCCGCTCTATCGGGGCATCGCCAACGGCAGCTACGTTTATTTCGTCCACAGCTTTTACCCGCAACCGGCGGATGAAAGAATCGCGGCCACGCGCACGGATTATGGCGGGGCGTTTGCCTCGTCCGTCTGGCGTGACAATGTTTTCGCCACCCAGTTTCACCCGGAGAAAAGCCAGAAGGTGGGACTGCAACTGCTGAAGAACTTTGTGGACCTAACCAACGGATGATGCCACCTGGAAGTGGGATTATAATTGTCCGCACTTGATTTTTCAGCGCAGTTGGCGCAAGTTGTCGCCGCAATTTCGGTCTAGAAAAAAACAATAAAGGATTAAATTATGCCACACGAACTACCCGCCCTGCCCTATGCCAAGGAAGCCTTGGAACCACATTTCGACGCGCTCACGATGGAAATCCATCATGGCCGTCACCATAAAACTTATGTGGACAATCTCAATAAAGCCATCGCCGGCAATGCCGCGCTGGAAGCCAAGTCGCTCGAACAGCTCATCAAGGATTTGAGCGTCGTCCCGGATGCCGTGCGCGGTCCCATCCGCAACAACGGCGGCGGACACTGGAATCATTCTTTCTTTTGGAAAATCCTCGGTCCGAATGCCGGCGGCGCGCCCACCGGCAAGCTGGCGGACGACATCAATGCCGCGTTCGGCAGCTTCGATGAGTTCAAGGCCAAGTTTGAAGCGGCGGGCATCGGTCGTTTCGGCAGCGGCTGGGTCTGGCTAGTTTCCAACAATGGCAAACTGGAGATCGTCTCCACGCCGAACCAGGACAATCCGCTCATGGGCAAAGCCGTCGCCGGCGTCGAAGGCACGCCGATCATCGGCTGCGACGTGTGGGAACACGCCTACTATCTCAAGTATCAGAACAAGCGCGCCGACTTCCTGAAGGCGTTCTGGAACGTGTTGAATTGGAACGCGGTGAAATACTAAGTCAACGTCTTAAAAGCAAAACGCACCGAGGTAACTCGGCGCGTTTCTTATTTTTGGGTGAAACTTAAATTCCCCGCGTGTTCACAATCTTGTTCCCCTTGCCGAGGACGATGACGCGCGGTTTCCATTTCTTCGCCTTCTTCTCGCTGACGGACGCGAAGTTCATGATCGTCAGCACGTCGCCTTTCTTGCCAAGGTGCGCCACGGCGCCATTCATGATGATTTCGCCGGCACCTTTTTTGCCGCGGATGGCATAGGTTTCCCAGCGATTTCCGTTAGCCATATTGCCGCATAGAATTTTTTCATATTCCTGCAGACCACACTTATCCATCAGGTCGCCGGAGATGGTGAGGCTGCCTTCGTAATTCACGTCGCCGCCGGTGACGGTGGCGCGATGGATTTTAGATTTGAGCAAAAAAACTTCCATGATGATTTATTTCAGCTTGAGAAAATTTCCTAGAATAGTGCGACCGCTTTCGGTCAGGATGCTTTCGGGATGAAATTGCACGCCCCAGATGGGCAGCGTCTTGTGTTTCACGCCCATGATTTCACCTTCGTCGGTCTCGGCGGTGATTTCCAGACAATCCGGGAGCGTATTGCGTTTGATGACTAGAGAATGATAGCGCGTGGCGAGAAATGGATTCGGCATGCCGGCGAACAAATCTTTGCCGTTATGTTTAATCGGCGAGGTTTTGCCGTGCATCATGCGGTAATTTACGACGACTTCCGCGCCGAAAGTGTGGCCAATACACTGGTGGCCAAGGCAAACGCCGAAGATGGGTATCCCCTCGCCGGCAAACGTGCGGATTACATCGTTGGACAAGCCGGCCTCCCGGGGCGAACAGGGGCCGGGCGAAACCAGAATCCGTTCCGGCCTGAGCGCGCGAATCTGATCGAGAGAGATTTCGTCGTTACGACGCACCTGCAAGTCCGCGCCCAACTCGCCCAGGTATTGAACGAGGTTGTAAGTGAACGAATCGTAGTTATCCAAAACCAAAATCATGTCGCGGCAGGAATTTATCCGAAAACCGGCAAATTGAAAGTATTTAGAAAAGTGAAAATATCAATTTGCATAAATCAAAATAAGGAGCAAGCTTGCATCAAGCCAAAAGAAATCATCCCGCTTATGAATATGAGCAGCTTGCCCCAAGTCGGTTTGGTTCTGGAAAGCCTTTCAGAGCCTGAAATGCTTAACTCCCTGGCCGATGGCGTTTATATCACTGATGTAAATCGCAAGATACTTTTCTGGAACCGCGCCGCCGAGCGCATCACCGGCTGGCGTTCTGACGAAGTTGTCGGGAAGTCGTGTTACGACAATCTGCTCTGCCATGTGGACAAAGACGGGCATTGTTTGTGCGGCCACAACACCTGTCCGCTGCATCGCAGCATCGTCACCGAACAGCCAAGCAATGAGCCCGTGTTGGTTTTCGCCCAATGTAAATCACAACAACGGTTGCCGGTGGAAATCTCGGTCGCTCCGCTTAAAAGCAATACGGGCGAAATAGTCGGCGGCATCGAAGTCTTTCGAGATCTGCGCCATGACATGCACGATCTGATGCGGGCAAAAACCATTCAGGAACAGTCTTTGGCGAGCCAGTTGCCCAGTGACCGGCGCGTAGAAATTCAAGTGGTTTATCAATCACGGGAAATCATCGGCGGCGATTTTTACCGGGTCGAGCAATTAAGCGCAAACCGCTACGCCCTGTTGATTGCGGATGCCATCGGCCACGGAATGGCGGCGGCGCTTTACACCATGCAATTGAGAATGCTGTGGGATGATCATCGCGACAAGTTGAACAGTCCGGCATTTTTCATGCGCACCATGAACCGGCGTTTGCACGGATTGGTGCATGACGCCGGCTTTTTTGCCACCGCCACCTACGTCCTTTATGACGCGACGTGCGGCCACATCCGCTGTGTCCGTGCCGGACATCCGTCGCCGATTATTTTCCGCGGTGATCTTAAAACGGAGACCATGGGGCAACCTCAAAGTGCGCTAGGCATGTGGCCGGATGCGCAATACACCGAATTTCAGGCTCAGCTCGCGCCCGGCGAAACGTTGCTTATGTTTACTGACGGAGCCACAGAAATCTTTGATACTGATGATACCATGCTTGATCAAGATGGACTGATTCATCTGGCGAAAGAACAAATGGTTGCGGAATCAAATCACCAGTTAAACCTCAATCTGCTCGCGGAAAAGCTCCTTGAAGCCAGCAATCAAATCCATCTGGCTGACGATTTGACACTGTTAAAACTCCGGCGGGTGGCCTGATTTCTAAACCGCTTCCGCCAGCAGTTCCGCCGGGACTTGGCAACCGAACTTCACCCGGCCGATTTTTTCGGCGAGCACAAATTTGACTTCGCCGCCGCTCACCTTCTTGTCGAGCTTCATCGCGTCAAAAAGTTTTTTTCGTTGCGTGGGATTTAATTTGATCTTCACCGGCAGCCCGGACCGGCGCAGAAGGCTTTCAATTCGCCCGATGTCGCCCGACGGCAGGCCCAGAACTTTCTGGGACAATTTTGCCGCCGCGACCTGTCCGATCGAAATCGCCTCGCCATGCAGGAATTTCCCGTAGCCGGAACTGTTTTCAATCGCGTGGCCAATGGTGTGTCCGAAATTTAGGATCGCGCGCAAACCGCTTTCCGTTTCGTCCTGGCCGACGACCTCGGCCTTGATTTCACAGCAACGCGCCACGACATCACGCAGAGTCAGCCGGTCGCGTCGAAGCAATTTGGCCAAGTTCCGTTCAAGTTGAGCAAAAAGGACCGCATCGTAAATGATGCCATATTTGACGACCTCGGCGAGGCCGGAAATGTATTCGCGTTTTGGCAACGTCTTGAACGTGTCGAGATCGCATAATACGAGGCGGGGCTGATAAAATGCGCCGACGAGGTTTTTGCCGGATTTGAGATTCACGCCCGTCTTGCCACCGACCGAGCTGTCCACCTGTGCGAGCAGGGTTGTTGGCACTTGCACGAACGGGATGCCACGCAGATATGTCGCCGCCACGAAGCCCGCGAGGTCGCCTACCACGCCGCCGCCAAGCGCAACGATGAAAGATTTGCGCTCCAGCCGATGCTCCGCCAGTTGGTCATAGCATTTTTCCACGACGGCAATGCGTTTGGATTTCTCTCCGGCGGGAATCGTGATGAGAACGGGTTCAAAGCCGGATGCGGAAAGCGATTTCAACGCGGCCTTGGCAAACCTTTTGCCGACGTTGGAATCCGTGATGACCGCGCAGCGGTGTCCGAGTTTGAGCTGGGCGCACTCCGCGCCGAGATGCGGCAACAAACCGCCGCCAACTTTGATTGCGTAGCTGCGGTTGCCGAGTGAAACTTGAACGATGCGCATGGCGGAAGGATAAACAGCTGCGGGCGCGTGTCAAAAAATGAAATTCATTTCCCGATGCAGAACGTGCTGAAAATGGAATCGAGCAAATCTTCCGTTGTGGTCTTGCCAACTACTTCACCGACGGCGTTGGCAGCTATCCTGAGATCAATCGTGACCAATTCCAGTGTGAGGTCGTTGCGCAAAGCGTCGCCAGCCTGTCGGGTGGCGCTGCGGGCGCGTTTGAGCGCATCCTGATGCCGGGAATTGATGGCCACCTGAAGCATCTCCGCCTTGATTTTGCCCGCCCAAACCAGCGACTTGATGACGTCTTTCAAAGGTTCTATTCCCTGCCCGCTCACGCTGCAGACATCCACGGTCGGGTCAGATAAATTATCCGGGAGATATAGTTTCCACGGCAAATCAGTTTTGTTGCGGACAATGATTCGTTTCTTGTCGGCAAATTCGGCTAAATATTTTTCATCGGCCGCCGTCAGCGATTCGCTTGCGTCGAGGACGTGCAGGATGAATTCAGCCTGAGCCAGTGATTCGCGGCTGCGACGGACGCCTTCTCGTTCGATTTCGTCTTGCGATTCGCGCAAGCCGGCGGTATCAATGAAAACGACGGGAATTCCCCGGATGTTCGCTGTCTCTTCAATCGTGTCGCGCGTGGTGCCGGGAAGGTGCGAGACAATGGCACGGTCGCGACCGAGCAATTGGTTGAGCAGGCTGGATTTGCCGGCGTTGGGTCGTCCGACAATCGCCGCGCGGATGCCACGACGCAGAATCTGGCCTTCATCCGCCGTGCGCAGCAGTTCGTCCATGAAGGCGACACCGTTTTCCAGCCGCTGCAATAATTTATCTTTCGTGTCCGGCGAAATGTCTTCTTCTGGAAAATCCAGATGCGCCTCGATGTGGGCTAGTATGAGCATCAAATCGTCACGAAGCTGGTTTATGCGTTGGGAAAGTTTGCCGGCAAGCTGCTCGTTGGCGGCGGCGAGCGCGAGTTCGGTGCGGGAGTGAATCAGATCAGCGACTGCTTCGGCTTGCGCCAGGTCAATGCGTCCGTTGAGAAAGGCGCGCTTGGTAAATTCACCCGGCTCGGCCTGCCGCGCGCCGCTGACCAGCAGTGCGTCGAGGACAAGCTTGGCGGGCAGCAAGCCGCCGTGACAAGATATTTCAACGGTATCCTCGCGGGTGAATGTGCGCGGGGCGCGCAGGACGGCAAGCAGAACCTCGTCAATGACGGTTCCGTCCCGGATGATTTTCCCGAATTGAATCGTATGGGTTGGCGCGGCGGATGGTTTTAGCGAACTTTTTCCAACCGGCAGAAAGCATTTGTCGGCTACGGCGAAGGCGCTGGCGCCGGAAATCCGAACGACGGCAAGCCCACCTTCGCCGAGCGGCGTGGCAATGGCGGCTATGGTGGCGTCAGGCATGGGGCGTTAAACGTGACCGCAGTTGCCGGGCTCGTTTTCCGCGTCGCGGCCCTGCAAATACTGGCGGGCTTTTTCGTAGCTATTCTTGTGCAAGTAGTGAAGCAGCGTTGGGTTGGTGTCGCGGGGAAGATGTTTTATCAATTCGTCAATCCGTGCAAAAATCGGCAGGAGATTGGGTTTTGGATTCGCTGTGGGCAGGGATTTTACAGTTTCACTCAATTGAACGAGGGAAGATAGCAGTTCGATTTCAATTTGGTTGAACATGTGCGACGGGGCTCAATCAATGACCTAACAACGCCGGAAATTTTTGCGTCAACCAGGAATGATGAAAGTCCACCATTCCCAGAATATAAAGTCCCGGCAGCAATCTTGCCAGTCCTGTAGTCAGCACCATGACGATGACAGTGGAAAGATACAACCCGAAGGCGTGAGTTGGATCCGGCACTAGAATGCGCGGCACGCCCTGGTATAAAACCCAGATGGTCAGGGTAATTCCAATGGTCCAGGTCACGCCGGGATGCACGGCGGGCACCGCGTCGAGCAGTCGCAATAAAAACATAGGACTTAAACTATAAACCACCAGGGTGAACGCCTGTTGAAAGCTGCATTTTTCCCGGAATGTCCCGCTGATGGTTTTTATCACATACGCGGCGATGAAAACGGTGGCGATCGCCAGCACAAAGACCGCCAGCTCGAAAATCACCACTTCGTGCAGATGTTCAGGAAGTTGGAATCCGCGCACTTTCTGATAAGCCGGCTGCCATTTCCCAAAGGTGATCAGTCCCCAGCTTTCCACCCCGGCCACAATAAGCAGCATCGGCAACAGAAATAAAAAAAGAATGAAGGCCATGCCGCGCCTTGATTGGGCGACGCGTTCCCAGGCCACCGAAGGTTCAAAAATTAAAAAAAACGCCTTAATCATCAGGAGTTGAACTCTAAACATCCACCGCCGCACTTGGCAACAAAATCCGCTTTAACCGGCAGTCGGCGCGTGTTTTACTTTGCGGGTGAAAGTTGACTTCGGCATCTGGAACTGGCTGACCAAGGCGGTGATCGCCCTGGTCGTGGTGGCAATTATGATATTGTTCGGCTTCCGATATTTGCCGCTTATCCAGCAGAACGAACGGATGCGGAAGGAGATTTTCCGGCTGGATGCTGAAATTCAGAAGCAGTCGGAAATTTCCCGCCAACTGCAGACTGAAATCGCCGCGCTGCGGAACGATCCTAAAACCGTCGAGCGACTCATGCGTGGAACCTTGGGATACGCCAAGCCGGATGAAACGGTGATCCGCTTCGAGACTGGCACCAGTAATTCGACAATCCGCTGACCGTCAGTTTAATCGGCGCCAGCAATTCGCCCATCTTCCGTCCCACGTCACACCGTCATGATTTCTTTTTCCTTGTGGACGACGTGCGCGTCAATCTTGGCGGAGTAATCGTCCGTCAGCTTCTGTAAATCTTTTTCCGCTTGTTTCTTCGCGTCCTCGGTCACGCCGCTGTCATGGGCGTGCTTCTTGAACAGATCCATCGCGTCGCGGCGGACGTGCCGGATGGCCACGCGTCCGTCCTCGGCCATTTTTTTGGTGAGTTTGACGAATTCCTGACGGCGTTCAGTACTTAATTCCGGGAACGACAGCCGCAGCAACTTCCCCTGCACCACCGGCGAGAGGCCGATGTTCGCCTTCTGAATCGCCTTTTCAATGGCCTGCAGGCTCGTCACATCCCACGGCTGAACAACCAGCATGCGCGGCTCCGGCGAGGAGATGTTGGCGAGTTCGCGAATGCGCATCATGGAGCCGTAAACTTCCGCCTGAATGTTTTCCACCAGACCGGGTGCAGCCTTGCCAGTGCGGACGTTGGCAAATTCGTTCACGACCACCTGCTCGGTCTTGATCATCTTCTCTTCCGCTTCCATTAGAATGTCGTCGAGTGTCATAGTGAAAAGAGAATTACCAATTCCACCGCGGCGGGTCGAATGAAAAGATTCAACCCGGAAAACACTGCCGCCAAAATCCTCCGCTCTTTCCCGGCGTTAATGCCATTGCCAGCCGCACATCGCAACGCTAGTTTGTGCTCGTGCTCTCCACCCAGCAGATGGCGACATTGAACGCGGCGAATTGCGAAGTGGCATTCGACAATCTTACGCGCCAGCTTTACGCCACGGACGCCTCCCCCTACCAGATTGTGCCGGCGGCGGTGGCATATCCCAAGACGGCCAAAGAGGCATCCGCCATCATCCAGGCGGCATTTAGCGCCGGTGTGTCCGTGACCCCGCGCGGTGCTGGCACCGGTTTGAGCGGCGGGGGCATCGGCGATGGCCTCATTGTGGATTTTGCGCGGCACAACCGTCAGATTCTGGAATTCGACCCAGCTCGCCGCATTGTCCGCGTGGCTGCCGGAGTGGTGCTGGATCAACTCAACAAATTTCTTAAGCCCCACGGTTTTCGGTTCGGCCCGGATGTGGCGACCAGTTCGCGCGCCACGCTCGGCGGAATGATTGCCAACGACTCCTCCGGCTCCCACACGCCGGTTTATGGCTCCACCGGACAGCACGTCGCTGAACTGGAAATTGTCACCGCCGATGGCAAGGTTTTGAAAATCGGACCACATTGTCCGTCGCTTCAGCGCCAGCGGAATCTGATTGAGGATTTGTTGACGCTGAATCAGTTCCCTATTGAGGAGCGATTCCCGGCCGGGCTTTTCAAGCGCTGGCCCGGCTACGGTCTCGCCCGTGCGGCGGCGCAGCCGGGAAACCTTATTCCCATTTTGAGCGGCAGCGAAGGCACGCTTGCCGGGATTTTCTCGGCTCAATTGAATGTCGTCCCCATGCCGGAGGAACGCGGAATCGGCCTGCTGTTTTTTGCCTCGGTCGCCGAAGCGATGCAGGCGGCGCAGGCCTTGGCAGATTTGGAACCGGCAGCGATTGAGCACATTGACCGGCCGCTTTTTGACCAGACGCGCGGTCAGCGCGAATTCCAAGCTGCGCGGAGCCTGCTTCAACTCGACCAAAACCCGTGTGCGGCGATTTTAATCGTGGAATTTTTCGACAACGCCACCGACAAGCTCGCGGAATTAGAGAGCCGGCAGCTCGGCCTACGGCAATTGATTTTGAAAACGCCCGCCGAGGCTGAACTCGTCTGGTCGTTGCGCAAAGCCGGCTTGTCGCTGCTCACCAGCCGCAAAGGCGCAGCCAAGCCCGTCACCGGCATCGAGGACACGGCGGTGCGGCCGCAGGATTTACCCGAGTATGTCGCCGGTTTGGAGGAAATTCTTGGACGCGTCGGTGTTGAGGCGTCATTTTACGGCCACGCGGCGGCGGGGTTGCTGCATGTTCGTCCGGTGCTGGATTTTCATCACCCGGATGACTTAAAAAAATTCCGGCAAATCGCAGACGAAGTCTTTGCGCTCGTCAGACAGTTCAATGGATCAATCGCGGCGGAACATGGGGTAGGCATCAGTCGCACGGAATTTCTTAAACATCAGATTGGCGATGAGATCTATCGCGTGATGCGCGAAATTAAATTTTCTTTCGACCCCACCAATCTTTTCAATCCCGGCAAAATCATCGGCGACGGACGTTACAAGATTGATGAAAAGCTACGCCAAGGCGTGAACGGCGAACTTGTTTTGCCATTTGAGCCGGCGCTGGCTTTTGCCGCGCGTGACGAGTCGTTTATCGCCAATCTTGAGCAGTGCAACGGCTGCGGCGGCTGCATCAAGCAAACGCCCACCATGTGCCCGACCTATCTCGCCACCGGCGAGGAGGGCATGTCCACGCGCGGACGCGCCAACCTGATCCGCGCGGCCTTGGAGCACCGGGAAATCGCCGACCCGCTGTGCGCCGAGGAGTTGGCCTATGCGCTGGACAACTGCCTTTCCTGTCGCGCCTGTGTGAGCGAATGTCCATCCAATGTGAACCTGCCGCTGCTCAAGGCGGAATTGCTCCACGCCCGCCTAAAACACACGCATCCAACCAAATTGCAAAGGCTGGTCAGTTCCGTGGATTTGATTGGCGAGATTGGATGCTCTATACCGGGATTGGCAAACTACATTTTTGGCCGGCGTTCCGTGCGTCACATTTTCAATAAAATCTTTGGCCTGACTGACGCGCGATCAATTCCCAAATTTGCCACCGAACGATTTGACCGGTGGTTTGAGCGGCACGAGAGCACCCGTTTTCCGCATCGCGGCAATGTGATTCTTTGGGACGACACCTTTGTGCGCTACCACGAAACGCACATCGGCAAAGCCGCCGTGGCCGTGCTGGAGGCCGCCGGTTATACCGTCACGCTTCTGAAACAAAGAAAATGCTGCGGTCGCGCCTCGTTCAGCGCTGGCGATCTGGATAAGGCAAGAAAGCTGGGCCGGCACAACCTGGCCTTGCTGGCTGCCAGCAACCGCAACGTCCCCATTATATTTCTGGAGGCATCGTGCTATTCGATGTTCGCTCAGGATTACCGCGAATTGAAACTGCCCGGAGCAGAAGACATTGCCGCGCGCTGTGTGCTGTTTGAAAAATTCCTAGCCGACCTGCTGGAGAAAGAACCGAACGCGATTCTGTTCAGCCAGAAATCCGGGCGGTTGGTCATCCATGCGCACTGTCACGTGAAATCGCTGGCAAATCCAAACTACATGCAGCAGCTCGCCGCCCGGTTGCCGGGGCGTCAGGCGCTGATGCTGGAAACCGGTTGCTGCGGCATGGCGGGCGCGTTCGGCATGACCGAATCGAAGTATGATCTGTCCATGAAAGTAGCCGAGCCGCTTTTGCAGATCATCAAACAGCAGCCTTTCGGAACCACCGTGATCACTTCCGGGGCCAGTTGCCGGCAGCAGGTAAGCGACCTCGCCATGATTCGTTCCTGCCACATGGCGGAAGTTATGGCTGACGCGCTGATTTGATTTTAAACCTCCTCCGGCGAAAGTCCGACCCCCACGATGCTGCAGGCCTGAATGACGTTCAGCCCCAGTCGTTCCGCCTCCGCTAAAACCTCGTCAGATTCCGTTCCGGGATTCAGCCAAAATTCATCGCAGCCGCGCGCCGCGATGGCTGGCAACACTTTCAGCAAGACCGGCGGCGGCAGATAGACACTGATTAAATTCGGCCGCACCGGCAAATCCGCGATGCTCTTAAACACCGGCAATCCTTCAATCTGCGACCATTTCGGATTGACCGGAAAAACCGTGTAGCCTTGCTTCAAAAATGCGCGCACGGCGATGTTTCCAAATTTACTGTGGTCGGCCGAGGCCCCGATGATGGCGATGGTTTTCATAAAAGATCATTGGTTCTTCCGGCAAAGGTCGTTCAATGCGGTCTTCAGGTTCGGAAATTGAAATTTGAATTCACTGGCGAGAAACCGCTCCGGTGTGCAGCACGAACTCATCAGCACCAAAGTTGCCTCACTGCCCATTAGCCGCGAGCCCAGTCTGATGGCAAGCTCCGGCACCGGCGGACTCCAGGGACGATGCAATATCTTGCGCAACTCGCCCATGAATTCCGCGTTGGTCATGGCGTCCGGCGCAACGGCGTTGAAAACACCAAAGAAACGCGACTGCTCACTTGTCGCGACAAACATTCGCACCAGATCGGCAAGGTGAATCCAACTGATGTATTGCCGTCCATTCCCTGCCTCGCCGCCAAGATAGAACCGGGTCAACCGGCTCAATACCGGCAGCGCGCCACCGTCCCGCCCTAGCACAAAACCGACACGCAATGTAACCTTCCGTGTCTTGGGCACGGCGGCGGATGAAAATGCCGCTTCCCATGCGCCACAGATTTCCGCCAGGGCACCGACGCCGTTTGGTTCGGATTCGGTGCAAAGCTTGTCTCCGGTGTCGCCGTAAAAACCGATGGCACTGGCTTGAATCCAGACGTTCGGCGGTGTTTTACAATTTGCGATTGCCGCCGCAATCGCGTTCACGGAATCCACCCGCGAAGCGGTGAGCGCGAGGAGGTTTTTGGGCGTGTGCGGGCAATTGATGTTTTTGCCGGTGAGATTGATGACGGCTTCCGCCCCATCGAGTTGCTCCGCCCAAACATCAATTGTCCGACCGTCCCAGGCAACTTCGCTGACGCCATCCTGCCGCCCGCGCGGTGAACGCGTCAAAACCACGACCGCATAACCGCGCCGCGAAAATTCCCGCGCCAGCGCCGAGCCGATAAAGCCGCTGCCACCGGCGATGACGATGCGTTTGGGATTCATGTGATTATTTTCTCAATGCGAGCTGTGGAATATTCACCGTCGAAAGCGGATTGACTAGAAAATCTTCTTTTTCCAACTGCCGCAGCCAGCCCTCGATCAATAATTGCGCCGCGTGAATATTCAGGCGCTCATGCGGCGAAGGATATTTCTCCAGATTTGCCTGTGCCAGCTTGAACAGCGCGGCGGACGGGCGCAGCCGGTTTTTCTGAAGATGGACAAACGCACCGGCTAGTTGGATCAGTCCCTTGTATAAATTACCGCTCACACCGTGGCGATCGGCCAGCCACAAATCTTCAAGCACATCATGCGCCTCGTAAAACTTCTGCTGGTTGAACAGCGCAAAGTAACCGGCATAACGCGGGTCAACTCCGTCACCGGAAAATTGCCGCGCCAGTTCAGCGATACGCTCGTGTTTGTTCACGCGGATAGTTTATGTCCAAACCCAAAAGCCGGAAGCCCAAAGTCGACAGCATGGCGGGTTCGGTGGGGCGAGCGTCCTCGCGAGCGGCTTATGCCAGCGATATCCGGCTCGCGAGGACGCTCGCCCCACCGAATTCCACTTCACCGTTGCCTGACTGAAATTGACTTTACCGCCAAGCTGCGACACTCTGCGCGGATGTCAAAACCTGCATTGGGACGCGGTTTGGGTGCGCTTTTGGCCGGCAGTCCAGTGACACCGGCGCGGGCGGCGGCGCCCGTCACGGCGTCCATTTCGCAACCGGATTCGGGCGAGCGCGTTCTGCGCGTTCCGCTGGGCAAAGTGCGCCCGTCCCCGCTCCAGCCGCGCAAAAGTTTTTCCGACGAAGCGTTGAAGGAACTGGCCGATTCCATCCGTGAAAAAGGCGTGGTTCAGCCGCTCATCGTGCGCGAGCGCGGCGGTTTTTTTGAACTCATCGCCGGCGAACGCCGCTGGCGGGCATCGCAGCTTTTGCAGTTGCCGGAAGTACCGGTCATTGTCCGCGAAGCCGATGATCGCGATGTGCTGGAGCTGGCGCTCATCGAAAATTTGCAGCGGGAAAACCTGAACGCGATTGAAGAGGCGCTCGGCTACTCACAACTCGCGGAACAATTCCGGCTCACGCAGGAGGAAATCGCGCTCAAGGTCGGCAAAAGCCGTGCGGCGGTGGCGAATGCGACGCGGTTGCTGAAGCTGCCGGCGACGATTCAGGGTTTCATCCGTGACGGCCGGATTTCTGTTGGTCATGCCAAGGTGATTTTGGGTCTCGCCTCGGAAAAAGATCAGCAGCACATGGCTGAACGCGTGGTGAAGGACGGCTTAAACGTGCGGCAGACCGAAGGTTTGGTGGCCAAAGTCCAATCGCGGGGAGCAAAAACTTCCGGCGACAAGATTGTTGCCGTGGTACCGGTGGATTCCAACATCGGCCGGCTGGAAGAGAAATTGCGCGAGAAATTCGGGACGAAGGTTCACCTGAAATACGCCAAGGGCAAAGGCGCGGTGGAGATTTCTTTTTTCAGCGATGACGAATTGCAACGGGTGCTGGAAATTCTTGGTATCAACGCAGATTAATTCCCCATGGTTCTAAAAATTGTTAATTACGGCTCGCCGGTGCTCCGGCAAAAAGGCGTCCGCATTGAAAGCGTCACGCCGGAAATCAAGAAACTCATCGCCGAAATGCTGGCAACGATGGCGGCGAACCACGGCGTCGGCCTGGCTGCGCAGCAAGTCGGCGTGGCGAAACAACTGGCGGTGATTGACGTGCGCGGTGCGACGGACCGTCCGTCGCGGCTGGAACGCGACGGGAAACCGGCGGAGGTAGCGGAATTCATGCCGCTCGTTTTAATCAACCCTGAAGTTACCCCGGTTGGGGAAGCGGTGAAAGGCAGCGAGGGCTGCCTGAGCTTTCCGGAGATTTATGCAGAGATTTCGCGGCCGGAATCTGTGGACGTGAAGGCGCTGGACGCGAAAGGCAAGCCGCTGGCCTTCCGCTGTGGCGGATTGCTGGCCCGCGCCGTGCAGCATGAGACGGATCATCTGAACGGCCTCCTGTTCATTGACCGGATGGACAAAAAAACAAAGGCGGAATTGCAGCCGGAACTCGATAATTTACAGGCGGCCACCAAAAAGGAAATGGGAAAAAAATAACCCCGCAGGCTGGCAGCGGGGTTGGCAATTACCGGTTTTCTGCGTTTTTCAGTAGACCACTTTGTTCAGCGGATATTCGATGATGCCTTCCGCGCCGGCAGCTTTAAGCTGGGGTATCAATTCGCGCACGACTTTCTCGTCAATGATGGTCTCGACCGCGACCCAGCCTTTGAGACTCAAATTGGAGATGGTCGGGTTGCGCAGTGCGGGCAGCTCGGTGAGGAGCTTGGCTAGATTTTTTTCCGCAATGTTCATTTTCAAGCCGACCAATGCTTCGGCATCCAGCGCGCCCTTGAGCAGCAACGCCATCGTCTCGATTTTTTTGCGCTTCCATGGATTTTTCCACGCGTCCAAGTTGGCGATGAGGCGCGGGGTGGAACTCAAGAGCTCGTCCACAATGCGGAGCTTGTTTGCGCGCAGAGAGGAGCCGGTTTCGGTCACGTCCACGATGGCGTCCACGAGTTCGTGCGCCTTGGTTTCGGTGGCGCCCCAGGAGAATTCCACTTCTGCCTTCACGCCGTTCTTTTTGAGATAGCGTTTGGTGAGATTCACAACTTCCGTAGCGATGCGTTTGCCCTGCAAATCTTTCACGGACTTCACGGAAGAATTTTCCGGCACGCACAGCACCCAACGCGCGGGGCAGCGGGAAACTTTGCTGAACAGAAATTCGCCGACCTCGTGAACCTTCGATCCGTTTTCGATGACCCAGTCGTGGCCGGTGATGCCGCAGTCGAGATAGCCGTGCTCGACGTAACGTGAAATCTCCTGCGCGCGAAACATGCGGATGTCGAGTTCCTCGTCGTCCACATACGGGACGTAGGAGCGGCTGCTGACGGTGATGTTGTAGCCCGCCTTGGCCAGTTTCTGGATGGCGGCTTCCTGCAAACTGCCCTTGGGCAGACCGAATTTCAGTTTCTTGCTCATTTTATCTTTGCCACAGAGTCACAGAGGACACAGAGAAAAACAATTCAACTCCCCGGTGAGTTCTGTGGCGGTTGTTTTTATAAATTCCGTCTTACGCGCGTGACGGGATTTATTGTCCAGCTTCGGCGCGACAAGGCGACCTTTTTTTTGGCTTTATTCATGCAGAACTTGGTTTCCGCACCCGAAAATACTATAAAGTTGAATCAGCTTTTCTTCCAGAAAACCCGTCGCCCAGCCACGGAAATTTCCTTTTTCGCGAACGCGGCGACACATTTCGGATACAGGTCGTGTTCCGCAGCGTGAATTCGCTGGTGCAAACTTTCTGGCGTATCGTTATCCAGCACCGGCACAGACTGCTGGCCGATGATTGGCCCGGCGTCCACCCCGGCATCGACAAAATGGACGGTGCAGCCGGCGATCTTCACGCCGTGATCCAGCGCCTGTTTCCAGGATTGCAAACCGGGAAAACACGGGAGCAGCGAAGGATGGATGTTGACGATGCGTCCTTCGAACGCGCGCAGAAAATCGCCTTTCAGCACACGCATGAAACCGGCAAGAACAACCAAATCCACCCGCGCCTGCTGCAGCGCGGCGACGAAGGCGCGTTCAGCATCCTCATCCAGTTTGGTGCGGAATTTTCCCGGCGTAATAAATTGTGCGGGCAGCTTGCGTTCGCGCGCATGGGCGAGAATTCCCGCATCCGCGACATCGCTCAGGACGATGGCGATTTCTGCGGGAATTATGCCGGCGGTCACGGCGTCGGCAATGGCGACAAAGTTAGAACCTTTGCCGGAACCCAGAACCCCGATGCGAAATGTATTGCTCACGCGGATTTGAATAACAGAGCGAACGGCCAAAACAAGTGGAAACAAAAAAATCCAGCCGGAGTTTTTTGAAGATGAAATCTCCACCCGCCCTACCCGCCTGCAAACACCGGATGAAAGTTCGCCCCGGTCAGGATGCGGGCGACTTCCCCGCGCTTGTCACCCTGAATCTCGATCTGGCCGTTCTTCACCGTGCCGCCGGTGCCGCAGGCGCGCTGCATGGCCTTGGCGAGTTGTTCCTTTTCCGGCAAACCGATGCCGACAAAGTTTTTCACCACCGTCACCGTCTTGCCGCCGCGTCCGGCCTTGACCCGGAGAATGTCCACGCGTCCTCGATGCTTCTTCGCCGGTTTGATTGGCGGCGCGAAAACAGCCGACAAAGTTTCTGGCGCAGGTGGCAGACCGTCGCTCGACAAGGCGGCAAATGGATTTTGCACCAAAGCTGGCCCACCGTCGGTGGAAATGCGTTTGAAATCTGCCTGCTTCATTTCGGTGACAGTTCGCCGATATACCAGTCTTCCACCTTCTTACGCGCCCAGGGCGTTTTGCGCAGAAACGTCAGGCTGGATTTCACCGAGGGATTGAATTGGAAACACCGGACTGGAATTCGCCGCCCCATTTCGCCCCAGCCATGCCGCTGCACCAGATCATTGAGGATGTTCTCCAGTGTGATGCCATGCAATGGGTCGCGGGGATGATTAACCGGTGATGTCATAAAGATTATTCAATCGTAGGCTGCAAATTGATGGCGGGCAATTGACTTTTGCATCCATCCTCTTATTTCACCCGGTAGCCCATCGGCGCCAAAGTCGTGCCGTCGGGGAGTTGGAAAGAAGTTGAGCCGAAATTCACGGTGACGGTGACGCCGTTGCCAAAGGTCGTTTGCTGCACGTTCCGATCCGGCGTGAGAAAACGATGATTCGTCATCTCGCTGTAGCCGACGCGGCGGATGGTGGGACAGGTGTTTCGGTAACTTTGCACGAAGCGCGCCTTGTTTTCCTGCCAGAATTTCTGGCTGAACATGAACATCGGCGGCGTGGCGTAGAGGACGTTGAACAGGTCGCGTTTGTCCCACAACATCGGCAGCTTGTTGTTATAGTCGCCCCAATACCATTGCGCCACGACACACTCGTGATACACCAGTTCCCACAAAGGCAGGCGATATTGATGGCCAAGCTGGAATTTTACGACCCGTTCCGGAGCGTTGGTCCAGATGCGCGCCGTGTCGCGACCCGAGTCAGGCACGCGATAAGGCCCGAGACTCATCATGCCCTCGAAGTAATGCAGGAATGGCACTGCGGCATCGTGGCCCGTCTCACATCCGGTAACCAGCTTGCTATCACGCGAAACGTAATCGAGTAGCTTCATCTTCCAATCTTTGCTGTCGGTGCGCGTCATGGGGTGCGCGGGGTTGTAGCACTCAAACCACGGCGCGGCGGTGGTGGTGTCAATGAAACGGCAACGATAAGGATGCGTGGCCAGCTCCGCCGAGATGCGCTTCCGGGCATAGTCGGGTGCGCGTTTGTCGCAAAGGACGCCGCAGTAATACCAGTCGTTGCTCTTGCCTTCTATGCCCCAGCCACGGAGCCAGTCGCCGTTGGCTTTTATGTTTATATCTTGCGGCCAGCCATCGCTAGTCCAGTCCGCGTGCTTGTAGCGGAGAAATGGAAAGTTCGTCGGCGCCATTGCGTCTTGGTAGATGTCGTAGCGGCTGGTCAAGACGCCAAGATCGTTTAATGCGCGAAGGTTTTCAGACGGCTGCTGGTTGCTCCAGAGAATGCGGTCAATCCCGGCAGTCTGCATTTCTTTTGCGATGCCAACCGAATTTTTCTCCCAGCACCAAACATTCACCGCACCGACGAGCATGTCCACGTTGGGATTCTCCTTCCGCTTTTGTTCAAGCGTCTTGAATAGACCGGTCTTTTGCGCGTAGGCGCGGTAACGCTTGGCGATGGCCACATGGCCGCCCTGATCAAAGAAGACATAGCGCAAGCGGCGCGCATAGCCGAATTGACCGCGTTGCGCCTCCCATTGCGGTGCGACGGCAAGAAGTCCGTTGGGGCGTTCGAGGTGGATGGCCGCATCGTCCGGTGTTTCGATAATGACTTCGTGACCGCGCGCACCATCAGTCGCACCCCAGAACGCCATGCAGATGCCATGCCCTCCGTAGGCAACGAGTCGGAATGAATCAATGGTTTTGTCTTCGACGGGGAAAGAAATTCCTTCATTCATCGGCACGACAAGATATTCGCCAGGGAGGGAAGTGAATGGGTGCGGATATGAGAGTGGAGCCGCCAATTCGCCTTTCCCGAACAACTCGAAAGTGAATTCCGGCTGGCTGGCCTCAATTTGGATGATGCCGGACATTTCCAAACCGGTAGCCAAGTCCAAAAGCGCGAGTTTAATCTGGTCGCCCTTGGCCGAAGCGCTAGTGAGCAAGAAATTGGCCGAGCTCGGCGATTGTTCCGTGCGCTGGCCATTGCGGCGATCAAGCACGGCAATCGTGGCGTTGCTGGTGTTGAGAGAGAGTTCGAGGGCGGCGTTCTTGATCGTGAGCGAGGCGGGGAGATTGGCGTGGCGCAGCGCGCTGACGTTGCCTTTTTTCTCCAGCGCATAGTCATCCACCCAAACCGTGAGCGGTCCGTGCCCAATCAGGCGGGGACGTATTTCCGTGACGCCGGCGGGCACAACGAAGCGTGTCCGAACCCGCTGCCAATCGACGGCACTGCCGTGCAAGGAGCGGGCGCCGTAAGACCAATCAATGGCTTTGCCGGCGCGATCGTAGGTGGTGACGCAGATGGTGGCGCTGGCGCCCTGGCTCTCCATTTTTAGCCAGGCTTCCAATTCATAAATGTCGCCGGCCTGCACAGGCAATTGAGATAGCGATTCGAAGCTCCAATCGTTTTGTCCGCGATGCTCGATGCGGGCAGCCTGCTTGCCAGTGTGGGTCACGGCGGCATCGAGGGTGAGCGTTCCAGTATGGGCATCACGCGTCCACAACGGTCGCCAGCCGCTCAAACCGGATTCAAATCCACCATTGGTCACGATGCCTGCTGCATTGGAAACAAAGGTGACAGCCATGGCCGCCAGCCAGATGCTGCTGATAATTCTTAAATAACTAAAACAAGCGGGACGGGTATTGACAATAGTTTTCATGGATATGCGGAATTGAATCAAGATGAAACAAAAACATCGCAGAATGAAAGACATATTTCCAGAACCCAAAACTATGGAGATAAATGGTCGGGGCGGGGAGATTTGAACTC
>CAIOIC010000034.1 GCA_903858275.1 uncultured Verrucomicrobia subdivision 3 bacterium | reverse complement strand
TTGCGGGCAGCGGCTGGGTCAGCATCCGGACCAATACGATCAGCAGCACCGGCCGGACCAATATTGTGGATGACTTCAGCGATCTGGGTGCCACCCCCTCGCAGGCCTATTACCGGGTGGGCTGGAAGTCCGCGTATTAAGGCGGACACTTGATACTTGAAACCGGCGATGGCGCAAGCGGTCGCCGTTTTTCCTTTCGTGTGTTTCGAGTATTTCGTGGTTAATCTTTTTGCGATATGTCCGGCGATTATCAGCTCGTGCAACTTGCCAACGGAGAAAAAACATTATTCTCCGCCAGCTACGGCGAGAAGATGCATCCCGGCCTCGGCCCGCAGGCGGAAGCGGAACTGCTCTATGTCCGCCAACTGAAAATCTGCGAGCGGATGCAGAGCGGAGCCGGGGAGTTTGTCATCTGGGATGTCGGCCTGGGCGGCGCGGCCAATGCCATTGCGCTACTGAAGGCCACCCGAAACATTCCAGGCCAACTTCGGCTGGTGAGCTTTGATAACACCAGTGAACCGCTGGAGTTTGCGCTGAAAAATGCCGCGGCGCTGGGGTATGCCGCCGGCTATGAGGATCGGCTTGCCGAATTGCTTCACAATCGGAAGGTGGTGTTTCAAAATGGAAAGCTTTCCGTGAACTGGGAATTCCACCTCGGCGATTTTCCATGGTTGCTTAATTCGGAAATCGGAAATCGGAAACCGGAAATTTTAAGGCCTCATGCCATTTTCTACGACGCTTTTTCCCCGGCAAAAAATCCCGCGATGTGGACGCGGCCGTTGTTTGAAAATCTGTTTCGGTCGCTCGACCCCGCGCGTCCTTGCGCGCTGACGACCTATTCGCGCAGCACGCTCTTGCGGACGACGCTGCTGCTCGCCGGGTTTTTCGTCGGAGTCGGCCACGCGACCGGCATGAAGGAGGAAACCACCATTGCGGCTAACGATTTGCGCCTGATCACCGATCCTTTGAACCAGCGCTGGCTGGAGCGGGCGTTGCGTTCCGACAGCGCGGAGCCGTTGTGCAAGCCGGTTTATGCCCGCGCGCCATTGTCGCCGGCGACCGCGGAGCAACTGCGCCGGCACAGCCAATTTCAAGTCAGCATCGAAGGGGTTGACAGCGCCAAAACCTAGCCTAGACTTGCCCCACACATCCAATCCGGCCCCCGGTCGGCGTGTGCTGACAGGCGGTGGCCGGTTAAACTTAACACCTTAAAATATGAATCTGCTCGCTGGACTGTTAGGCCTTTTTCTCTTTGTCATTTATCTCGCCATCATTGTCGGCATTATCGTTGGCTTTTGGAAAGTGTTCACCAAAGCCGGTAAACCGGGCTGGGCGGCCATTGTGCCGTTTTACAACCTTATCGTCCTGCTGGAAGTGGCTGGCAAGCCGCTCTGGTGGCTGGTGCTGTTTTTGATTCCGGGCGTGAACCTTTTTGTTGCCGTCCTGGTCGGACTGGCCGTGGCCAAGAATTTCGGCAAGAGCGAAGCTTTTGGTGTCGGCTTGGGATTGCTGGGCTTTATCTTTTATCCGGTTCTCGGATTTAGCGATGCCCAATATCAAGCACCTCCGGTAATAAATTAATTATCACCGTTTATTTTTCCACCGCCGTAGCGCTTTCGGGTGCACGGCGGTTTATTTTTAACTTTTTCAAGACGAAATAATTTCTACACTGTCCCCATGAACGTCTTTGTCA
>CAIOIC010000033.1 GCA_903858275.1 uncultured Verrucomicrobia subdivision 3 bacterium | reverse complement strand
CGGGGTACTTGAGACGCTGGGGAAGCGACGAAAGGAATTCGCCGGAGGCGAAGGCCCGCTGCGGGCCGAGCGAGCGGGCGCGAGTGACTCATTAGGCCGGGATGAGGGGGCAACCCCGCCAAAACTTTACCGCCCAAAATTAAAAAAAAGGTAAACAAATGGTAAAGTTTTAGGTGCTCTATCAACCACTTACAACCAATCACCCATCGGGTGGTAAAGAAAATCGTAACGTTAACGTTTTTAAAGTATGGGGTTGGGTTCGTCAGCTTGAAAACGGTGGGCAGGGTTCGCGCTGCGGCCCTGCCCGCGCCGCTACTCCATCTCCTCCCAAAAGGAGGAGAAGGCCGGGATGAGGGGGCGCGGAAACCGGTGAGGGCGAGCAATTGCACCATCTTGTGAAATATGTCTATCCATAATGCATATCGCCGAACGGTGCGCCCTAACCTGCGCCGCCCCCTGCGCAATCTGAACCGCGCCGGCCTGTGGGGCCGCCGTCGCGGGCCGGATGACTTTGCCCAAATGCTCACGGCCTATGGCCGCGCGATCCGCGCTCACCGGCGGCTGGCCCGGCTGGCGCCATCCTTCTTTGACGCCGCGGTGGTGGAGCGGGAACGGGAAAATCGCGCCGAACAGCGCCGCTGGATGGCGATGTGGGAACCGATCCTCGACAAGGCTTACGGCGTTGAACCGGAGCCCGCCGTGCCAGTCAACGAGCTGCCGCCACTCCCCCCGCCGCGCATCCAGCGGGCTGTGGATCGTGAATTGGCTGAACTCCAGTTGTGGCTGGAAGCGGGGCATGTCGCTTTGGCTCGGTATGAGCAGCGTAATCCGCACGCGCTGCTCAGTTGGACTCGCATGGCCCGCTGCTTGAATCTCGCGTTCGACCTCAAAAAAATGGTCCTGGGGTTGGATTCCCCCAACCCTCTGCCCGAAAAAATCACCTACGACTATGAATTCACCGACCTCAAGCGCGCCTATGGCCATCTTTGCGATTCCGATGTGTCCGGTTCGGCCACTTCAAATCCACCGGTGGCGCCGGCGTCTGTGGATGACCCTCCGCGAAGATCGCCACCCGTTGCCACTCCCGTGGCTGGCTCGGAAGTTCAACCTTCTGGCAGCGACATTTATCATCCGCCCCCGGCGGTTGTAATCAAGCAATCTGCAGCTGTGATCCAGCCGGAACCACCCCGTTGTGATGCTTGGAGCCGCTGGGCCAGACAAATGCAAAAAAACAGCGGAATATCTTGATGCCAGAAGTGAATTGGCAAAACACAACGGGTTTGGTTGGCAAGCTTAAAGCGCCACTACTAATGGTGTTTTTTTGCCTAAAAAACCCGCAGTTTCGCATTGTGAAAACGGACGATTTTTCATACATTTTGGGCATTCGTTGTCGCACCAAATTTTACCCGGAATTGCACCATAATTATGTCGAGTATTTCTGATTTGTCCGAAGAAAAAATCGCGTCGCCGGACAAGATTGCCGATGGCAATTATGACGCTTCCAAGCTGTCGTCGCTCAAAGGTCTTGAAGCCGTCCGCAAAAAGCCCGGCATGTATATCGGCGGCACGGATGAACGCGCGCTGCATCATTGCGTGAGCGAGGTGCTGGATAATTCCGTGGATGAACATCTCGCCGGTCATTGCGACCACATTGATGTGACGATTCATCTGGACGGCTCCATTTCTATCCGCGACGACGGGCGCGGCATTCCGGTGGACATCAACAAGGACTCCGGTCTGCCGGGCGTCGAGTTGGTGCTGACGACGCTGCATTCCGGTGGCAAATACGGCCAGGGCGGCTATAAATTTTCCGGCGGCACGCACGGCGTCGGCGCCAAGTGTGTGAACGCGGTGAGCGAATGGTTTGAGGTGGAAGTTTCGCGTAACGAACAGGTGTATCACATGGAGTTCGAGCGCGGCAAAACAGTCAAGAAACTTGAGGTCATCGGCAAATCCAAAAAAACCGGCACGCTGATCACGTTTCTGCCGGACACGGAAATTTTCCGCGAGACGGTGGAGTTCAAGGCGAACATCATTTCTCAACGGTTGCGCGAGCTGGCGTTTTTGAATTCAGGTTTGGAAATTGTTTTCACCGACGAGCGCCAGACGACGAACGAGTCGGAAAAGTTTTATTACAAGAACGGCGTTGAGGAATTCGTCAGGCAACTCAACAAGAGCAAGGAGCCGTTGCATCCCAAGCCCATTTCCTTTCGCAAGGAGATGAAGGAAAAGTTGGACGACAAGGACATCGAAGTCCACGTCGAGGTGGTGCTGCAATACAACGACAGCTACAACGACCAGGTGTTGTGCTACACGAACACGATCCACAATCCCGACGGCGGTACGCATTTGTCCGGCTTTCGGAGCGCGGTGACGCGCGCGATCAATCAATACGCGAAGTCGAACGAAATCCTGAAGGAGAAGGATCCGCAGATCACGGGCGACGACGTGCGTGAAGGTTTGACGGCGGTGATTTCGGTGAAGCACAGCGATCCGAAGTTTGAATCGCAGACGAAGGTAAAACTCCTGTCGCCGGAAGTGGAACGCATCGTCGGCTCGATTTCCTACGAAGGTTTGATGGCCTATTTTGATGCGAATCCGCCCATCGCGAAACGGATCATTGATAAAAGTCTAACGGCGGCTCGCGCTCGCGAGGCGGCTCGCAAAGCGCGGGAGGCGGTCCGTAAATCAGCGCTGACTGGTGGCGGTTTGCCCGGCAAGCTGGCGGATTGTTCGGATCGCGATCCGGCGAACACTGAATTGTATATCGTCGAAGGTGACTCCGCCGGCGGCTCCGCCAAGCAGGGTCGCGATCGGAAGTTTCAGGCGATCCTTCCGATTCGCGGTAAGCTCATCAACGTCGAAAAAGCGCGGCTCGACAAAGTTTTGCAGAATACTGAAATCCGCACGATGATCACGGCTATCGGCACGGGCATCGGCGATGGTGAGGGTGAAGGCGCGTTCAATCTCGAAAAACTCCGCTACCACAAAATCATCATCATGACGGACGCCGATGTGGACGGCTCGCACATCCGCACCTTGCTGCTGACGTTTTTCTACCGCCAGATGCCGCAGCTCGTTAAGCAGGGGTTTGTCTATATCGCGCAGCCGCCGCTTTACTCGATCACGCGCAAGAAGAAGACCGATTACATTGACGATGATGTGCAGCTCAACCGCATCCTGTTGCAAAACGGCGTCGAGGAAGTGCGGTTGAAGAATCTGGCCGACGGAAAAGAATTCAACCCGAAACAGCTCGAAGAAATTCTCACGCTGCTCGAATCGCTCGACAAACATGCCACCCACATTAAACGCCTCGGCGGCGATTTTGCGGACTATGTTGAGAAGCGCGTAAAGGACGGCACGTTGCCGCAGACGATGATTAAGGTTCGTTCCGGCAATGACGAGAAGGTCCATTATTTTCTCAGCAAAAAGGAAGTGGATGAGTTCAAAGCGGCGAACAATGATCTTTTTGGCAGCGACACGGAAGTCGAGCGCAAGAAGGACAGCCCGACGCGGCGCGCCAAAGAATCCAATCTGCATCTGGAGAGCAAAGCCATCACGGATCTGCTCGGCAAACTTTTGAAGAAGGGTCTGGCCGTGGATCATTACGCCGCGCAGGACCAGCCCCTGTTTGAATTGTCCGAAGGCGAAGGCGAGCGCGCGAACGTCACGCCGCTGTTTTCGATTCCTGAAATTCTTGAAGGCGTGAAAAACGTGGGCAAGAAGGGCATCCAGATGACGCGCTTCAAAGGTCTCGGCGAAATGGACGCCAAGGAACTGTTCGAGACCACGATGAATCCGGTGAAGCGCAAGCTGCTCCGCATCGAGCTTTCCGACGCCGTGGAGGCTGAGGAGATGTTTGTCACTTTGATGGGCGAAGAAGTTGAACCGCGCCGCAATTTTATCGTGGATAACGCACTGAACGTCCGCAATCTCGACGTTTGATCGCACAGCAACAATTTTTCCCGAATCCGTATCATGCCAGACGAAACTGAACCCACACCACCAGTCCCGCCGGAACAACAACCCAGCGGCGGCGCCTACACGCAGGGCGAAAAGATTTCCAAGATCAACGTCGCCGACGAGATCAAGAATTCGTTCCTCGACTACTCGATGTCCGTGATTATTTCGCGCGCGTTGCCCGACGTGCGCGACGGACTCAAGCCATCGCAGCGGCGCATTCTCTACGCGATGCACGAGCTTTCGCTCTTTCCCGGACGCAAGCCTTACAAATGCGCGAAGATCTGCGGCGACACCTCCGGCAACTACCATCCGCACGGCGAAGCGGTGATCTATCCGACGCTCGTGCATATGGCGCAGCCGTGGGCGATGCGCGAAAAACTCGTCGACGGCAAAGGGAATTTTGGTTCCGTCGAAAACGATCCGCCGGCGGCGATGCGTTATACCGAGGCGCGGCTGACGCACCTCGGCGCGGCGCTGATGCAGGACATGGAGAAGGACACGGTGGATTTCGTCCCGAACTATGACGAGCGTCTCACCGAGCCCAAAGTTTTTCCGGCGGCGTTTCCAAATCTGCTTGTCAACGGCGGCACCGGCATTGCGGTCGGCATGGCCACGAACATGGCGCCGCACAATCTCGGCGAAGTTGTGGACGGCATTTGCGCGCAGATTGACAAGCCGGACATCACGATTCCCGAGCTGATGAAATTCATCAAAGGCCCGGATTTCCCGACCGGCGGTTTCCTCTGCGGCGTCGAGGGCATCAAGAATTATTTTACGACCGGCAAGGGGAGCCTCAAGCTGCGCGGGCGCATTGGTGTCGAGGAAATGAAGGGCAACCGCGAGCAGCTCGTTATCACGGAGATTCCGTTCAACGTGAACCGCGCCGCGCTCGAAGAGCAGATCGCCAACCTCGTCAACGAAAAAATCATCACGGAAATTTCCGCGATGCGCAACGAGTCGGACGAACATTGCCGCCTCGTCATCGAGCTGAAGCGCGACGGCATGCCGAAGGTCGTCATCGCCAAGCTGTTTCAGCACACGCAACTGGAAGTTTCGTTCAGTGTCAATGCGCTCGCGATTGATCACGGCCGCCCGAAGACGCTCAACCTCAAGGAAATCATCCAGTGCTACATCGAGCATCGCCGCGAAGTCATCTTGCGCCGCACCCGCTTTGAATTGAAGAAGGCCGAGGAGCGCGCCGAACTGCTGGAAGGCTACATTCTCGCGCTCTCGAACCTCGACGAATTTATCCACATCATCCGCTCCAGTAAGACGCGCGATGAGGCGAAGATCAAGCTGCTCGCGTTCGAGTGGAGCCGCGCGCAGGTGGAGAAATGGGGCGTTCTCATCCGGCAGGAAAGCCGCCTGGAGGCAGGCCGTTATGCGCTGACCGAGCGGCAGGTGGACGCGATTCTGGATTTACGTTTATATCAGTTGACCGGTCTGGAAATTGACAAGATTGACAAGGAATATAAGGCGTTGATCGAAGTCATCAAGGACTTGCTCGACATCCTCGCGAAAGAATCGCGCGTGATGGCGATCATCAAGGCTGAGCTTCAGGCCATCAAGGAAAAACACGCGACGCCGCGCAAAACGGAAATCGTTCCCGACGAAGGCGAAATCGCCATCGAAGACCTCATCGCGAACGAAGGCGTCATCATCACGCTCACGCACAACGGCCTGCTCAAGCGTACCAACGTTAGCCAATACCGCGCGCAGCGCCGTGGCGGCAAGGGCGTCATCGGCATGACGACGAAGGAAGGCGAGACGGCGGCGGACAATGATTTTGTGGAGCATCTGTTTACCGCCAGCACGCATGACTACCTGATGTTCTTCACGAACACCGGTCGTGTGTATGTCGAGCGGGTGCATGAAATTCCTGACATGGGCCGCGCCGCGAAGGGCCGGAGCATTGCGAACCTTTTGGAGTTGAAGGCGGATGAAAAAGTCGCCGCGCTCATCCGCATCTTGTCCAAAACCGACGCGAACAAGGAGGACGTGACGTGGTTGCAGTCCGGCGAATTATTCTTCGCCACGCAACAGGGCACGGTGAAGAAGACCTCGCTCGACGAATTTTCCAACGTTCGCAAGGGTGGCATCATCGCCATCGGCATCGATCCCGGCGACACGCTAATCGATGTGAAGCTGACGCGGGGTAGCACCGGCGAAGGCGACCACGGTGACGATGTCGTGTTGATTACGAAGGAGGGGCAGAGCATTCGCTTCCATGAAACCGATGTGCGCTCCATGGGGCGTGCGGCCGGCGGCGTGCGGGGTATCAGTTTGGAATCAACGGATGCGCTCGTCGCGGCGGCGATTGTGGTGCCGGATGCGGCGTTGCTGGTGGCGGGCGAGAACGGCATCGGCAAGCGCACTGGATTTGACGAATACCGCGTCCAGTCGCGCGGCGGCAAAGGCATCATCACCATGAAGACCGGCGACAAAACCGGCGGCGTGGTCGGCGCGCTCACCGTGAAGGATGCCGATGAAATCATGCTCATCACCGTTGGCGGCCAGATGGTGCGCATTCCGGTCGGCGGCATCCGCGAGGCGGGGCGCAACACCATGGGGGTAAAACTGGTCAACCTCGACGCGGGTGACAAACTCCAGGCGATCGCGTCGGTCATCAGCGAGGACAAGGAAGATGCTGCTGACGAGCAAAAAATAATCACCTAGCTGAAATAAAATATCTTGCGCCCCCTAAAATGAAGAAGCCGATAATTGCCATTTTGGTCGCTGCCGGAATCATGGCGGCGTTTGCTGAGACCAAGACCAACACCAGCGCGCCGGGGGGGGTGAAGGAGAAAAAATATCCGTGGAAGAGCAGTGTTTCTGCCGGTCTGACCTTGACGCGTGGCAACACGAGCACCACTCTGTTTACGGCGAGTTTTTTGACCGAAAGGAAAACGCTGGCCGATGAATATCTGCTCGGTCTGGGGGGGGCTTATGGCACGCAGAATTCCAAGGATTCCGTCAATAATTACAAGGTTTTTGGCCAGTGGAATCACCTTTTCACCAAAAAGTTTTATAGCTACGTCCGCGCGGAAGGATTGCAGGACAAGATTGCCAATCTGGATTATCGTCTGACCGTTGGTCCCGGTGTCGGTTATTATTTGATCAAGGAAACCAACACTTTGCTGGCGGCGGAAGCCGGTGCCGGGTTTGAGGCGCAGCGGCTGGGCGGCAAGGACGAAAACTTCGCCACGGTGCGGCTGGCCGAGCGGTTCGAGCACAAATTCAATCAACATGCCCGTTTGTGGCAATCCGTGGAAATCATGCCGCAGGTGGACCGGTTCGACAACTACGTCGTCAATTTTGAAATCGGCATCGAAACGGCCATCACCAAATCATTCAGCCTGAAAACTTATCTGGTTGATACCTACGCGAACCGGCCTGCTGTGGGTCGCCAGAAAAACGACATGAAAATCGTCGCCGCCGTGGCTTACAAATTTTGATTTTTTGAAAACGCAAAAGCAGCTTCGGATTCCGGAGCCGCTTTATTATTTCGACAACGAAGTCGGAATACTTCCGCAAGTTTACGGAGATAACCGTTCAATCCTCCACTTCCTATCCGTTTGGCGCGTGTAGCATAAGCGGTCGTGCAGCCGGCTGGGTCGGCCCTGCCAGAATTCAATCCGTTCCGGCCGTAAAATGTAGCCGCCCCAATTCGGTGGCAGGGGAATATCGCCGGGAAATCGTTTTTCCAGTTCGCGCCACTTCGCTTCCAGCGCGGCGCGGTTGGCGACGACTTCACTTTGGTTTGATGCCCACGCTGCGAGCTGGCTGCCGCGCGGGCGGCTTTTGAAATAGGCTTCGGATTCCGCCGGCGGCAGTTTGGTGACCGGGCCGGCCACGCTCACCTGCCGCTCCAGTTCTGACCAGAAAAATGTCAGCGCTGCGTTGGGGTTTTGCGCAAGCTCGTGACCTTTGCGGCTGTCATAATTGGTAAAAAAAACAAACCCGCGTTCGTCCACCGACTTCAGCAGCACCGTGCGGGACGATGGCTTGCCCTCGTGGTCAACGGTCGCGAGCGTCATTGCGTTGATGTCGGGCGGACGATGGTTGCCGATGGCGCTCCATAGCTTGAAAAGCGCGATGCCGATTTTACGCCAGCGGCTTTGCGCTTGATCGCCGGCGGCGGCGTGGAACCACGATTCAAATTGCGAAATCGGGTTGGCCGCCAGCGCCGCTTGGTCGAGCGCGCCGCGCCGGTAATCTTCGCGAAAATCGCCGAGGTTCATGTTACATCGGGCGGAACACGGTCAGGCCGAGGGTCAAAATAAAAACCGCAAACGCCAGTCGGATGGCGCTGCCGATGCGGACGCGGGTTGCATTTGCCGTGGCCAATTCCAGCAGGTCGCGCAGCCGCCACGGCGTGATGGTGAACCAGATTCCGGCGGCGACGAAAACATAAGCCCAGACCTGAATGACCAGCACAAACGGCGATTCGCCAAGATGCGGCCGGCCGGTATCCACCATTACTTTTCCGAGCAGCAGCGCCAGCACGGCGATCGCGCGCACGGCCAGAAAATCCTGCACAAAAATGCAGGATCCCACGCCCACCGCCGCAAAACCCGCCAGCATGTAAGGCTTGAACGCGGAAAAATCCGCGATGGGCTCGACGTTCACGTTCCAGACGAACCAGCCCGTGGCGAGGAGCATCAGGGCGATGCCGAGGGGCAGGTTGCGGGGCAGCTTGCGCGCGGCGGCGGCAAATTTTCCCGGCTGCGCCAGGCCGTAGATTTGCGGCAGGCTCATGCCGGCGCCGAGCAGAATGGACAAAAGCGACAGTTTCATGTCTGGAAATTAAACCACGAATTCACCGGAATAGACACGAAGAAAAACGTTCCGTTCACTCCAAAATCGCCGGGTCGCCGTAGAGCGTAAAGGATCCGGTGCGCTCGATCTTCACGTCCATGATCTGGCTCTGATGACGGGCGCTGCCGTCGAACAGCACGATGCGGTTACAGCGTGTGCGGCCGGTGTAGCGTGCCGCATTTTTCTTGCTCGGGCCTTCGACGAGGATCTGAACTTGTTTGCCGATGAACGCGTCATATTTTCGCGCGGCGATTTCGTTGACCAGCTTCAGCAGGCGTTCGTTGCGTTCTTCGCGGATCGCCTGCGGCACCTGGTCGGCCATCTCGGCGGCCGGTGTGTCGCGGCGCTCGGAATATTTGAAGATGTAGGCGTTGTCGAACTCAACCTCGCGGCAAAGTGACAAAGTCTGTTCAAAGTCTTCTTCGGTCTCGCCGGGAAAACCGACGATGATATCGGTATAAATACCGATGCCTGGCTTGGCTTGGCGCAACTTCTGGATGATGCCGGTGAACTTCTCCCGCGCATAGCCGCGATGCATCAGCTTCAGGATGCGGTCGCTGCCGCTTTGCAGTGGGATGTGCGCGCTCTCGCACAGCTTGGGCAGGCGGGCATAGGCCTCCACCAAGTCGTCGCCGTAGCCTTTCGGATGTGGTGAGGTGAAGCGGATGCGCGCCAAACCTTCAATCTCATGAACGGCTTCGAGCAGTTGCACAAAACCGGATTTGCCATTGCTCACCGTCACCTCGCGCTTGCCGAAGCTTGTTACGATCTGACCAAGCAAGGTGACTTCTTTAACGCCGCGTAAAGCGAGTTCTCGGCATTCAGCCACGATATCGGGGATGGTCCGGCTGCGTTCCTCGCCGCGCGTGGCCGGCACGATGCAAAACGTGCAATGCTGGTTGCAGCCCTGCATGATGCTCACAAACGCGGACACGGAAGTTTTGGCGCTGCCGTTGAGCAGGTGCTCGCGGATGGTCGCCTCGCTTTTCGCCTCGGTGGCGGTGTCCACAATCTTCGTGCGTTTGCCGGCGAGCAGTTCGTCGAGGTATTCCGCGGCGCGATGAAATTTCTGCGTGCCGAGGACGAGATCCACGTCCGGCAATTTATCAATGAGTTCTTGGCCGCGACTCTGCGCCATGCAACCGAGGTAGCCGAGAATCTGCCCGGGCCGGTCTTTGCGCGCGTTGCCGACGAGGTTGCGCATCTTGTTGATGGCTTTCTGTTCGGCAAAATCACGCACGCTGCAGGTGTTGAGCAGCACCACGTCCGCCGTCGCCTCGGACTTGGCGAGTGAATAGCCCTTGGCCACGAGCTGCGCGGCGACGGCTTCGCTGTCGCGCTCGTTCATCTGGCAACCATAAGTCTTGATAAAAACGCTCGGCATGGTTCGAGAGTCCGAGAATCTAATTCATCCGCGCAGGCTTGGAAAGGCGGCAGTGGGCCGGGCAGAATTAAGTTTTATTAAAATAGAACTGGAAAATTTAGCGAGCCTGCGCTTAATTGGCCTCGGTCATGAGCATCGAACCGACAGCGCAACGACCAACCGGCCACGCCGATTCCCGGCGTTGCCGGTCAACCTTCAACTGGAGGACTTCCCATGGACCTGCATCATCCGTTCGTTAAAGAGTTCCCCGCGCACCGCGAAACCATTCGCTCGCTGAAGCTGGCGGATGGCAAGTTTCGCGCGGCGTTCGAGGAATATCACCAGCTCGACGATGAAATCTGCCGCATCGAGGAGGAGGTGGAATACGCCAGCGACCAGCAGATAGACGAAATGAAATTCAAGCGCGCCAAGCTCAAGGACGCTCTTTGTGCCGCAGTGCAAAAGCACGAGGCCCTCGCGCTCCGCTGAAATTTTCGGGCGAAGCCGCCGCGCCGGAAACGACCCTCGGGCCGCGAGCGGAAGGTTTTTTTGGCGTAAAGACAATTCACACGGCTGCGAAATAATCAACGCCGCCGGGTGGATTGTTTTCAGTGATTGTTGTGGCTGTCGTGGTTCGCCTTGCGCTTGGCAGCCTCGGCGATGACTTTTTCCGCCGCGTCGCGCGGCATTTCCTCGTAATGGCTGAACGCCTCGGTGTGGACACCGGCGCCGCCGGTGAGCGAGCGTAGCGTGCTGGAGTAGTGATACAGTTCCGCCGTCGGCACGCTGGCCTTGATGACCTGAAATGCGCCTTCGACCTCGATGCCGAGAATTTTTCCCCGTCGCGAGGAAAGGTCGCCCATGACCTTGCCCATGAAGGCTTCCGGCACCTGGATCTCGACGGTCTCAATCGGCTCCAGCAACAGCGGCTTGGCGGCGGTGAATGCTTCCTTGAACGCGAAGTAACCGGCGATCTGGAACGCGATGTCCTTCGAGTCCACCGGGTGCATCTTGCCGTCATAGAAATCAATCTTCACATCCGTCACGCGGCAGCCGGCGAGGACGCCTTCGGTGCAGACCTGCGCCACGCCTTTCTCGACGCTCGGCACGAAGTTGCGGTCAACATTCTGCCCGACGAGCGACTGGGTGAATTCCACGCCGGTGTCGCGTGGCTGGGGTTCGATGCGCATCCAGACTTCGGCGAACTGCCCCGCGCCGCCGGTCTGTTTTTTGTGGCGGTATTTGGATTCACCTTTGCCCTTGATGGTTTCGCGGTATTTCACGCGCGGCGCTTCGAGGTCAACATGGACGTTGTGCCGGCGCCGCAACCGGTCGGCGATGACTTCGAGGTGCAGTTCGCCCTGCGCGGAAAGAATCGTCTGGTGCAACTCGCCATCCACGATGTAGAGAAATGTCGGATCTTCCTCGTGCAGCGTGGAGAGGCCGGTGGCGATTTTTTCCTCCTCGCCTTTTACCTTCGGAATGAGCGCGGCGTGGATGTTCGGCTTGGGATAAATGACTTTCGCCAGTGTCAGCGGATTTTTCGGCGAGCAGAGCGTGTTGCCGGTGTGCGTGTCCTTGAGTTTCACCACCGCGCCGATGTCGCCGGCGCCGAGCGCGGGAATGTTCTCGCGGTTCTGGCCGTTGAGCAGAAAAATCTGCCCGACGCGCTCGGTAATCTTGCGGTCGCTGTTGAATAAGTCGGTGCCGCTGCGGACTTCACCGGAATAGACGCGGAAGAAGGAGAGTTCGCCGAAGTGCGCTTCGGACATCGTCTTGAAAATGTAGGCGACCGTTTCCGTGCCATCGAGTTTGACTTCGGTGGCATTGCTGTTGGCGTCCACTGCGGGGACGTTTTTGCGGTCCATCGGCGACGAGCCGTATTTGGCGATGAAATCCATCAGCCGCGCGACGCCGATGTTGTTTTCCGCCGAGGCGCAGAAGAGCGGGATGAACAACTCCTTCTGCACCGCCGAATGGATGCCGGCGCGGAATTCCTCCTCCGACAAGCCGCCTTGTTCAAAATATTTGTTCATCAGTCCGTCGTCAGATTCGGCGATGTGCTCGATGAGTTCGTTGTGCAGTTGCTTCACGCGCTCGCCTAGTTCGCCGGTGGCGGGTTCCTCGGTGTATTTGCCGGATCCGTCGGTGGCGTAGGTGACGACCTCGTTGCGGAGGACGTCGAGCGTGCGGTTCAAGTCGGGGCCGGCGTTCACCGGCACGCTCAACGGAAAGACGTGCCGCCCGAAATGTTCCTGGGCGGTCTTCAGCACCGCGTCAAAGCTGCCGTTCTCCTTGTCCACGCCATTGACGACAATCATTTTCGGGAGGCCGTAGCCGGAGGCGTAGTTCCAGACGCGGTCGGTGCCGACACCGAGGCCGTGGTGGGCATCAATGACCACCAGCGCAAAATCGCCGACGCGCAGCGCGCCGAGGCCCTCGCTGATGAAATCCAGATAGCCGGGTGTGTCAATGAGGTTGAATTTTTTGCCGGCCCATTCCAAGTGCAGCAGCGAGGCGGAGACGGAAATCTGCCGCTGCTTTTCGCTGACGTGGTAGTCGGAGACGGTCGAGCCGTCGGCGATTTTGCCGAGGCGGCTGATCACGCCGGCGCAGCGGAGCATGGCCTCCGCGAGCATGGTTTTGCCGCACGAGGCGTGGCCGACGATGGCGAAATTACGGATTTCGGCGGGGGGATGGTTTTTCATAAGCCGGTTTGAATCGCATGGTTGATGCCTAAAGCGCGCTTAATGGGACGGAGACATTTCAAAGCCAATTAGCGGCATTTGGCAAGCGGAAACTTTTCCGGCGGTTCGCAACGCGCTTGCAGGCGGCCAAGGAACCGGTATTTTCAATCAGGCGAAAGCAGCATGGAAACGAGTCCACTCAAAATCTTGTTGATCAGCGCGGATGAAACAATTTCGCGGCAGGTTGGCGATTTGCTGGGTTCATCGGCGGAGCTGACCAACGAACCCACCGCTGACGCCGGCCTGGCGATGGTGACCACCAACCATTTTCAGGCGGTCCTGTTTGAAATTCCGCATCAGAATGCCGCCGCGCTTTTTCAGATTACTTCGCTGACCACCAAGGCGCCGCAGCTGCCGGTCATCGTCATCGGCCCGAGCCTGGATGAAAAGTTTCTGGCCGAGGCGGTTTTCAGCGGCGCGCAGGATTATCTTGGCCGGAGCCAGCTCGAGGCGCAGGCGTTAAGGCTGGCGATTTGTGGTTCCATCGCGCGGCATCAGGAGCGGTTGTCGCTGATTGAAGAAAAAAATAATTACTGCGGCCTTTTTGATCATCTGGTGGAAGGTATTTTCCGTACGACGGTGAATGGTAACTATTTGCTGGCAAACGTCGCGCTGGCGCGGATTTACGGTTATGACTCGGCGCTGGAATTAATGGCGAGCATCAAGGACATTGCCGAACGGCTTTACGTCGGGCATGGCCGCCGTGAGGAATTTGTCCGCCTCATGCAGGAGAACGACACGCTGAGCGGGTTCGAGTCCATGATCTACCGCAAGGACGGCACGATCATCTGGATTTCCGAGAACTGCCGCGCCGTCCGCGATGCCCAGGGCAAGCTGCTTTACTACGAAGGCTCGGTCGAGGATATCTCTGAGCGCAAGCGCACGGAAGAGCAGATCCGCCGGGCGACGTCTGAACTGTCCCGCAGCCGCGAAGAGTTGCGCACCAAAAATTCGTTGATGCAGGAAAGTCTCCGTACGGCGCGGGAAATCCAATTGACCATGCTGCCGCAGCAGTATCCGAGTTTTCCGCCCGGAGTTTCCTCTGAGCAAAGCGCGTTTCAATTTGTCCACCGTTACGAACCGGCGGAGTCCGTGAGCGGCGATTTTTTCAGCATCACCGCCATTTCGGATACGGAAGTGGGCGTGTTCATCTGCGACGTGGCCGGCCACGGCGTTCGCGCCGCGCTCGTCACGGCGATGATCCGGGCGCTGTCCGAGGAACTGAAGCCGGTGGCGCGCGATCCGGGGGATTTCATGCGCAAGCTGAACGGTGATCTGTGCAGCATCCTGAAAAACACCGGCTCGCCCATGCTGACCACCGGTTTTTATGCGGTGGCCGATTGCCGCACCGGCCGGGTGCGGTTTGCCAACGCCGGCCATCCCAAGCCGCTGCTCATCCGCCGCTCGCTCGGCCGCGTGGAGCCGCTGGTCAACGCCAGTGGCCGCAGCCAGCCCGCGCTCGGATTGTTTGAGGATCCGCCGTATCAGGCGACCGAAGTGACGATTGCGCCGGGTGATTTTCTGATGTTGTTTACCGATGGCCTTTATGAGGTTCAAGGCCAGCACGAGGAACTTTATTCGCAGGAACGGCTGACGCTCGACGTGAAAAATCTGCTGCAACATCCGCCGGGTCTTCTTTTTGACGAACTGCTGCAGGTTATCCGCGCCTTTGCGGTGAACCGTGCCTTTGACGACGATGTCTGCCTCGTCGGCATGGATTATATCGGCCTGCCGGCCGAGAAATCCTGAACGAAATCTAGGCCAAAGCCGCGCGCAGCGCGGTGTAGCGTCCGGCCTGTGGCCGGAATTCAGCGGTTTGCCACGTTCCGGTCGAGCCACAGGCTCGACGCTACACCTTTTGCAGAGATTTCTTTCAGGGTTGAATGATGGTTTGAGCGATGACCCAGGGTAACTCCTCGCCCTCCGGCTCGGACCAACCCTAAGCTGATTGATTTCATCCTCCGTCTCATCCGCCCCAAAGCGCGGTCGCCGCTCCGGTTCTGTCGTGAACAATAAAAAATCCCCATCCGTGCGGATGGGGATGGTTGGAAGAGGCGGGAGCTATTCCTGCACGAATTTGATCGCGCGATTTTTTTCGGTGCGGCGGCGCAGGGCTTCATCTAGGACTTTTTTGCGTAGGCGCAGATTTTTTGGCGTGGCTTCCACGTATTCGTCCACGTCGATATATTCCAACGCGCGTTCGAGCGAGAGCTTCATGGGCGGCGCTAGTTGGATGCCCTTGCCGTCGCCCTGCGAACGCATATTGGTCAGGCGCTTTTCCTTCACCGGATTCACTGGGATGTCATTCTCGCGGGCGTTTTCACCGACAATCATGCCGATGTAGATGGCGTCGCCGGCCTCGACCATGAGGCGTCCGCGTTCCTGAACCATGTTCAGCGCGTAGTTGGTGGCTTCACCGTTGTCCATGCTGACGAGCGAGCCGTTTTTGCGCGCGGCAATCTCGCCGCAGTCCGGGCCGTATTCGTGGAAAAGATGGCTCATCACGCCCATGCCCTTGGTCGAGTTCACCAGGTCAGTTTCAAAACCAATCAAGCCGCGCATCGGGATGAGCGCCTCGACGGAGACCTGGTTGCCGACGTGGTTCATGTTCGTGATTTGCGCCTTGCGGCCAGCCAGATTCTCCATGATGTTACCGAGGCAGTCGTTCGGGATTTCCACGAACAGCTTTTCAATCGGCTCCAGCGGATTGCCGGTGGTGGGGTCTTTCTTCCACAATACTTCGGGGCGGGAGACGAGGACTTCGTGGCCTTCGCGGCGCATTTGTTCGACGAGAATGGCAATCTGCATTTCGCCGCGTCCGCTGACGGCGAAGATTTTCGGGTCGCTGGTCTGCGCGATGCGGAGGGCGACGTTGGTGCGGATTTCCTTCACGAGGCGGTCCCAAATGTGGCGGGCAGTGACGAGTTTGCCGTCCTGGCCGGCGAGCGGGCCGTCGTTGACGGCGAATTCCATCTGGATCGTCGGCGGATCAATCGGGATGTAGGGCAGGGCGGGGCGGAGTTCGCTGTCGGTGATGGATTCGCCGATGAACACTTCCTCGAAACCGCATATGCCCACGATGTCGCCGGCGTGCGCTTCCTGGATTTCAATGCGCTTCATGCCCTCAAAATGGTAGAGCATGGTGATTTTGTTCTTGGATACCTTGCCGTTGCCGTGGCGGCAGATGGCGGGGTCGCCGACTTTTACTTTGCCTTCGTAAATTTTGCCGAAGGCGATACGGCCGAGGTATTCGGAGTAATCGAGGTTCGCGACGAGCAACTGGAACCCGTCGCCGGCCTTGGCGCGCGGCGGCGGAATGTGCTTCACGATGGCGTCGAAGAGCGGTTCCATCGTGCCGGTGACATGGTCGAGTTCGACCTTCGCGTAACCTTCCTTGGCCGAGCAATAGATAAATGGGAAATCAAGCTGCTCATCCGTCGCGTTGAGCGACATGAAGAGTTCAAACACCTGGTCGAGCACCTTCTTGGGATTGGCGTTCTCGCGGTCAATCTTGTTGATGACGACAATCGGCTTGGCACCAGCCTCTAGCGCTTTGCGGAGCACGAAGCGCGTCTGCGCCTGCGGACCTTCCGCCGAGTCCACGACGAGTAGCACGCCGTCGATCATGTTCATGATGCGTTCAACCTCGCCGCCGAAGTCGGCGTGTCCGGGAGTATCGACGATGTTGATGTGGAAATTCTTGTATTTGAACGCAGCGTTCTTGGCGCGGATGGTGATGCCCTTTTCCTTCTCAAGGTCCATCGAATCCATCAGGCGTTCTTCGGACGATTCGTGCTGGTTGGCGCGGAAGGTGCCGGACTGTTTCAGCAGGCAGTCCACGAGCGTGGTCTTGCCATGATCAACGTGCGCGATGATGGCGATGTTGCGGATGTGTTGCATATCGTAAATGACCGGAACGCTCACGCTGCCAAAATACCCGACGCGCCAGACGGACGCGAATGGGAAAACAGCGGAGAAGCCGGGCTGCGTATAATGGAGATTTGCGGCCAAAGGTCAAGCCAAGCGTCGGGAATTATTCGACGAATTCGGCCGATGATGATAGAGTCAGCCGGCGATGATTCGACTTTTCATCAAACCCTACTGTCCGTGGTGTCGCAAGGCCGTGGCTTGGCTTGACTCTCATGGCGTCAAATATGAGACGCTTGACGTTATTGCCGACAGCAAGGCAATGACGGAAATGGTCAATCTCTCCGGCCAGCGCTTGGCGCCGGTGATTGATGTGCACGGCGAAATCCTCGCCGACTTCGGTCCGGACGAACTGGCGAAGTTTTGGGAAAAGCTGCAACAGAAACCATAAATTTTACATGGTAACAACGTCAAATTCTGCCGTCGGGCAGCCGCCAGCCGATTCGTCGGCTTCAGGGTTGAAAGATTCCCGCCCCCGGCTGCCCGAGTGGCTGCGGATGCCGCTGCCCACGGCGGATACGTTTGGCCGCACGCGCGGATTGCTCGGCGAACTCAAGCTGCACACCGTTTGCGAAAGCGCGAAGTGCCCGAACCATTGGGAATGCTGGAGCAAGGGCACCGCGACCTTCATGATCGCCGGCGACCGCTGCACGCGGGCCTGCGGATTTTGCGCCGTGGCCACCGCCAAGCCGCTGCCGCTGGAGGTGGATGAACCATTCCGTGTGGCGGAAGCGACGCGCCGGATGCAATTGAAGCACGTCGTCATCACCGCGGTGGCTCGTGATGACATTGCGGATGGTGGAGCGGAACATTTTCGCCGAACGATTGAAGCAGTGCGTGAATTGAACCCCGGCATCGTCATCGAAGTGCTCGTGCCGGATTTCAACGACAGCGATGCGGCCATAGAATCGGTGCTGGCGGCAAGCCCGAACATTTTCAATCACAATTTGGAAACGGTCCGCCGCCTGACGCCGACCGTCCGGCATCGCGCGACTTACGACCGTTCGTTGGGCGTGTTGAAAAAAGTGAAGGAACGGCGCGGCCAATCCATTTTCGCCAAATCCGGCATGATGCTCGGCCTTGGTGAGACGGAGGCGGAAGTGCTGGCGGGCATGGAAGATTTGCGGCGTGTCGGCTGCGATATTCTCACGCTGGGCCAATATTTGCCACCTTCACAAAAACATCTGCCGTTGGTGGAATACATTTCACCGAAGCAGTTCGTGAATTACGCCCGCGCGGCGCAGGCGATGGGTTTTATTCACGTGGCTAGCGGACCGCTGGTGCGAAGTTCGTATCATGCTGCTGATTTTTCATCTCCACCGGTCGCCGTTGCTTGATTTCAATCGAAGTGTTGTTAGGTCCCGGTAAGAGAATGGATTGGATTGAAGGAAATTTACTTTTTTGCCGGACTGTGTAACTTTCCATCGACATCTTTAAGGTTTTATGAATACAAATTCGCAATCACTCATTCAATCGCTTGAATGGCGCTACGCCACAAAAATCTTTGATCCGGCTAAAAAAATATCCGCAGACATTTGGTCAGCGCTGGAAAATGCGTTGGTGTTGACGCCAACTAGCTTCGGTTTGCAGCCTTATCAATTTCTCATCGTGCAAGATGCGGCAAAGCGCGCGACACTGGTGCCACAATCATGGGGGCAAAAACAGGTGGTGGATTGCTCGCATTTAGTCGTGTTCGCCGCCCGGACAGAAATTACGGCGGCGGATGTGGAGAAGTTGATTTCTCATACGGTTAAGGTTCGTGGTATCTCGGTTGAATCGCTGGGTTTTTATCGCGACATGATATTGGGCGACATCGTGAATGGTCCGCGCAGCAAAGTGGCGCACGAATGGGCGGCGCGGCAGTGCTATATCGCGCTTGGAAATTTGATGACTTGTGCAGCGATTTTGAATGTGGATGCATGCCCGCTGGAAGGAATCAATCCGTCAGAATACGATAATATCTTAGGCCTGAACGGCAGTGGTTATAAAACGGTTGTGGCTTTGGCGCTCGGTTATCGCGCCGATAGCGATAAGTATGCGAAGTTGAAGAAAGTTCGCTACAGCAATGCCGAACTGATGCGCACAGTTTGAGTGTTTTGTAATTCCGCCCCTTAAATCCTGGAATTTTCGTAAAAGCTTTGTTTTTTTACTGGCGGCAAAAAACGAGCTTGGCTAATATGGCACCATGTTCAAAAAACTATTTGTTCCGTCGGATGATTCGGATTTGACCAGCATGGCGTTGCTGGTGGCGCGGTTGTGGTTTGGCTTGTCAATGCTGTTCAATCATGGCTTTGACAAGCTGACTCATTTCAACGAGCTGGCGGGAAAGTTTCAAGATCCGTTGGGGATTGGATCGGAAGCCAGTTTGATTCTTGTCATTTGTGCCGAGGTGGGGGCTTCACTGCTTCTGACCGCCGGTTTCATGACGCGGATTGTCGCTTCGATTTTGGTGATTGATATGTTTGTGGCGTTTTTGATGGTTCATAAGACGGCCATGCAGGGCGGCGAACTGGCGTTTTTGTATCTCGCGGGATATCTGGTGCTGGTGATTGCCGGTGGCGGATTGTTTTCGGTGGATACTCTGAAATTTGGAGGCTTCGAGCGGAGCCGTATTCAAAAGGGGGATTAAATCTTTCTAGAATACGAGCTGTCGGCAAAACGGACGATGCGTCCGGCGCTTGCCAGTTTGGTGAATGAAATCAGTGCCCGTGAACGTTAGTGCCTGGCTGAATTGAGCAGCCGGCTAGAAAATGTTCCGTTATCAACCGCTTGCCGCCTTCACGCTGTAATTCCAGAATCCGCAGAGAATTCTGTCCGCAGGCGATGACCAGTCCGTGTTTGTCCGCTGTCAAAACTTCGCCAGCCTTGCCGGATTGATCGGTAATTTCAGCTTTCCAGATTTTTAGCAACTGCGGCTTCGTTTCGGTTTTCAGGAACGTGAAAGCTCCGGGCCACGGCGTGAAAGCGCGCAGGCGGTTCAGGATGATCTCCGCCGGCAGTTGCCAATCAATTTTCCCGTCTTCTTTTTTTATCTTCGCGGCGTTGCAGGAGCCATCCTTCGGTTGAGGTAGCGGAAAAATGCTTCCGGCGACGTAAGCGGGGATGGTTTCCATTAGTAATCCCGCGCCGAGTTGGGCGAGCCGGTCGTGCAGCGTCTGGGAATCATCCGCCGGCAGAATGGGCGTGCGGCGCGTGGCCACTACCGGCCCGGTGTCGAGGCCCGCATCCATTTTCATCACCGTCACGCCGGTTTCCATGTCGCCGTTGGCAATGGCCCACTGAATGGGCGCCGCACCGCGATATTTTGGCAGCAGCGACGTGTGGACATTGAGGCAGCCAAAGCGCGGCAGATCCAGCAGGCTCTGCGGCAAAATCTGTCCGTAGGCGATGACGACGATCAAATCCGGTTTCAGCTCGCGCAGTTTGGCGATGAAAATCTCGTCGCGGGCGCGGATCGGTTGCAGTACGGGCAAATTCATCTTTTCCGCGAGAACTTTGACAGGCGAAGCCTGGAGCTGGAGTTCGCGGCCTTTGGGTTTGTCGGGTTGGGTGACAATGGCGCAGACGGAAAACCTCGCGTCCTGCGCAAGTTTTTCGAGGCTGGCACAGGATAATTCCGCCGTGCCCATGAAGATGATTTTCAATGCCGCCATGCGAGAAATGGAACCCGGGAACCGGGGCGTCAGAGTTTGACTGCGTGCTGAAGGTTGCCGGAACCGGGCGCGCCCGGCAAAAGGATCGTGCGATACTTCATGCGGATTTTGGATTGAGAATGATTTCCTGAATTTCGGCGAGCGTCACCGTCGCTGTTCCGCGTTGCACCGCATCAAAGACCACGGCATCTGTGTTGATTTGAGTGATCCTCACAATGACAAAACGTTCCTGGGTGGTGGCTATTTCCAAAGTATAATTCTTGGCCAATTCACCCGTTGCCCCGCCAATGAAGTCCGCAAATTTCGTCTCGATGAAGCGCTTGTTAAAGGTGAATTTGCCCCGCGCAAAAACCTGCGGTTGTGCTTGTGGATGTTCCGGCTTTTGCCATGACGCTTCTGCAATCTGGATTTCCTCCGGCGGCGGCGGTTCGCCGGCGGCTTTCGCTTCGGCGGTTTCTTCCGGCGGTGCTTCCATTTTCACCGGCATGGCCAGAAAAATAATTGGGCCAACCACCGGCAGCACTGCCGCCAGGCTCATTACGACTGCGATGGGGCGTCCGCGCACCACCGCCACTTCGTAGCCGGCATAGAGGTTTGCGGCGTAAAGTGCCAGCAGGATGAACAGTCCCACGGATGATTTGGCCAGCCCGCCGAACAGTGATGGGTGTTCTGGCAGCGTCAACCGCGTGATGGGGGTGGTCCTGATTTCTGGTGCGGATGAATGCTGGATGAAAGGCGCGACATAGGCTCTGGTTTTGAGGTTGTCAGCGAGCGACTTCAATGCGTCTTGTGACAAATGCAGCCAGGATATGTTTGTGGCTGAATAAGTTTCGCCCGGCAGGCGGAGAATCAAAATGTTTTCATCAGCTTTGACGATTTCGCCGCTGACCGTAGTGCCATCCGTCAATGCCAGATTCTCTGCGCCAATCACGCCGGCGACGGTGGCGAACCACAGGCTTAAAATAAAAAAGGTTTTGCGCACGGCGCTTATCTAGCAAACGCCGCCGGTTCGTGAAAGCAAATTAAACCGCGAGGGTTACCGGCGGGTTACTTCTTCGGCGGGGGTAATTCATTGGGCGGCCGGATTACGGGCAATTCCATCGGTTGCAGCCGGCGGGTGCCTCCGGTTACAAGCACGTCGCCGCTGTCGTTGATCGTCAGGCGCGGGCGCGAGGTGAAACAATCGTAGTCTTCCCGCTTCAGCACCATGCCATTCGGGCTGACGACGGAGTAGATGAACCGCTGGGCCCCAGTTTGCCAAAGGACATGCAGCTGGCTTGATCGGTCCACCTTTGCCTCCGTCTGGCTGAATGAAACCATGGGTCCCAGTGCCACGATTTTATAAACCCGCGCTTCCGCCGGGTCGCTCACCTGTAAATAAAGCCGCAGTTGCGAACGCAGGTAATTGGCCTGCTGCAAAGTATATTTGCGCATTTCCGGCGCGGCGTTGGTGGTTCCCGGCACGCCGAATTCCTGCGACCACAAAAACGCGCCGCTAATCACATCGAAGTTTTTGGGCGCGCTCGGCACCTGCGCCGACCACTCCTTGATGCGCAGCGTGGCGGTGATTTTGTATCGGCCCTGGCGGTTCAGCACGAAATACGGTTGCAAATCCACGCGTTTCGTCGCCATTTGGGATGATTCCAGATCAAACGCGCCCAGCACCGGCACCTCGGCGATTTTGATGGTCGCGCCGCGGTCTGGCGATTCGACATTGAAGGTGAGCCAGTTCGCCTCGCCTCCGAGGTGCAACTGCTGGCCGGAACGGTTGGTGATTTTCACCGCCACCGGCAGCGATTCGCTGGGAAGAAACTGTTCCTGATCTAGCACCAGTTCCACCGTCACCTGCGCCGAAGCGCGGAGCACGGCCATTGCCAGAGCCATTGACGCAAGAAAATATTTCATTTGATGTCCGACAAGTTAAACCGCCCCGCGTTCGAGGCAACTGTAAATAATCGCCACCGCGCTTCCTGAATGGCATTCCCCGCAGTCAGTAAACCTCAAAAAAGCCCGCGACGGCCATGAAAAGTAAGATTGGCAAACTTGACCCGGGAATGGCGATGGAGAATGATTAACATTATTGCGAAGAGATGTGTCATGACTGGAAAAACATATTCATGAAGTGCAATTCTAGCGCGCCGAACCGGCGCGCCTATAATTTTGTGGTGCGGAATTTTTCACTTAGGCTGGCCTTGGCTGGCTTGATGTTGTGTGGCATAAGCGGATGGTTGCAAGCGGCGCCTTTTGACGACCAGATCGACTTCCGGCAACCGGACGGAACGATGATTCGATTGCACGGTTGGGGTGATGAATTTCATGCAGTGTTTGAGACGCAGGACGGTTTCACGGTGGTTTTCGATCAAGTGAGGCAGGCGTATTGTTACGCGCGGCAGGATAAATCCGGCCAATTGGTGTCTCTGGGGGTTCTGGTGCATCAGGCTGATCCGGTAGGGTTGGGGCTCAAACCGCATGAGCGAATGAGTTTTGAAGCGCGCAAGCAACAGGTGGCATTGCTCTGGCAGCGTTGGGAAGATCAGATGCAGATTGAAGCGCAATGGCAGGCGCGGAAAGTGGCGATGCAACCGCAGCTATCTGCCGCCAGCGCATCAGACACAACCAACGTGATTGCCCACAGCCCGCCGAGCTTTAGCACCACGGGCGTTAAGGTGGGATTGACTTTGCTGGTGGATTTTTCCGATGACCCAGCCACGATTCCACAAGCCGACATCATCAATTTCTGCAATGGCGATGGCTACACCGGCTACGGCAACAATGGGTCGGTGAAAAGTTATTACTACGACAATTCCGGCGGGTTGCTCACTTACACCAACGTGGTGACCATTTATATCCGCGTGCCCCAGCCCAAAACCTATTACAACGTCACTACCAATGACTGCGGCCTGCAGGGAAGGCTCCTGATCAATGATGCGTTGACGACGCTAATGGCGCTGACGAATTATAATACCGAGATATTGCCGATACTGGGAAGTCTGACCGTGGATGGCAGCAGTCGCGTGGTCGCCTGCAACGTCTTTTTTGCCGGAGCCAACAGCGGGGTATGGGATTTTGGCCTCTGGCCTCATTCATGGTCGCTCGCCAGCTCCGTTGCACTCGGAAACGGCAAGAAAGTTTACAAATATCAGATTACAAATCTGGGCGCATCGCTGGCTCTTGGCACTTTTTGCCATGAAAACGGCCATATGCTTTGCGGGTATCCGGATATTTACGATTACGATTATGATTCCAAGGGCGGCGCCGGGGTTTTTTGTCTGATGAACTCCGGGGGCAGCGGCACCAACCCAAAACAAATCTGCGCCTACTTAAAACGTGCTTCTGGCTGGGCAACGACGGTGGAGTTAAACTCCAGTTCCTCCCTGATTGCCGTCGCTGGAGTTGCCGGCACCAACTTCAATCGCTTCTACCGCTATCAGAAGCCCGGCGTGCCGACGGAATATTTCCTGATCGAAAACCGGCAAAAAACCGGACGCGACTCCGGTTTGCCCGCCGCTGGACTGGCCATCTGGCATGTGGACGAACTGGGAAACCATAATTACCAGAATACCAACTACAACACGACCCACACCAACTACGAGGTCTCGCTGATGCAAGCCGATAACCTTTGGCATTTTCAGAACAATACCAACATCGGGGACGCGAACGATCTTTACTATGCCGGAAATTCCGCCGTCGGCTATAACAATGAATTTACTGATACCAGCGGCCCGAATGCATTCTGGTGGGATGGATCCGGTTCTGGCTTGCGTGTCACTGACATCAGTGCGTCCGCTGCGACCATGACATTTCGCGTTGGCCTCGGCCCGCCGCCGCTGAACGTGGCCTACATCATCCTCGCTGATCACAACCGCAATGGCGTTGTGGATTACAATGAAACCAACCGATTCTGGATCATCCTGCGTAATGAAGGCATCCAAATCGCCAGCAACATTCTGGCTACGCTGGACTGTGTCACGGCCAATGTTTCCGTTCTCCAAAACACCTCCGCCTATCCCAACGCCGCCCCAGGGCAACTCGTGACCAATACCACGCCGTTTTTTTTCAGCACCGCACCCGCATTTGTTTGTGGCACGCAAATCCAGTTTACCGACATTGCTTCCTGCACCGGTCGCACCACCACGAACGTCATACCGCTCGCTTCGGGTAATTCCGGAAGCAGTGTGCGTAGTGATAACAACACCGCTGCCGCTATTCAGGATTTTGTAACCACACTCTCAACCAATATCGTTGCTGGCTTCGATGGTCTGCTCAATAAAGTCACCGTCTCTCTTTATCTTACACATTCTTGGGATGCTGACCTTGTTGTAACCATCATTTCTCCTGATGGAACCACCAACCTCCTCTCCAATAAGCGTGGTTCCAACGGTGATAATTTCGGCTCCGCTTTTACACCGGATTCCAGTCGAACCATCTTTGACGATGCCGCCGGCACGGCAATTAGTGCCGGCTCTGCTCCGTTCGTCGGGTCCTTCCGGCCTGACCAAGCCTTTACCGTTTATGTTGGCAGGAGCGGTGCCGCAGTGAACGGCCCGTGGGTCCTGAGCATTTATGATAGTGCTAACAACGACATCGGCACGTTGCAGGCATGGTCGCTCATGCTTACATCTTTGGCCACCTGTGTGGATGGGAGCCAAGCGCCCACGCCGCCCACGCTGGAATTTTCGATTTCCGGCAGCAGCTTGAATCTGACCTGGCCTACCAATTATTCGGGTCTCCGCCTGCAATCGCAGACCAATTTTCTCGGCAGCGGCCTCGGCACGAACTGGACTGATGTGGCTGGCGTCATCACCAATGGTTGGACTGCGCCGATGAACACCTCCCGCGGCTCCGTGTTCTTCCGGCTGTTTTGGCCATGGCCTTAATAAAAGGCTGGTAATAAATGCTCTGGCAATCTGCTTAAAGCCGGAAGGTTGTAGCTAGGCTGGGCTATTCTCTGGTGGTTCTGCATCACTCCCCTGATTGCTTATAGGCTTGCAGATGGCAAATTTCATCTGGGTTAAGCAGCTTTGCTCTGATCACGGCGACCCGCGGCGTAGGCTTCGAACACCATTTTGATTTCATCCCGCACCCGGCGGAACACCGCCAGCTTTTCCTCGTCTGTGCCGGTGGCGTGAGCCGGATCAAAGAACGGCCAGTGATGGCGGTTCAACTGGCCGGGGAAAATCGGACACACCTGATCGGCATTACCGCAGACCGTGATGACGGTGTGAACGGGCTGTCGCAAAAATTCTGTCAGCGGCTTTGAGCGGTGCGCAGAAATATCAATGCCCACTTCGGCCATGACCTTGATGGCGAGCGGATGGACATAACCGGCGGGCTTGGAACCGGCGCTCTGGACGTTGGCGAGGTCGCTGAGTGCGGCGCGCAAAAAACCTTCGCCGATGTGGCTGCGGCAGGAATTGCCGGTGCAGAGGATGAGGATGGTGGGTTTCATGTTTTTATTTTGGAAAACATCGAGCATTCAACTTCGAAAGCAGAATTTGCTACGCCCTTGGATGTTGGGCGTTGAATGTTCCATGTTGAATGTTTCATGAGTTAAGTCGCGACTGATACCAGCCGCGCGACTGGTTGCAGATTTTGCAGACGGATAGCATCACCGGCACTTCCACGAGCACGCCGACCACGGTGGCCAGTGCCGCGCCGGAACCCGCGCCGAACAGCGTGATGGCCACGGCCACAGCCAGCTCGAAGAAATTGCTCGCGCCAATGAGCGCGCCGGGCGAGGCGACATTATGCGGCACGCGCAGCTTGCGCATCAGCAAATAGGCGAGGGTGGAATTGAAATAAACCTGGATGACAATCGGCACCGCCAGCAGCAGCACCGCCAGCCAGCGCGTGGTCAGATTCTCCGCCTGAAAGGCAAAGATGAGCACGAGTGTGAGCAGCAAAGCGAAAATTGTGACCGGCTGAAACTTTGGCAGAAACTTTGTCTCGAACCAGTCTTTGCCGTGCGATTTGAGCAGCATGGTGCGCGTCAGCCAGCCAGCCGTGAGCGGGATAACGATGAACACCACGACGCTCGTGATGAGCACTTTCGACGGCACAACGACGTTGGCCACGCCGCACAGGAGCATTACGATGGGTGCAAAGGCGACGAGCATGATGAGGTCGTTCACCGCCACCTGCACGAGCGTATAGACCGGGTCGCCATTGGTTAGATAGCTCCACACAAAGACCATCGCCGTGCAAGGCGCGGCGGCGAGGATGATGAGACCGGCGGTGTATTCCTTGGCCAGTTCCGGCGAAATCCACGCGCTGAAAACGTGCTGCATGAAGAGCCAGCCAAGAAGCGCCATGCTGAACGGTTTCACCAGCCAGTTGATGAACAGCGTGACGGCGAGACCTTTGGGGCGCTTGGTGACACCACTGATGGCGCTGAAATCCACTTTGAGCATCATCGGATAAATCATCAGCCAGATCAGCACGGCGATAGGCGCGTTGACATGCGAGCCTTGGGCGAACTGCAGTTTGCTCAACGACGCCGTGAATTGCGGCGCGAGTTTTCCGAACGCCACGCCGACCACCATACAAAGGAAAACCCAGACAGTCAGGTAGCGCTCGAAGAATGCGAGGTGTTTTGGATTTACAATTTCGGATTTATGATTTGCGTGTTCAGTCATGTTTTATTGGGTTGATGCGTAGATTTATAGTGCAGTGTAGATGAGCCAAACACCGCCAATGATGACAAGGATGCCGCAGATGACTTTTATGGCGGCGAGTCCTTTGGACTGTTCGTTCCAATTCAGGAAGCGCTGCACCAGTTCCGTGGAAGTGCCAGCCGCGATGATTAGCGCGCAATGGCCGATGCCGTAAGCCAGAAGGAGTGCGGCGCTATAAACCGGAGCTTCGCTCGCAAGCTTGAACGTCACGGCCAGCATCGGGGCCATGTAGGCAAAGGTACAAGGGCCGAGCGCAATGCCAAATATCAGTCCGAGAATGAATGCTGCTAGGTAACCCTTGCGCTTCAGGCCCACCGGTCCCGCACTGGAGAAGTTCAAGGGAATTAAGCCAACCAGATGCAGCCCGACCACGAAGAAAATAACGGCCACGAAGTAATTTCCGTAACGCCCCACGTCGCCCAGCATGCGGCCTGCCGCCGCCGTAATCGCGCCAATCGCGGCGATCGTGACGAGAATGCCCACGGCAAATAGCGTTGAAGTCCAAAACGCGCGCTTCGTCGTCACCTTTCCTTGTTCGCTGATGAAACCCACGATGAGCGGGATGCTCGCCAGATGGCAGGGGCTTAGGATGATGCTCAAAACTCCCCACGCTGCCGCCGCGAGAAGCGCGATGGCCGGCGCGCCTTCGACGGCGTGGTTCAGGGCGGTGAAGAGTTTTTCCATGGCCATCTGTGAGTGTTATTTGGTCGCCTTCAAATTAACGCCGAGTTCCTTCCATTTGGCCAGAATGTCATCCTTGCCATAAAAACCAGTGTGGCGAAACAACTCCTTGCCACTGGTATCAAAGAAGATTTGCGTTGGGATCATTTGAATTTTATAAAGCTTGCCGGCATCGGGATTTTTCCAGACGTCAATGAACTCGACTTCCAACTTGCCGGCGTATTCCTTTTTCAATTCGTCCAAAATGGGTGCCATCATTTTACACGGAATGCACTTGGTGGCGCCCAGATCGAGCAGTTTGGGCAGCGGTTGTTTTGCTGGAACATTGGTTTGAGCCGTTGCCGATGTGATGCCGATGGCGGCAAGAATAATGGCGGCTAGCGTGAGGTTTAATAATTTTTTCATAGGCGTCGTGTTGCTACTGCAGCATGGCTTTGATTTCTTCAACCGACGGCACTTTGCCGCTGACCTTCACTTTGCCGTCCACGACCAGCGCGGGCGTCGTCATGACGCCGAACGCCATGATCTGCCGCAAGTCGGTGACCTTTTCGAGTTCATACGGAACGCCGAGGGCTTGGGCGGCCTTTTCCGTGGCCTGCATCAGGTTGTTGCACTTGGCGCAGCCCGTGCCGAGGATTTGGAGTTTCATAGTTTTAGGTTTGTGATGCGATCAGAACAGCCAGTTAAACAAAAAGCCGACCAGCATGATGCCCAGTGCCACCACGCCGAAAAAGGTGGCGATGAGCCGGGGCTTGAGCACCTTGCGGAGGATGATGGCTTCGGGCAGCGACAGCGCAATGACAGCCATCATAAATGTCAGCACCGTGCCGAGCGCCGCGCCTTTCCCCAGCAGCGCCTGCACAATCGGGATGATGCCCGCCGCGTTGGAATACATCGGCACACCCATGAGCACGGCGAGCGGCACGCTCCACCACGCGTCTTTGCCCATGATGGAAACCATGAAATTCTCCGGCACATAGCCGTGAATGCCCGCGCCCACCGCGATGCCAATTAAAACATACAGCCAAACGCGGCCCACGATGTCTTTCATGGCGTCCAAGCCAAACCGGATGCGGTCCGGCCAGGTCTGGGTTTCATCTTCCGCCCGTTCACCCTGCGTGGTTTCATAAACCCAATCTTCGACATGCCGCTCCATGTGCAGCCGCCCTATGATCCAGCCGGAAACGATGGCAATGAGCAGCCCGGTGGTGAGATAAAGCCCCGACACTTTCCAGCCGAATAGGCCGAACAGCAGCACCAGCGCCACTTCGTTCACCATTGGCGCCGAGATGAGAAAGGAGAACGTTACGCCCAGCGGCACGCCGGTGGTGACAAAGCCGATAAACAACGGCACCGCCGAGCAGGAACAGAACGGCGTGACAATGCCCAGCAGCGCGGCCAGCACATTGCCGGTGGACTCGCGTTTGCCGGAGAGAATCCGCCGTGTGCGTTCCGGGGTGAAAAATGACCGGATCAGGCCCACGCCGAACACCACCAGCGTGAGCAGCAGCAGCACCTTGGGCGATTCAAAGACGAAGAATTCTACCGCCGCGCTCAAGTGCTTTCCCGCCTCCAGCTTCAGCAGATCGTAGGTGAACCAATGGCTGATCGGCGCGAGATTTTTGTAGAGCGCAAACCAGCCCGGCAGCGCGATGATTCCCCACCAAAGATATTTTCGAATTTCGCCGCCACGTCTGCCGGAAATATTTACCGCGCCGCCATCGCCCGATTTTTCAGAGTCGGGCTTGACCGGAAGCACGGTCTGTTTATCGGCGGCGATCATGCTTTTCTGGCGGTTACTTCCACGCTGGCGACGTAATCATCCGGGCTGGTTCCGGGGGGCAGCATGGCGACAAGCTTGCGGTAAAGTGGGTCTTCGAAGTGAACCATGGCCGATACGTATTCCGGCTTCACCCGCACGGCGACTGGTGACAGGCCGGCGGCGCGGGCTTGTTCCTCAGTGTCTTTTACCAGCGCGGCCCCGGCCACACAGCCGACGAGCGCCTCGACCATTTTCAATATTTCCGGAGGCAGCGGTTTGAGCAGGGCCATGTCGGACACGGCCACGCGGCCGCCGGGTTTCAGCACGCGGGCGATTTCCCGCCAGACTTGCGCCTTGTCGGGCGAGAGGTTGATGACGCAGTTGGAGATGATCACGTCCACCGAGTTGTCGGCCACGGGCAGATGCTCGATTTCGCCGAGGCGGAATTCCACGTTGTTAAGACCGGTTTCCTTGGTGTAATGGGCGATATTGTTGCGCGCTTTGGCGAGCATTTCCGGGGTGATGTCCACGCCAATGGCGTGGCCCGTGGCACCGATTTTTCGTCCGGCGATGAAAATGTCAAAGCCGCCGCCGCTGCCGAGGTCGAGGACGGTTTCGCCGGGTTTCAATGCGGCGAGTGCGGCCGGATTACCGCAGGAAAGGCCCATATTCGCGCCATCGGGCAGCGCCTGGAGTTCCTCGACGGTGTAGCCGAGTTCGCGCGCGAGTTGGTCGGCATCCTGCGGCGCGGAACCACAGCAGGAGACACCGGGGCTGCAACAACCGGCGGCGGTATCTTGCGCGATCTTGGCATAGCCATCGCGCACCAGCTTGCGTAAGGAGTTGCTTTGAGTTTTAGGAAAAGGTGAATTCATAAATCAGCAGCATTTTTGCCGGCGGCAGATGACGGCGAGGTCAGTCTGCATAATTGTTTTCAGCTTCTTCGCATCGGCCTTGTTTTCATCGGTCTTGGCGAGCGATTTGTGAACCCAATCCAGCGCCTCGCGCACGGCGATTGGCGCAGTCTTCTCGGCCAGCCGGTAATAAACCCAGCGCTCCGACTTGCGCGAGAGAATCAAATGCGCGTGGTGCAAAATGGAAAGGTGCTTGGACACGGTGGACGGCGCGAAGCCGAACAGTTCGGTGATCTGGCAGACGCAGAGTTCGCCGTGTTTGAGGGCGAGGAGTATCCGTACCCGGTTCTGGTCGGACAATGCCTTGGTGATAGCCATGAATTCGCGCATAAAGTCATTTCGTCAAACGACGAAATGAATATGGTCGCAACTGCAATGGTTGGCAAATTAATTTTGCGTCAGGCTGCGGGCGGGTACTTAAAGGCTCAAGTTGTGAATTGCTTCAACGCCACGACGCAGCGGCCGCAAAGCGTAGAATGCTCCGCGCTCTGGCCAATATCTGTTTCCCAATGCCAGCAGCGTTCGCATTTCTGGCCGTCGGCTTTGGAAACAACAAGTGAATTATTCTCGCTAGCCGTAATTTTCAACCTAGATACATTGACGAGTTCGCGGAGTAATTCAGAATCAGATAATTGCCACTGAACTTGTGGAACAACGAGTTCGACTTTTGCATCCAGAGCTTTGCCGATGGTTTTGGATTGGCGCGCTTTTTCCAATTCAGGAAGAATTTTTTCACGCCACTGTTTGAGCCAGACCCATTTTTCAATTTCATCAGGGTCTAGCGTTAGAGGGCATTGCTTAAATTCGCTTTCATGGACGGACCCCGTCGGTTTGCCCGGTGCAAATTCCCACGCTTCGTCCGCCGTGTAGGCGAGGATCGGCGCAAGCATCTGGCACAGGCCGGTCACGAGGCGCTGCAGCGCGGTCTGGGTGGAGCGGCGGCGCGGCGAATTGGCGGCGTCGGTGTAGAGCCGGTCCTTGATGACGTCGTGATAAACCGACGAGAGTTCCACGGCGATGAACTGGCTGAGCTTTTGATAGACAACATGGAATTCGTATTGGTCGTAGGCGGCGAGGACTTCGGCTTCGAGCTTCGAAAACTCGCCGAGAATCCAGCGGTCGAGGCCGGTCAGATCTTTGTCCGCCACGATGTGGCTCGCCGGATCAAAATCGTAGAGGTTTGAGAGCTGGTAGCGCAGCGCGTTGCGGATGCCGCGATAGGTCTCGCTCACCTTGTTGATGCGCTCCTCGCTCACGACGATGTCGCTGCGGTAATCTTGTGACGCCACCCACAGCCGCACAACGTCCGCGCCGTATTTCTTGACGTAGGCTTCGGCGGTCTGCGGCTTCTCGTAGCCGCCCTGTTTGCTCTTGGAAATCTTTTCGCGGTCGGCATCCACCATGAAGCCGTGTGTGAGCACGGTCTTGAACGGCGCCGCACCATTGCCCGCGAGCGAAAGCAGTAATGATGATTGAAACCACCCGCGGTGCTGGTCGCTGCCTTCAAGATAAACGTCGGCCTGAAATGCTTTGTCTTTGCCGCGAATTTCCGGACGGCGCGCAATGACCGCGCGGGAGGAACTGCCGGAATCAATCCACACGTCGAGCGTGTCGCTGGATTTGGCGACGGCGTCGGCGTTGGTCCAGTTTGCGGGCTTCACTAGCGCCCACAGTTCGGCGGCGGATTTCTCAAACCAGATGTTCGAACCGTGTTTCTCAATGAGGTCGGCCGCGTTGCGGACGATCTGGGCATCCAGAATCGGCTCGCCCTTCGCGTCATAGAAAGCCGGAATCGGCACACCCCAGGTGCGCTGGCGACTGATGCACCAGTCGGGCCGCGATTGCACCGCGCCCTTGATGCGGTTCACGCCCCAGTCGGGAATCCATTTCACGCGGTCAATTTCGGCGGCAGCCTGTTCGCGGAATTTGTCGTGATCAATCTTGATAAACCACTGGTCCATCGCGCGGAAAATAACGGGCGTTTTGCTGCGCCAGCAATGCGGATAGCTGTGGTGATAATTCTCTTGATGCAGCAGCGCGTGGCGGATGCGGAGCTCGTGCAGTACGGCTTCGTTGGCGTCGCTCTTGCCGTGCTTTTCGAGGATGGATTTGCCAAGCATCTCGGCGGGCATCTGCTGCTCAACAGGCAATTCGTTCGAGTGCGCGAGCGTGCCATCGTCGTTGACGGGCGAGTAGATGGGCAGGCCATTGGAGCGGCCGAGATTGTAGTCGTCCAGACCGTGGCCGGGCGCGATGTGCACGAAGCCTGTGCCGGTGTCGGCGGTGACGAAATCGGCTGCGAAGGCCTTGCCGGTGCGATTGCAGAACGGGTGCTGGTATTGGATCGTCGCGAGCTGTTCGGTGGGGAACGGCGTTTCGGTATAATTCGCCCAACCGCATTTCGCAGCGACGGCGGGCAGTAGGCCGCGGAACAGAATGTAGTTTTCCTCGCCGATCTTGGCGGTGATGTAATGAAAATCTTTGTTGTAAGCGACGGCGAGGTTCGCGGGCAGCGTCCACGGCGTGGTGGTCCAGATGACGATGAAGGTCTTGGGTTGGTCGACGACGGGGAACTTCACGAAGCAACTCTGGCTGACGTGGTCAGCGTATTCGACCTCGGCCTCGGCGAGCGCGGTGCGGCACGGAATGCTCCAATACACCGGCTTCTTGCCGCGATACACGAAGCCCTTGGCCACGATGTCGGCGAAGAGGCGGAGTTCATCCGCTTCGTATTCCTTGTTGAGCGTGAGATACGGATTTTCCCAATCGCCGAGCACACCGAGGCGTTTGAATTGCGTGCGCTGGATGTCGATGTATTTGCGGGCGTAAACTTCGCAGGCTTTGCGGATGGTGGCAGCGTCGGCGCTGGTGTCGCCGGCTTTGCGCATGTCCTGGCTGACCTTGAATTCGATGGGCAGACCGTGGCAATCCCAGCCTGGGATGTAGGGCGCGCTTTTGCCGCGCAGGGTCTGATACTTGATGATGATGTCCTTGAGGATCTTGTTGAGCGCCGTGCCGATGTGGACGTCGCCGTTGGCGAACGGCGGGCCGTCATGCAGGACGAACTTCTTGGCGGTCGCACGGGCGGTTTGGATTTTCCAGTAGAGATTCGCCTCCTCCCATTTCTTTAAACGCTCCGGCTCGCGCGTGACGAGGTCGGCCTTCATGGCGAAGTCCGTGCGCGGCAGGTTCAATGTATCTTTGTATTCCATCGCAAAAATGAAGGGAAACGTTAACAGCGGGAAAAATCAGTGTCAACGAACGTGACGGGAATTTAACGGCTATCACTAAAAGAAAAAACCGGATCAGTCAGCCAGAGGATGGCCAAAAGACCCGGGGAATTCAGAATGAGCACAACGTAAGATTACGGAGAACTCGCGCCCCGGTCTGCACTCACGCCAGGGCCGAAATTATAAATTCAAAGATCAAATTGCGGACTAACACTGCCTGCAACTGTGGTAAGTAAATCACATGCTCTTATCGATGTCAATCTGAATATGAAAGTATAAGTATAGCTATTAATGTTAGCGTGGGTGATTAGGGGTTGAAGTGTGATGTTTCTGGGGGCGGCCTTTATTTAATGGTTCTGGTGTATTGGAATTATCGAAGGTTGATAAAACTGATTGCCAAACAATAGTCACAGATGAGTTGGTTTAGGTCGGATTAAATATTTATACCAATCTAAAATAGTTGTTTTTATTGAGTTTTTTTGGATTGTGAATAACTCGCGAATAAATGTTAATATGTTGTCCTCGTAAGTCTGAGGACAATGTCCTAAAAACTGTGGCGCTATTCAGAGCTTGCGTGATGTGGTGGAAAACTTTTTTCAGAAGTCTGAATCTTGAGTTTTTGATAATTCGCAAAGCGTTTGTTTTTAAATAGTTAAATAATATTTCCGGCGGGCTGAAAGATGAAGTGGTCGAAACAGTTTATGTTTTTACTTGAATCACCAGTCGCCACGCAGTTGACTGACATAACAATGACGTGAAGAAAGTTGGTTGGCTGGCGGAGTGAATAAAACATTAATAACGGGCATTTACGGCAAATCATGCAGATTTCAGTGGAAAAAATTTGGAACACGGCGCAGGAGCATCTCCGCGTCAAGTTAAGTCGGGACACTTTCAATATGTGGTTCGCGCCGTTGCGCGCCTGCGATTTGGATGGACACCATATTACGGTGGAAGTGCCCAACGAGTTCTGCGAGGTCTGGCTCAAGGACAATTACATTGGCCTATTGCAGGATGCTGTGGCAGCGGCGTCGGGGAGCAAGTTGCAAGTGAAATTCAAAGTGGCTGATGGTAGCTCATTGCCTTCGCCTGCACCCATGCCGGCGGCTGTTTCGACCAAAGCCAAAGCCAGCGAATCGACGCGCGAACGCGCTATTCTCAACGGCGATTTGCGTTTTAATCCGAACAACACGTTCGATACTTTTGTTGTCGGAAATAATAACAATCTCGCCTATGCCGCCTCCAAAGCCGTGGCGGAAGCGCCGGGCAAAGCCTATAATCCGCTATACCTTTATGGTGGCGTCGGCCTTGGCAAAACCCACTTGCTGCAAGCCATCGGTCAGCATATCGCGAGCACCAAAAAGGGCGCACGCGTAGCCTATGTATCCTCTGAAAAATTCACCAACGAATACATCGAAGCCATTCAGAACAACAAGTTGGTGGCCTTCCGTAAAAAATACCGGCAGAGCGAAGTTCTCCTGATCGATGACATCCAATTTTTGGCGGGCAAAGAGCGCATTCAGGAGGAGTTTTTTCATACGTTCAATGCCTTGAAAGAAGCCCACAGCCAGATTGTCCTGACCTGTGATCGTCCCGCCAGCGAAATTCAAGGGCTGGAACACCGTCTTGTTTCCCGCTTTGAGTGGGGGCAAACCGCCGATGTTCAGGCTCCCGACGTTGAGACGCGGCTGGCCATTCTCAAGAAAAAGGCCCAAGTCATGGGCGTCACCTTGCCGGATGATGTGATGGATTTTCTGGCCATTCGCATTCGCACCAATATTCGCCGACTGGAAGGTGCGCTTACCCGCGTTGCCGCCCTTGCTTCGCTCACTGGCAAGAAATTGACTATTGAAGTCGTTGAAAATTTGCTCCGCGAAACCCTTCACGAAGAAGGTCGCTTGACTATCAGCATTGAAGTCATTCAGAAGAAAGTTGCTGAATCTTATGATATTCGCCTCGCTGACATGACCAGCAAGCGCCGTCCCGAAAACATCGCTTTCCCGCGTCAGATCGCCATGTATCTTGCCCGACAAATGACCCAAAGCTCGCTCAATACCATTGGCGAGGCATTTGGCGGGCGCGATCACGGCACGGTGCTGCATGCCTGCCGTCTGGTCAAAGACCGCATGGACGTGGATTCTGACGTTCGCCAGCGTGTCAGCTATCTGGAAAAACAGTTGATGCGGTGACCGCAGTTCTTGTTTCAGATTTTTAGTTAAGTTGCTACGGAATTCAAAGCTTAAAACTAAAAACTTCATGCCCGTCATCGAAGTCAAAGGTCTTACCAAAACCTTTCGCACTTACAAAAAACAGCCCGGTTTTGCGGGCGCGGTGAAAGGACTTTTCCATCGTCAATACGAGCAAACCATCGCCGTCAACGAGGTCAGTTTCAAAATTGAACCCGGTGAACTCGTCGGATTTCTAGGTCCGAATGGCGCGGGCAAAACTACCACGCTCAAGATGCTGGCGGGCTTGCTATACCCGACCAGCGGTGTGGCAAAAGTGCTCGGTCACACGCCGTGGGAGCGGCACGACGATTACCGCCGCCAGTTCGCGCTCGTGCTTGGCCAGAAAAACCAGCTTTGGTGGGATTTGCCAGCCCGCGAATCGCTGGAACTGAACGCCAAAATCTACGGCATTCCCACCGACCGTTTCCAACGCACGGTCGGTGAACTGACGGAACTCCTTGGGGTGAAAGAAAAGTTGAACGTCAGCGTTCGTGAACTTTCCCTCGGCGAACGGATGAAGATGGAATTGATTGCGTCGCTGCTCCATCAGCCGAAAGTGCTGTTGCTCGACGAGCCAACCATCGGTCTTGACGTGACTTCACAGAAGACCGTCCGCGATTTTATCCGCCGCCACAACGCGGAGCAGAAGACGACGATCATCCTGACCAGCCATTACATGGCCGATATTCAGGCGCTATGCGAGCGCGTCATCATCATTGACCATGGTAAAATCTTCTTCGACGGAAAACTCAGCGAAATCGTGGATCGTTTTGCTGATTTCAAGCTCATTACGATTCAATGTGATAATTCAGACCGATATCCAGTGGAAAATCTGGCGCGTTACGGCGAAGTCGCCGGCAAAACTCCCAGCAGCATCACGCTCAAGGTCAAACGCGATCGCGTGATTCCCGCCTGTAAAGCGCTGCTGGATGAATTGCCGGTGACGGATATTGATATTCAAGAAGTGCCGATTGAAGACGTAATCCGGCAGATTTTTTCGCGTTAAGAAGTGCCGTATTTGCCTGTAAATTGACAAAACAGGGTGAATTTGATTTAATCTGATTGTTGCAGCCTAAATCCAGCATCCTTCCTGAAGCTGGATGCGGGGGAACCAAATTCCCAGTGATGGGATGGGGCGAACGCAGCCGGGCGACCGGTTGCAAGGCCACTTTCAAGGCCAAGCCCGTCAGCTAACCTCGTCGGCCATTGGAAGGGCGATCCTCTAGCTCCCGCGTGTGCGGGAGACCACGGTCACCCCGATTAAAATGCGTTGTCGTGTTGTGCCGGCGAAAAACCGGTGCGGGCGGCAGCCAAAGAAAATGGGTTATGACATTAAATACATTCGTCGGCAGCTATAAACATACACAGCGCGGCGCGCTGATTCTCGCTGTGCTGCTTGGATTTGCAGCATTATTCACCGGTCTGGGACTCACCCTGTTAAAACCATTTTTGTTTTCCGTGCCGATTCTCCTGTTGTTCGCTTGGCTGTTCAATTCGCTCACCATTGAAATCACCGGCCGCGAACTGCACTGGCGCTTCGGGCCGGGACTGATTCGCAAAAGTGTCCCACTCGCGGACATCGTCTCCGCCCAACCGGTGAAAACGAACTTTCTCGAAGGCTGGGGCATTCATATAACTCGCCGTGGCTGGCTTTACAACGTCTCTGGATTTGATGCCGTGGCCGTCACCCTGCGCAGTGGTAAACGTTTTGCGCTCGGCACCGACGAACCTTCTGCGCTGGTCGCGCGACTTGCCGAAGTAATTCAGCAGAATAATCCAGCCGGTTTTAAGGCGTGAAATAGCTGGTAAGTTTTTTTGAATAGCGTTGTTAGACGAAACGTTATGAATGTTTTTGGTGTTTTTAAAAACCTGGTCATCGGCCGGGCGCGGAATTTTTCTGACAAGCGCATTTTCCACAACATGTCGCTCGTAGCGCTGCTGGCATGGGTGGGTCTGGGCGCGGACGGTTTATCTTCTTCATGCTATGGTCCGGAAGCCGCATATCTTGCGCTGAAAAGTCATACTTATCTGAGCCTGTTTGTGGCATTGGCGTCGGTGCTGACGATTGTGGTCGTCTGCGCCAGCTATTCGCAGATTATCGAACAATTTCCCACCGGCGGCGGCGGCTATCTGGTCGCGAGCAAATTGCTTTCACCCACGCTCGGTGTGATTTCGGGTTGCGCGCTCATTGGCGACTACATTTTGACCATCGCGTTGAGTATTTCCAGTGGTGCGGATGCGGCGTTTAGCATGTTGCCACCGGAGTTGTTAAAATACAAAGTTTCCTGTTCTGTTGGCGTCATTGTGTTCCTGACTCTGCTCAATATGCGCGGCGTGAAGGAATCCGTCATTCTTTGGGTGCCGATTTTCTTCGTGTTTGTGGGGACTTACACGTTTGCCATTGTCTGGGCGATTTCCGCCCATTTTTTGCGATTTGCCTGGCATCGTCAGCGGCGTGGCAATGGATGTGCGGTCAAGTTATCTGGATCCCCAGATTGGTTTGTTTGGATTGTTCGCCGTCCTGTTGCGGGCCTATAGCCTCGGCGCAGGCACTTATACTGGCATTGAAGCCGTCAGTAACGGCCTGAATACTTTGCGTGAACCGCGGGTCCAGACCGGCAAACGCACGATGGTTTACATGGCCGTATCGCTGTCATTCGTTGTTGGCGGATTGCTGCTGGCGTATCTGCTCTACCATGTCGAACACGTCCCTGGTAAAACATTGAATACCATTTTCTTTGAAAAAATTAGCGCTGGCTGGCCAGCGACACTCGGAAAAGGTTTTGTCATTGCTGCCATGGCTTCCTCGGCGGCGTTGCTGGTAATCGCTGCGCAAACCGGCTTTTTTGGTGGTCCGCGCGTGCTCGCCAACGTGGCGGTGGATCGCTTGATGCCCACTCGGTTTGCCACCTTGAGCGATCGGCTCGTCACTCAAAACGGAGTGATAATCATGGGAGTTGCCGCGTTGTTTCTGGTTCTCTGCACCGGTGCGTTGGTGGAAAACTCGTCATTCTTTACAGCATCAACGTATTCATCACCTTCAGCCTCTCGCAGCTTGGCATGGTGCGCCATTGGTGGCAGGTTCGCGCGAAGGAAACGGGTTGGAAAAAGAAAATATCCGTCAATGGCTTTGGTCTCCTGCTGACCGGCGGAATTTTGATTTTGTTGTGCGTATCCAAGTTTTTTGAAGGCGGATGGATTACATTGGTGGTTACCGGCGCGTTGGTGGGCGTGGCGTTCTGGGTAAAAAACCATTACCGACAGACACAGAAAAAATTACACCGACTCAGCGAACTCGTTGCCGCCGCCTTGGCTGATGATGCGATTGTTCAGGAAAAGACTCCGCCGCCATGCGACATCCATGCGCGCACCGCCGTGCTGCTAGTCAACGGTTTCAATGGCCTTGGCCTCCACATCCTGCTGGCCGTCGTGCGGATGTTTCCAAAGGTCTATCATAATTTTGTTTTCGTGCAGGTTGGTGTGCTTGATGCCGGAAATTTCAAAGGTGCTGACGAAGTGGAAAATCTTCGCGAATATTCACGCGCCGAGGTGGAACACTTTGTCAGTTACATGGTCCGGCGTGGTTATTATACGGAGGCGCACATTGCGCTCGGCACGGACATTGTGGAAGAGGCGGCGAAGCTCTGCGACATCATCGCCGGAAAATTCCCGCAGGTGCAGTTCTTCGCCGGCCAACTGGTGTTCAAGGATGAAGGCATGGTCACGCGCTGGCTGCACAACCATACCGTGTTTGAACTCCAGCGCCGTCTCTACCGCCACGGTCGCGCCATGCTCATTCTGCCCATTCGGGTTTGAGAATGCTTGACAGCAGTATCGCTGCGCCGCCAATCCCCATGATTTCCATCGTGCTTAGCTGTGAATTACGAGTTGAATGTTCTCCGGCAGGCTTCTGGCCACTTCCGTGATGACATTGCCTTTGAGGAGATGGACGAGTTTGGTGCGATGCGAGGAGCCGAGCATGAGCACATCCGCGCCGATGGTGGCGGAGATGTCGAGAATAGTCGCGGCGGAGTTTTCGCTTACCACATAGACCGGAATGACGGCGACGCCGATTTCCTGTCCGAGTTTGATCATGGCATACATGATTTCTGCCGCTTGATGATCATCTTGCCATCGGGGGCGTTCGAGATTGGCCAGCGGCCCGGGGAGGTTCACGGCGAGTTCCTTGATATAGAGCACGTAGAGATTGCCTTGCCGGAATTTGGCTTCTTCCATGGCGAAACGCAGGACGGGCGTGAGCCCGCGGGCCGCGACGAGAATAGACTGGCCGGGCGTAAGATTAGGCCGAAACTGAGTGGCGCGATCGTTACTGACGGCGGCGGCGAATTCGCGCTTGATGATAATCGTTTCAAACCCGGCGTGTTTCATCGCCCACCAGCGCAGCGCGAAACCCACGCCAAGGACGCATGCCACAAAGAACAAGGCGTTTGCGCTGGTCTTGGCGATGGTGATTTCCACGGCAAACAAGACGAGAAACGTGACGACCATGATGCCGCGCTCCCACCACTGCAATTGCAGCCGCCGGTTAAAACAGCACGAGCCGAGATTGACCGTGATCGCACCCACCACGCCGATGGCATAAAGGTCGGCAAGGGTGTGAAGATTGTCAGCTATCAGCACCAGCAATACCGGGAGGATGGCTGCCACGGCAAGCGGAAGGCGGGGCACGCCGTGGACATTCAGCTTGGTGAAGGGCATTGGCATCTCTCGGTCGCGAGCCAGCATATAAATCAAACCGATCAACGCACTGATGGCCGTGTTTACCGCACTTAACAGCAGTAATCCGACCACCAATCCGATGAATAACCCGAAAATCTGGCCGAATTGCGGGCCGAATGTCGCCGCGCCATAATGTTCGCCGAGAAATCGCAGCATATCCTCAAAGCGCAGCTTCATCGCTTCAGTAAGTTGGTGCGGCAAAGAAAGCATGGCCCAAGCGAGCAGAATTGTGCCGAGAATCACTTCCGCTGCCACCGGCCAGATGGATTTGCGCGCCGTGGAAAGCACGCTGGGATTTTCCGGGGTGGACCCGGCGTCAAGCTTCATCACGCCCGTCAGGTTGGCGATGGCTTCCACGCCGCTCAAAGCGAGGATGACGCCAACAAAGGCTACCCAGGTATGTCCGAACGTTCCGGTCAGGGGCTGCAGATGGGTCAGCGTCAGATGCGGCATGCTCAAGGCGATGATGCTCACCACCACTACCAGCATTGGCACGGCGAACGTCACGGCCAGACTCCCGGAATGTTTCGGGCCGAAGAAGTTAATCACGCCAATCAGCAAAATGAAGCCCATCGTGGCCACCTTGAAGTATTCCTTGGGAATGCCGAAATAGCTCATCGCCGCCCAGCCGCTCATGGCCGCGGTGACGGTGAAATTGGCCACCAGCAACAACGACCCCAGCACCGCCAGCACCCGGCTTTGTTCCCTCGCAGCGGAATAAACGCCGCCACCATCAGGGAAGTTCTTGCAGACGATGATGTAGTTGTAGGCGACCAGTCCTGTCAATGCGCAGACGGCGAGGATAATGGGAAAGGACGAGAAGCCCGCCGCGACAAATGCGAGGCCGATGACGTAGGCTTTGCTGGTGCCCCAGTCGCCGTATAGCAAGGCGGCGGCGCGTGCCCAACCCAGATTGCGGGGCCGATGTATTCCAACGCTGTCCATGGTGCGAAAGTGTAGGGCGGGGTGGCGAAAAGTCGAGAATGGTCAAGTTGGCATACCCCCCCATGCTTATCCAGGCGATTCAGGTCTGAATTACTCCGGTTAAGCCGGCTGCTGCTGCGTGAGGCAATGCAATGAGCCGAAACCCCAGACCAGATCCACGGCATGAATTCCAACGACTGGGCGGTCACGGAATAACTCCCCCAAAATGCCGAGCGCTATGCGGTCGTTGGGATCATTGAACGTTGGGACGATGATCGCTGCATTGCAGATATAAAAATTCGCGTAACTTGCCGGTAGCCGCACGCCGTCGAAATACAGTGGAGACGGCATTGGCAAAGCGATGACTTCCGGCTTGCTGCCATCTTCCAGTCGCAAATCGCGGATACGTTCCCAATTTTCCGAGAGTGGTTTGTAGTTTTCGTCCTTGGAATTCTTTTCCTTCACCAGCACCAGTGTCTTGGCATTGACGAAGCGGCAGATATCGTCAATGTGGCCGTGCGTGTCGTCGCCTTTGGTGCCTTTCGCTAGCCAGAAAACATCTTTGACGCCGAGGTAGTTTTTTAGCGTGTCTTCTATTTCCTTTTTGCCGAGGCGGGGATTGCGGACTTGAACTTTCCAATTAAGATAGCACTGCTCGGTGGAAAGCAGCGTGCCGCGTCCGTTGACCTCAATGCCGCCGCCTTCGATGACGAAGGGTTTGCCGTTGGATTCGGCGTGAAAAAGTTTTTTACCGAGTAGTTTCGCGGCGATTTCGGGGGTCTTGGTATCTTTGCGCCAGTTGTCATATTTGGCCCAGCCATTGAAATGGAAGTGGACGATCGCGCTTTCTGCTAGCTGCTTTCTGCTTTCCGCTTTCCTGACAAAAATCGGCCCGGTGTCGCGCGTCCAGCCGCGATCCGTCGCATGCGTAATAAAACGAATCTTTCGAAAATCCACACCGACCTGCTGGAAAACGTGTCGCGCAAATGTTTCGTCTTGTTTGTGTCGGATGATTAGATTGATTCTTTCGCCGGTGGAAATCTTCCGCACCATTTCGCCATAAATCCACGGGATGACTTCAAACTTTCCCGGCCAATCGCTGGCATTATGCGGCCAGGCAAGCCAGGTGGCGGCATGAAATTCCCATTCGGCGGGGAAGGTGTAGCCGAGTTCAGCAGGCGTGGTTGAGGGTGCGGGTTTCAAATGCAAAGAAAGGATAACGGGTAGGAAAATTTTGGAAATGCTGAAACTAATCCCGCAACGGCTGAATCACCGGAAAAGCGTTGCTTCAAAAATAATGCAGAAAATTAAAAATAATAGTGGACGGATTTAAAATTTCGGAGACATTAGCAATAGAAAGCTCTGATCGGTCAAACGACCTCGTTTATTATGAGAACGAAATTGAATCAGATCGGGACATTTGGGGCGGTTTCAAAAAATACCGCGTTTATCTGTCTTATCACCCTTCTTTTTGCCATCGCGGTCGCTTCGGAAAATTTTGTTTTTGGAACCGCAGTCGTTCACCTATCGGCTAAAGCCACCAGTGCAGATATTCAAAAAGCTTTGGACACATTGCCCGAAGCTGGCGGCGAAGTGGTTTTAGCTGCCGGTAGATATGAAATCCAACAACCTGTTGTTTTGCGCCGCGACCATCAGACCTTGCGCGGGGCAGGGGCGGCAACTGTCCTGCGGTTGGTGGACAATGCTAATTCTCCGGTGGTTATAATGGGCGAACCGGTGAATCATCCTCAAAAAACCCTCGCGAATTTGCAGGTGAAAGACCTGGCGATAGACGGCAATCGCCGGCATCAACAACGGGAGCTTTGGCGCGAGCAGGGCGAAGGCTCGGAGATTCGCAACAACGGCATTACGATACAAAGTGTGTCCGACTCATCGGTGGAGCGGGTAATCACTTCAAGCTGCCGTTCCGGCGGCGTGGTCACGACTCTCGGTGTGCGGCGGTTAACCGTGCGCAGCTTGGAGGCTTTTGACAATGAATTCGACGGTCTGGCCTGTTATCTCACCACGGACAGTTTATTTACTGACCTGTATTTGCACGACAATCCCGGCGCTGGAATTTCGCTGGATCTCGCCTTTAACAACAATGTCGTCCGCAAAGCGGTGTTGGCGCGAAATGATTTGGGCATCTTTATGCGTGCGAGCCGCGAAAACATTTTTTACGACATTTCTATCCGCAATAGTGGTCACTACGGCGTATTTATGGCCCATGCGGAAGAATATGAGACTGGCGTGGCTCGCCCGGCACCTCAAACGGAGTGTGTTCGCAATGCATTCACGAATCTCGTTGCTATCAATTGTGGTAGTGCGGCGTTTCGGGTGAATAATTCTACCTGCACAGACAACGTGATTATTCGCCCCAGCTTCGACAAAAATCATCGCGGTGGGCTTTCTCTGGCGCAGCCGGATTTGGTCACGGTGCGGTAATTGGGGCTCAATCTCATCCCCGACGCTGCTTTTAATTTTTTGGTGCTAGAGGCATGTGCGGTGTCGGAGGTGAAAATGAGCCTTCAATTCCACAATAAATCCTTGTAACGAGAATTTTTTTTCGACACAGTGCGGCGCAAACTTTTTTAGTCATGCTCACATTCAAAAACAAAATCCTGTTCGTCGGCTACGGCGCGGTGGCGCAATGTGCGCTGCCGATTCTCGTCAAGCACATCAACGTCCCCGCGAAGCGCATCACCGTGATGGATTTCGAGGACCGCAAAGCGGCGCTCGCGCCGTGGATCAAGCGTGGTGTGAAGTTCGCCCGCTCCCGCGTGACGCGCGAAAACATGGGCTCGCTGCTCGGCAAGCATCTGTCCTGCGGCGACGTGCTGATCGACCTCGCATGGAACATTGACGCGGCGGAAATTCTCCAGTGGTGTCACGACCACGGCGTGCTTTACATCAACACTTCCGTCGAATTGTGGGATCCGTATGAAAATTCCAAGGGCGCGCCGCCGCAGAAATCCACGCTCTACTGGCGCCACATGAATCTCCGCAAGATGATCGTCAAATGGAAGGAAGCCGGCCCGACGGCCGTTCTGGAACACGGCGCGAATCCCGGATTGATTTCCCATTTCACCAAGCAGGGTTTGATCGACATCGGTCGCCGTTCCATCAAGGACAAGAAAATCACCGGTCGCGCGGCGGAAACCGTTCAGCAGTTGATTGCCGACCAGAAATTCAACGTGCTCGCGCAAACGCTCGGCGTGAAAGTCATTCATTGCAGCGAACGCGATACGCAGATCACGAATGTTCCGAAGCAGGTGGACGAATTCACCAACACCTGGAGCGTGGAAGGTTTCCGCGAGGAAGGCACGACGACCGCCGAAATGGGCTGGGGCACGCACGAAAAAGAATTGCCGCCGCTCGCCTACGAACACAAGGAAGGCCCGCGCAACCAGATTTGCCTCGCGCAGATGGGCATGAACACCTGGGTGCGCTCCTGGGTGCCGAATTATACGATTCACGGCATGGTGGTGCGCCACGGCGAGGCGTTCACGATTTCCGACAAACTCACCGTTTGGAAAAACGGCAAGGCGGTCTATCGCCCGACGGTTCATTACGCGTATTGCCCGGCGGATGTCGCCATCGCGTCGCTCAACGAACTGCGTGGCTACGATTACAAACTCCAGCCCAAGGCGCGCATCTTGAATGATGAAATCACCAGCGGCTCGGACATCCTCGGCGCATTGCTGATGGGTCACGGTTATAATTCCTGGTGGGTTGGCAGCGACTTGAGCATCGAGGAATCTCGCCGGCTCGTGCCGCATCAGAATGCCACGACGATGCAGGTGGCGATTTCCGTGGTCGGCGCGGTGATGTGGATGATTGAAAACCCGCAGCGCGGCGTGGTGGTGCCGGATGAACTGCCGCACGAATACATCTTGAAGATCGCCAAGCCGTATCTCGGCACTTGGATTTCCAAGCCGTATGACTGGACGCCGTTGAAGCATTACACCAATGTTTTCAAAGGCTACAACAAGCCGAACCTTGACCCGAAAGATCCCTGGCAGTTCAAGAACTTCGTGGTCACCAACGCCGCCTGAAAATGATTTCGCCTACCGCGCTGAAAAAACTGGCCGCCAAGCACGGCACGCCGCTGTTCGTTGTGGATCACGCCGAGTTGCGCGCGAACTACGCGATGTTCAAAAAGTATCTGCCGCGCGTGCAGGCTTACTACGCGGTGAAGGCCAATTCCGATCCGGCCATCGTGCGGACGTTTTACAAGGCTGGCGCGAGTTTTGATGTCGCCTCAATGCCGGAGTTCGAGAATGTTCACGAGAACATCAAGCACCTGCCGGCGAAGGCGCGGCAGGACTGGATTTGGGACAAAATCATTTACGCCAATCCCATCAAGCCGATTGAGACGCTGCGCGAGCTGAACCAATACAAGCCGCTGGTGACGTTTGACAATTTTGAGGAAATCAAAAAAATCAAAAAAAACGCGCCGCAGGCTGGCCTCGTGCTGCGTCTGAAAGTGGCGAACACCGGCGCGATGGTGGAGCTTTCTTCCAAGTTCGGCGCGTCGCCGGGCGAGGCGGTGGACATGATTCTCGAAGCCGACCGGCAGGGATTGACCGTCGAAGGCTTGAGTTTTCACGTCGGCAGCCAGACGACGAATTTTGAAAATTACGTCCAAGCCATCAATCTGTCGGCGAATATTTACAAGGAAGCGCGTGACCGTGGTTACACCAAGATGAACCTGCTGGACATCGGCGGCGGTTTCCCCGCGCCGTATGACGCGAGCGTGAAACCGTTCCGCGAACTCGCCAAGGTCATTAATCGTGAGTTGGAACGGTTGTTTCCGAAAGATGTGCAAATTCTTGCCGAGCCGGGTCGTTTCTTTTGCGCCACCGCCGCTACCGCCGTTTCCAAAATCGTCGGCAAGGCCGTGCGCGATGGAAAACTTTGCTACTACATCAACGACGGCGTGTATCATACTTTTTCCGGCGTGATTTTCGACCATTGCCATTATCATCTCAAGGCGTTCAAGAAAGGACCCACGCAGATTTGTTCCGTGTTCGGCCCAACGTGCGACGCACTCGACGTAGTTTCGATGGCGGAAAATCTCCCGGAAAATCTGGAGATTGGCGACCTGCTTTACAGTGAGCAAATCGGTGCTTACAGCCACGCATCCTCGACGTATTTCAACGGCTTTCCGCCGGCGACGGTGGTTCATGTGAACGAGTAAATCCTGGCGGAAAACGCTTTCTGTCAGCCGCTGTGGAAATCTGCAGCGGCTTTTCTTTTCAATTGTCACCCCCGCTGGCATTCTGTCGTCATCATTCCCATGAAAATTAATCGTCTGATCCACTTATCCGGCTCACTCACTTTGGCGTTGGCGTTAATCTTCGCCGTTTCCGTTCGCGCGGCAGGAGTTGTCGCAGAGACTCCGGCCAAGGCGGTGGAGGCGTTGCGCGGAGTTCACCGCATCGTTTTTCTCGGCGACAGCATCACGCAGGGCGGTGATTATGTCACCGATGTCGAATGCTGGCTGCTGGCGCACGGCATTCAAGTGGAAGTATTGAACCTCGGTCTCAGCAGCGAAACCGCGTCTGATTTGACAGTGGAGGAAAACGCAGGGCATTTGAAAAAACATGGCTTTGGCCGGCCGTTTGTCAGCGAGCGGTTGGAACGCGCTTTGGCTGCCACGAAGCCGGACTTGCTGTTCGTCTGCTACGGCATGAACGACGGCGGCAGCCTTCCGCCGGACGCTGCTGGCACCAAACGCTTTGCCGCGGCGGTCACGCATTTGCGCACCGCCGCAGCGAAGGCGGGCGTGAAACGCATCGTGATTTGCACGCCGCCAGTGCAGGACGCCAAGGGTAATTCAAAAATGAATTATCACGACGAGAACCTGACCCGATACACGGCCTGGCTTTTGTCGAAGCGTGCCGACGGCTGGGACATCGTGGACATTCACACGCCGATGCGCCGGGCATTGGACGATGGGCGCGCGAAAGATCCGGCGTTTCAGTTTGCCAAGGACGGCGTGCATCCGGGGCGCGAAGGTCACTGGCTGATGGCGTCCGAAATTCTCTCGCAATTCTTTGGCGCGAAGCTGGACGGAGTTGCTGCGGCGGAAGGTTTGTTCCCCGCGCACGGAGCCGAAATCCGCAAGCTGGTTCGTGAACGGATGGTTCTGCGGTTTAACTCTTGGATGACGCAGATTGGCCACAAACGTTCCGGCGTGGCCGGCGCTCCCGGAGCCAAGCCCGGTCTGCCGATGGCCGAAGCCAACGCCAAGGCGGCGGACATCGCGAAACAGATTCAGTTGCTAATAATCGGCGGAAAACCCTGATTTTGATTGGCAATCGCGAGGTTGCTGCTTATTGTAACTGCGGAAATTAATCGTCATGCCCAAGAAAAAGCCGACCAAATTTACAGGCGGGCCGGTTTCCCGGTTCATCCATCACCACTACCGGCATTTCAATGCCGCGTCTTTGGTTGATGCCGCCAAAGGCTATGTCGCGCATCTCGACAAGGGTGGACGCATGATGATCACGCTCGGCGGTGCTATGAGCACTGCGGAACTTGGTTTATCCCTCGCTGAAATGATTCGCCGTGACAAGGTGCATCTCATCACCTGCACCGGCGCAAATCTGGAAGAAGATGTTTTTAATCTCGTGGCACATGATTTTTACGAGCGCGTGCCGCAGTATCGCTATCTTTCAGCCGACGACGAAAAAGCATTGCTCGACCGCCACATGAATCGGGTGACGGACACCTGCATTCCCGAAGGCGAAGCCATGCGCCGCATGGAAAAAGCCATGCTCGAAGTCTGGACCGCCGCCGACAAAAAGGGCGAACGCTATTTCCCTCATGAATTCTTCTACCAGGTATTGCGCAGCGGCAAATACAAAAAGTATTACCAGATCAACCCGAAAGATTCGTGGATGCTCGCCGCGGCCGAGAAAAATCTGCCAATTGTCGTTCCCGGTTGGGAAGACGCCACGCTCGGCAATATGTATGCTGCCGCCGTCATCCGTGGTGATGTAAAAAACGTTCACACGGTCCGCACCGGGATTGAATACATGACTTGGCTGGCGGATTTTTACACGCGCACGACGAAGAAGAGTCCGCTTGGCATGTTTCAGATTGGCGGCGGCATTGCGGGCGATTTCCCGATTTGCGTCGTGCCGATGCTGCATCAGGACTTGGGTCGCACCGGCGTGCCGCTGTGGGGTTTTTTTTGCCAGATCAGTGATTCGACGACAAGCTACGGCAGTTATTCTGGCGCGGTGCCGAACGAAAAAATTACCTGGGGCAAACTCGGCGTGAAGACGCCGAAATACATCATTGAATCCGACGCGACGATTGTTGCGCCACTGATTTTTGCGCACGTTTTAGGATGGTAATATGAAACCAAACGATTTCTCTGAATCACGAGTCTTGGTTACTGGCGGTGCGGGCTTTATTGGTAGCGCGTTGGTGTGGGCGCTGAACCGGCGCGGCTGCGATAACATCGTTGTCAGTGATGTTCTGGGCACGGATGAAAAATGGCGCAACCTCACGCCGCTCCGCTTCGCCGATTATGTCGAGGCTACCGATTTACAGGCGCGTTTGCAGAGTGGCGCGCTGGGTAAGTTTGATTTGGTGTTGCATCTCGGCGCCTGCTCGGCCACGACCGAAAAGAATGCCACCTATCTCGCCAAGAATAATTACGAGTTCACCAAAGACCTCGCGCACTGGTCGCTGGCGAACAAAGTGCGCTTTGTCTATGCGTCGTCCGCCGCAACTTACGGCGACGGCTCTATGGGAATGGACGACGACGATTCACAGCTCGACACGCTGCGTCCGCTGAACATGTATGGCTACTCGAAGCATCTGTTTGATTTGCACGCCAAGCGCGCCGGGTTCCTGAACAAAATCGTCGGTCTGAAATATTTCAATGTTTTTGGGCCGAACGAAGATCATAAAAACGACATGCGTTCGCTTGTTCACAAAAGTTTTGCGCAGGTGCAGAGCAAAGGGGTCATTCAGTTGTTTAAGAGCCATCGTAAAGATTACAAAGACGGCGAGCAGAAGCGGGATTTTCTCTACGTCAAAGACTGCGTAGCAATGACGCTGCACCTTGCTGCGACGCCTAAGGCGAACGGCATTTTCAATATCGGTTCGGGCCAGGCGCGGACGTGGATTGATCTATCGAGCGCCGTTTTCACCGCGCTGAAGAAAAAACCGGTGATCAAGTTCATCGAGATGCCGGAGGCGATTCGCGACAAATACCAGTATTTCACCCAAGCCAACCTGCTGCGATTGCGCGGCACTGGCTACGCCGCGCCGGTCACTTCGCTGGAAAACGCCGTTCATGACTACGTTCGCAAATATCTTGTGGTCGACAGGCGGCTGGATCCGTCGGTCGCATGATCGTTCGTTGTGACGCGGTTCGCCGTGGCCGGCGCGTGTTGGTTGTTATCCTTTGACCATGAACAAGCACATATTCAATCGCCTCGGCCTGGTTGTGTTGGTTTGTTTTTGCTTCGAAAAAACTGACGCCGACAATTTCCCGGCAACAACGGTGTCGGTGGGGCGCGACGCCGGCACACTTATTACGCCGGTCAATCAAATCGTTACGCCCGCCGGCACTTTGGTTGAACTGCCCGGCATGCGGCCGCAGGCGTTGGCGTTAAGTCCGGATGAAAAAATCTTGGTCGCTGCCGGGCTGACCCATGAACTGGTGGTGCTGGATCCCTCGACCGGACAAATTCTGCAGCGCGTGGCTTTGCCTTCTGGTCAGGCGCGGGAACAGGCGGCGGTCGCAGCGGAAATTCTTTCGCCGGATGGCAAGGCGCGGGTGAGTTTCACCGGTATGGCCTTTTCGCCTGATGGCAACCGGATATACCTGTCCAACGTCAACGGTGACATCAAAGTCTTTAGTGTTGGCAGAGACAAAAAAGTTTCTCCGCTGGTTTCATTTCCCTTGCCGCCGTCAGACGTGCCTTCACGCTCTGCGGAAATCCCCGCTGGTATCGCCGTATCGGCGGATGGAAAAGCAATCTACGTAGCGCTTAATCTCTCCAATCGGCTGATCGAACTCGACGCCGTGACGGGAAAAGTTTTGAGGTTGTGGAATGTCGGTTCCGCCCCATTCGACGTGGTTTTGGCCGGACATAAGGCCTACGTCAGTAACTGGGGCGGTCGCCGTCCCGATGCCGGCAATATCACCGGCCCGGCTGGGCAAGGCACACGTGTCCGTGTGGATGCCCGGAGCATTGCCAATGAAGGTTCGGTGACGGTGATTGATCTCGCGCAACCAGCGGTGTCCTCGATGCAAAATCAAATCGTCATCGGCCCGCATGCTTGTGCGCTGGCGCTGTCGCCGAATGGCCGCTGGTTGGTTGCGGCCAGCGCGGGCGCGGATATGTTGAGCGTGATTGATACACGCGATGACCAGGTAGTGGAGTCCTTCAGTGCGCGGCAGAATCCAAGCGATTTGTTCGGTGCGCAGCCCAATGCGCTGGCCTTTGACCGGTCGGGGAAAAAACTGTTTGTATGTAACGGCACGCAGAACGCCGTCGCCGTGTATCAATTCAGCCCGCGCGAAACCAAATTGCTCGGGCTGATTCCTGTAGGCTGGTTTCCCGGCGCGATTGTGTTTGATGCCAAGCGCAGCCAACTTTGCGTGGCGAACCTTAAAGACATCGCCGCGAAGACGGAAAAAGGCAAGCAGGGCGCAATTGGCTATGGCTTCAACACGCATCAATATTGCGGCACACTTTCGCTGGTTTCCATTCCCTCCAAGACTGAACTCGCCGCCTTCACGCAAATGGCGCTGGCCAATCTCCGTTACCCGCTGCTCGCACAGGCGAAGTTGCCGCCGCGTTCCGACCGTTCTCCCGTGCCGGTGCCGGAACGCGTCGGCGAACCGAGCGTGTTCAAGCACGTCCTCTACATCATCAAGGAAAATCGCACCTACGACCAGATCCTCGGCGACATGCCGGAAGGCAATGGTGCTGCGGATTTATGCATTTTCGGCGAACGTGTCACGCCGAACCAGCACAAGCTCGTGCGCGAGTTTACGTTGCTAGACAACACCTACTGCTCCGGCATTCTCAGCGCCGACGGCCACAACTGGAGCGACAGCGCGCTGGCCACTGAATATGTAGAGCGCTCCTTTGGGAGCTGGCCGCGCAGCTACCCCAGCGGTGGCGGGGAGAAAAGCCGGGACGCCCTCGCTTATTCCACCGCTGGTTTCATCTGGGACAATGTGCTCGCCCACGGCAGAACCTTCCGGGACTTTGGTGAATTTTGCACCAACTTCCGGCTATGGAAAAATTCCACCCGCAAAGGTCAGCCAACTTGGACAGATTGCTATCAGGATTTCATCAACCGGACGCAGGCTACCGCCAATCGCAGCGAGCCGGATCTCGAATCTCTCCGACCCTACATTGTGACGGACTTCCCAGGGTGGGATTTGAACGTGCCCGATGTCGTGCGCGCCGCGACATACATCGAACACCTGAAACGTGACGAAGCCGCCGGCACCATGCCGGATTTCACGATGATTTGGTTGAACTGTGACCACACGAGCGGCACCAAGGTCGGCCTGCCCACGCCCGCCGCGCAGGTGGCGGATAACGACCTCGCCGTGGGACAAATCATCGAGGCTGTGAGCCACAGCAAATTCTGGAAGGACACCTGCATTTTTATCATCGAGGACGATCCGCAGAACGGATGGGATCATGTCAGCGGCTACCGCACCACGGCCTATGTCGTCAGCCCTTATACGAAACGCCACGCCGTCGTCGGCACGCAATACAACCAAACCAGTTTGCTGCGCACGATGGAGTTGATGCTCGGCCTGCCGCCGATGAACCAGATGGACGCCACCGCCACGCCGATGTTTGACTGTTTCACCAATCAACCGGACTTCACTGCCTTCACCGCCGTGACGAACAACGTCCCGCTGGATGATATGAATCCGCCGCTGAAGAAAGTTGCTGACGCGCAGTCACGTCAAGACGCTTACGTTTCTGCTCGATTGCCGCTGAATCAGCCGGATCGGTGTCCCGAGGGTGTGCTTAACCGTATCCTCTGGCGTGCCACGATGGGCAACAAGCCGTTTCCCGAATGGGCGGTGAAAATTGTGGATGCAGATTAACCGAGGCGAAACTTGTTTATGCATCATGCGTAAAGGAGCCGGCATCATTTGTATCGTCATCAGCGTGCTGCTGATTGTTAAGGGGCACGATGTCGGGAATTCCGTTGCCTCACGGGTGAATAAGGTTCTTATAGGAGCGCCGGTAGATGAAGCAATTAAACTTTATCTCGTTGGAATCGGGCTGGGGCTTTTCGGTATGATGCTGGTTTTCTGGAAGAAAAAGTGAAGGCTAAGGGGCCTCCGCCGCGTGCAGTTCTTTTCCGCCGTTCACCAAAAACAGCACCGCCATGCGCACGGCGAGGCCATTGGTAACCTGTTCCAGAATCACTGAGCGGCTGCTGTCTGCGAGTTCGCTGTCAATCTCCACGCCTCGGTTGATCGGGCCGGGATGCATGATGAGCGCGTCAGGTTTGGTCTTGGCCAGTCGCGCTTTGTTGAGGCCGAATAGCTGGGTGTATTCACCAATGCTCGGAAACATTGTTTTGCGCTGGCGCTCGTGCTGGATGCGGAGCAGATTGATGATATCAGCGTCGCGGATGGCCTCATCCACATCATACGTCACACGGCAGCCCATTTTTTCAAAGGTCTTCGGCACGAGTGTGGAAGGACCGCAGAGCGTCACGTTGGCGCCAAGTTTCGTCAGCGCCCAGATGTCTGAACGTGCCACGCGACTGTAAAGAATGTCGCCGAGAATTGTGACGTTTAGCCCGGCTATCTTCCCTTTTTTCTCCCGGATGGTGAACGTGTCGAGCAACGCCTGAGTCGGATGCTCGTGTGCGCCGTCTCCGGCGTTGATGACGTGGGCGTCGAGCACGCGGGATAGAAAATGCGGTGCGCCGCTCGCGCTGTGGCGGATGATGATGAAGTCGGCGTTCAGCGCTTCTAAATTGCGCGCGGTGTCCTTGAGCGTTTCACCTTTCTTTAGCGAGGAGGCCTCGGTGGTGAAATTAATCACATCGGCGCTCAAGCGGATGGCGGCCAATTCAAAGCTGGTGCGAGTTCGCGTGGAGGGTTCGACGAAAAGATTTACGACGGTCTTGCCGCGCAGGGCAGGGACCTTCTTGATGGCCCGTTTGCCGACGGCTTTGAAGCCGCGTGCGGTGTCGAGCACGGTGAGGATTTCCTCGGCCGTGAGCGATTCAATGTCCAACAGATGTTTGCGATGCCAGCTCATATTGGTTTGTCGCATCGTTTAATTGTGGTTTGTTGAATCAGGCCTCCGATTAACAAGTCAACAATTGAACGATTAGCGGTTCACTTCTTTTTCAAAATCACTTCGTCCTGCGCCGCACCGCTTTCGGTGAGCAGCAAGGAAATTTTTTCATCGAGCGCGGTCGGCACATTTTTGCCGACAAAATCCGCCTTGATCGGCAGATCGCGGTGGCCGCGGTCAATCAGCACCGCAAGCTGGATTTTTCTTGGCCGGCCGAAATCGTTTAGCGCGTCCATCGCGGCGCGCGTTGTTCGGCCGCTAAATAACACGTCGTCTACCAGAACAACGGTCGTGTTGTTGACGTCGAAGGGGATGTCGGTCGGATGCACGGTCGGAGCTGCCCGGCTGTCGAGGTCGTCACGGTGCATAGTCACGTCGAGGATGCCAACGGGCACAGTATGATTCCAGATGCCGGAAAGGATTTTCGCCAATCGCACTGCGAGATGATCGCCGCCAACCGGGATGCCGACGAGCACCACCTCAGTGCTATGTTCGTTGCGCTCGGCAATCTCATGCGCAATGCGCGTAAGTGCCCGCTGGATGGCGGCGGCGTCGAGGATGATGGTTGATTCAAGCATAAAAAATCGCGAACCGCTTCCGCCGGGCGGAGGTGACTCGCGTTTTCAATTTTGTTTTCATTTATCCTTTGCTGCCTCGCAGGGCTGCGTTAAAGGAACGGTTTAGTTGGTGCTGGCTTGTCGTGATTTACGCCAGCTGGCGCGATGTCTGATAATCCAATCCGTCAGAGCCCGTTCAAATCCTATATCATAGCCGAGTTTTTCAGACTCAATCCACTTGTGTTTTAGGATTTCCTCACGTTCAGCCTGAAATTCGCGATAAAGCGACGAGCTTTTAAGCAAATCGTTCGCCGCAGATGTGTCTTTTCCAGCGTTCGACATAATGTTTGTCACTGTGGCGTTTACCTTAAATCCTCGAATCGGTTCTGGCAAATTAAATCTGGGGCCGCCTGTCGTATGAAATTCATTTTAACTTTTTCCTCAGCCCGTCTGCAATTTGAATGAACGCCTTGCCAGCCGCGTGGTTGGGCGTGGAAACAACAATCGGCATTCCGCGGTCGCCGCCTTCGCGTATTTCCGTGAAAATGGGGATTTCACCGAGGAACGGGACGTTTTGCCGCGCGGACTCTTCCTTGCCGCCGCCGTGGCCGAAGATTTCCACGCGGTCGCCGTTTGGCGCGGTGAAGTAGCTCATATTTTCGACGATGCCAAGAATCGGCACATTTACTTTATTGAACATGGAAATGCCTTTGCGCACGACGCCGAGAGAGGCTTCCTGCGGCGTGCTGATGATAACGCCGCCATCAAGCGGAACGGTCTGGCAGAGTGAAAGCTGTGCGTCGCCGGTGCCTGGCGGCAAATCTACGAGCAGAAAATCCAAATCGCCCCATTCCACTGCGAGAAGAAATTGCTGAATCGTCTTGGTGACCATCGGCCCGCGCCAGATAACCGGCTGGTCGTCATTCAATAACAAACCGATGCTCATTACTTTTACGCCATGAGCTATTGGCGGAACAAGCCGTTCATCGTTGCTGACAGTCGGTCGCTCGTAAACGCCCATCATCAGCGGGATGCTCGGTCCGTAGATATCGCAATCAAGCAGGCCGACTTTCGCGCCAAGATGGTTCAGCGCGCAGGCCAGATTTACCGAACAGGTGGATTTGCCGACTCCACCCTTGCCGCTGGCGATTGCGATGACACGTTTCACGCCAGGCACTTTGGTCTGATTGGCAAAGGATTTGCCGGTCTCAGCCTGACCGGTGGTCGGCTGGCGGATTTCCACGATGGCGTGGCTCCCGCCGGGAAGTCTTTTCAGAATCTGTTCCGCCTCAGCTTTAATCTGCCCTGCGGCATCAGGATTTGGCGAGGTCAGTTGGATGGCCACGCTAATCGCGCCATTGGCGGTGGAAATGTCCTTAATAAGGCCGAAGGAAACAATATCTCGTGAAAAGCCGGGATACTTCACTGCGGTCAGGGCGCGCTTGATGTCGTCTTGCGAAAGCATGGGGGACAAAATGCCACTCAATCGCCCGAACGCAAAATGTATTTCGCGTTCTTCGCGCCAATTTTGGCCCGGCGATTTTCCCCGCGTTTTTGATTTGCACCGCCGGCGTGAAAATGGGAGATTAATTGCCTAATTTATAATTAGAATGATTCTAAATATGACGCCAAACGTAAATAACGGGACGGAATCGCTGGTTGCTAGGTTTTCACAGTTCAAGTCACTTGCGCCGCAGCCAAAATGGTTGCCGGCGCTGCGTCAGGCCGGCATTGCCAGCTTTGCCGAGCAGGGTTTTCCGACGCTCCGCGACGAGGACTGGCGCTTTACCAATATCTCGCCGATTGCAAAACTGGATTTTCAACTCGCCAGTCAGGCGGTGGTCAATGGTGCGGAAATTGCGGCGTTGGACAAATCAGTCTTCGCCGCTCTGAATGGCCACCGGCTTGTCTTCGTGAATGGTTTTTTCTCCGCAAAACTTTCCAGCATCAAGCCGGTCGCCGGTGGTGTGCGGATTGAAAGTCTTGCCTCGGCGTTGGCCCAAGATTCTGCGCTCATTGTAAAGCACCTTGGAAAATTTGCGCATATAGCGGGAAATTCCTTCGCCGCTTTGAATCAAGCCCTCTTCACTGATGGCGCGTTCATCTTTGTGCCGCAGGGTGTCGCCGTCGCCGAACCGGTGCAGTTAATTTATATTTCGTCCGCGAAACAAGACGGAGACACCATCCTGCCGCGCAACCTCGTGATTGCGGAGGCGAACAGTAAGTTGACGGTGGTGGAAAGCTACATCAGCACTGTCAATGTCGCGTATTTTACCAACGCGGTGATGGAAATTGTAGCTGGCGACAATGCAGCAGTTGAGCACGTCAAGGTGCAAGACGAGGCAGCAGCGGCATTTCATATCGCTACAATCGCGGGCGAATTCAACCGTGCCAGCAACGTAAGCGTCCACTCGTTCGCGCTCGGAGCAAAAATATCGCGCAACAACATCCGCACCAAGCTTGCCGGCGAAGGTTTGGAGTGCATTTTGAACGGCCTTTATCTCACGAAGGACGAGCAGATCGCCGACCATCATATGCTTGTGGAACATGCGCAACCGCATTGCGCGAGCCATGAATATTTCAACGGCATTCTTGACGACAAGTCGAAGGGCGTTTTTCATGGGCGCATTCTCGTCCAGCAAATTGCGCAGAAAACCGACGCCAAGCAGACGAACAAAAACCTGCTGCTTTCCGATGACGCCACCGCTGACACCAAGCCGCAACTGGAAATCTATGCCGATGACGTGAAATGCACGCACGGCGCGACCATCGGACAGTTAAATGATGAAAGTATTTTTTACCTGCGTTCACGCGGGATGAGCATGGATGCAGCCAAACAGATGTTGATCCACGCCTTTGCCGGCGAGATCATTGAGCGAATCAAGTGCGAACCGGCGCGCGAGGTGATTGACAAGCTCGTATGGGATCGGCTCGAGGCTAATCCGCATTTGATCGGTAAATAATTTTATTCATGTGTTAGGTTTGATTCAAAACAACCATGTTTGACGACATCAACGACCTTTATCAGCAGGTCATACTTGATCACTGCAAGAAGCCGCGGAATTTTCATGAAATGCCGCAGTGCTCCTGCTCGGCGCAGGGTTTTAACCCGCTTTGTGGTGATAACTTGAAGTTGTTTCTCACGCTGGACGGCGAAACCATTAAAGATGCGAGTTTTGTCGGCTCCGGCTGTTGTATTTCCAAGGCGTCGGCATCACTGCTCACGGAAAATGTCATCGGCAAATCGAAGACCGAAGCCAGCCAGATGTTTGAGCGTGTCCGCGATTTGGTGACTACCGGTAATACGACCGGCGATGTCGGTAAGCTCGCAGTTTTTGCGGGGGTTTACAAATATCCCGCCCGCGTGAAATGCGCCATCCTTGCATGGCACGCGCTGATTGGCGCGCTCAAGGGTGAGGTCGCGCCGGTTAGCACGGAAAACGAGCAGACCTGATTTGATTTTGACTGCCATAACAGCGAAGATGTTTCCAATATGAGTTCCGAACAAAAGATTTTAACCCGCGATGTGGAAGCTTCCGTGGTTCCCATCGGCACCAAGGTCACGCTCCAGAAAGGTGAGACTGCGCACATCACGCAATCACTCGGCGGCACCTACACTGTCATCGTGAACGGCAATATGTTCCGCATCGAATCCAAGGATGCCGATGCGCTGGGACTGGAAGTAACGATTGCCCCCGCGCCCGCCGCCGCCAGCGGCCCGCTGACGCAGGAAGAGTTGGAAAAGAAAGTTTGGGAGGCGCTCAAAACGTGTTACGACCCGGAGATTCCGGTCAACATCGTTGATCTTGGGCTGATTTACGACTGTCACCTCACGCCCATTGGCGCGGATAATTTTAAAGCCGACGTTAAGATGACTTTGACCGCGCCCGGCTGCGGCATGGGGCCGGTGTTGGCGCAGGATGTGCAGAACAAGCTCGTTTCGATCGAGCCGATTGACGAGGCTAATGTGGAACTCGTCTGGGATCCGCCGTGGAACCAAAGCATGATGACCGAGGCGGCGAAACTGCAACTGGGATTGCTCTGAAAAGCGGGACACGAATGTCACCATTTTATGGGTTTGTGTTAATTCGTGAAATTCGTGTCTAAAAAAAGTATGAGTCTTACTCCTGACTGGGCCAAGCTGCGCGCGGACTTCCCGATTCTCAATCAGCAAGTCCACGGCAAGTCGCTGGTGTATTTCGACAACGCCGCCACATCGCAGAAGCCCCGTTCCGTGATTGACGCCCTCGTGCATTACTACGAGCACGACAACGCCAATGTTCACCGCGGCATCCATGAGTTGAGCAACCGGGCGACGAACGCCTTTGAGGCCGCCCGCACCCGCACGGCGAAATTTCTCAACGCCCGTAGCGGCGACGAAATCATCTGGACGCGCGGCACCACGGAGGCCATCAACCTCGTTGCCGCCACCTGGGGCTCGAAGCATCTCAAGGCCGGCGACGTCATCCTGCTCACCGAGGTCGAGCATCACAGCAATCTTGTGCCGTGGCAGCTCATCGCGCAAAAGACCGGCGCAAAGATTGCCTACATTCCTGTTACCGGCGACGAAGGCACGCTGGATTTATCCAAGCTGGATTCGTTGCTCACCTCACAGGTGAAACTGCTTTCGCTGGTTCACATCTCGAACTCGATGGGCACGGTAAATCCCGTCGCCGAACTCTGTGCGAAGGCTCGCAAGCTCGGCATCGTCACGCTCGTGGACGGCGCTCAGAGCGCCGGGCATCTGCCCGTGGACGTGCAGGCCATTGGCTGCGATTTTTTTGCGTTCAGCGGCCACAAGATTTGCGGGCCGACCGGTGTCGGCGCGCTTTATGGGCGCTACGAGGTTTTGGAAACCATGCCGCCTTACCAAGGCGGGGGCGAAATGATTTTGTCCGTTGGCTACCAGAAGACGGAATTCAAACACGCGCCGCATCGTTTTGAGGCTGGCACACCAGACATTTCCGGGCCGATTGGTTTGCATGTTGCGATGGATTATCTTGATGCCATCGGGCGCGATAACATCTGGAAGCACGATCAGGAACTGGCGAATTACGCCTACGAAAAGCTTTCCGCACTAAAGAATATCCGCCTTTTCGGCCCGAAGCAAAATCGCGCTGGCCTTGTGAGTTTTCTTCTCAAGGACGTCCATGCGCACGACGTGGTGGAATTTGCCAACACTGCGGGCGTGGCGCTGCGTGGCGGGCATCACTGCACGCAACCGCTCATGCACAAGCTCGGCGTGGAATCCACTGCCCGCGCCAGTTTCTACTTCTACAACACCAAGGCCGAAGTGGACGTCTTTGTGGAAGTCATCAAAGGAATTCAGAAGTTTTTCACGTAATAATCCTGCCGCAAAAAACAGAAAGGCCACAGAGTTTTGCTCTGTGGCCTTTAAGTTATCTGAAAATCACACGTTGAACTTGAAGAGCAGCACATCGCCGTCTTTCACCACGTATTCCTTGCCTTCCATTCGGTAGAGGCCCTTTTCGCGTGCGGCAGCGACGGAACCGAGCTTAACCAGGTCGTCGTAGGCCACGGTTTCCGCCTTGATAAACCCGCGTTCAAAATCGGAGTGGATGACGCCCGCCGCTTTCGGCGCGGTATCTCCGTTGTGAATGGTCCAGGCACGGACTTCTTTTTCGCCCGCCGTGAAATACGTCCGCAGGCCGAGCAGATGATACGTAGCGCGGATGAGCGCACCGACGCCGGATTCGCTTACGCCTAGTTCCTTGAGGAAGTCCTTCGCCTCGGCGTCAGACAAATCAATCAGGTCGCTCTCAATCTGCGCGCTGATGACGACGGCTTCGCAGGCGAAATGATGTTTCGTGTATTCACGAACTTTTTCAACGAACGGATTTTTGTCGGCGGTGGCCAGATCGCTTTCCTTGACGTTGCAGGCAAAAATCGTCGGTTTGTCAGTCATCAGCCAGAACAGGCGCGAGATGGCTTTGTCCTCCGGTGTCAGTTCGAGCGTGAGCGCGGGCTTGCCGGCATTGAGGTGTGGCTCGATTTTTTTCAAAACATTTTCCTGCGCGAGCGCTTCCTTGTCGCCACGCTTGGCGTCTTTGGCCACGCTGGCGAGACGCTTTTGCACGGCTTCCAGATCGGCGAGGACGAGTTCGGTGGTGATGGTCTCGATGTCGCGCACGGGGTCAATGGTGCCGGCGACGTGATGGATATCCGCATCCTCAAAGCAGCGGACGACCTGCACAATGGCATCCACTTCGCGAATGTGGGAAAGAAACTTGTTGCCCAAGCCTTCGCCCGCAGCGGCACCTTTGACGAGGCCGGCGATGTCCACGAATTCCACCGCTGCCGGGATGACGACGCCGGTCTTAGCGATCTTTTGCAGGACATAGAGTCGTTCGTCCGGCACGGTGACGATGCCGACGTTCGGGTCAATGGTGCAGAAGGGATAATTCGCGGCCTCAGCCTTGCGGGTGCGAGTGACGGCGTTGAACAGGGTTGATTTGCCGACGTTGGGCAATCCGACGATTCCAGCTTTAAGCATAAATTATAAATTTTAACTGGCGAGGCGCATGGCGATTCGCACTCCTTCATACACAGCGATGGCAATGAGCCCAATACCGGAAAAGTGCTGCAGTCGCAAAAGTGAACGGGCGCTGAACTTGCCCTGGCCGCGCGCCACCAGCGAACTCCAGAAAAAGAACCACAGCAAGGCGCCGAGCGCGATTCCACTGATGCAGGCAGCCTTGGCGGGCGTCGAGTCATCCACCCATTCCTCAGTGCTAAAAAATGCCTTGGTGCTCATCAATGTGGCGGCCAGCACCACCCACGCCGCTAGCACACCCATGTTGGCCGCCACGCGCACGACCCCGGTGGCATAGGCAGTATGGGGATGAACCTTGTGTTCAATCCGCTCCTCGATTTTGCCGATCACCTTGCTGATGGGCGTCGGCTCCTTCTCCAATTTGGCTGAAAGAAATTTACTGCCAAGAAACAACAGGAAAACAAAACCCGCCACCCGCATGATGGTCTGGGCCAGGCCATGATCAATAAGTTGCGAGATGCCGGTAAACGAAATCGTGCAATATACGATGTCCATCGTCACCGCACCCAGCCCGATGAAAAACCCCCATTTGAAACCGCGCTTCGCTCCTTCATTCAAGATGGTCAGATTGATAGGTCCGGGCAGCGCGGAAAAAAAAAGCCCGCAGGTAAACCCCGCCATCAAAGCCACCAAAATGGGATGCGACTCGGCCATGTTAGTGTCCCGCCTCCATGTCGTCTTCTTCCTCGATTTCCTTGCGCCAGGCCCGCGAGATGTGTGGACGAATGAAGCCGTAAAGCAGGTAGCCGGTGAAGAACAGCGGCAGGACGTAATACAAAATCTTCTCTTTCAGGATAAACAGGCAGCCGACGAATAATGCTGCGATGACCAGCTTCAAAAATGTCGTGGTGGAGCGCACGCCGAGGGATTTAAAGCTTGGATACCGCACCTCGCTCACCATCATCGCGGAGAGAAAAATCAGCACCACCGGCAGTAGGTAGCCCCAGTGGCCGAGATCTTTGTTTTTCTCATTCAACTTGATGATAAACAACGTCAGCGACGCGACGAGCCCGGCGGCGGATGGAATCGGGAAGCCGAGAAAATCTTTGCCCGCGCCGGGCAAGTTCATTGAGGCAAGGCAATTGAACCGCGCCAGCCGGAACGCTCCACAGATGAGGTAAATTGAGGCGATGAGCCAGCCAAGCTCAGCATAGTCATCAGGCAATGCACTGCGCAACACTACGCGATGCACCAAAAAAGCCGGCGCGACGCCGAACGAAATTAAATCCGCCAACGAATCAAACTCGCGGCCAAATGGACTTTCATGTCCACCCATGCGCGCAACCCGGCCATCGAATAAATCGAAGATGCACGCCAGCAGAATGCACGCGAGTGCAAACTTGATGGGCATCCAGTTGACGTGGCCTTCGGCATTCGGAGTGAGGTTGGCCTCGACAATCTGGGTGAGCGCTACGAAGCCGCAGAAAAGATTTCCGGCCGTCAGCAGGTTCGGCAGGAAATAAATCCTCAGCCTCTCACCCTCGGCGGGCGGTGCGTTATTTTGCGGGGTTGCAGCCATGAGATCAGTCGAATGTGGCCAGCACCGTTTGCCCGCCGACCACGCGGTCGCCGAGCTGGATTTTGAGTTTCGCCGACTTCGGCAGGTAAACGTCTACGCGCGAACCGAATTGAATCAGGCTGATGCGTTCGCCGCGATGCACCGGATCGTTTTGGGCCACGAACGGCACGATGCGCCGCGCAATGAGGCCGGCGATGAGGCGCAATCCGATTTTCTGATTGCTTGGTTCGACGGATTCGATGCCGATTAAAACATTTTCGTTGAACTTAGCGCAATCGGCGCGCATCGCGTTCAGATACTGGCCAGGTGAGTGTTTGAAGAAGGCGATGCGCCCCGTGACCGGCGCGTTCTGGACGTGAACGTCAAACACGGAAAGAAAAATGGAGATGCGCTGGCATTCGCCGCCCATGAATTCCTCTTCAGTTGTGGTGTCAATCGTGTCCACTTTGCCGTGGCCGGGTGCGACGACGAGATTGGGCGTAGAAGGAGTCATCGCGTCGGGGTCGCGGAAAAAATAAAAGGTGAAGAGAACGAACAATACCCACAAAGCACCGAGCACTCCGGCCACTGCCAGGATGCAACTGCCGATCAGTGCCGCCAGCCATGCGACGGCCAGCAGCATCAGCACGGCCAGGCCGGACATGCCGATTAATTTCAATGCCGCGCTTGAGGCTTTTCCAGAGTGTTTCACCCGGAAACAATAAATTTTTTCCCGGCCGCTTGCAATTCGGCATTTTCAGTGCAACTTGGCTTCCGTCGCAAAGAAAGGCGACGTGCAAACCGGAACCAAACAAAATCATGTCACTCCATACTACTGACCTCACAAAATTCCCGCCGCGCAGCCCGCGCGTGCGGCTTGGCGGCTACGCTATTCTCCCGCGCTGCCTCGACAAGGGCCGCGCGGAGCTGGCCGGCAAAAACGGCGAATATCATTACGCCTGTCCGCTCGACCAGCAGTTTCTGGAATTCGCCGGCATTGACCCGGAAGCGTTGAAAAAAGAACTGATCAAAAGTGATACCGAAGTGCTCGAATGGATCGCCAAGCACGCCAAGCATAAGCGCACCGCGCCGGAAATCGCCTCGTGGACGCAGTGGCAGGAAAACCGCGCGCCGAACAATCCCGACGGCCGGGAGTATTTCAACGGTATCCACAAGGCCATCGCGCCCACGCGCACGGATATCTCAACGTGGTTTGACGTGCTGGATGCGGACGATTTTGCGAGTTACGGCGGCAAGGCTTGATCAACCAGTTGAAATAAAAACGCCCTGCGAGAAATCGCGGGGTGTTTTTATTTTGGTGAATGAATTTTGCACCCTAGCAACTAGATGGCGGCAGAATATCTACACTCAACTTGAACTTCGCTTACGCTTGTAAATTTTCTGACACTGAAACGCAATCGGCATGATGAGAAATCCAGCCACTAAAATCCAAGGGTCTCCGGTCGCCGCTCCAAAAACCGTCACGAGGCATCCAAGCACGGCGATGACAATCACAAACATCATCTCACCCGTCATCTTTTGATTTGGATTTTTATCGCCGCTCATTTGGTTTGGTGTCCGCTGCCCCTCACATACAGACTAGCTTGCAGATGCTTCCGTCTTCCACGCCTCAATCTTCTCAATGCGGTGGCGGCGTTTGCTGCCGTGCAACTCAAATTCCACTTCGTCGCCGACCTTGCGGTTGAGCAGCGCCATCGCGACCGGCGTTAGGTAGCTGATGATGCCCTTGTCCGGATCTGAGTCCCACGCGCCGAGAATGGTGAAGGTCTCGCGTTGGTTGGTCGCGAGGTCGGTGACCACCACGATGGTGCCCGGTCCGACCGCGTCGGTCTTGGCATTGGTGAAATCCTGACCGCGCGCGCGATTGAGCGCGGCTTCGAGATCTTCCTTCTGGCGCATGAGGATTTTCTGCATCTCCTTTGCGGCCTTGTATTCATGGTTCTCGCGCAAGTCACCGTAGCTGCGGGCAATGGCGATTTCCTTGGAGTTTGCGGGGATTTTCTTCTCGACCAGCTCGTGATACTCGGCATTGCGGCGTTCGAGGCTGGACCACGAAACGAGCAAGCCGGCGTCCTGCTTGGTCTGTTCGCCGCTGACGAGCGACTGCACGGCGGGATGAGCCTTGACGAGCCGGGCTAGCAGGGAACGCTTGTCCATGTCATCAAACACGGGCGAAAGTTTCAGGGCGCGGGTCAAATCTTTGACGACCTCGATGTCGGCGGAGGCGGTGAGTTCGGCGATCAATGCCTGATCTTCGAGGATGAAATCGCGCAGGCGGTTCGAGCGCTTCTCATTGAACTGGTCGCGTTCCATCGAAGTGAGCATGGCGCGGAAGACTTCCGGTCCGAGAATGTCCACGTAATCTTCAGTGCGTTCGCGGCTAAACCACAGCAGCAGTTCGCTGCTGGCGGTGTGCTGGCTGATGAGCTTGGAAAGGGTTTCCTTGAGCAAATTCAATTTGCCGTTGCTGATGAGGATGCCTGCAATTTCCTTGGCGAGTTTCGCGGAAACCAGATTTATGGCGCTGCGTAAAATATCCGCCCAGCGGTCGGGATTGGCGGCTTTGAACGATTCCAACGCGCGATGGTGCTTTGCGGCGGGAATCGCTTCCAGCAAGGCGCCGAAGCGGATGCCGTCCTGCAACCATACTTGGGCTGCGGTGATTTCGCCGGAGGCAGGCTGCACGCCACAAGCGGCGCACAATTCGTCGCGAGAAAAGATTGCTTCCAGCGCTACGGCTGGCTGGGTGCGCTGATACGAGACGATGTCGGGATTCAGGGCGGTGATGACTTCCGTTGCCAAAGCGACTTTGTCTTTCAAGTCGGAAAGGCCTTTGAGCATTTCCGCCACGACGACGATGCGTGCTTTCAAACCTTTTGCCGCACGGAAATCAACGAGCAAGCGATCTTGCAACGATGTTTCTTGCGCCTGATAAACCACCGGCTCGGTTTTTTTCAGCGGCACAATGAAGTGTCCATTCTTCTTCATTTCGCGCCGGGCAGTTTCCCACCATTTTTTCCAGTCGTCGGCAATGACATCAGGAACGAGAACTTGTTGAATCTGATCGGTGGTCGCCTTGCCGCCGAAGCTGTTCAAAACCAGCTTGAGCAGATCAATGTGATGCGCCGCCAGATGGCGGACGGCGTCGAGGTCGGTCGCCTTGCGGGCGAGGATATGATCCTTGGGCACCGGTTTGAGTGACTCGGCAGCGAAGGATAAATCCATCGGATGCGCCGGTTTGCCTGAAAAATCGATGGCAAACCGTGCGAACACGGTGTCCACGGATTTGATGCGCCCGAAGCCCCAGCTCCGGTGGATGCAACAACCGGCTTCTGCCAGGTGGGTCAGAGCCGCTACATGACGTCCTTCGATTTTTCCGGTGGCGGCCAATTTTTCGAATTCTGCTTTCATAAATTTTTTATCTCGCTTCGCGCAAGATGAATCTCTTTATATTAAAGTTGTTGAACGACCAAAATCCAAGACAAATTGCGGCGAGAGTTCTCTCGCAACGCCAAACCAGCGGCGAATTTACCGAGAATCTTCTCGATATCGCCCTCGCCACCGCGCGTCTTTCGCCCGTGGATCGCGGGCTTTGTCACGAACTCGTCTGCGGGGTCGTGCGCTGGCAGGCCACGCTCGACCGGCTCATCGCCCGCAAAACCGACCCGGCGCGCGAGCAGCGGCCCGCCTTGAAAAATCTCCTGCGCCTCGGCCTCTATCAGATTTTTTGGCTCGATCGCATTCCGCCGCATGCCGCTGTTCATGAAACTGTTGAACAGGCCAAGCGCTCCGGTTACGGCTCTCAAGCGGGTTTCATCAACGCCGTCCTGCGCAGCTATCTGCGCGAGGCGGACGAGATAAGGAAAATTCTCGCTGATATGAAAACCTCCCAGCCAGCGCTCGGCTGGTCGCATCCCGAATGGCTGGTGGAGAAATGGCGCCGGCAATTCGGCGACGAAAAAACGCGGCAACTGCTGGAATGGAACAACACGCCGCCAAAAACTTTCGCCCGCGTCAACACGCTGAAAACCGATGCCGCCAAGCTAGTGGAACGGTGGCGCGAAGAAAATGTCGAATGCGATTTTATCACCCGCGATTGGATTGGGGAGAATCTTGCGTTTGAGCTGAAATCGCATCCGCCGCTCAATTCGCTCGGCAGTTTTCGCGATGGCTGGTTTTACCTTCAGGATCCCAGCACGCTGCTTGCGCCGGTGTTGCTCGCGCCGCAGGTTGGTGAAAACATTCTCGACGCCTGTGCCGCGCCCGGCGGGAAGACCACCTTCATTGCGCAGTTGATGAATAACGAGGGCAAAATCACCGCCGGCGACATCGAGCCGAATCGCTTGCGCCTTGTCCGCGAAAACTGTGCGCGCCTTGGCGTGACCAATGTGCAGATGCCGTTGCCCGCCATCATTAATCCGCAATCGGTGCCACTCTGCGACCGCATCCTGATTGACGCGCCGTGCTCCAACACCGGCGTCATGCGCCGCCGCGTGGATTTACGCTGGCGGATTCAGGCGACAGAAATCGAACGCCTGCGCGCTACGCAGTTGGAATTACTCAGGCAGGCCGCGTCGAAATTGAAAGCCGGCGGCGTTTTGGTTTATAGCACTTGTAGCCTGGAGCCGGAGGAAAATTCTGGAGTTGTGAAGTCTTTTCTCGCCGCGCATTCTGATTTCGAATTGGAAACCGAACGCCAATTGCTGCCGTTTGTGGATGGCGTGGATGGCGCGTTCGTTGCCAGACTTCTAAGAAAATAGCCGCACCCAGTTGGTTCCGGATGCGGCTGTTTGAAATCAGAAGCTAGCTTACATTCCCATGATGCAGTAACCGCCGTCCACGTAGATGACCTGGCCGGTGATGCATGCCGCGCCGTCGCTGGCGAGAAATACGCCGGTGGCACCGAGTTCTTCGGGCACGAGATTGCGTTTTAGCGGCGAGCGCAGTTCGTATTGCTTAAGCATTTCACTGAAGCCGGCAATGCCGCGTGCGGCGAGCGTGTTGACCGGGCCGGCGCTGATGCAGTTCACGCGGATTTTCTTCGGGCCGAGATCGTAGGCGAGATAGCGCGTGCTGGCTTCCAGCGAAGCCTTGGCGACGCCCATGACGTTGTAGTGCGGCACGACTTTTTCCGCGCCGTAATAACTCATACCGATGATGCTGCCGCCATCCGGCATCAGCGGCGCGGCCTCGCGGGCCAGCGCCACGAGCGAATAGGCGCTCACGTTGTGGGCGAGCAGATAAGCTTCGCGGCTGGTGTCCACGAAATGACCTTCCAGCGCCGCTTTGGGTGCGAATGCCACGGAGTGCAGTAGCAAATCCAGTTTACCAAACTTCGCGCCGACTTCCTTGAACACGCGGGTGATATCCTCGTCCTTCGTCACGTCGCACGGCGTGATGAGCGTGTCGGCGCCGAACGTGCCGGCGAGGTCCTCGACATTTTCCTTCACGCGGTCGCCCTGATAGGTGAACGCGAGCTTCGCGCCTTCCTTGGCCCACGCCTGCGCGATGGCCCAGGCGATGGAACGCTTGTTGGCAACGCCGAATACAACCCCAGTTTTTCCTTCAAGTAGTGGCATAAATAAAAATAACTCTTACTAGTATCTGGAAAAAATGCCGCCGCGTCCAGTCTCGACTCGCGCTCCCGGACGATTTAACCTTCGGCCATGGATTCCAATCAAATCGCCGACGGACTGATCCAGTATCTGATGCTGATTGCGCTGCTGACATTCCACGAGTTTGGCCACGCGTGGACGGCGTGGAAATGCGGCGATGACACCGCGCGCCTACAGGGCCGCGTCTCGCTCAATCCCATTGTGCACATTGACCCCATCGGCACGGTGGCGCTACCGCTGCTGATGATATTCATGCCGGGCGCGGGTCGGTTTCTTATCGGTTGGGCAAAGCCGGTTCCGGTGAACCCTCATAATCTTAACCAGCCCAAGCGGGACGATATTCTCGTGACGATGGCCGGTCCGGGAATGAATTTAATTTTGGCGGCCGGTCTGGTTGGCTTGGCAAAGACTGCCTTGATTTTTCATTCCGTCCCAATGGGGGAATATTGCATGCAAGCAGCGGGGTTGAGTCTGATTCTTTGCTTCTTCAATCTCATTCCCGTCCCTCCGCTCGACGGCTCGCATGTGCTCCGAGTTGTCACTGGCATGAGCCACGAAACCTATGCCAATCTGGCTCGCTACGGTTTTGTTATAATCATCATTTTGCTGCAAGTTCCGCCGGTGAGATGGGCCTTAAGCGCGGTGACTTATGGCACGCTGGATTTAATGGCGCGTATCTTTGGCGTGAATTAAGTCAAATGGTTGGGAATTTCCCCGGTAAATCCCTGCTGTCGCAGTGCTTCGAATAGCACCAGCGCCGCGCAGTTCGATAGGTTTAGCGAACGTGATTCCGCGTTGAACATCGGGATGCGCAGCCATGTCTCACGGTTCTGTTCCAGCAATTGTTTCGGCAAACCCGCCGTCTCGCGGCCGAACACAAGGTAATCTTCCGCCGAAAATCTCACTTCGCTGTAAAGCTTCGGGCCATCGCACTCCACGAACCAGAGCTTTGAAGTCATTGGAGTTTTCTCAATGAACGCCGCCCAGTTCTTCCATCGGTGCCATGTCACCTGTTGCCAGTAATCCATGCCCGCGCGCTTTAGTTGCGCGTCGTCCAGCTTGAAGCCGAAAGGCTCGATAAGGTGCAGCGTCGTGCGCGTGGCAGCGCATAAGCGAGCCACATTGCCCGTGTTCGGCGGGATTTCCGGTTGCAACAAAACGATGTTCATTTTAACGAACAACAAAAGACGCAAAGACGCGAAGTGGGAAAGCTCGTTTTTTCTTTGTGCCTTTGCGTCTTGGTTGTTTATAAAAAACTTTCCACAGCACCAGCCCGTGCGCGGGCGCGCTCATGCCGGCGGCGCGGCGGTCGGTTTTGGCGAGCATCACCTTGATGTCGTCCGGTGAAAACTTTCCAAAACCCACCTGCACCAGCGTGCCGGCAATGCCCCGGCACATCTTGTAAAGGAATCCGTCGCCCTCGATGGTGATGGTGATATTCCTGCCCGATTTCTTAAGAGCGCAACGGGTCAGCGTCCGCACCGTGCTTTTCATTTCGTAATTGTGCGTGGCTGCAAAGGATTTGAAATCGTGTTTGCCGACAAAATGTTTCGCCGCCTTCCGCATCGCGGTGAAATTCAGCGGTCGCGCTACGTGCCACGCCCGTCCATGGAGCAGGGGATTCATCGCGTGATGATTCCAGACCAGGTAGCGATATTGTTTGCCCATCGCCAGGAATCGCGCGTGGAAATCTTTCCGCGCTCGGGTGGCGTCCATCACGCGGATGTCCTCTGGCAGAAATGCGTTCAAAGCGATCGCCAGTCGCGCCACCGGCATCTTGAACTCCGTTTTTGGAATCTCGAAATGCGCCGCCATGCCTAGCGCGTGAACGCCGGTATCCGTGCGGCTGGAACTGTGCAGGCGTGGTTTACTTGAAAAATACCGCGCCAGCACGGACTCGACTTTTTCCTGCACGCCGGTGCCGATCTTCTGCACTTGCCAGCCTTGGTAAGCCGTACCGTCGTAGGCGATGACCAGTTTGAATTTAAGCGTGTCCACAAGCAGGAATCATTGCCCCATGTCCAGGTAGCTTTGCAAAAGAATCGCTGCGGCCATGGCATCTACCTTTTCTTTCCGCTTATCCCGGCGCACATTTCCTTGGATCATTACGCGGTTGGCCATGGTGGAAGTCAGGCGCTCGTCCCACAACTTGATGGGCACGGTGATGGCGGATTTGATGACGGCGACAAATGCCTCCACTTTTTGTGCGGCGGGACCGTAACTGCCATCCATGTTGCGTGGCATCCCGATAAGAATGCAGTCCACTTCCTTTTCGGTGAGAATTTTTTTCAGCCGCACCAGAAAATCAGCGAACGGTTCGGCCGGAATGTATTCCAGCGGTAGCGCGATGGTTTTAGTCTCATCGCTTACCGCGACGCCGATGCGTTTGGTTCCGTGATCGAGGGCGAGAATGCGCATTGCGTCCGCAGTCTGTCAGCAATGCCGTGAAATTTCAATGAAACGAATACGGGTGCGCGGGCGGCCAAACCTCCGCCGGATTTACTTCCAATAATTCCAATCTACGTCTGGGAATAAATTGTTGCGGGCTTCGAGTTCCGTGAGCCATTTTTCGTTGATGCGTGTTTCGGTGAGCTGTTTGTGCAGCTCGATGAAGTGCAGGAGATGATCCTTAACGCGTCGGCTGGCGTAGTTGGGGCTGGTGCCAGCGCGAAGGATGAACGGCCAGTCGCTCGCTTGTGCCAGCAAGAGTTCGCGCGCGGCTTGGCGGAGGGCGCGGGCTTTTAGGCCGGTCGCCTGCGGATTCATCTGCGCCAGCGCAGTCATCCATTCCTGGGTGACTTGCAGATGCGGATAAATCCATTCGTTGGTTTCATTGAGCCAGACCTGCCAGAAACCTTCCTCGCCCCAGCTGGACGCGCTGGGCGTGGCGATTTGATTCGTAGGATGGAGCTGCAGATAGTCGCCCGGCGTGATGAGCGAGAGAATTTTCTGGTTGTGACAAAGTTTGCGCGTGATGAAATCCAAAAACTCCGGCCCTTCATACCACCAATGCCCAAACAGCTCCGCGTCGTAAGGCGCCACGATGATCGGCGGCCGGTCGAGTAGGTCGTCCAGTTGGCGGACCTGCTCGAGGCGTTCGTCAATGAAATGCTGCGCGTGGGTGCTGGCCGCGTGCAACGCGTGGTCGCGTTGATAAATCTCCTTCGGTCCGGTGCCGCCGGTGATGCGGTAATACTTCATGCCGGTGAACCCGCGATTATCCGGCGAGGGCAGGTGCGGGCGGACGTAATCGAAATCGAGGTCAAAGCCGATGTCGCGGTAAAAATCGCGGTAGCGCGGATCTCCGGGATAGCCCTCGTGCTTGCTCCAGACCTGACGCGAGGAATCGTAGTCGCGGCCAAAGGCGGCGACGCCGTTGGGTGTGAAAATCGGCGCGAAGGTGCCGTAGCGTGGTCGCGGATTGGCGTGGAGCACCCCGTGCGAATCGAGGACGAACCAGCGGATGTTTGCTTCCTGTAAAAATGTTTCAATGCCTTCGGCGTAGGCGCATTCCGGCAGCCAGATGCCGATCGGATCGCGCCCGAAACAACTGCGGTAGTGGTCGCGTGCCGTGAGGATCTGTGCACGGACACTCGGCGGATGGGTGGCCATCAGTGGCAGGAATCCGTGCGTGGCGGCAGTGGTGATGATTTCCAGTCGGCCTTCGTCCTGAAATTGTTTGAAGGCGGCCACGAGATTGCCATCCGCCGCCTGCCACGTTTGCCGCGATCGGAGAAAACGGCCATGATACATCCCGGCGAGATTGCGGAAATTGCGATCCCAGTGCGTGCGGTGAATTTCTTTTTCGGCGAGCTGGACGAGTCCGTCGAGATGACGGGCGTAGCGTTCTCGTAGCAGCGGGTCGAGCAACATCGCGCAGAGCGTGGGCGAAAGGGAGAGCGTCAGCCGCGCGGGGAGTTGGTCGCGCCGCCAGCCGTCGAGAATTTGCAGGAGTGGCAGGTAGGTTTCGGTGATGGCCTCAAACAGCCAGCTTTCCTCAAGAAATTTTTCATGCTCCGGATGGCGCACAAACGGCAGATGCGCATGGAGGATGATGGAAAGGTAACCTTGCATCGATGGAATTTATTCGTCGAGTTTGTCCGATATCCATTGCGCCACGGCTTTTGATTTGATCAGTAGGACTAGGCCGATTGCCAGGGGTAAGGATTTGGCGCCGACGAGAATTGCTTTCATCGGAACGTGTTTGTGATCGCAGATGAGCCAATACAACGCCAGTTCCACCGCCGTCCAGCCGATGATGGCGGTGGCAATCAACCAAATGAGCATCAAGGCTCCGCGTTCAGGCGAATCCATGTGAATATCAGAGGTTTTCCGGCAACGGCGGCTGCAATGACGGATCCTGCGGCGTCGCGCCAACATCGCCGAGGTATTGCGTGGAGCGGCTGAATTTCAAATCCGCCGCGCGGGCGTCGTCGCTGCTCGCGGAAACGGCGACGGCGGGCAAATCATACTGGCCATCGGGCAGAGCGAAACGGTAGCTGAACGTACCGTCGTCGCGCAGTTTGATTTCATGGCCGGCGAGCGTGACTTTGGCGCCCGGTTCGGTGGCACCGTAGATGATCAGCTCGGCGTTGACGTTGAACCAAAAGCCTTTTGATTTTTCCCTGCTCGCACCGCCGAACGGGCTGGTTGGGCTGGAAGATATTCCCGGACTGGATATGCCAAATGCTTTTACCGGCGAGGTGGTATCACCGGCGAGTGCGAGGCGGCGGCGGATGAGTTCGGTGATTTCGAGCGAGCCCATCCAGACGCGGCGGGTTTCATCAATGTTGATGATTTTGGCGAGGGCGCGTTCCTGTTCGGGCGTCCAGCCGCGCGTCGGGCCGGGCGTGGTGGACAGAGCGGGGGCAAAGGCGGAAACGCCCGATGTTGAAAAGCGCGGCAAATCGGGATGGCCGTGGCGACGCAGTTCTTCGATGGCGAGCGCAAGCGGCAAATTGTCACGGACGGCGTCCTCAATAATCTGCATTAGTTTGGCGAACGGAAATTCAAACGGGATGGTGGCGAATTCCGTGCTGCTTTCAGCCGAGGCGGCTTCCGGCGGCGTGACGGTGCTGCTGGAACTGGCGACGCGCGTCCATTTGCCGAGTGCGGAATAGTAGCCTAGCTCGGTGGCGTAAGAATGGCCGGCGCGCTCGACATAGGCGAACCAGTGGCGTGATTCGGGATGGACGTGGATTTCGCTGGTGGGATGACCTTCAATTTTACCTGAAAAAATGCGGAGAACGAGGTGTCCGTCGGTGGATTGGGAGTTGAGTTTTAGCTGTTGTTCGCGGGTCAAATCCCAGTGTGCGTAAAGCCAGTGCGGGTCGCGGGCGGTAAGAAATAATTTTTTGGTTCCGTAACTTTCAGGCAGTTCGCCGCCGGAGAAACTTTGGGCGGGCGGCTGCGCGCCGAGGGAAAATTTTTCGCCGGGTCCGCTAACTGGCTGTGTGGATGGCTGGTCGCCTTCGAGCAGAATGGGCGGCACCTCGATGGTTTTTTTGCGGGTGGCGGTGGTTTCAGGTCTGGCGGCGCTGCGTTTGGGCTCGAGAAATTTCTTGGCGGCCGCGATGGCGGAATCCAGCAGCGGTTTGCGGGGCGCGCGCGCCGGTTTTTCAGTAGCCTTGCTTTTGAGTGGCGTTGACTTTGGCTTAGCATCAGTTTTGCTGAACTGGCACGTTTTTATGGCGGCAACCTTTTGTGGTTCTGGCGCGGGAACTGTTTTTTTTTTCATGGAAGCAGATCCTTGATTGTCGGCGGGGTTGTTGCCGATGCCCAAGTTTAGAGGCGTAAAGGCCAAATGCAACGCATTTTTACGGGGTGGGAATTTACCTTGCCGCCGCTGGTTGAGAGGTGTTATTTTTGCCCCGGAAACCAATTGGGGACTATGGAAGCTGATCGAAAAAATTGCAGCATTAAAACTACCGTGTTCGTGGTGGATGACGAACCGATGCTGCTTGATTTGGCAGAGGCCATTTTGGGGGCAGTAGGTTATGAAGTGCGGACTTTCCGCGATCCGGAACTGGCGCTGCAGGAGTTTGCGGTGGCGCGGCCGGATTTGGTCATTACCGATTATGCTATGGGCCGGATGACGGGCATGGATTTGATTCGTGAATGTCGCCGGCTGAATCCCGAGCAAAAAATCGTCCTCATCAGCGGCACGGTGGATGAGCATGTTTTTTCCGATGCGCCAGTTAAACCGGATCGCTTCCTGACCAAGCCTTATCAGATTTATCAGCTGACCGATTGTGTTCGGGAATTGACAGGGGCGTGAAGCTGCAATTTTTCTTTTCAAGTCCCGATATCGGTGGCAGCTTTTTATTACTATGAAAAAAATAATCATTCGCATCGTTATTGTCCTCGTTGTTCTGGTGGTTGTGGGCGTTATCGCTGTCGGATTTTTCCTCGGCGACATCATCAAGGCGGGCATGAATACGGTCGGACCGAAAATCACGCAAACCACTTTTGTGGTCAATTCCATCAGTGTCTCGATGCTGACGGGTTCTGCCGGTGTGAAAGGACTGGTCATTGGCAACCCTGAAGGCTTCAAGTCACCCAGTGCCATTAGCGTCGGGAAAGCGGCTGTCAGTGTCGCGCCATTCTCGGTCTTGTCTGACAAGATTGTCGTGAAATCCGTTGAGGTGCGGGATGCGGAAATCACCTTTGAGGGCAATCCGCTGGGCGCGAACAATCTCAAAAAACTCATGGACAACGTCAATGCCATCGCTGGTGCACCCAGCGCTCCGGCCGCTAACACCTCCGCAAAAACCGGCGAAAAGAAGCCTGCCAAGAAACTTGAAGTGGATGATTTTCTCATCACTGGTGTCAAGGTGCAGTTCAATGGTACAACCTTGCCGCTGCCGCCTATTCACCTCTCCAATCTTGGCACTGGCCCGGAGGGCATTACCCCCGCCGCTCTTGTTAAAGAAGTTTTGGACCGAGTAACGACAGCTACACTGAAAGCGGTGGGCGAATCCCTGACCAAACTTGGCAAGGGTGCCGTTGATGCAACCAAAGATGCCGCCGGCAAAGCCATCAGCGGCGAGGCGTCGAAAATTGGCAAGAACATCGGCGGATTATTCGGAAAATAATCTTGCAAGTTTTTTTGCCGCCGCGCTGACGATTTTCATTGCCAGCGCGGCGGTTTGCTTTTAGGGTCAAATCAAACCCGAGGAACATATGTATTTTGGCGTTGATTATTATCCCGAGCAATGGGTCTTCCCCTTCGGCGGCACCGCTGAAAATCCCGAAGCGCAATGGCAACGTGATGCCGAACTCATGGCTGCCGCCGGTTTCAACGTCGTCCGCATCGGTGAATTTTCCTGGGGACTTTGCGAACCTGAAGATGGTCAGTTTGATTTTGGCTGGCTCAAGCGCGTGATGGATATTTTGGGCAAAAAGGGGATTGAAGTTGTATTGGGCACTCCCACCGCCGCGCCGCCCATCTGGCTGTCAAAAAAACATCCGGAAATTTTGCCGATTGATGAAAAGGGGCGCACCAAGCATGAAGGCACCCGCCGTGCTATCTGTTTGAACAGTGATGTCTATTGGAATTATTCCAAGCGTATTGTCGAGCAAATGGCCCGAGCCCTCGGCAATCATCCACAACTTATCGCCTGGCAGATTGACAACAGTCTGGCCGGCAATTTTACCGAGGCTTCATTCAACGAAGATGCCCGCCGCGACTGGCATCTCTGGCTGGAGGCAAAATACGAAACCGTCCAGCGGCTCAACGAAAAAATGGGTTTGCGCCACTGGGGGCAGGTGGTTTCCGCGTTCGACCAGGTGCCGATGCCGATGGCTGCACCTACGCAACACAATCCCGCGCTGGTTTTGGACTGGAACCGTTTTTGTAGCGACACCATTGTTCAGTTCGTCAAGATGCAGGCTGACATTCTTGCCGAACTTACGCCCGACCGTCCCGTCACGACCAACCTGCGCGCGCTGCGCCATCGGTTTGATCATTTTGATCTTGCTGAAAAACTCGACTTTGTTTCCATCGAAAGCACCGCCGCCATCAAGGCCAAACCTTCGGAAATTGCCTGCGAAATTGATATGCTGCGGTCGCTCAAGAAATCTGATATTCGCACGCCGGACGGCGACAGCGGGTTTTGGGTGATGGAGCAAAAAGCCGGGAACGTCAACTGGCAGGATGTCAATTCCCTCGTCCGTCCCGGTGTGTTGCGGATGTTCACCTACCAATTGCTGGCTCGGGGTGCGAACGCCGTTCTGTTTTTCCGCTGGCGCCAGCCGCGTTACGGCACCGAAAAATTTCATGGTGCTGTGTTGCCGCACAACCTCGAAGGCAACCGTCGGGTATTTAAAGAAATTTCCCAGCTCGGCGAGGAATTAAAGTTGCTCGCCCCTGCGCTCAAGGACACGAAAGTTCCTGCCGAGGTGTGTATTTTGTATTCGCACGACAATGACTGGACGCTGCAACAGCCCAACCAGCCCAACAAACATTTCAACCTGCGCGAACACATCCAACTCATCCACACTGCGCTCCACGGTCGAAACATTCTGGTGGACTTTGCGCGCCCCGGCGAGGATTTGTCGAAATACAAAATCGTTTTTGCGCCATCACTTCATTTGCTGACCGCCAACGAGGCTGACCGGTTGAAATTCTACGTCGAGAATGGCGGCACGCTTGTCAGCACTTTCAATACCGGCCTGGTGGACGAAAATAACGTCGCCTCCGACTCTGGTTTTCCGCACAACCTTACCGATTTGTTCGGCTTGGAAGTTCAGGAATTTGACATGCTGCCGCCCGGCGAAACAAACCAGATTATCTTTAAGGCGGCGTTTCCTACCAGCCAGGCGCATCCGGCAAAGTTGTGGTGTGATTTGATTGAGCCGAAGGGATGCCAGATTCTCGCGACCTACGCCAAGGAATTCTACGCTGGGAAACCCGTCATGACGGCGAACCCTTTTGGGTTGGGCAAGGCAATCTACATCGGCACCCAAAGCCACCAGTTTTTTTATGACGACTTTGTCTTGTGGCTTCGGCAAACCACAGGGTTGACGCCGCTGTTGAAAGTGCCGGAGAGTATCGAGGTGTCACTGCGCGTGAAGGACGGTTCCCGCATCTATTTTCTTCTCAATCACCAAAATATGCCGGTGCATCTGCAGTTTTATCGGCCGATGCACGATTTTCTCACCGGTAATAATATTGTCAGCGGTTACGAACTGCCGCCGCATGGGGTTCTCGTCATTGACGACAAACAGGAAGAAATTCACCCGGTTTGAATGGCCGGTTAAACGGCAAGGATGGTAGGCGCTGAGGGATTCGAACCCCCGACCCACAGCGTGTAAAGCTGCTGCGCTACCACTGCGCCAAGCGCCTGACCGTCGTTAAACTACCAGAGTCAACCGCAGCGGCAATCAGAATGATTTCGGACCGTATGCTGACTCCATAAACTTTTGCCGGGATTTCGTCGCGCGCCACGCAATTCGTCTTTTCCCGGTTGCGGTTTTGAATTATCATGGCCTTGTGGAAACAGCGATGGTTTTGGCGATTCTGGTTTTCGCAGGCGCGAGTTTCTTCTTCGCGCTGGCGGAAACGGCGCTGTTTTCCCTCAGCAAATGGCAGGTTGCCCAGCTGGCCGAAAAATCTTCTCGTGGTGGCAAAATCGTTTCCGAACTTCTCGAACGCCCGCAAGACTTGCTGGCTACGCTCGCTCTGGGCAATACCTTCGCCAACGCGGCCATCCTGGCTGCCGGGTTGCGCATGGTTTTCAATTCTCAATGGGCTTTTGGCCTGACAATGCTTGCGCTGGTTGCCGTGGTATTGCTGATTGGCGAGGTGCTGCCCAAGACGCTGGCCGTGCGGCAGCCGGAACGCTGGGCGCAGCGGGTGGCCTGGCCGCTCTTGTTCTTCAGGAAAATCACCAAGCCGTTTTATCGCGCCGCGCAATGGACCAACGCCGCGATTCTGAAACAGGCCGCTGCCAAGGCTGCGCCACCGGCAGCGGTGACGGAATCGGAATATCAAGAGTTGCTGGAGCTTGCGTGGAAGCAGGGGACGTTGGAGGAATCGGAGCGCGAAATCATTTTGCAAATCATCAGCCTTGACCGGCGCACGGCGCGGGATGTGATGCGGTCGCGCGCCGGCATGGTATGCGTTTCCGACGATGCCACAGTTGGGGAAATGCTCGCCGCCGCCCGCAAACACAAACATCGGCGCCTGCCGATTTACGATGAAACGCCGGACACCATCGTCGGTATTCTGAACACGCGGGCGCTGTTGTTCGATCCCAAAGCGGATCTGGCCGAGGTGATTGAGTTCCCCTCGTTCGTGCCGGAGTCCATGAATCTGCTCCTGCTTTTCCGGGCGCTGCAAAAGCAGCAGCGCGGCCTGGCGATTGTGCTGGATGAATTCGGCAGCGCGACCGGCCTGGTGACGATGGAGGACATTCTTGGCGGCATCGTCGGGAAAATCCGCGTGACAACCGCGCCGCAGGGATTCGTGATGGAAAAAACTTCGCCCGGTCATTGGCGCGTCAACGGCACGATGCGACTGGAGGATTTTCGCCGCGAATTTCCGTCTTTGCCCGAGGTGGTTGAAGTGGAAACCATGGGCGGATTGCTCACGCATCTGCTCGGCATTGTCCCGGCGGTCGGCGAATCTGCCGTGTTCGCCGGACTGAAACTTACCGCGCACGCCGCCGACGAACGGCGGGTGCGTGAACTGCTCGTGCAACAAATCAAATGACCGGACAACTGCCAGCATTTTTTGGCCTGGGCTTGTGCCTGCTTCTTTCGTTTTTGCTGTCCGGCATGGAGGCGGGCGTGTTTGCGCTGAACCGTCTGCGGGTGCGCCGTCTGGCCCGCGCTGGCAATGCCCAGGCCCGGCTGCTGAACAACTTTCTCGAAAAACCCGAGCGGTTTCTCTGGAGCATCCTGATCGGCAATACGCTGGTAAATTTTATCATCCTCGGCTGGGTCATTGCGAAGCTGCACGACCAGTTTAATAGTCATACGGTTTGGATCGTGATTCTGTTCACGGGGATTGTTTTCTTGTTTTATGCGTTTTTTGATTTGCTGCCGAAAATGCTGTTCCGCGCTTTCCCCAACCGCCTTTGTCTCGCCACGGCAAATGTTTTCCGCCTGGTGCATCTGGTCTTGAGTCCGGTCGTCTTCATGGTGGATGGCATCTCGCAGTTGGTGCTGCGCTGGCACGGTTCGCGGACGTTCACCGGCCGGCTGTTTGGCAACCGTGAGGAGATGCGCGCGGTGATGGCCGAGGCGGCTCAGGCGCTCACGGGGGACGAACACGCCATGGTGGACCGGGTGCTGGATTTGCAGCACTTCACTGTGGCGCAAATCACCGTGCCGCTTGAAAAAACTTTTTCGGTCCAGTCCTCCAGCGCCTTGCGCGAGTGTCTGGTGCTGGCGAAGGAGAAGAATCTTTCGCGGCTGCCGGTCTGGGAAAACCGTGACGGCCAAAGGCGCATCGCCGGGTTGCTGGATGTGAATCAATTGCTCTTCCGTGAGTCGGTGGACGAGAATGCGCCGGCGGCGGAATTCCTGTCGCCCGCGCTGTTTTTGGACGACAGCACGCGGCTGGAAATCGCCTTGCGCCGGATGCAGCGTGCCGGTCAGCGATTGGCCATCGTGCTCGCCCGGGACGGCCGCGAGGTGGGCGTGGTGACGCTGGAAGACATTTTGAAACTCATGTTCGGCGAGGTGAAGTTGTGAACTGGGACACCATCATCATTGTCACCTTGAAAATCCTCGCCGTGCTGGTGCTGGTGGCGTTGAACGGCTTTTTCGTGGCGGCGGAGTTTGCGCTGGTGCGCATCCGGGACACGCAACTGGACGCCTTGGCGGAGAAGGGGTGGCGCGGGGCGCGGCTGACGCAGCATATTCTCCGCAATCTCAATTCCTACCTGAGCGCGGCCCAGCTGGGCATCACGCTGGCCAGCCTGGGGCTGGGCTGGATTGGCGAGCCGGTGTTCATGACGCTGCTGGAGCCGGTGTTCGGCTGGCTGCGCGTGGAATCCGTGGACTTGCAGCATGTGCTGGCGTTTGTGGTCGGGCTTTCGGTCATCACATTTTTGCACATCACCGTGGGCGAGCAGGCGCCCAAGCTGCTGGCCATCCAGAAACCCATGCCGACGGCCCTATGGTGCGCTTATCCGCTGTTGTGGTTTTACCGGATTTCCTACCCGTTCGTGGTGATTCTGAATTATTCCTCCCGCTGGCTGCTGAGGCGGGCGGGTTTTGATTCCGTGTCCGAGGACCAGCATGCTTACTCGGATGAGGAATTGCGGCTGGTGCTGGCCTCGGCCAAAAATTCATCGGACCGGCGCGACCTGATTTTGAATGCGCTGGATTTGCGCCATCGCACGGTGCGCGAGGTGATGCGGCCGCGCAACGAAATCACCTGCTTTTATTCCAACCTGCCCATTGCGGAATGCCTGGCGCTGGCGGAAAAAACCCGTTACTCGCGGTTTCCCATTTGCGCGGCGGGCGATCTCGACAAGACGCTGGGGGTGGTTCACATCAAGGATATGTATGCCTTGCGCGAGGCGGCGAAGACGGCGGCGGATTTGCTGCCGGCCGCGCGGCCGCTGCTTTACATTCCCGAAACCGCGCGGCTGGACGGCTTGCTGCGGCGGTTTCTCGACCGCAAAACGCATTTTGCCGTGGTGGTGGATGAATTGGGCGGGACGGTCGGCATCGTGACCCTGGAAAACACCATCGAAGCCGTGGTCGGGCAGATTCAGGACGAATTCGACACGGAAAAATCCGAACTAGTCCGGCTCGGTGAAAATGTCTGGGAAGCGGCCGGCACGCTGGCCCTGCACGAACTGGAAAAAATCATCGGCACCGTGCCGCATGATGAAAACACGACCACGGCCAGCGGCTGGATCACGGAAAAGCTCGGCGGCTTTCCCAAGCCCGGCGATGGTGTGGGCGTGGGCGGTTTCGAGCTGCGGGTGGAGGAAATGGACGGGCCTCGGGTCGGAAAACTGAAAGTGTCGCGGAAGGTTTAAGCTGCGTCATTGCGTCGGGCAGTCTGCCTGCTCAGCTAATCGGGTTAGATGGCAAAATCATACGACGGGCAAAAGTGCCGCGAAACAGAAACCAGCAAACAAAGTGACCCAACCAATAATTGCCAAATGACGTGCTGTCCGTCTCAAAAGAAAACACGTAACGAAAAGTCCAACAAACGAAAACCAAAATGTGATACCTGCTGCATCACTCCAAACCAACGTCTCACGAAAATCTATGCGAGTCAGGATGACAACAGATGCCACGAATAATGCCTCGAAAATGAAAAACAAAACACTGAACAAGCCGCGATGACAATCTGTAACAGATATGGTCATGACACCTAACGTTAAAGGTGAGGCACGCCGGGAGCTGGCGCGACTCGTGGCTCTGCATGAGGCGTGACAGCTCCCGGCGTTGCCTCTGACGGCTGGTTCGGTGCCTGTTCTTTCGTCCAACTCCACCAGCCCCTGGCATTGAGAAAAACGAAGATGCTGCAGGCGACCACGGTTGCCACACTGTGCGCTAGTATGGCGAAGACGATCCATGCGATGTTAGCCAAGACGCCGAGAAAGAATCCGAGTTTCTGTTTCTTGCCCAGCAGGTAAATGGCAATGGCATTCAACACCATGGCAGTCCAGTCGATGCCATAGTACTTTGTGATAATATCCCACATATTCTTTAATGGTCCTTTCTTACCAACGAACCAAGCTGAGCCCCTGACGGCTCGTGGTGAAACCAATTTCCCGTGTTCCCGTGGAAATCATAAGCACCTCCTACCGGCTTTGGTGGCAAAGTCAATGTCTTAACTTAAAACCATCGCTTTTTGAAGCCATTTTCGCCGTCTCCAGTCGCCGGATTGGCGTGTCCAGCGGCACGAGCGGCGTGGCTGGCGGGACGAACGCAGTCTGACCCGAAAAACCGTTTGGGCGAGGCAAACCGGTTCAATGCGTATTTTTTGAGGAAATCACGGTTTTATTGGCATTTATCGTCCAAAACATCGTCCGGATGACTCCCAAAATGATTTTGGTAGTTACCAAAATTCCTGCGGTAATCACCAAAGCTTCGTTGGTAGTTACCAAAACTTCGGCGGTAATCACCAAAGTTCCTTTGGTAATTACCAAAACGATTTCGGGAGTCATGGAAATCCCGTCAACTGCAATGGCTGTTGGTGATTGGACAATCCGGCGAACGGTGGGGTCCTAGCGGACGCGCCACACCTTCCGGTGAGGCACCATGGTCTGGATTAAAAAAGGGTCGCGCGAAGGACGCGAAGAGGGTGGAAGTAAAGGCGGAAAAGTTTTCCTTCGCCGCCTTCGCGCCCTTCGCGCGAAAATGAAAAGAAAAAAATCGGATTGACCGGGAAACCAAAACTGAAAACATCAGACGGAATCAAAACATGAAGAAGCTCTGGGGCAAACTAATGGTTATCGGGGCGGGGCTGCTACTGTCGGGCGTAGCGCAAGCTCAAGAATGGATTCAGACTAGCGCGCCTGCGAAAAGTTGGACTTCTGTGGCGTCGTCGGCGGATGGAAGCAAACTAATCGCTACCGCTAATTCTTGGACTTACTACACCTCCACCAATTCAGGATTCACTTGGACATCAAACCGTGAGCCACAAAGTGGATCATTGATGGGCTCTTGGTATGCTGTCGCTTCATCTGCGGATGGAAATAAATTGGCGGCATTGCAACTTAATACAGTTTTCACATCAACTAATGCTGGCATTTCTTGGACCTCGAACAATGTCCCCGGTGGCACAAATTTAATTTCTATCGCTTCATCTGCGGATGGAGCCAAACTAGTTGTTGCGGTTGGGTTAACACCTTCGTTCAACTTTGCGTGGCAAAGGGGCTTCATTTATACATCAACCGATTCAGGAGCAACTTGGACGCAAAGCGGTGCGCCCAATAAGTATTGGTCTTCGGTCGCTTCATCAGCGGATGGAACCAAGCTGGTGGCTGCAGCCATGGACGATTCTGCAAACGCCGGATGGATTTACACTTCCACCAATTCAGGATTTACGTGGACGCAGACCAGCGCCCCGACCAATTCGTATTGGGTTTCAGTGGCCTCATCGGCGGATGGAAGCAAATTGGCGGCCGTAAATTTTCCGGCCTATACCTTTATCGGCGGCAATTTAGTGTTTACGGCGTTGGGTTTGGTTTATATTTCGACCAATTCAGGAGCCACTTGGGTTTCAAATAATGTGCCCAATAATACATGGCAATCAGTCGCTTCGTCGGCGGATGGAACCAAGCTGGTAGCGATACCCCAAGGTGGTGGAATTTATACTACAACCAATTCCGGAGCTGCTTGGACTTCGAATAATGTCGCTGGCTCCCCTTATTGGGCGGTTGCGTCTTCGGCGGATGGAAACAAACAAGTGATGGTGTTTAATAATGGCGGCATTTACACCTCGCAGATCACGCCAGCACCGCAATTGAATCTCACATCTTCACCCACCAACTTCACGCTGGCATGGACAGTGCCATCGACAAATTTCGTGTTGCAGCAAAGCACCGACCTGACTTCATGGGGGAACGTGACCAACTTGCCGGTGCTGAGCTGCACCAATTTGCAGTATCAAGTCACGCTCCCGCCGAATGGGGATTACGGCTTTTATCGACTGGGCACGCAGTAAAGGTTCGCAACTGCGGCCAATACAACTTCACCCACCCGCCCGGAGCCAGCCGCCAGTTTCACCACCGCGCGCCGCGCCAACTGAAGACGGCGACCACGCTGGCAAGCACCCCATCCACCACCACCGCCGACCACAAACCGGCGCAACCGGCGCTGCAGGCAAACAGGATGATCGCCCCGAACCACAATGCGGCTGGCGTGTAGTCGGGCGGGGGCTGGACTCCGGGTTGTTTGCGGATGAGCGAGGGTGTGATGAAGACCATGATGAGCAGGGACACCGCCATCCAGCCGAGAAATACCATGGGTGACGTGCCGTGCCAGGTGATGGAAAGCTTGGTCGGCTGCCAGAGCCAGAGATGTTTGACGTGCGCTGCGAAAGGTTCCAGCGCGAGGTCGAACGCCAGCGCCAGCAGGGCGGTGATGGCGATCAGGAGGTAGCCGTAATTCTTGACCCGTCGCCATGGCCGCAAGATCAGTCGGGCCACGCCGCGCGAGTTGAAGATGGCGATGATCCACAGCAGCGGCACGGTCCACGGAACGTAATTGAAATAGATTGGTCCGGCCGTTTCGCCAAAGGTCAGCGGGCCGAACGGGATGCCGGTTTGGGCGCTCAGGCCGTGGGCGGCACCGCCGATGAGCGCGGTGATGGCGGCGGCGAACAGGACGTTTTGGAGCGGCAATTGCCGGGTGACCGTGGCCACGCTGGCGATGGTGGCCAGCAGGATGATCAAGGCATCCAGTGTGTCGGCCTGTCCGGGCCGGAACAATTCCCTGACGGCGGCAACCACGATCAGGGCCAGCGCCGCCCAAATCAGCCAGTTGAGAATTTTAGCACCAGTTGGTTGCATTAAAGTCTGGAGAGTGTAGGCGAACCGGCGGCGGGGAAAAACCGAAAATTGTGAATTTTGGAGGACGCGAATTGCCTTGAGCGGCGGCGGCCGATTTGCTCTGCTCACGACATGACGCTCGACGAGACTGGCGAACAGATTTACAACTGCGCGGAAGAGATGAATTCGCGCTACGGCAGCGTGGTGTTCGACGAGTGGGCGGTGGTGTCGCTCGCCGAAAACAAGGCGCGGGTGCTGTTCTACACCGGGCCACGGAATGATGAATTTCTCGCCAACTTCGTGAAAGACCTCGGGGCGCTGCGCGCCGACCTGCTGGGCGGCAATCATGGCGCGGGCGATTTTGAATTTTCCCGTCACGGTGTCGGCACGAGCATCGAGGCGTTTCTGGTGGTGGGGCAGGGGATTTATCTCATCTGCAACAACACCCGCGAATCCATGGATCACCTCGCCAAAAACCCGCGCTGGCTCGGCGCGCAGGTGCCGTTTGTGGATCTGTCGGAAAAAGTGCGGGCCAATCCGTTGCGGGTCGCTTGACCCGCCTTATCCGAGCAGTCCCTTCCACAGGAAATAGCCATAGGCTCCGACCAGCGCGAGGCCGGCAATGCGCGGCAGTTGGCCGAAAAACAGCACGAACAGCATGTGGGTCACCGTCGCGCCCAGCAGGATGAACATTCCCGTTTGAAAAAAGGCTGGCATCAACATGGTGTGATACAGCGCGTAGATGCCGAGGCACAGCGGAATCGAGACATGCGCGTCGCCGATCTGCGAGGCGTAAACGATTTCCGGCTGTTTGCGCCAGCTATAATAGCACGCCAGCACTGCGTTCGGCAGCACCATCAGCCAGCCGCTCAGCCAGCCAAGATGTTTCGCGCTGACGAAGCCGGTCTTGATGTGCGTCAGCCATTCCACCAGCCAGTTGGTGCTGAGGTAAATGGCATACGCGCCAATCGCCAGGAGCGCGAGATTCACCGGCAGCATCAGGTTGAAAGTGGATTTGCCCTGCCGCACGTTGGCCTTCAGCACTTCAAAGACGTGGAAGCATTGCCAGAAAAGAAACAGGCCGACCAAGACGAGTCCGTCGTTGAAATCCAGCCGGCCTTTGCGTCCCAGCGCCCAGACCGCGCTGGTGAAAAATAAAACCGCCGTCAGCGTGAGCAGCAGCGAGAGCCGGTTCAATTCGTGTTCCTTGCCGCCCCGGCCGCCGGTCTTGGCCTCGACTTTGGCTTCCGCTTTGACCTCGCTTCTTTTCTTTTTATTAGCGCCGGATTTTTTTTGCGGCGACACGTGCAGGCCCCAGAGGATCGCGGGCAGGCCGAGCACCAGCGTCATGTTGGTGACGTTGTTGACGAGGGAATTGATCATCACGTCCGCGCCGTTGCCGCCGTTTTGGCCGAGTATGAAAGCGAAGATCAGGTTGCCCATGCCGGAGCAGTAAGGCATCACCAGCGTGCCCAGTACCGTGCCTTCAAAGCCGCCCGCGCTCATCGCCTCCAGCCGCCAAATCATGAGGAACGACGCCACCAGAAACAGCGCCAGAAACAGCCACGGCGCCCAGCTTCCCTGGGCTTCGATCCAATGGATGAAGGGCTTCAACACGCAGCGGATTTTAAGCAAAATAAAATCCAGCGCGACACAAACCTGCCGGCGACACCCCGGCCAAAGGCAAAAACCGTTTGACACTCCGGCTAATAAGAAACATCATATTCTCATCCGTTGATTTGACGGACTCATAAAGAGTGGTTGAGGGACTGGCCCGTTGACACCACGGCAACCGATTGGATTTAAGTTCCAATGACAGGTGCCAATTCCAGCTCAAGCATCATTAGCTTGGGAAAAATGAGAAGAGCACAACCGTTTTGTCGCCCCTTCTCCTTGTGAGCCGGGGCTTTTTTGTTTTAAGAACCGAATCGCCACAGAGTCACCGAGGTCACAGAGAAAATAAATGGTGGCCGTGCGCAAGCATCTCTGTGCGCTCTGTGCCTCTGTGGCAAAATAAATTTTATTATGACTGACAAGCATCAAGGTTTCATGAAGGCGCTCAAGTGCCGCGAATGCGGACGCGAATACCCGCTCGAGGCCACGCACGTCTGCGAATTCGACTTCGGCCCGCTCGAAGTCGCCTATGATTACGACCGCATCAAGAAATCGCTGACGCGCGCGGCCATTGAAGCCCGCCCGAAAACCATGTGGCGCTACCGCGAACTGCTGCCCATCGCGGGCGAACCGACCGTCGGACCGCTCGTCGGCTATACGCCGCTCGTCAAGGCCGACCGCCTCGCGAAAGCCCTCGGCATCCGCGAACTTTACGTCAAGAACGACGCCGTCAATTATCCGACACTTTCGTTCAAAGACCGTGTTGTCAGCGTGGCGTTGAGCCGCGCCAAGGAACTTGGCTTTGAAACCGTCGCCTGCGCCTCCACCGGCAACCTCGCCAACTCCGTCGCCGCCAATGCCGCGAGCGCGGGACTGAAATCTTACGTCTTCATTCCGTCCGATCTGGAGCAGGGCAAGATTCTCAACTCACTCATTTACGGTTCCAACGTCATCGGCATCAAAGGCCACTACGACGAAGTGAACCGCCTCTGCGCTGAGATTGCCGGCAAGTTCGGCTGGGCGTTTGTGAACGTCAATATGCGTCCGTATTACGCCGAAGGCTCCAAGAGCATGGCGTATGAGATCGCTGAACAACTCGGCTGGCGCTTGCCGGATCACACCATTGTCCCGATGGCGTCCGGCTCCCTGCTGACCAAGATACACAAAGGTTATCAGGAATTCACGAAGCTTGGCCTCGTTGCCCAGCACAACACGCACATCCACGGCGCGCAGGCCACCGGGTGCTCGCCGATTTCCGTCGCGCAAAAGGCCGGACTCGATTTCTTCAAGCCGGTGAAGCCCGATACGATTGCGAAATCGCTCGCCATCGGCACGCCGGCCGACGGGTTCTATGCGCTCAAAGTGATGCGCGAGACCAACGCCGCGGCCGACGACGTGACCGACGACGAAATCCGCGACGCGATCAAGCTGCTGGCCGAAACCGAAGGCATTTTTGCCGAGACCGCCGGCGGCGTGACCGTGGGCGTGGCCAAGAAACTCATTGCGTCCGGCAAGATTCCGAAGGACTCTTCTGCCGTCATCTGCGTCACCGGCAACGGCCTCAAGACTCTGGATGCCGTTAACGGCTACTGTGGCAAGGCGAAAGAGATCAAGCCGAGCCTGCGCGAGTTCGAGGCGCTGCTGGCGCATGAGGAAAAAGTTAACGCATAAAATTTATGTCAAAGAAAGTCCGCATCCCCACGCCGCTCCGCAAGTTGACCAACAACGAGGAGCTGGTCGAAATCAACGCCGCCAACATCGGCGACGCCATCAACGAACTCCAGGCTCGCTTCCCCGGCATCGCCGAGCGCTTGATTGACGAGAAAGGCGAAGTCCGCCGTTTCGTGAATGTCTATGTGAACGAAGAAGACATCCGCTTCCTTCAAAACCGTGCAACGCCGCTCAAAGACGGCGATGAAATCAGTATCATCCCGGCAATCGCCGGCGGCTAGAATGTAGCAGCAGGCATTCGCCTGCTGCTACGTTCAAAGAAAACTTTCGCCGGCGAGACGCCTGCGGTACGTTAAAAGTACCATGCCAACCAAAAAAAAAGTTTCCATCACCAAACCGAACTCACCGGTGCAGCAGCGGTTGTGGTTGATGTATCCGCCCAAGCTCATCAAGCAGCCGTTCATCTGGGAGGTCGGCCACAAGTTCAAGGTCACCACCAACATCCGGCAGGCCAGCGTGACCGATGAAATCGGCATCGTCTGCCTGGAACTCGCCGGCCCGCGCAGCGAAGTGGCCCGCGCCATCAAATGGCTGGAGAAAAACAAAGTGAACGTGGAGCCGGTGGAAATCGGTGTGATTGCCGGCTAAATATTTTGTGGGGACAAGCGAACGGCGTGGAGAAATCCACGCCGTTTTTGTTTCTCCGGACCAGTTCAAGTTTGGAATCTCGACAAATGAGGGCCGATTACCTATTGTTTTCAGTGTTAGGAGGCTTTTCCGAATTCTGCAGCATCAAACCAACTTGCTGCTTCTGGCTAACCGCCAATGAAACCAACACCACAACTATGAAAACTAAGACCAAGAAGAGCACTGCCACAACCAGTAAACGCATTGCTGTGGCACCCAAATCCACCAAAAAATCCACCCCCACGCCCCAACCCGCCAAGGCTCGTGAGGCCAAGCCCGCGTTTGAAATCACGACCGAACGGATTTCCATCTGTGCCCACGCCATCTGGGAAGAGCAGGGGCGTCCGCAAGGCCGGGAACTGGAACATTGGCTACAGGCCGAAAGCCAGCTTAAGGCGTCGCAATCCTTTGCGGCTTGAATTGGATTGTCTGTAAACACAAACGGCGCGGAGAAAGCTCTCCGCGCCGTTTGCTTTTCAGATTGTGATTATTTTTTGTGCCGCCGTTTGACGGCAATCTGGGTTGTCGCATGGACGAGCGCGGCTTGAACGGTGGCAGATTCCCCGTCGCTTAACTTTTGCGCGAGGCGGGTCTCGGCCAACTTCTGGGCTTCCAGCGCCTTGGTTTCGTCAATGTCGTCGGCTTTGATCGCCATGTCGGTCAGGATGGAAACTTTTTCACCGTTGATCTGGACAAATCCGTCGCCCACCGCGATGAAAATGTTCTGGCTGTTCTGGCGCACGATCAACTCACTGGCGACCAACTGTGTCATCACCGGCATATGCCCGGGCATGATGCCCATTTCGCCTTCCACGCCGACGAGCGTGACCATCTCCACCACGCCGGAGAAAGCTTTTGCCTCGGGCGTGACGATATCGAGTTGGAGGGTGGAGGCCATTATTCCTTGATCTCGTCAATGCCGCCCTTCATGTAGAAATTCTGCTCCGGCACGTCGTCGTGCTTGCCTTCGAGGATTTCCTTGAACGCGCGCACGGTTTCCGCCACCGGCACCTGCTTGCCTTCGCGGCCGGTGAACACCTGCGCGACGGTGAACGGCTGGGACAGGAAACGCTGAATCTTGCGGGCGCGATACACGGTGAGCTTGTCGTCGGGCGAAAGTTCGTCCATGCCCAGAATCGCGATGATGTCCTGCAAATCCTTGTAGCGCTGCAAAACCTTCTGCACGCCGCGCGCGACGTCGTAGTGTTCCTGGCCGACAAATTCCGGTGCGAGAGCGCGGGAGCTGGATGACAGCGGATCCACTGCGGGGAAGATGCCGAGTTCGGCGATGGAACGTTCGAGCACGATGGTCGCATCCAAATGCGCGAACGTCGTGGCCGGCGCGGGGTCGGTCAAGTCATCCGCGGGCACGTAAACGGCCTGGAAGCTCGTGATGGAACCTTTCTTGGTGGAGGTGATGCGTTCCTGCAAGTCGCCCATTTCTGCGGCGAGCGTCGGCTGATAACCGACCGCCGAAGGCGTGCGGCCGAGGAGCGCGGACACTTCGGAGCCGGCCTGCGAGAAACGGAAAATATTGTCCACAAACAGGAGCACGTCCTGGTTCTTTTCGTCACGGAAATACTCGGTGACGGCGAGTGCGGAGAGGGCCACGCGGAGACGCGCGCCCGGAGGTTCGTTCATCTGGCCGTAAACGAGGCCGATTTTAGAACCTTCGACGATAATCGGCAGGCCGTTTTCGCCTTTAATGGGATGACCTTTTTCATCCTTCTTCACCTTGATGACGCCGGCTTCGATCATTTCGTTGTAAAGATCGTTGCCTTCGCGCGTGCGTTCGCCGACGCCCGCGAACATCGAGATGCCGCCGTGCAGCTTCGCAATGTTGTTGATGAGCTCCATGATGACGACGGTCTTGCCGACGCCGGCGCCGCCGAACGCGCCGACCTTGCCGCCCTTGAGGAATGGGCAGATCAAGTCAATAACCTTGATGCCGGTTGTTAGAATCTGCGGCGATGTGGATTGATCCACCAGCGCGGGGGCCGCGCGATGAATGGGATTATATTTGTCGGCCTTCACGGGGCCTTGTTCGTCCACGGGGTCGCCGGTGACGTTGAACACGCGGCCCATCACGGCTTCGCCGCAGGGCATGGAAATCGGTCCGCCGGTGTCGGTGACATCGTAACCGCGTTTGAGTCCTTCGGTGGTGCTCATGGCGACGGCGCGCACCCAGTTGTCGCCTAGGTGCTGCTGCACTTCGAGCGTCAGCTTGGTCGTGCCCTGGCCGGGCAGTTCGTAGCTGACGGTCAGCGCATTATAAATCGCGGGAAGTGCGCCGGTGAACTCGACGTCCACGACGGGGCCGATGATTTGAACGATTTTACCTTTGCTCATGTTCTTAAATTTTTTGCGTTACAGTTTTTCAACCGAGGGCCATCTGGGCCGTGGTGATTTCCAACAATTCTTTCGTGATATTCGCCTGGCGCAGCTTGTTGTATTCCAGCGTCAGGTCCTTGATGATCTGCTTGGCGTTGTCCGTCGCGTTCTTCATCGCCACCATGCGCGCGCTCTGCTCGCTAGCCTTGGTCTCTAGCAAAATCTGATGCATCTGGAAATTCAAACTGTGCGGCAACAGCTGGCCCAGCACGGTTTCTTCGTCCGGCTCGAATTCAAAAATCTCCGTCGAGCTGTGCGCGGAAAGTTCCTGGGCCGGCGCATTGATGCCGGCGGTCGTGGCTGCAACCTTGCCGATCGGCAGGAATGGCACCAGCACCGGCTGCTGCGTCAGCGTGTTGACAAAGCGCGGGAATAAAATGTCCACGGCATCCACCTCGCCCTTAAGGAACAACTGCTGGACGAATTTTGAAATCGCCCGCGCCTCAATGAATTCCGGCGTGTCCTTGTAGGTGAATTCTGCTGCCAGTGTGCGCTTCGTGCGCGCCACGAATTGTGCCGCTTTTTTGCCGGCGGTGATGAACACCGTGTCCTTGTCGAGCTTGGAAATTTCGCGGAACAGATTGCTGTTCAAGCCGCCGCACAAGCCGCGATCCGAGCTCACCAGCACCACCGCGCGTTTGGCTGCCGGCCGCGATTGCAAGAGGGGATGGTCGAAGCCAATCGTGCCTTCCGCCGCCTTCGCCATGATTTCGTTCATTAATTGCGCGTAAGGCCGCCCGACGAGCGCGGCCTGCTGCGCCTTGCGCATCTTGGCCGCGGCCACCATCTGCATCGCCTTGGTGATTTGGGCGGTGTTCTTGACCGACTTGATGCGTCGGCGTATGTCGCGCGTGCTGGCCATGAAATCAGCGGTAAGTCTGCTTGAATTCGGCAACTGCCGTCTTCAGTTCGGCCGCGATGGCCTCGCTAATGGCTTTTTCGTTGCGGATTTTGAGGAGCAAATCAGCTTTGCGCGTCTGGATGAAATCCACAAGCTTGCCTTGGAAATCCTTCACTTTTTCCACGGCGACATCGTCGAAGAAATTGTTCTGCGCGGCCCAGAGAATCAAAACCTGCACTTCCACGGGCAGCGGATTGTATTGGTTCTGCTTGAAGATTTCGATGATGCGCTTGCCGCGTTCGAGCAGCGCCTGCGTCTTCGCGTCGAGATCGGAGCCGAACTGCGCAAACGCCGCGAGTTCGCGGAACTGCGCCAAATCGCCTTTGATACGTCCGGCCACCTGCTTCATCGCCTTAATCTGCGCCGCGGAACCGACTCGCGATACCGAGAGACCGACCGACACAGCGGGACGAACACCTTGATAGAATAAGTCTGTTTCCAAATAAATCTGTCCGTCCGTGATCGAAATCACATTCGTCGGAATGTAGGCCGAAACGTCGCCCGCCTGCGTCTCGATAATCGGCAGCGCGGTGAGTGAGCCGTTGCCGTATTTTTCCGACACCCGCGCCGAACGTTCAAGCAGGCGGCTGTGCAGATAAAACACGTCGCCGGGATACGCTTCGCGGCCGGACGGACGCTTCAAGATCAGGGACACCTGGCGGTAGGCGACGGCGTGCTTGGAGAGGTCATCGTAAATGATGAGCGCATCCATGCCGTTATCCATGAACCATTCGCCGATGGCCGCGCCGGCGAACGGCGCGAGATATTGGTTGGAGGCCGAGTCGGACGCGGACGCTGCGACGATGACCGTATAGGGCAGCGCGCCGGCTTCTTCCAGTACCGCAATGACGCGGGCGATGTTCGACTGCTTCTGGCCGACCGCAACGTAGATGTTGTAAATCGGGCGGAAATCTTTTTCCCCGGCGGCCTCGGCGGCCTTGTTGATGCGCGCCTGGTTGATCATCGTGTCTACGCCGATGGTGGTTTTGCCCGTGCCACGATCGCCGATGATGAGTTCGCGCTGGCCGCGGCCGATCGGGATCATTGCGTCAATCGCCATGATGCCGGTCTGCACCGGCTGGCTCACGGGTTTGCGCCGGATGATGCCGGGTGCGATTTTTTCTACGGGATAAAAAGCGGATTCCTTGATCGGGCCTTTGCCGTCAAGCGGCTGGCCGAGCACATTGACCACGCGGCCGAGCATGCCCTTGCCGACGGGGATCTGGAGCAGTTTGCCGGTGGTGCGGACTTCGGTGCCTTCCTTGATCTTGGTGTAATCGCCAAGGATGACCGCGCCGACTTCGGTTTCCTCGAGGTTCAGCGCGAGGCCGACGACGCCGTTGCCGAAGTCGAGCATCTCGTTGAGCATCGTGTCGGTGAGGCCTTCAATCTTGGCCACGCCGTCGCCGATTTCGCGTACGGTGCCGACATTTTGTTTTGCCGTCGCGGTTTTTGCACCGGCGATCTGGGCTTCAATTTCCTGTAACAAATTACTCATAGTATCCGATTAAAAACTTTGGGCCAATTTATCCAAACGGGTTTTCACACTGCCGTCATATAGGTCGCTGCCGACCTGTATCCGTAAGCCGCCGAGCAGCGCCGGATTCACGACATAACTCAAATCCAGTCCTGCGCCGTAATGCTTTTCCAATCCGGCTTTGACTTCCGCCATCAATGTCGGCGTGACCGCCACTGCGCCCTCGACTTTCGCCGTGCGTTTGGCCAAATCCAGTTTCACCAGCCGGTGCAGGCGCGAAAGAATCTGCACATAGCCGCGCGGTTTTTTTACCGCGAGCAGCGTCACCACCTGCCGGACGTGGCCTTCATTCAGCGCCCCGTTGACGAGGCTGGTGCGGAACAATTGGCGTGCGGCGCGCTGGGCTTGTTTGGAGATTTTCATTACGCCGGTTTAGGACAGTTGCTTCTGAGTCTCTTCCGCGAGCCGCTTTTGGTCGTCTGTCGTGAGAATCTTGCCGGTGACCGTCGTCGTGGTCTGCACCACGAGGCGGCCGACTTCGCGCTTCAAGTCGGCCAGCATCTTGGCATGATCCTGGGCGGCGGCTTCGCGGGCTTTGGCGATGATTTGTTCGGCGGCAGCGATGGCCTTCTGTGTCTCGACTTCGCGAACGCGGTTGGCGGCTTCGCGGGCCTGCTCAATCATTTGGTTCGCCACGTCGCCGGCCTGATTCAAAATCCGCTGGCGCTCCGCCTCGGTCTGGGCGAGTTCCACCTTGATTTTATCGGCGTTGGCGATGCCTTCGGCGATTTTCTTCTGGCGCGCATCCAGCATGGTGAAAACCGGCTTGTAGGCAAATTTCCACAATACCCAAAGCACAATTCCGAAGTTAAACAACTGCGGAATGAGCTTGGTCCACTGGATGCCCAGCGTTTGGAGCAGTTCCATAGGTCAATTACTTGTTGGCGAGCAGGAAGAACACCAGCATCGCGAGACCTTCAGCAAGCGCCATCGCGAGGAGGGCTGTGGTGAAAATCTTGCCGAAGGCTCCAGGGTTGCGTCCTGTGGCCAGGGCCGCGCCGAAACCGGCGAGACCGATGCCGATGGCGGCGCCGGCGCCGACCAGACCCACTCCAATATTACCGTGCAAGTTCAACGCTTGTGTAACTGCTTCTGCTAGCATCATATGTTTTTTATGTTTTAGGTTTCAGTTTCATGCCGCCGTTCGCCGAAAGGACTCCCGGAGGCAAAGTTAAAAATTTAATTTCAATGTGCGTGTTCCGCCTCTTCTTCGTGCGAGCAGAACATGCCGATGAACGCGATGCTCAACAGCGTGAACACCAGCGCCTGCACCAGCGCGACGAGCAGTTCCAGAAAATAGAAAGGCAGCGCGGCGATGCCGAGCGGCGAATTGGTGAGCATGATGGCCAGCACGCTTTCACCCCCGTAAATATTGCCATAAAGCCGCATGGCGAGCGCCACCGGGCGAACGCAGATCGAGATGATTTCCACGCAGCCGACAAACAGGAAAATCAGCGACAACGGAATAACCACCAAACCCTTAAATCCGCCTTTCACACCGAAAATGTGTTTTACCATGCCCCAAGGGCCGTTGTATTTCAGCGCCCACCAGAGGCTCATCACAAAGAAAGTCGCTGCCATGGCCACTGTCATGTTCGCGTCGGCCGTCGGCGGACGGAACAGGGGTGATTCCGCATGATGAATCGCAAAAGGCATCCAACTGAATTTTTCTCCTGCGGGAGCGTGATTTCCCCAGCCAATGCTCCCCACGCCGGGCAACAAGCCCATCAAATCTGAGGTTGCGATAAAAATAAAATACGTTGCCGCCAGCGGAAACACCCAGCGCGCCACTTTCGGTTCCAGCATCCCCTCGCACATGTCGCGCAGTCCGCCAACCAGCGCTTCGACAAAATTCTGTGTGCCGGAGGGCACTTCTTTCATTTTGCGTGTCCCCATTCGCACCACGACGAGAATCACGATGGCCACAACCCAGGTGTAGAGAATGGAATTGGTGATCGGAAAAGAGGGGAAGTTTTTCGGCCATTGCTTGGCGAAAACCACGATCGACTGCTGATCTTCCTCCTGGGCATTGGCTGGCACGGGGCCGAAATACAACAGCGCTGGGGCATACGCCGCTACCAGCGGCTTGTCCGCCTCAGCATGGGGAGTTTTGGCGGCGGCCGGTGCAACGACGTTTTCCGCGCGCAAAAGGGTGGTAAACCCAGCGGCAGAAACGGCCAAAAGCAAAATTATTTTTCCAAAACGGTTCACGAAAATGATTCCTGACGGCGCAAATAATTCCAAAGGAAAATCCCGACGTCAGAGAACTTACAAACTGCCTAATCGTGAAAAAATTCACAAGCATTTTTTCTGTTTTTTTGATTCATCCGCCCTACTGACCGGCTTCCATCCCAAACGAAGCTGTGCGGCGGTTTGTCCCTGCTCGCGTAAAGTTCGTAGGCTCAAGGAATCATGCCGTTTGGCAAGCCTTTCGCCGCGTTCGTCCCGCATCAATTCGCAATGGTAAAACTGCGGCGGGGTCAATCCGAGCGCGCGATAGAGCAGAATCTGGCGCGTGGTGCTGAGCAGCAAATCCGCGCCGCGCACCACTTCCGTGATTTGCATCGCGGCATCGTCCGTGACGCACGCCAGTTGGTAGGCCGGCACGTCGTCGGGTCGCCAGATAATGAAATCGCCGAATTCCTTTCCGGCGACAAATTTCTGTTCGCCAAACCCTCCATCCACAAATGAGATGGTTTCACCGTCGGGAACGCGGAAGCGCCACGAGAACTTCGCCGATGGAAGTTGGAGCTTGGAAGTTGGGTGTTTCCCCCGGCACGTTCCTGGATAGATGGGTTCGTCCCCAGTGTTTTCATGCGGAGCGCTAACCGCGGCTTGAATGTCTTTGCGCGAGCAGGTGCAGGGATAAATGAAGCCGCCCGCCCGGAGTTTTTCCAGCGTGGCGCGGTAAAAATCCATCCGATTGCTTTGATTATACGGCGCAAACGGCCCGCCGCCGTCCGGTCCTTCGCTCCACTCAAAGCCAAACCAGCGCAAATCTTCCAGCATTTGGGTGACATACTCCATCTTGAATCGGGTGGAATCTAAATCCTCGTTGCGCAGAATCAAAGTGCCGCCTGCCGTCCGCGCCCGTTCCTGTGCGACCCAGAACGTTCGCGCGTGGCCGAGATGCAGCAGGCCTGTCGGCGACGGCGCGAGGCGGCCTCGGTATTTAGAAGTGGCGGTTGGCGATGGCTGGTTCACTGCCGGAATAAAACTACGAAGCGGCACCGGAACAAAGTTTTCTTTTCCATCCATTGCCATAAATAATTGTGGACTTCCGGTGCGGTCAAATTCAATAATTACTTTATGAACCTTATTAAATACCGCTCGCGGGAGATTTTGGCTTCAAAACTCATGGTGGGTTTCTTCGCTCTGGCCGTAGCGACAGTGAGCTTGGCTCAAACAAATCTTACGGTCCTGCAAATTCAGGCGGACAAGGTCACGGCCCAGATGCCGCCGACGTTTTACGGACTGATGACCGAAGAGATCAATTATTCCTACGAAGGCGGTCTTTATTGCGAACTTATCCGCAACCGCTCTTTCAAGGCAGATGCCATTCCCGAAATCATCAAGCCTGACACGTATGTTCCGGATAAATATTATCTGGCAAAGTTTCCGGCCACGAACGCGCCAAAATTTTGGAATTCCATCGGTAACGCCATCATTTCGCTCGACACCAACACGCCATTGAACGCCGCGTTCAACGTGAGTTTGAAGCTGGATGCCTCCTCGGCGTCAAAAAGTTCTCCGGCGGGAATCGCCAATGGCGGCTACTGGGGCATTCCCATCCAGCCCCAGACGGTTTATCAGGTTTCATTCTTTGCCAAAGCCGCCGTTGGATTCAACGGTCCACTGACGGTTGGCCTTGAAAGTGCGGACGGAAAAACCTTTTTTGCCCGCGCAGAAATCTCCGGTGTCACCGGCAATTGGAAGCAATTTAAAACCACTTTGACTGTGAAAAACGTGAAGCCGTCCAAGGAGAATGTTTTCAAGCTGACGACGGCTTCGCCCGGCACGGTTTGGTTGCAGCAGGTTTCGCTGTTCCCGCCCACCTATAAAAATCGCGCCAACGGTAATCGCGTGGACCTCTCGCAGATGCTGAAGGACGCGCAGCCGAAATTTCTGCGCTTCCCCGGCGGTAATTACGTCGAAGGTGATTATTTTAACGAGCGTTTCAACTGGAAGGAAACCGTCGGCCCCGTCGAGCAGCGGCCCGGCCATCGCAGTTGCTGGGGCTATTGGTCCACGGACGGATTCGGGCTACCGGAATTTCTCGGCTGGTGTCAGGACTTGAACCTGGAGCCGGTGCTCGCCGTGTTCGCGGGCTATACGCTGAAGAAAGATTATATTCCCGCCGGCCCCAAGCTCGAACCTTACGTTAAGGAAGCGTTGGAGGAGATTGAATATGTCATCGGCGATGCCGCAACCAAGTGGGGCGCGCAACGCGTCCGGGACGGCTATCCGAATCCGTTCCCGCTGCGCTACGTCGAAATCGGGAACGAAGACTGGTTCGACAAGTCGGGTAGCTACGACGGGCGTTTTGCCCAATTTTACGACGCCATCAGGGCCAAATACCCGCACTTGAAAATCATTTCCACCGTCGGCAATGAGCACCCCGAATCCGTGCGCGTCCACAGCCGCACGCCTGACTTGGTGGATGAACATTACTATCGCTCCGAGGAAGAAATGGAATCGCAGTCCTACATGTATGACGAACGCAGTCGCACCAACACTTCAAAAATATTCGTCGGCGAATGGGCCACGCGTGTCGGGTCACCCACGCCGAACATGGCGGGGGCGCTCGGTGACGCCGCTTTCATGTGCAGCCTTGAGCGCAACGCCGACATCGTGCTCATGCACTGCTACGCGCCCTTGTTCGTCAATGTCAGCGAACTCAAGCGCGACAGCAGCGGCAAAATAATCAAAGGCGGCTCCATGCAATGGTCCAGTGACCTCATCGGTTATGACGCCCTGACCAGCTACGGCTCGCCGTCGTATTACGCGCAGAAATTGTTCGGTATCCACGGCGGTGACGAAGTGTTGGCCACCGCCGCCAAAAACCTGCCGACTTACTCATGGATGCAAAAGGCCAGAAAACGCGACGGGGTTGAGCAGTCGGCCGTCAAGCGTGAGGCAAAGTCTCTATTCTACTCCGCCACACGAGAAAAACGAAGCGGGAAAATCATTGTCAAAATCGTCAATCGCGCGGATGCGCCGCAGGCTGTGAAGATTGAAATCAGCGGCGTGAAATCCATCGCCGCCCAAGGCACCGCCACCGTGCTTAAGGCCGACAATCGTGACGCCACCAATTCCATTGACAATCCGAAGAAGGTGGTCCCGGTCACCGAAAAAGTGAAAGGCTTGGGCACCCGCTTTACCCGCACCTTCCCGCCCTGTTCCATCACCATTCTGGAACTGGAAGCGAAGTGATCCAGCTATCAATTTAACAGCAACGAAACAAAGGAGCTAAGTTTTCTTTGTTTCTTCGTTGCTTTGTTGTTCAAAATGTTTCGCTAGGATTTGCCGCCAGCCACTCGCGCAGGCCGGGCAGGGGAGTGGACAAAACTTTTTGCACCTTGGCGATGTTCAGCGATGTGTCCAGTGCCCGCGGCGGCCCCGGAAAATCTTGGGCGGAACCGGATTTCAGGGTTGCGGTCACTTCCGGCCAGCGTTTCACCAGCAGCTCGCCGATTTCCCGGCGCGAAAGTTTCTCCGCACCGGCTACATGGTAAAGTCCTGCGCAATGTTTCTGCGCCAGTTCCCACACCGCGCGCGCCGTTTCCACCGCGGGAATCGGGCAGCGGAATTCATCCGTGAACAAGGTTATTCCCTGGCCGGCTTGCTGCATCGCGCGCCGCAACTGCTCGTTGAACGCCCGGTTGCCGGCGGGCGAAATGCCGCCGTTGAGCGAGGTACGCACGACCAGATGGTGCGGGTTTTTCCGGACGATTTCCTCGGCGGCAAGTTTCGTCTCGCCGTAAAAGTGCAGCGGATTCGTCGCGTCCGCCTCGGCGAAATTTCCCTTGCGGCCGTCGAAAACCAGATCCGTCGAGAAAAAGGCGAAAGAAACATCCGTTGCCAGCTCTGCGAGCAGTTGGGTGACCTCGACGTTCACGCGCCGCGCCAGCGCGGGATCCTTTTGCGCGTCGGCAACCGCCGTGATGGCTGCGCCGTGGATGATGAGTTGCGGCCGGTCCTTTTTGAACTCGCGTTCGACGGCGGCAAAATCCAGCAAATCAAAATCCGCGCGTGCCAGCGCCCGCACCCGCCAGCGTGGGGCGAATTTGGGGGCGGTCTGGACGAGATAATTGCCAATTAGTCCGCTTGCGCCGGTGATCCAGGCAATCGGCCTAGTCGACGAAGCGCCTGGTGAGGTTTCCATAAGCGTCAATCCGGCGGTCGCGCAGGAACGGCCAGTGGGTGCGGGTGGTGTCCACGCGGGTGAGATCTACGGGCACGATTAAGATTTCTTCCTTGTTGCCGCCGGCTTTGGCGATGATTTCGCCGGAGGTGCCGGCGACGAAGCTTTGCCCCCAGAACTCGATGCCCTCGCCGCGCACGCCGGAAATTTTTTCGTGGCCGATGCGGTTGACGGCGGCAACGTAGCAGCCGTTGGCAATGGCGTGGCTGCGCTGGATGGTTTCCCAGGCGTGGTGCTGGTTGAAGCCGTGCTTTTTCTTTTCGCCCGGATGCCAGCCGATGGCGGTGGGGTAGAAAAGGATTTCTGCGCCCTGCAATGCGGTCAGCCGCGCGGCTTCCGGATACCATTGGTCCCAGCAAATCAGCACGCCGATTTTGGCGTATCGGGTCTGCCAGGATTTGAAGCCGAGGTCGCCGGGTGTGAAATAAAACTTCTCGTAATACAGCGGGTCGTCGGGAATGTGCATCTTGCGGTAGCTGCCGAGCAGGGAACCGTCAGCGTCAATGATGGCGGCGGTGTTATGATAGACGCCGGCGGCGCGTTTCTCGAACAGCGAGGCGATGATGACAACCTGGTGTTTCTTTGCCAATTGGCAGAAGACATCGGTGCTGGGGCCGGGGATTTTTTCGGCCAGCTTGAAATTCGCGTGGTTTTCGCTCTGGCAGAAATACTGCGAGCGGAAGAGTTCCTGGGTGCAGATGATTTTGGCGCCGGATTTGGCGGCGCGTTCAACGAGCAAAATGGTCTTCTGAAGGTTTGCCGCCGGATTCGCCGACACGTCCGTTTGCATCAGGCCGAGTTTGACGATGGCGGAGGCGGCGCGTTTCATGCGCTCAATGATTTGGCTTGTGTTGCCGCGCGGTTTCATCGAGGACGATGGTTTTCAGATGCGCCTGGTCGGGGGCGGGCTTGACCGGTTCCTGTCCGAAAAGTTCGCGGATGAATTTGCCGAGCGTCTCATTGGTCGGGCCGTAACCGCCGTGGTAGATGTAATATTCCAGCTCGGTCAGTAGCTGGTCGGCTGTCGCGTAACGGTGGTGCAGGTCGCGTGCCAGGCAGTGGTGGAGAATGTCGTTGAGCGGGTCGTCTATGCGCGGATCAAGCGAGTGGAAATCAGGGATGGGCTGGTTCATGATCCGGTTCCGCGAATCTTCGGCGGTTGAGCCCTTGAAAATATTCCGGCCGAGCAGCAGATTCGCCAGCACCACGCCGACGGAGAAAATATCCGAACGCTTGTCGGTCACCTGAAAATCCGCCTGCTCAGGGCTCATGTAATCCGGTTTCCCGGCGACGACTTCCCCTTCCTGGTCGGTGAGAAATCCTTTCGCCTTGGCGATGCCGAAGTCGGTCAGCTTCACGTCGCCCTCGAACGCGATCATGATGTTCTTGAAGCTGACGTCGCGGTGGACGATGCCCATCGGCCGGCCGTCTTTGTCGGTCTTGTTATGCGCGTAGGCTAGGCCGCGGGCGATCCGGCTGGTGATGAATACCGCCAGTTCCTTCGATAGCGTGCGTTTTTTTTCGGCCAGCTGGTGGGTAAATTGCTCCAGATTCACGCCCCGGATCAATTCCATGGCGATGAACGCCAGGCCGTTCGTCTCGCCGAGATGGTAGGTTTGGACGATATTGGTGTGGATTAAATCGGCGACCAGCTTGGCTTCACCGACGAAGTTGTCCATGAACATCTTCTGGCTGCCGAAATTGGGCCGGATAATCTTGATGGCGACGCGTTTGACGAAATCCCGCGCGCCGTGTTGCTCCGCTTCATAGACGATGCCCATGCCACCCTCGAAGATTTTTCGAGTGATGTCATAGCGAAATTCGTTTTGGATGGTGAAGAGCACCATGGCTAAATGGTCAGAAATCGTTATGCGATGTCAAGTCCGGTAGCGGGTAGGGCTTAATAAACTGTGATTTTTTTGATTTTTTCGCTTGCGCGAGGAGCGTAATGGATTTTTACTCGCACTAAGTCTGGTGACTTTTCGGACTGAAACGTAAAAAACAACAACATCAACTAAATAAAATAAATATGGCAAAAGCACTATCCAAGGCTCAAATCGCCGCGCTCGTCGCGGAAAAGAACGGACTCTCCAAGAAGCAGGCCGTTGAAATCCTCGACAGCATCGCGCAGCTCGCTTACAAGCACGCGAAAGACACTTTCACCCTTCCCGGCATCGGCAAGCTCGTCCTCAAGAACCGCGCCGCGCGCATTGGCCGCAACCCCAAGACCGGCGAACAGATCCAGATCAAGGCCAAACGCGTCGTGAAGTTCCGCGTCGCCAAGGCTGCCAAGGACGCGATCCTCGGCACCAAGTAATTTTAATTACTTCCCCCCAAGAGCGCTCCGTCAACGGGGCGCTCTTTTTATTTCCCCAATGAGTTGCGTGTGACGGCCAGCTATGCAGCTTTTGTTTGATTTTCGCTTTCAAAACATTTTATTGGAAAATCTAGGGGTTTGATGATAAGTGTGCTTTGTGGTGAAAAGAATCTTTTCGAATTGCTGGGTGGTCTTCACGCTAGTCGTGTTTACCACCTTTCACTGTGCCGGTCAGGGCGTCATCTGGACCGGGCCGACCATCAGCTTCGTCAACAATTCTGTTAGTGACGTTGATGTGCTCACGGACAATGTCTGGCTTACGCGTGGCTCGTCGCGAGGATTATTCAACTCTTTTTACGAAGCCGGTTACACTAGTTTGGTCAGTCCGGCTGGCACTGAATGGGCCTATGGGCAGTTAGCTGACTATGCTTCACTGACCTACACCGACTGGGCGACCTGCTACGGTGGCCCCACCGCGCTTGCGAACAACATCGTCGGCACGCCCGTTGTGCTGCGCCTCATCGCCGCCGATATCTATATCGGCATCAAGTTCACGTCTTGGGGCCAAAGAACGGGTGGATTTTCCTATGACCGCTCAACTTCCGCCGCTGTTCCAGAACCGTCCACCGTTGCCATTTTTGCTGGTGGCTTGCTGGCATTGGTCGCCCTGCGCCGGAAATAATTTTTCCCTCCAACCTGAAGCGCGTTGGCAACGGGGCGCTCTTCATTCCTCCGATAATTCGATATCCGTGTAGTCTCCCGTCAGTTTCATTCCCAGACTGTCGCTGTCGGTCATCATGCCCAGGCCCACAATCTTCGGCATTGGCTTGTCGGGGAAGACCCGTTTCCAGTCTGCCGCCACGTCGCGCTCCTCGGTGATCCACTGGCCGGCCTTGGCGTTGCCGGATTCCAGAACAAAGATTTGTGCGCGGCTGGACTTGGGATGCTCCAGCACTGTGCCGGCGGGTTCCGTGTTTCCCCACATGTAATTCAGCGAGCGTGGCGGCCCGATGAAGGTGTCGAACGCTACGAACACCCGCGCCGCGTGGTCGAACTTCTTCAACTCGCGCTCCGAACCGTTTGGGTTCACGCCCTCAATCCGCCAGCGCCAGCGCAGCTTTAACTTGGTCGTTGGCGCGAGGTTCAGCTTGGTGCTTAAGGCGGAACACGTTTTTGCCGCCGTGCCGCGCACGAAATAATTTGTTCCCTCGCGCCCCACCGCATAATCCGTCGGCGTCTTGAAAAACGCCACGTTCTCCCAGCCGTTGGAAATGCCGCGCGAAAAATTAGCGGCGAACCGGATCTGCTCCGCCGCCGTCAACCGGCCAAGCGTCAGCGCCCACAAAAGGACGACCAGCGAAATTTGTCTCATCACCCGCCAACCATACCGCCTTCCGCTGGAAACCAAAAGTGACAACCCGGTGATTTTTGTTTTTTAATCTGTGTCCATCTGTGGAAATCTGTGGCTAAATTAAATGACTATGAAACCTCGCGTCCGTTTTGCTCCCTCGCCCACCGGCTATCTTCATATCGGTGGCGCGCGCACCGCTTTGTTCAACTGGCTTTACGCCCGGCACACCGGCGGCACGTTCGTGCTGCGCATCGAGGACACCGATGCTGCGCGCAATTCGCAGGAAGCCGTGGACGTCATCCTCAATGGCTTGCGCTGGCTCGGGCTGGATTGGGACGAAGGCCCCATCACCGGTGACGCCACCGGGCCGAGCAAGGGCGATCGTGGTCCCTATTTTCAATCCCAACGGAAAGAAAATTACCAGCGCCGCGTCGAAGCCCTGATGTCGCGCGACCTCGCTTACCAACATGCCGACGGCACCATCAAATTCCGCATGACGCGCGAGCCGATTCTAATTCCCGATCTCGTCGTTGGCGATGTGTTGCGGCCGCTGACCGACCGCGAGGAAGCCGATCCCGATTGGGTGCTCGTCCGCAGCGACGGCCAGCCCGTGTTCCACTTCGTCAACGTCGTGGACGATTTGGAAATGGGCATCACGCACGTCATTCGTGGCGAAGATCACTTGAGCAACACCGCCAAGCACATCGCCCTCTTCCGCGCGTTCGGCGTCGAGCCGCCCAAATACGCGCACATCCCGCTCATCCTGAATGCCGACGGTTCCAAGATGAGCAAGCGCGACAAAGGCGCGTCGCTCACCAGCTATCTCGACGACGGTTTCCTGGCCGAAGCCGTGAACAATTACCTCTGCCTCCTCGGCTGGTCGCCCAAGGACAATCTGGAAAAAATGCCGCTCGCCGACGTCGTCGAACGCTTCGACCTGCCGCAGATTCTCCGGCACAACGCCAAGTTCGATTACGAGAAACTGACGTGGTTGCAGGGCGAATACTGCCGCGAAGTCGCTCCTGACCGTTTCTATGAACTCGGCGTGCACGCGTTTGCCAAGGCTGGCATGGATACGAACAAGCTGGACGTCCACTTCGTCAAAGCCGCGCTCGACACCTGTCGCGGCAAGATCAAAACCTTTGCCGAACTGCCCGCCTACGCCGGATTTTATTTCACCGAGCAGGTGGAATACGATGCCGAGGCGGCCAAGAAAGATTTTGTGCCGGAGAACAAGCCGCGTTTGGAAAAACTCCGCGATGCGTTCCTCCACGCCCCGGCGTTCAATGCCGAGACGCTGGAAGCCACGCTCAAGGAAACGGCCAAGGCGCTGGGCGTGAAAGCCGGTGTGTTGGTGCATCCGTGCCGCTTGGCCGTGACCGGCAAGACCTCTGGCCCCAGCCTCTACCACCTGCTCCAAGTCCTCGGCAAAGAACGCGTGATGGCGAGGATTGAGAGGGCATTAATCGAATTTGAAAACGGGTTGAAATAAGAACAATGTGGGATTTTCAGGTTGCATGAAGGCTTCGCTAAATAAATTCATTCTGATTTTATTGGTCGCTGCTTGCTCTTCATGTTCAAAACCATCCGCCAAGAAATTCTTTAACGCAGGCTGTAACAAATATGCTTCTGGTGACTTCGTCGGTGCCATAGCCGAATATGATAAGGCCATCCTAATCGATCCGAATTACATCAAGGCATACAACAATCGCGGCATGGCTAAAGACGCTATCAAAGATGAGGACGGAGCTATCGCTGACTACACCAAAGCCATTAAACTGAATCCACAATATCAATTTGGTTATTACAATCGGGGAAATGCTGAAGCGCATCTTCAGGATTTTGCTAAAGCCGTTTTAGATTACGACAGAGCTGTTGAACTTAATCCACACGATTCGGCAGCCTATTTGAATCGTGGTAATACAAAGTATCGGTTAAATAATTACACCAGAGCCATCGCGGATTTTGACAAAGCCATCGAAATCAACCCTCGATATGACAAAGCTTACAACAGTCGAGCCGCTGCAAAAAACAATATCAACGATTTTAACGGCGCTATTTTTGACTGTAATAAGGCCATTGAAGTAAACCCTCATTATGCTGAAGCATACAATAATCGTGGCACAGCGAAACGTGGTCTAAAATATTATGACGATGCTATGGCTGATTACTCGAAGGCAATTGAAATAAATCCCCATTACACGAATGCTATTTATAATCGCGCGGAAGTTCAGTCGCTTAAGTGACAATAGCCATTTTCAATTCGTTTGTTAATTCGTATATCCTCGCTCCGTTTTCTAAAGGTCATGTTCCGTGAATACCAACAGGATTCCACTCATTCAGCCCAAGGTTTCATATCTGCTTTCCCGGTTCTGCATCGGTGGTTTGAGATTTCCCTGTCATATCCGCTTGATCCATGACCGGGATTGTTCCCCGGATGACGAGGAAACGAGCTGAAACCGTCAAAAACCCTGCTTTTCCATCAATTCCCCAAGAAAATGTCATTGGCGGATGAGTTTTTCGTGGCGCTATTTTCAAATTAGCGCCAAGGATTGTGGTTTTCCTAGTCAGTGAAATCATTTTTCTTGGTGCTATTTCCAAAATAGCGCCACGATTTGTTTGTCCGCTGACTGAAAAAATCATTTTCCGTGGAGCTATTTCAGAAATAGCTCCAGAAAATCTTCGTCCGCTCATCAGAAATGTTCGTTTCCTAGTCAGGATTCTTTCTTCCCGTAGCGCTATTTTGAAAATAGCGCCACGATTTTCTCCGGTTTTAACAATTAAAACGCCTCCGTCCCCCGTCCGCCATTTCCGGGATATTGAAAACCAAATACCATTCGCATTTAGCTTTGCCCTGTGTCCGTTGAAGAACCAGAATAGGCAGACCCTTTTATGAAAAATCCAAAACCGCAGATATTGTTTGCCGCCGTTTTATCTGGATTGCTAACGGTGGCAAATCTGGTTTCGGCGCAGCCAGCCGCCGGTTCGCCGGTGCTGGATAAACCCAGGCATTACGATATCGCCGCGTTTGTATGGCCATCCTATCACCCAGACGACCGGGCGAGAATTTTCTGGCCGATGGGCATCGGTGAATGGGAAACGGTGATGCATAACCAGCCCAAGTTCGAGGGTCACGATCAGCCGCGCATTCCGTTGTGGGGTTACGTCAACGAGTCGGACCGTTATGTCATGGAGATGCAGATCGCCGCGGCCGCCGACCATGGCGTGAATGTGTTCATCTACGACTGGTATTGGTATGACCGGATGCCGTTTCTGGAAGCGTGCTTGAACGACGGTTTTTTGAAGGCGGGCAACAACCGCCGGATGAAATTCTACCTGATGTGGGCCAATCACGATGTGGGGCTTAACTGGGACAAGCGCAATGCGGATGACGCTTTCGCCCAAAAGAACAAGGCGCTCATCTGGAAAGGTTCGGTCGAGCGGGCGGAGTTCGAGAAAATCGCGCACCGGTGGATCGAAAAATATTTTTCCCAGCCGACTTATTACAAAATCGACGGCAAGCCGGTGTTCATGCTCTATGATTTGAGCAAGTTCATCCAAGGGTTGGGCGGCGCGGCTCAGGCGAAGGACGCCATCGCGTGGTTTCGCGCAGAGGTGGTCAAGGCGGGATTTCCGGGCTTGGAACTGCAACTCTCCCTGCGCCGCGATAACAATAAAAGCCTGTCCGCCGTGGCGGGCGACGGCATCGGCACGCAGAAAGAGATGGTCGATCAACTCGGGTTTGACTCGCTTACGCACTATCAATTTGTCCACATGACCGACGTGAACCGGGAATACAATGAAATTGTGAAAGATGCTGTGCGGGAATGGGGGATGGTTTCGTCAAATTACACCGCGCGCTATTATCCGCATGTTTCCGTCGGCTGGGACAGCAGTCCGAGGACGTTCAATTTCAAAGGTTCGATCACCAGGAATAATCCACCCGCGAACTTCGAACAGGCGTTGCGCCAGGCCAAAGCCTTTGTGGATGCCCGCCCGAATCAAACGCCGCTGATCACCATCAACAGTTGGAATGAATGGACGGAGACCAGCTATCTGGAGCCGGACACCAAGTATGGCTACGGCTATTTGGAGGCGGTTAAACGGGTGTTCGGCGCCGACGCCAAATAATCCGAGCCAGCCAGCCGTCACTTTGTAACATCGGCAAAAGCAAGCCCTCAACCGCACTGCGGTTGAGGGCTTTTCGTTTTCAAATTTCCGGAATATTACGCCGGTTCCGCGCCTTCGAGGAAGCCTTGCAGATGGCGCACGCGGGTCGGATGGCGCAGCTTGCGCAGCGCTTTCGCCTCGATCTGGCGGATGCGTTCGCGGGTGACGTTATACATCTTGCCGATCTCTTCGAGCGTGCGCTCGTAGCCGTCGGCTAGACCAAAACGCATTTCTAAAATCTTGCGTTCGCGTTCGGTTAAGGTGGTCAGCACGTCGCCGAGTTTTTCGCGGAGCAAACTGTAGCTGGTCACATCCGATGGATTTTCCGCTGACTTGTCCTCGATGAAATCGCCGACGCTCACATCGCCGTCGTCGCCGACCGGCGCATGCAGCGAAACCGGCTGCTGCGCCATCTTGAGTAGGGCGTGGATGCGCGCGACCGGCATGTGCATCTCGTCGGCCAGTTCCTCGGGTGTGGGTTCGCGGCCAAGCTCCTGCGTGAGTTGCTTCTGCGCGCGCCAGAGCTTGTTCATGATTTCAATCATGTGCACCGGAATGCGGATCGTGCGGGCCTGATCTGCGATGGAGCGGGTGATTGCCTGGCGAATCCACCAGATCGCGTAGGTGGAGAACTTGTAGCCGCGGCGATATTCGAATTTCTCGACGCCCTTCATCAAACCGATGTTGCCTTCCTGAATCAAATCGAGGAACGACTGGCCGCGGTTGGTGTATTTCTTGGCCACGGAAACGACGAGGCGCAAATTGGCCTCGGCCATGTGGGTCTTGGCCTTGAGGCCGCGGTCGGCGGCGGCTTTGAGTTCCTTGAAGGTTTTTTGAAATTCCTCGCGCGGCAGCCGGACGAATTGCTCCAGCGTGGCGACTTTCTGTAATTCGGCCTCGACGGTGGCGCGCTTTTCCGCGGTGTTGCGGTGCGATTCCAACTCGGTCAAATGCCGGTTGCTGGCCTGAAACTTCTCGTGGATGTTGCCGGCCACGACAATCATTTCCTCGACGACTTTTTGTTTGTAGAAAAACTTGGCAAAAGTTTCCTGCAGCTTGGTGCTGAGTTTCTTCAGCTCTTTACCGAGCTTTTCCTTGCGGCCTTTTTGCTGGGCTTTCTGCCATGCGAAATATTTTTCATCCACATGCCGGTCCATGGTGTGGACCTTTTTGATGAGCTTGCGCAAATCTTTCAGGTGGCCGTCGCGGTTGGCGATTTTTTTGTCAACAATCACGCGGTCGAAGCGTTCTTTGGGCGGGTCGGATAAAATCTTTTCCGCGATGGCAATGTGTTCCTTGGCGGTGAAGCCGAGGCTGTAAACAATGCGCTTCATGTCCACTTCCGCATCCTCGATCTTTTTGCAAATCTCGACTTCCTGTTCGCGTGTGAGCAGGGGAACCTTGCCCATCTGGTTCATATACATGCGCACCGGGTCATCGAGAATTTCCAGCCGTGAATCATCCTCCACTTCCTCCGCCTGCGCCTGCTCGGGCTGCTTGCGCTCGGCGCGTTCGGCTTCGGCCTGGTCCATGACGATTTCCACGTCCAGCCCGCGCAATTTTGAAAGCACGGCATCGAGATCTTCCGGGCTTAAATTGTCCGGCAGAATGTCGTTGATGTCGTCGTAAGTGACGTAGCCGTGCTCCTGCGAAAGGTGCAGCAGCGTCTTGATGGTCTCAGTCAGGTCCACTGAGGTCACACCGGATGATGGAGCGTTCGGCGGTGTCTGGCCTGGGCCAGTTAATTTTGTAGCCGCCGTCTTGCCGCCGGATTTGGCAGGTGCGGGGGCGGCGGTCGGAGCGGCCTTCGTTGATTGCGGTTTGGCTGCCTTGCTGGAAATGACAAATCTCCGCCGGACGGGCGGAGTTTTGGTTTTCGCTACCTTTGGGCTGCTGTGTTTGTTACCCGGCTTGCTTTTGGGCGCCGTAGCTTTGCTTTTCGACATAAATAATCAGACTAAATCCACGCCAGTTCAGGAAAAAATGACCACCGGACACAATAATGCGCTTCTGAAAACCACCCGCGTTCTTGGCTGTGAAGCTGGAACTGCGAACACCAGAAGACTGACGCGCAGTCATGCTACTCTTTTTGCGGCAAATTTCAAGGATAATCTTCCCTTCTTTGGGTTTGTTGGCGGATAAAATGCCGGCGGCAACAAGCGTGCAGGCAATTATTTGTCAAACGTGGTCAAATCCTGGACCGCACCGCGGCCACATCCCGTGCAATCTGCTCCTTTAGCGCCTCCGGCGAGGCAAATCGCTGCTCATTCCTCAATTTAGAGCTGATTTCCATCTCCAGCTCCGTGTGGTAAAGGTCCCCGGCGAAATCCAGCAGGTGCGCCTCCACGCGCAACTGTGGACCCGCCGCCACCGTCGGGCGGGTGCCGATGTTCAGTGCCACATGGTAAACCTGCCCGTTGAATTTGGTGCTGGCCGCATAAACGCCTTTCGGCGGCAGCACCAGATTCGCCGCGTCCAGATTCGCCGTCGGAAACCCGAGTTGCCGGCCCAGCCGGTCGCCTTCCACAATGCGGCCGCAAATTGCATACGGGCGGCCCAGCATCTGGCTTGCCGCGTCCCAATTGCCCGTCCGGATGGCCTCGCGAATCCGCGTGCTGCTCACGGTTTTGCCGTCCAGCGCCAGTTCGGCCATGCCGTGAACCCGAAAATAAAGTTCCGCTCCCAGTTTCTTGAGCAGTTCGACATTGCCGCTCCGTTTATGGCCGAAAACAAAATCCGCACCGACACAAACGCTATGAATGGTGCCCGCATCCCGCGCCAGTTCGCGGATGAAAACTTCGCCCGATTTTTCGCTGAAATCCTTGTTGAATGGAATTTCCAGCAGCGCCTCCGCGCCGAGCGCCTCAATGGCGCGCAATTTTTGCGAACGGGAAAAAATCTGCGGCGGCACGCGGTCCGGGGCGACAATTGCGCTTGGGTGCTTGTCAAAAGTCACCACTAGCGCGAGCGCGTCGTGTCCGTGTGCGTCCGAAACGGTCTGGCGGATGATCTGCTGGTGGCCCAGATGCACGCCATCAAACACGCCGATCGCCAGACCGACCTTGCGGCTGCCATGGGCTATTTCTTTGGCGGCGTGAATGATTTTCATATGTCAGGCATTGGCGGCGAGTTTCAAAAACGGCATCACCCGCTTCTCCAGTTCCGCCGTGGTCAGCTTCAAAATCGTATCGAGCGGCAACGCCTCGGCCACATCAAATTTTCCCGAAGCGCTCCGGCGCAGCGCCGTCAGATGTGCGCCGCAGCCGAGTTTCTGGCCCAGGTCATGTGCGAGGCTGCGAATGTAAGTGCCCTTGGTGCAGGCCACCCGGAATTTCCCCAGCGGCTCGGTGTATTCGGTAAAACGGTAGTTGTAGATGTGGATGAGGCGCGGTTCGCGCTCCACCTCAATGCCTTTGCGTGCGAGTTTGTAAAGCGGCACCCCGTTCTTTTTGATGGCGGAAACCATCGGTGGCACCTGCATCAAATCGCCGATGAAGGTCGCGGCATCCTCGTTCAGCTGGTTCAGCGTCATCGGCATCACGGGCATGGAGGCGGTCAGTTCGCCATCGGAATCGTAACTGTCGGTGGCTTCGCCAAACTTGATTGTGCCTTCGTAAACTTTGTCGTCGCCCATGAGTCGTTCGGACAATTTCGTGCCGCGTCCGAGCACAATGATCAGCAGGCCGGTGGCGTTCGGATCAAGTGTGCCGCAGTGGCCGACCTTCTTGATGCCGAATTTGCGGCGGATGGCGTCCACCACGTCGTGCGAGGTGGGGCCGGGGGGTTTGTCAACGAGAATGGCGCCGTCGAGCGCGGTGAAATCTTGCATGGGAAAAATTACTTCGCGGCCTTCAATGCGCGCTTGATGGCGGCAATGACTTTGCGCTGCGTGGCGAGCGGCGTGCCGGCAATGCGCGCGCCCGCCGCGGCCGGATGACCGCCCCCGCCAAATTGACCGGCGATTTCGTTCACATTCACCAGCGCGCTTTTGGAGCGGAGGCTGATGCGCGTCAGTTCCGGTTCCACTTCCTCAAACACGCAGGCGACGACCACCGGTTCAATCGCGCGCAGATGATCAATCAGGCCTTCGGTGTCGTCGGTTTCCGCGCCGGTGCGGGTGAAATCCTTTTTCTTCAGCCAGAGCCAGGCGATGCGGTCGCTGTCGGTCAGGCGGAATTTGCTGTAAACGTGCTTGAGCAGTTTGGCGCGGGAAAGCGGATAGGATTGATAAACTTCGTCACAAATTCTAGCGAGGTTGGCGCCGCGCGTGACGAGTTCCGCGCCGGCGTGGAAAGTGCCGGGCCGCGTTGAGGGATATTGAAACGAGCCCGTATCCGTCGAGATGGCCGCGAACAGCAGATCGGCAATCGGCTTGGTGATCGGCCAGCGCGCCACCTTGAGCAGCCGGTAAATCAATTCGCCTGTGGAAGGCTCGCGCGGGGAAACCCAGTTCACGTCGCCATAGCGCGGATTGCTCGCGTGATGGTCGATGTTGATGAGGATTTTCCGGTCCTTGACGCAATCCCCCGCCTTGCCGAGCCGCTCATAGCTCGCGCAATCGGTGGCGATGACACAGTCAAACTTTTCGCCGCGATGGGGTTTTTCTATCAGTCCGTCGAGGTTGAGGAATTTATATTTCAGCGGGATGGTATCCTGATTCCAGACGGTGACTTTTTTACCCTCGTTTTTCAAGGCCAGGGCGAGGCCGAGTTGCGAGCCGATGCAGTCGCCGTCGGGGCGGACGTGGCCGACAATACAAAAAGTTTTATTTTCACGGACGATTTCGAGAATCCGATCAATGATTTTGGGATAACTTTTCACGGCTTCGGTTCTAGCGTCGGGCCGCTGGTGGTGGGTGAATCCTTTTCCAATTCATCCAAAATCTGCAGCACGCGGTTGCCTCGCACGATGGAGTCGTCCACGATGAATTTAAGCGTCGGGGTGTATTTGAGGATGACGGACTTGGCGACGAGCCCCTGAATGCGGATGCGGTTTTGTTCCAGCACCTGCAAGCCGTATTTCTGCTGGTCGGCGTGGCCGAGAATCGTGATGAAGACAATGGCGGATTTCAGGTCGCCGCCCATCTCGATGTCATTGACCGTGATGAGGCCGACGTCGCTGACGTTGAATTCTCGGCGGATAGCCTCGCCAATCGCGCGTTTCAACAGTTCGCGCACCCGTTCATGTCGGACATTGGGCATGGCAATTAAACTTTAATTGCGCGGCGCGTTACAATTTCGCCGCGACTTTCTCAATCGCGTAACACTCAATGGCATCGCCCACCTGAAATTCGCCAAAGCCTTCAATGCGGATACCACATTCCATGCCGGAGCGCACTTCGTTGACTTCGTCTTGGAACCGGCGCAGCGACTGGGTGACGCCTTCGTAAATGACATCTTTTTTGCGGCGCACCCGGACTTTGCCGCGCACGATGCGACCGCTGCTGACCATGCAGCCGGCGACGGGAATGCCCTTGGACAATTCAAAAATCTGGCGCACTTCCGCCGAGCCGACGACTGTTTCCTTGAGGTCAGGATCGAGCAGGCCGGCCATGGAATCCTTCACCTGATCAATCAATTCGTAGATGATCGCGTAAAGTTTGATCTGCACGTTGGCGTGCTTCGCCTTTTCCGCCGCCGTGCTATCGAGCCGCGTGTGGAAACCAAGGATGACCGCCTTGGAAGCGGACGCCAGAGCCACATCGTTTTCGGTGATGGTGCCAACATCGCTGTGCAAAACTTCGAGCGAAACCTTGTCGGATTCGATTTTCTTGAGCGCTTCGACAATCGCCTCGACGGAGCCCTGCGTGTCCGCTTTGATGACCACCTTGAGGGCCTTGCTTTGTGCGGCTTCGAGCGAGGCAAACAAATTTTCCAGCGTGACCTTGGAACGACTTTCCAAATCCTGACTTTTCGCTTCCTGCGCGCGATCTTCCGCGAGCGCTCGCGCGGCTTTTTCATCGTCCACCGAGCTGAATTCCCAGCCGGCTTCCGGCACGCCGTTCAAGCCCAACACGCTTACGGCCACCGACGGACCCGCTTCCTTGAGCCGTTGGCCTTCCTCGTTGATGAGCGCGCGGACTTTGCCGTAAAACTCTCCGCAAATGACCACGTCGCCGAGATGCAAGGTGCCTTTCCGCACCAGCACCGTCGCCGTCGGGCCGCCGGGCGAAACGCCGGATTCGATGACGTTGCCCTTGGCGTTGCGGTTCGGATTCGCCTTCAGCTCCAGCAAGTCGGCCTGAAGCAAAATCATTTCAAGCAGTTTATCAATGCCCTGTTTCGTGAGCGCGGAACATTCGACGAAAATCGTGTCGCCGCCCCAATCGTCCGGCACGAGGCCTTTTTCCTGCAGCTGCTGGCGCACTCGCAGCACATTCGCGTTCGGATGATCGCATTTGTTGACCGCGACGAGAATCGGCACTTTCGCCGCCCTTGCGTGCGCGAGCGCTTCCAAGGTCTGCGGCATGACGCCGTCGTTCGCGGCGACGACGAGCACCACGATGTCGGTGACATTTGCGCCGCGGGCGCGCATCGAGCTGAAGGCGGCGTGGCCGGGCGTGTCGAGAAACGTGATTTGCGCGAGCTCTTTTTTGCGCTCGGGATGCGGCACGGCAATCGTGTAGGCGCCGATGTGCTGTGTGATGCCGCCGGCTTCGCCCGCGACGACGTTCGCCTTGCGGATGACGTCGAGCAGGCTGGTTTTGCCGTGGTCAACGTGGCCCATGATGGTCACGACCGGCGCGCGCGGCTTGAGATCTTCCGGCTTGTCGTCCACGTCCAGCTCGACTTTTTTCTCCGTGGTGTGAACGACGCCTTCGCCCTTGGCGCGTTTTTCCGCTTCAAACTTAAAGCCGAAATGCGCGCAGACCTGGGCGGCGACTTTTTCGTCAATCGTCTGATTGACGGTCGCCATGACCTTCTGCTTCATCAGCTCGGCGATGATTGAAAACGGTTTTAAATTCATCGCCTCGGCCAAAGCGCGCACCACAATGGGCGGCTTGATGGTGATGATTTTGGCATCCGCCGGCAGCGAGAATTTGGGTTGTTGCGGGGCGGTCGGGCGGGGCGGCGGCGAATTCTGGATCGGCCGGCCATCGCGGCCGCGCTGCTGAAATTGCGGGCGGCCATCGCTGCGCTGCGGCGGCTGGCCGGGGCGGGCCCCAGGCTGCGGTCGTTGCGCTGGCGCATTGCGGTCGCTGCCACGTTCGCCGGGACGGGTTGAGCCGGGGCGGGGAGCGAGTTGGATGAAACCAACTTTGTCGCCCACGCGCGGAGCCGGAGGCACCACCGGTTTTGGCAGGGCAGGGGGGGCAACCGGTTGGGGAGCTTCGACGACTGGTGCGGGAGCCGGAGTCGGTTCTACAACGACAACGGGTTCGGGTGCGGGCGGGGCTTCGACGGGTGCCGGATCGGGTATTACTTCGACGACTGGTTCCGGTTCCGGCGCATGGATAATCTGGATTTTTTCCTCGACGGGAGCGGGCTTGGGTTTTTCCTCAACCGGCTTTGGCGCCAGGCGGGCGGCGACGGCAGGGTTGGACTTGATGATTTCTTCCTCAAGCCATTCGGCGCTGATTTTATCGAGCGAGCTGGACGGGACCTTGGCGGCGGCAATGCTCAACTCCTTGGCCTTGACGAGCACTTCCTTGCTCTCGAGTCCAAGTTTCTTCGCAATGTCGTAGATACGAACAGGCATAAATATTTTTCACTGCCGCCAACCGGAATGAACGATTCGCCGTCATGGTGAAATCGCAATCCAAAGGACTGTTCCAGCCTGCGCCATAAATCAACTCTTCACGGATACCGAACGGCGTTCCGCCTCGGCGCGCGCGGCTGTCAAAATGGCCGCTGCGTTTTCACCGACTTGCGGGATGTCGGCGATGTCGCCGGGTTCCGCCTGCAATAAATCATCCAGCCGCGTGACGCCGGCATGCACCAGCGCATCGGCCTGCTCGCGGGTGATTCCGGGAATCGCCGCAATCTGGTCAACCGCTTCGGCCACCTTCTCGTCAAACCCTTTGGTGACGATGTGTTCCGCGTCAATGTCCACTTCCCAACCGGTCAGCCGCGCCGTGAGCCGGGCGTTCTGCCCGCGCTTGCCGATGGCGAGCGAAAGCTGGTCTTCCGCGACGAGCACATGCACGCGTTTCGTGGCTTCGTTCATCTCGATGCTCTTGATCTTGGCGGGTTCGAGCGCTTTCGTGACGAATGCCTTCACGTCGGAAGACCACGGAATCACGTCCACTTTTTCGTTGTTCAACTCGCGGACGATATTCTTCACGCGCTGGCCGCGCAGGCCGACGCACGCGCCGACCGGGTCCACCTTTGAATCGCGGGAGTAAACCGCCATCTTCGTGCGGAAACCGGGTTCGCGAGCGATGCCCTTGATCTCAATCGTGCCGTCGTTGATCTCGGAAACTTCCAGTTGGAACAGCTTCACGATGAACTTAGTGTCGGCGCGGGACAAAATGATTTCGGGGCCGCGTTCGCCTTCCTGCACGGCTTTGATGATGCAGCGGATGCGTTCGCCCACCTGGTATTCCTCCGTCGGAACGCGCTCTTTGTTGGGCATGACTGCCTCGTATTTGCCGAGGTCGAGAATCACGTCCGAGCGGTCAAACCGGCGCACCGTGCCGCTGACGATATCGCCCACGCGGTCTTTGTATTCGGTGAGCAGCATGGCTTTTTCGGCCTGCCGAACCTTCTGCATCAACGCTTGTTTGGCGTATTGCGCGGCAATGCGGCCGAAGCCCTGCGGCGTGACTTCCTTTTCAATTTCATCGCCGACCTTTGCATCGGCCTTGATCCGGCGCGCGTCAAAGAGGGAAATCTGGTCGTGCTGCGAGATGACTTTATCCGCCACGATGAGTTTGGCGAAGGCCTTGATGTCGCCGTTCTTGGAGTTCATCTCCACGCGCAGTTCACGGGCGGGGCCGACCGCTTTTTTGGCGGCCTGCAACAAGGCTTCCTCGACGGCAGCCATGAGGACCTCACGGCTGACGCCTTTTTCGCGCTCCCAGAATTCTAATCCGGCAATAAAATCAGCATTCATATCAGTCAAATGCGCGGCATCAGCTCCGGTTCTGGCGAACAAAAAAGTCGGAAAGACCTGTGTCTCCGACTTTCGCACGCTGGTGAACCAGCCAATACCACTTTGAGTTCCTAGGTTAAAGTGTTTCATCCCAACGTCAAGACCAAACCGTTATTCACAATGGCTCCAAGCCCTTGGATGAAACCTTCTTTGCCGGATCCGCTCTCGCGATTCCACTGTCTGTGTTTATCTGTGCCCATCTATGGTTTAATTGGGGAGCGTGAAACTGTTCTACACCGGCCCGGTCAACAACACCGAGATGCTCGTCGTGATGTTGGAAAAGCACGGCATCCCTGCCTCGCAGGATTTTGTGGATGCCAGCGCCCCGGACGATGGCGATTTGAACCGGCTCGCCCGGGTTTTGTGCCGGAAGCGGATTATGCCCGCGCCTGCCAGCTTTTCTACGCGGAACGTGAGGATGAGCTTTAGCCGCAGATAATCGCAAATTTTCACAGATGGAAAAAATCTGTGTTTCATCTGCGGCCAAAACCCTGCTGGATTCTGGCTCCTGGATTCTTTATTGTTCCCCGATGTTCGACATCGTCAGACCGCAAATTTCTACCACCGCCGACAAGATCGCCCACTTGCGGAGGTTTCTTTGACGTTGCCAAATTGAACCAACGGCTCGCCGAACTCGAATCGCAGATGATCGGTGAATCTTTCTGGAACAACCAGGAAGCCGCGCAAAAGGTCATCAACGAAGCCAACAGCATCCGCAACAACCTCGAACCGCTCGTTCGCTTTGGGAAGCAGGTCGAAGATTTGCAGGTCATGCTCGAACTTGCCGCCGCCGAACCGGAAGCGATGCAACTCAAGCTTGAATCGGAGATGACGGTGGATGTTAATAAGCTGCTCGCCGAACTCGACACGTTTGAGCTGAAAACATTTCTCAGCGGTCCGCACGACAAATGCAACTGCATCTTCACCATCAACGCCGGCGCCGGCGGCACCGAGGCTCAGGACTGGGCGGAAATGCTTTCCCGCATGTATGGCCGTTGGTTCGATTCGCGCGGCTGGAAATGGGAGGTTACCGACGCGCTCGAAGGCGATTCGGCCGGCCTCAAGAGCGTCACTTTTCGCGTCGAAGGCGAGAACGCCTACGGATTTTGCAAGGCGGAGCGCGGCGTTCACCGGCTTGTGCGTATTTCGCCGTTCGATTCCAACAAGCGCCGGCACACTAGTTTTTCCAGCGTGGACATCGTCGCGGAGTTGAGCGATCTGGTGGAAGCTGACATAGTTATTCCGAAAACGGAAATTCGTCGCGACACCTATCGTTCCGGCGGCAAAGGCGGCCAGAACGTGAACAAGGTGGAAACCGCCGTGCGTCTCACGCACATCCCGACCGGCCTCGTCGCCGCCTCGCAAGCCCAGCGCAGTCAGGTGCAGAACGAAGCCACCGCGATGCAGATGCTTATTTCCAAGCTCTACGCGCTGAAGCTGGACCAAGCCAAGGGCGAGATGGAGCGTTTCTATGGCGACAAGGGCAGCATCTCGTGGGGCAACCAGATTCGCAGCTACGTTTTTCAGCCGTATCGCATGGTCAAAGACTTGCGCACCGGCGAACAATCCAGCGACGTGCAAGCCGTGATGGATGGCGCGCTTGACCCGTTCGTGAACGCCTGGCTCCGCGCCGGCTGCCCGCTCAAGCGGATGCAGGGCGTGAAGGATGATGAGGAATGATGAAATGGTTCAAAAAACTATTTGAGAAAGAATCTGAAGTTGGCCCAACAGCCGAAGAAAAATTCGGGCACCTATGGAAAACACTCGTTCCTTTATCTAACGATGCCGAAACACTTCAAGGTGAAATCGTTCGAGCCGTCGGAAGGTTAGAAGATGAATACAACCGAAATGGGAATGTGAATTGGAAGCCAGGTGATTACCACAGTGAGTTTGTGAAATTTCTGAAGCATTATTTGGCTGACCGGAAGACTTTCGACCCGCAAACTGTCCAAAAAATTAAGGATGCCGCAGAGCAAGTGAGATTAGCTGCTGAAGATTTGGACACAGAGATGGATGGAGATGAAGAAATTAAAGTTCAAAAGCACGACGCTGACGAGGCATTCAAGTATCTGACCGAACGGACTGTTGAATGGTGTGGCAAAAATCCGGAACCAATTTACAGACCAGCAGGTCAAGATTACTGGATAACGCCTGAATGAACATTCTCGACAAAATCGTTGAACAAAAGAAACGCGAAGTTGCGCAACAGCCTGCGCGCCTCATCGCCGCCGGCGATTTGCGTGACGCGATGCTGGAGCGCGGTGAACGCCGCGATTTTCTCGCTGCGCTTAAAAAGCCTCGCGTTGGTAATATCGGTTTGATTGCCGAGGTGAAAAAGGCGTCTCCCTCCATGGGTGTCATTTGCAAAGACTTCGATCCGGTTCGTATCGCCAGGGAATATGAAGCGGCGGGCGCTAGCTGCCTTTCCGTCCTGACCGACAAGCAGTTCTTCCAAGGCTCGCTCGATTATCTCCGCCAGATTCGCGCCGCCGTGAAACTGCCGCTGCTGCGCAAGGATTTCATCATTGATGAGCGCCAGATCCTGGAGGCCATCGAATGGGGCGCGGATGCTATCCTGCTTATCGTCGCCATTTTGACCGACGAGCAACTGGCAAAATTTCATTCGCTTGCGACCGAAGCCGGTCTTGCCGTGCTCGTGGAAGTCCACGATGAGGAAGAACTGGAACGCGCGCTTAAAATTTCCCCGGCACTCGTCGGCGTGAACAACCGCAACCTGAAGACTTTCAAGGTGGAATTGGCCATAACCGAGTTTTTAGCTGCGAAGATCGAAGAAAGAGGATTGAAGATCGCAAAACTGTCCGCGCTATCCTCTGCCCTCCATTCTCCATCCTCGCCGTTACTTGTGGCCGAGAGTGGCATCCACACGCGGGCCGATGTGGAAAGGGTTCAGAAGTGCGGCGCGGGTGCGATTCTCGTCGGCGAATCGCTCGTGAAACAGGGCAACATCGGCGCGAAAGTGCGGGAGTTGATCGGTTGATTGTAGCGTCGAGCCTGTGGCTCGACGGCTCAGTGCCTAGCGCCGACGCTACGCTTTTTTATTCCGTGCCAGCTGTTTCGCCAGGCGAATCGCCGCGATCATACTGCCGGGGTTTGCGATTCCTTTTCCCGCGATATCGTAAGCCGTGCCGTGGTCGGGCGAGGTGCGGATGAACGGCAGGCCTAGCGTCCAGTTGATGCCGCTGTCGAACGCCACGGCCTTCAGCGGTGCAAGTCCCTGGTCGTGATACATCGCCACGACGGCGTCGAACTCACCTTTCAGCGCGTAGTGAAAAACCGTATCGCCGCTCAACGGGCCGACGACATCGAAACCACGTTGCTGCATCGCTTTGACCGCCGGACTGATGGTGGTGATTTCTTCATCGCCAAATTCCCCCCCTTCGCCCGCGTGCGGATTCAGGCCGCAGACGGCCACCTTGGCGCGGGATAAGCCGAGGTCGCGGCAGGATTGCGCGGCAAGTTCGATGGCGAGCGTGATTTTTTTGGCGGTGAGTTTTTCCGGAACGGTCTTGATGGAAATGTGAACTGTCGCCAGCGCGACGCGCAGCCAGCGGCCGCGTTCGTCGGTGCCGAGTAGCATCATCGCGGTGCGCTGGGTGCCGGCGAGGTCGGAGAGAAATTCCGTCTGGCCGACAAATTTGTGTCCGGCGCGTACAATGGATTCCTTGTTCACCGGCGCGGTGACGAGCGCATCCAGTTCGCCGCGTAGGCAGCGGTGACCGCCATCATGGAGGGCGGCCACCGCGGCATTGGCGGCGAGGGGTGAGCCGGCGGGTAGTTTTTCCGGCAGGGTTCCGCTCAGCGGATTGGTGATGAAAAATCTTCCGCTCTCATCGTAGCTGGAGAAAGTATTTAGCGGCAGGTTCAGCCCCGGCGAATCATTCAACCGGCGCAGAAATGGTTCGTCGCCGATGAGCAGATATTTTATCTCGTCAACTTTCGCCTCGGCCGCGATGGCCTTGAGGGCGACTTCGGCTCCGATGCCGGTGGCGTCGCCGAGAGAAATTCCGATCCAGTTTTTCATCGTGTCCGCGACACGGGTTTTAAAAGTAACGGATGAAGGTTTTTTTCTTAAGACCGTCAATCCATTGCTTCTGGAGTTTGGCTTGCTGTTGAACGCGGAGAGTTTTTTCGATTTCGGGACGGACATCGGTGAGCGGCTTGACTTGCGCGGGTTTTTTCTCCTCGACGAGCACGAGGTAGCAGCTGTCCGGCATGTCAATCACCTCGCTGACCTGGCCGACCGGCAGCGCAAAGGCGGCTTCGGCGAGTTCCTTGCGGAGCACGGTGCGCTCGACCCAGCCCCAGTCGCCGGCCTGATGTTGCTGGGAGCCTTGCGAATAGACGGTGGCCATTTCGGTGAACTTGGCGCCATCCTTGATCTTGCCTTGGATTTCGCGGGCGAGTTTGAGGGTGTTGGTGTCGTTGGCGTCGGCTTTGGTCAGGACGATCATGCGCAGCTTGACCTGGTCTTCGAGTTTGAATTTGTCGAGATTCGCGCGGTAAAAGGATTCAACCTTGAAGGGCGAAATGCTGATTTCCCGCTGGACGTTTTGGTTGCGGAGGGCGGACTCGATGTATTGCTCGCGCATTTGTTTGCGGAATTGTTCGAAGGTGATGCCTTGCGCCTGCAGGGTTTTCATCAGGGTGACGCGGTCGCCGAAACGGTCGCGGATGCGCTCCTGCACGAGTTCGTCAATGACGCTTTCGGGCAGTTTATAACCTTCGGTGTTGAAACTATGCAAAATGATCTGGCGTTCGACGAGTTGATCCAGGCTGTCGTTGAGGGCTTGATTGAGTTTCTGTTGGAACACTTCGGGCTGGCTGGCGTATTGGCGGCGCAGGGCGTCAATGGCGGGCCGGGTGTATTCTTCTACCTCGGCAAAGGTGATTGCGCGGTCGTTGACCACGGCCTTGACGCCGTCGGCCACTTCAGCGCGGGAAAAGGTCGGCACCCAGATCGCCGCCGCCAGCAGGAGAATTAATCGGATATATTTCATCGAATTTTTTGCATGGTAACAACCGTGTCCGTCCGGTCAAGCGCCGTCCTGTCAAGGGCGCCCCAGCCACCACAGTATCGCGGCCACCGCTGCCGCGCCCAGCACCGCTGCCGCCAGCGTCCAGCGCATAATCAGCTGTTGCTTGAGGCGATAGTTGCTGCCGCCTTGTCCTGGAAACAGGTAGAATCGTTCGCGCGGCTTGTTTTTTTTGCGGTAGAACACAGCGCTTTATACCAAGGCTTGCGCTGCACCTCAAGCCGCGTGCTTGCCCTCCCGCCGGAAATTTCGCTAACGTCCCGCTGTGCAACTCGAGGATCATTGTGGTGACATCATCCGCAAAGCCCGCGCGATGAGCGGCGTTTCACCGGCTGCCGCCGCAGCGGTAGCTGGAATTTCTGAAAGCGAACTTGCCACGCTCGAAGCCGCCGGCACGATCCCCGAAAAAATTAATTTGCCGGAGCTTGGTAAAATCCTCGGCCTGCATCCGCAAAAACTTGCCGCCCTCGCCAGCGGCTGGCTTCCCTCGCCGAAAAAATTGAGCGGCTGGCGGGAGCTTCGGATGTTCACGACCAGAAGCGATGAGCTTGCCGTGAACTGTTATTTGGTCTGGGATTCAGCCACGCGGGGTGCGGCATTGTTTGACACCGGTCTGGATGCGCGGCCGATTCTCGAAACCATCGCCGCCGGGGGGTTGGTGTTGAAACATATTTTTATCACGCACTCGCACTGGGATCATGTCGAGGCGCTGCCGGCCATCCGCGCCGCATTTCCAAATGCGCAATTGCACTCCGGTTCGCCAAACGTGCCGGTAAACCAGCGCAATCTTCCGGACAAAATTGTTCGTCTCGGCGAGTTGAGCATTTCGCACCGTGCGACGCCGGGTCACGCGGTTGATGGCGTGACTTATCTGGTCAGCCATTGGCCGCAGTCCGCGCCGGCGGTGGCGTTCGTCGGCGACGCGATTTTTGCCGGATCCATCGGACGCGGAAATCAATCATGGGAGGTAGCTCGGCAAAAAGTACGGGAGGAGATTTTGTCTCTGCCACTGGAGACACTGATTTGTCCCGGTCATGGTCCGATGACGACCGTGGCCGAAGAAGTTGAATCCAATCCATTTTTTTAAACCGATTTACAAAGTCGGCGGAAACTCCAACGGATAGCCGCCCCCGCCGCTGCCACGTCCGCATTGACACCTGCGGGAAATTATCACGCACTCCCCGTCTCACCTTGCTGTGACCGAGGATGGTCACCTTCTGCACCCTACTAAATTTCTATTTCGGAATTCAGATTTAATTCTACCGGTTTGCTTTTTCTGCTGGATGGGGCTATTGGTTTTAACGGTAAAGTCTTGGGTTCTGCGCTAGTCAAACTTAAGTTATTCACAATTAGTTGCGCCACATTAGCGCTTGTGTACAACATATTGTGGTTTTCTCTTTACAGGAACCGGAACCTTTGGTTGTCTAAACGCAGTCAATATGTATCTCAAGAATTTAACAGTTTTTGGCTTTAAATCGTTCGCGGATAAGACCGCTTTGAACTTCCAGCCCGGCGTCACCGCCATCGTCGGTCCCAACGGCTGCGGCAAATCCAACGTCTCGGACGCCATCCGCTGGGTGCTCGGCGAGCAGTCCGCCAAGGCCTTGCGCGGCGGAGAAATGGCCGATGTGATCTTCAACGGCACCGACGGCCGTAAACCGATGGGCATGGGCGAAGTTTCGCTCACGCTCGGCGGTGTCGGCGAGGAAAGCTTGAAGGCGGCGGGCGTCGAGGTCAGCTACGATGAGGTGACGCTCACGCGCCGGATTTTCCGTGATGGCGGCAGTGAATATTTCCTGAACCGCACGCCGTGCCGGCTCAAGGACATCCAGCAGCTGTTCATGGGCACGGGCGTCGGGCGGACGAGCTACAGCATTCTGGCGCAGGGTCACATCACCCAGATTCTTTCCAGCAAGCCGGAAGATCGCCGGATGATTTTCGAGGAGGCGGCGGGCATCACAAAATTCAAGTCGCAGAAAAAAGAATCGCTCCGCAAGCTGGAATATACCGAGCAGAATCTCTTGCGCATCGCCGACACCATCAAGGAAGTGAAGCGCCAGATCGGTTCGCTCCAGCGCCAGGCCGGCAAGGCCCGCCGCTACAAACAGATTCAGCACGAACTGCAGCATCTCGAAACCCAGCTCGCGCGGCATCAATTTGACGTGTTGCAGGGCGAGATTGCCGGGCGCCAGGCCGCGGTGGAAAATCTTCGCAACGAAATTGAAGCCGGTTCGAACGACATCCTGCGCTTTGAAAATGAAATTTCCAGGCTGCGCGAACGGCTCATGGAACTGGAGCATGAAGTCGCCGCGCAGCAGCAGCGCGGGCTGGAATTGAAAGGCGAAGCTGAGCGCCACGAGAGCCGCATCCATTTCAATCAGGAGCGCGTCCACGAGATCGAGTCGCAGAACCTGAAGGCGCTCGAGGAAATTGCCCAGGCCGAGGAGCGCCATCGCGCCGCGCAGGAAGAAGTCGCCATCGTCACGGAAAAGCTGGCGGCCGCCGAAGCCGCGTTGACGCAGCACAAGGAAGCCTTGCAGGCCAGGCAGAATTCCCTCCGCGAAGTGGAGGAAAGCCTGCGCCAGCAGCAGGAAACCTTGCGGCAGGCACAGTCCACGGCGTTCGCCGCCGCCCAGGATCTATCCCGCGTGCGCAATGAGCTCACGGCGCTGGACCTGGCCAAGCAGGGCAATCTGGTTCGCTTGGAAAAACTTTCCGCCGAGAAGGTTCAGCTCGAAGAGGAGCGCGTCCGCCTCGAATCGCGCTTGCAGGAATTTACCGCCAGCGTGGAACTCGAAAAGCTGAATGTCGCCACCACGCGCGGCTCGGTGGAGCAGCGGCAGAACCGCCTCCGCGAGTTGCAGGGCGAACTGCACGCCTCGTCGCAGGAGCAGGATAAATTCTTGCAGCAGCAGGCCGAGAAGCGGTCTCGGTTGCACGTCCTCGAACAGCTCGAAGGCTCGCACGAGGGCTTTGACGCGGGCGCGGTCGCGGCCCTGCGCCAATCTCGCTCGGTCATTGGCTCGCTCGCGGATCGCATCCGCGTTCCGGACCAGTTTGTGACCGCGGTGGAAAATGCGCTGGGCCACAATCTCCAGATCGTGCTGACGGAACAGACGTCCTCCGCGCAGGAAATTCTTGCGGAATTGAACACGAACAAGTCCGGTCGCGCGAGTGTTGCGGCCTTGGCCATCCAGCAATATCAGGATGAAAAGCAGCTCGCCTTTGCCGGCGAAATGGCTCCGGGCGAAAAGAGCGAAGCCGCGCAGCATGGTTTGCAAACCGGCCAGATCGTTCACGCGATGAGCGTGATTCATGCCGAGCCGAATGTGGAGCCGCTCCTGAAATCGTTGCTGGGTCGCACCTTCATCGCGGCGGATTTGAACACCGCGACGGCGCAGATCCAGAACGGTCACGCTGGCTGTGACTTTGTGACGCTCGGTGGCGACCTGCTCAATCGCCATGGCATCTACACGGGCGGTTATCTGAACAAAGGCAACAACGGCAAGGCGCCCTCGTCCATTCTCGGCCGCAAGAATCAAATCACGGAATTGCAGGCGGAGTTGAACGAGTTGCAGGAACGCGTCGCCGAAGCCAGCCGCAAGCGCGGCGCGCTCTTGAGCGAGCAGACCGAGTTGCAGGCCAGCCTGCAGCAGGCCCAGACCGAATTGCGCCAGCAGGAAGTCGCCATTGCCACGCGCGAAGGCGAGTTCAATGCGCTCACCAATTCCGGCCGCCTGCTCAATCAGAAGGTGGAGACCGTCATGTTCGAGGTGGAAAGCCTCGCCGCGCAGGAGCAGGAAGGCCTGCAGAAGCGCGAGGCGCTCTCCGTGCGTTTGAATGAGCTCGAAGCCCGCGAACGCACCGCGCAGGAGCAGGTCGTGGCGCTGACGGCGCAGTTGGAAGAGTTGCGCATCGCCCGCGATGCCGCGCTGGCGGCCTTGTCCGAGAGCAAGGTGGCGCTCGCATCGGATGAACAGTTGGCATCATCGTTCCGCCAGCAGAAAACGACGCTCGGCTTGCGGTTGGGCGAATTGAGCCAGTTGGTTGAGGCGCGCCGCAATGAATGTTCCTCCTTTGTCTCCCGCAAGGAGCAGGCGGAAACCGAGATTCAGGATTCGCAGGCGAAGATTGAAAAGCTGCAGCACGAGCGCGAGCAGGTCAGCGCGCAGACGGCCGAGACCATCGCTCTGAAGAATGCGCAGGAAGGGGAGATTTCCGGTCGCGACGAGGCCTTGCGTTCCCAGCGCAGCCGCCTGACGGAAATGCAGGCTCAGCGCGGCGCGCTTGACGTGGAGCTGGCGCAGAAGAACATGAGCGTCCAGAACCTGCGCGAGAAGGTGCAGCAGAAATATCACCTCAACCTCGAGGACATCCGCAGCGAATGCATCACCATCACCCATGCCGACGAAGGCCAGCCGAAGGTGGAGACCTTGACGCCGGAGCAAATGGCCGAGGCGGGGGCCGCCACCGATTGGAATGCGGTGCAGCAGCAGGTGGAAGTTTTGCAGCAGAAGATTGACGAGATGGGGCCGGTCAATCTGGTGGCCATCGAGGAATACGAGGAGACCGAGCAGCGCCACCAGTTCCTTTCCACGCAGCACGATGATTTGGTGAATGCCAAGATTCAGTTGCTGGAGATCATCAACCGCATCAACACGCAGACGCGCCAGATGTTCATCGAGACGTTCGAGAAGATCCGCGACAATTTCCGTCTCATGTTTGTGGACGTGTTTGGTGGCGGCAAGGCGGACTTGATTTTGTCCGATGAAAACGACGTGCTGGAAAGCGGCATTGAGATCGTCGCCCGCCCGCCCGGCAAGCAGTTGCAGAGCATCTCGCTGCTGTCCGGCGGGGAGCAGACGATGGTTGCCGTCTCGCTGCTGTTCTCCATCTATCAGGTCAAGCCCAGCCCGTTCTGCGTGCTGGACGAATTGGACGCGCCGCTGGACGAAGCCAATGTGAGCCGCTTCGTGAAGATTTTGCAGCGCTTCCTCGCGCATTCGCAATTCGTCATCATCACGCACAACAAGCGCACCATCGGCATGGCCGATGTGCTCTACGGCGTGACGATGCAGGAGCATGGCGTGAGCAAGATCGTCAGCGTGAAATTCCACAAGGCGGACGACCAGCCTCAACTCGTGCCTGCGCTCGCGGGAAGCTAGCGCCGCGTCATGTCCACCGCCTACTGCCAACTAGATGTTGAAGGCCGCGAGGCCTGACCTTTGCCAACTGCCTACCGCCCTCTTTCCTTGGCTCCTCGCTCCATGCTTTTTTCAGGTCTCAAGTCTCAGCGTTTCAGCATTCTCCCTCAAAACCTCTATAGTAATTAACAATAACATTGGGACATATTGGCGATAAAAAGGAAGGGGTTGCTGGAGCTGGCCAGGTCTTTACGAAGTCGGGTCTTGAACGCAGCCCAGAGATGCTCGATGGGGTTGAGGTCGGGGGAATAGGCTGGTAAGAAGAACATCTGGCAACCGGCGGCTTGGACCAGCCGCTGGGTTGTGGGCGACTGGTGGAACCGGGCGTTGTCCAACACGATCACACTGCCGGGCGGCAGTTCGGGCAGCAACACCTGTTCAAAATAGGCGTCCACCACCTCGGTGTTGCAACTGCCTTGAAAGACCAGCGGCGCGATCAGCTTGCCCTGCTGCGAAGCCGAGATAATGCTGGTGCGCTCCCGCCGCTTGCCCGCTACCGCCTCGTATATCCGCTCCCCTTTAGGCGCGCGACCAAATTCACGATACAGGCGGTGATCCACGCCGCATTCGTCGAGATAGAAGACGGGCCGGCCGGCGAGTTGTTCCAGCTCGCGGCGGAAGAGCCACCGCTGCACCTCGTTGCGCTCGCGATATTTTATGAGTTTTTTTTAGCGTGAAGCCCAGTTGCCCCAGCCGCACCCAAACGGCGTGATGGCTGACGCCGAACACCTGTTGGATTTCCTTGAGGGTGGCATCCGGGTGTTTCTTGACATGGGCGCGGAGTTTCTCGGGATCGAGTTTGCGCCAAGTTCCCCAGCTGGTTTTTGGCGGTAGCGCTCCTTTTTTGGCGGCCGCCAGATACCGGTAAACCGAACTCCGGGCGAGGTCAAACCGCCGGGCGGCTTCAGCCTTGGAACCGCCGCTCTGGATGAATTTCACGATCCGTTCCCGCAAGTCCAACGCATGGGCTTTCATGCCGCCTACTTTAGCAGCCTATGTCCCAATGTCAATATGAAATGCTATAGTTGATAGCTGCTACCCGTGTTGGCACGTTGGCTTGGTGATAAAAAAGGCAAAAATCAATTTCCCCTCACCCGCGCAGCGTCTAGTATATGAGCCCGCATGAAAAACAAATTCCCATCAGTAATGAAAATCCATCTTGGATTTATTGCCGCCTTGTTGTTGTCGCTGGCTTCCGCCCGCGCCGAGGTCGTCAAGGCGGCGCTCGCGGCGCGGACGGGCGTGGCGGATTTGATCAGCGCTTCCGCCTGGCGCGCTTATGAAAGCGGGTTTGAAACCCGTGCCGGCGTCTGGGTCTGCGACAACGCCGGCGATGCGAAGGCGAAACGCGGTGTGGTGCAGCGCATCACGCTGAATCAGACCGCGCCGCAGCCGATCATCGCCTCGGCGTGGAGCCGCGCGGTCGGCGTCACCGGCGGGCGCGATAGCAACTACGCCCTCTACCTCGATCTCGTTTATGCCGATGGTTCGCAGCTCTGGGGCCAGACCGCCGACTTCGACGTTGGCACGCACGACTGGCAGCGGCGCGAGGTGATCGTGCTGCCGGAGAAGCCGGTGAAGTCGATTTCGTTTTATCTCCTGCTGCGCGGCCACGGCGGGCGTGCGGAATTCCGGGCCGCTGGGCTGCGCACCGTCGAGGCGCCCGCCGGCGCGTGCGTATTCGATGGCGTGCCGGTGATGGTGAAAATTGCGCCGGCCGCGGGTTTTCAGGTTCGCGACGTCGCCGCCGGTTCCGATTTCGTCCGCCTCGACCGCGAGGCGCTCGGGTTGACGCTCGAAACCCGGCGGCGGGGCGGATTCATCGAGGCGACGCTGCGCAACCTGACGGGCAAAGATCGCGCGGTGACGCTGATTTATTCCGTGCCGATTTCCGGCGAAGGCTGGCGCTGGCTCGCGGGGCCGGACCAGGGCGAAACGACGGTGCTGGGCCGCGAATACATGGTGACCCACGGCACACCCGCCGGCATGGGGCGGCTCTCGCGCTGGCCGTTCGCCGCGATTAGCGACGGCCGGCGGGGCACGGCGCTCGGCATTGATATGGAACAACCAGCGTTCTTCCGCGCGGGCTACAACGCCGGCACGCACGAGCTGTTCCTCGCGTTCGATCTCGGCCTGACGCCGGAGCAGCCGGCCGCGCAGCTGCGCTTCTGCACCTTCGCGTTCGACCCTGCCTGGGAATTCCGGTCGGCGCTGGCGCGGTTCTACGAACTTTTCCCCGGCCAGTTCCAACGCCGCGTGGCTCGGCAGGGCTTGTGGATGCCATTCGCGAAGATCAGCAAGGTGGCCCGGTGGGAGGATTTCGGCTTCCGTTTCAAGGAAGGCAACGACGAGACGATGTGGGACGACGCGCACGACATCCTGACCTTCCGCTACACCGAGCCGATGACGTGGTGGATGAAGATGCCCGGGGATAAGCCGCGCACGCTCGACGCCGCCCAGGCCGAGGCGGAGCGGCTTGCGGCGCAAGGTAACCCGGCGGCGCGCGCGTTCCTCGCGAGCGGCTTTCGCGACGAGTCCGGCCGCGCGCCCGCGCGGCTGCTCGATACGCCGTGGTGCGATGGCGCTGTGTGGAGCATGAATTCGATGCCGGGCGTCGCGGGCGAGGTCACCGATTTCACGCAGAAGTGGGGCGCGCGGCAGCGGGAGCAGCTCTACGGCGCGGCGCGCAAGGGCGACCTCGATGGCGAGTATGTGGACTCGGCCGAATGCTATGTGACCGACGTGCTGAATTTCCGTCGCGACCACTTTGCTGTCGCGCAGACGCCGCTGACGTTCTCGCCGGGTTCGCACCAGCCGGCGCTGTTCCGCGGGCTGATGGCCTTCGAGTATGTCCGCGCGCTCGCCCGCGACACGCATGGCATGGGCAAACTGATGATGGCCAACTCGACCCCCGGCAGCCTCTGCTGGCTCGCGCCGCAGTTCGACGTGCTCGGCACCGAGACCGACTGGAACCGCGGCGGCCAGTGGCGTCCGATGGGTGCCGACGAACTCCTTTACCGCCGCGCGCTCTGCCGCGGCAAACCCTACTGCTTCCTGATGAACACCGACTTCGGCAGGTTCACGCACGAGCACGTCGAAAAATATATGCGCCGCTCCCTCGCCTTCGGCATGTTCCCCGGCTTCTTCAGCGCAGATGCCTCCAGCGGCGCGTATTTCACGCGACCCGAGTTCTATGAGCGCGACCGGGATTTGTTCAAAAAATATGTCCCGCTCTGCCAGCTTGTCGCCGAGGCTGGCTGGGAACCCGTCACGCGCGCGAAGACCGGCGATAAAAAAATTCGCGTCGAACGTTTCGGCGAAAAATATCTGACCGTGTTCAACGACAGCGCCGGGCCGCGCACCGCCACCCTGACCCTCGAGGAGGCGCCGCCCGCGCCGGGGCGCGAACTCATCTCGGGCGCGATCATCGAATGGAAAAATCGTGCGACCACCTTGACGCTGGGTGCTGAAGACGTGAAGGTGATTGAATTGCGGTGATGGGTAAGTTTTTGAATGTTGGATGTTGAATGTTCCCTATGCCGCCCGCCATCCGGTCGATTCAGGTCTCAAGTCTCAGCCTTTCAGCTTTTATTTTCCCGCCCCCGCTTGGATTGGCACGTCGGCTTGATGATAAAAAAAGCAAAAATCAATTTCCCCTCACCCGCGCCGCGTCCGGTATATGAGCCCGCATGAAAAACAATTTCCTATCAGTTAAATTAAACGGGAAAGATTATGAACCAAACAGCTAAGTTTTTATACCTGGAAGTATACTTCCGGAAAACAGTTTTTCACAAATTGTTTTCCCTCTTGCAAATATTGATAGGCGCATCTTTCTTTTTTTCCAAAGATGGATTTGGCCAGACTTCATCACCCCAGCCGCTTTGGAGTAAATATGACAATTCAGATGCATCTGTTTCCTACACTGGAAAATGGATAACCAATAAAAACGAGAAATGCTTTAAAGGTTCTCAAAGTGTAAGCACCAGCAAGAATTCGGAGGTAAGCTTTGCTTTTAATGGCTTCAAAGTTAGGTGCTTCGGGAGTAAGGGTGTTGACATGGGTGAAATGCAGGTAACTATTGACGGCGTCCCCAAAGGTACTGTTGATTGCTTCAGCACGGAAACGATGTTTAATGCACTTCTTTTTGAATCCGATAGTTTGAAAGATGGCAAACATCTGCTGAAATTAAGCGTTAAAGGCACCCGGAATCCTGCGGGCAAAGGAACAGGAATTACTTGTGACGCCTTTTCATGCCTTGCGGTATCTACCTACACTTTAACAACTGTTTCGGTTGATAATAAACCGCTTGTCGACTCAACTTACCTTGAAAGTGTAGGCGCCAGATGCGGATTCGAAGGGGGAAATGTTATCAGATATAAAAATGGCTACCGTATGGTAACTCATGAAATAACCGATTGCGATATTCTTTCAGGTGCCGAACAGGTGCTGGCCTTATACAAAAGTGAGGAAGGAACAAAATGGGAGCGCGTGGCTACCATCACACCCGACCCGGGGATGAAAAGACTTTATGCACCTTACTGGCCTTACGATGATGGCTATGGCAAAGCAAAATTAAAACCAATGACTCAAAAATGGTGTCCCCAGCCCTGCTACAATGAAAAAGAAGGAAAGTGGAATCTATATTATTATGCCAACGAAAGGGTTGTCCGTGCGGTTTCGTTGCTGGCAGGATATGATGGAATTGAGGGACCCTACCGGGATTCGGAAGTGATGATCAAGTTGGGAAAACCCGGAGATCCTCAGCCATCAGATCACTGGGAAGGCAACAGAATAAATTCGTGGCACCATTACCAGGTCAATGGGGACACTTTTTATGCTTTTTATGGAAGCCCGGGGAAAAAGGGAATCCGAATTGGACTGGCACGATCGGTGACTGGTATGACCGGGCCTTGGAAAAGAGTTTCCGAATTAAATCCAGTCGAAACAGGGTCAGAACTTCAAACGGAAAATCCCATAGTTCAACGTCTCGAAGATGGAAACTATATTGCACTGGCGGATGGCGGTGATTATGGATTCATGAAAACTCCCCGTGGAATATCCGTCTTTATGTCTTGTGATGGAATTCACTGGGGAAAAGTGACTTACACCAATCTTTGGAACTATCCCGGAAAATGGTGGCACACCTTGCGGACACCGTTGTGTTTTCTACTTCAGCCCGATGGAAATTATGCCATGTATTATACTGCCTGGACCAAAGAATCTGTTGTCATAAATGGGGCTAACCTTTTTAATCCGGGCAAAGAAACGCTTGGCAGAGCCGTAATCAATTTATCGATCACCGGCGCCGCGTCCAGTATGTGAGCCCGCAGGAAAAGCAGCTTCCTGTCAGTTTATAACTGTGAAGTTTTGACTAATCTGTTTCTATTAACCGACTTTCCTAACATGCGCCATCGATACTTGTTCCCTTTTTCCCTGTTCATGGCCTTGGCCGCTGCCACGAACGCCGCGGTCACCAGCGGCTTGGTTCACCATTGGAATTTCGATGAGGGCCCCGACTGGCATGACGCCGTCTTTCAATCCGTCTGCACCAATACTGTGGCCGTCGACAGCGTCGGCGGTGCGTCTGCCGCGCTGCAGAATATGGGTAGTGCGAACTGGGTTTCCGGCCGGCAGTTCACGGCCCTTGATTTCGACGGGGTGAATGAGCATCTCTTTGTCGCGACAAACCTCGCGTCCACTTTGGGCGGCACGGCCTCGCTTTCCTTCTGGCTGCGCACCACGCAGATCGGCGCTGTCTCTGCCGCTACCGCACCAGGCATTGCCGGTGTGGTGGGGGCGGGCGGCGCGCAGTGGGGTTGGATTGATGACACGGGACGCATCGGATTGTCGGTGGACAACACGCTCGTGGCCCGGTCGACGAGCGCCGTTAGCGACGGCCAATGGCATCATGTGGTGGTGACGCGCGATAGTGCCAGCGGCGTGGGGCAGGTTTATCTCGACGGGGTGTTGTCCGCCACCGCGACGGGCGCGAGTGGTCTGCGCAGCGGGGCTTTCACCAGTCTCGCCCGGATCGAGAACGGCGTCAGTCCGAAGTATTTTCAAGGACGCTTGGATCAGGTTTATGTTTTCAATCGGGTGATCACCGGGGCCGAGGTCGCCACGCTGCGCTCCAATCACGCGCCGAAGTGCTGGGATCTCACCACCGAGGGGGTGAATGACCGGGCCTTCAGCACGAAGAGCATTTTCTCCCGCACTTACGATGTGGAAATGGACCCCGTCTCCGTCCGGAGTTGGACCCAGCCGTCGCATGGCGCGGTCACACACAATGGCGATGGCTCTTTCAATTACACCGCCAACCCCGGCTTCATCGGCAACGATGGTTTTGCGGTGGCGGTCGAGGACGGGCAGGGCGGCTTTCACCGGGCGAACATGAATGTCACGGTGATGAGCGAACCGCCGGGTGGTGGTGGTGTGCCGGTCACGCAGTTCACCGATTTTGCCGCGCTTCAGGCGGGCGGCACGAATATCTCCTTCAGTGGCATTCGCGTGCCACGGGTGATCGATTGGAACAATGACGGCAAACTCGACCTGCTCATCGGTGCTGGCGGCTATGTGTGGCTCTACACCAATATCGGCACGGTGAACATGCCCGCCTTTGCGGCGGGCGTGAAAGTGCAGGCGGCGGGCGTGGACGTGTACGCCGGTTCGACCGGCAGTTCGCCGATCGCACTGTTGGACATGACCGGGGACGGCGTGAAGGATTTGGTGCTGTCGGATTCGGCCAATAAGTTGCGCGTGTATCGCAACACGGCCGCGTCGAATGCCGCGCCGGTGTATGCCGCTGCCGTTTTCGTCAAGCACACGAACGGCACGGACTTCATTCTCGCCGACCGGCGGTTTGATGTCGGTGACTGGGATGGCGATGGCTGCCCCGATCTGGTCACGGGAACCTTCAGCGGCAACGTGCAGTTGTTTCTGAACAGCGGCACGGCAGCCGATCCGCGGTTCAGCACCGGCACGACTTTATTCTCCGGTTCGTATCAGCTCTACCCGCGCCTGTTTGATCTGAACGGCAACGGCTTGGTGGACCTGCTGCGCGGCATCAACTGGGGCAACATTGTTTATTGGTGTGATGCGGGCACTCGCGGGCTGGGCAATTCAAGCGCGTTCACCATCACCGATTCGACCGGTGTCAGTCCGGGACTGCAGGGTTTCACCGATGGGCCGGTGCCGGACTTTGGTGATTTTGACGGTGATGGAAAATTGGACTTGGTGATGGGCGGGCAGGGCGGGGCGGCGGGCAATCTCTTCCTCATGCGCGGCACGCTGAAGAGCGTCGGCGATAGTCTGGCCGAGATCGAAGCTATCTACGATGCGAACCTCGCCAACGTGGGGCCGGCCTTGAGTATCAACACCAACGCCCTGCTCAATGTGGTCAACAACGCGAACTTGAATCTCGTCTCCCGCCTCCAGAACGGCACGCTTGGCACGCGCGAAGCCCTTTACACTGCGCTCACCAATCACATCGCGAAATATCCGTTCCTGAAATATCAGACGCTCGATACCAACTTCTACCACCATGTCCCCGGCATCGCTTTGCAGAACTGGGTGATGCTCGAATACGCGCTCGCCGATACGCCCACCCGCCGGACGAACATCGCCGAAGTGATGGGGCTCACCAACACGATGCGGACGATCTTCCTCGAGACGGGCCTTGCGCTCGGCGATAACGGCAAGTCGATTTCCGCCGCCTACGGCACCATCCGCGACTTTCAGCGGCGTCACCCGCGCGAACTGTTCCCCGACGCCATCATTTCAACCGACCAGCTTTATGGCGATGGCCGCGGCGGCTTCATCTGGACGCCGAACAGCACGAAGAACACGTTTGGCGATTGGGCGGTCGGCTTGGCGAACGAGTGGGCCGGGGATTTGACGACAGCCATTGAAAAAGTTCTCGGGCCCGGGTCCGCGAGCGGCGATTATTTCACCTTCGTCATGGGGCATGAGGTGACGCATTCGCTCGATGGTTATGTGAACTCCCGGGCGAACGCGGATTTAAGCAAACGCTGGGGGCTCACGCTGTGTACCGCCGCCGGTCCTGACGTCATTGCGGGCACCAACGGTTGGTGGGATTGGAATCTGACCAAGACCAATTTTCTCACGAAGGGATATTGGGACGGCACGAATGCAACCTGGGACGCCGCGTGGTCGAACCATTGGGCCGTGGGCGTCGGAGCGCCATTCCGGAATACGTCGTTCATGCGCGGCGGCATCGATTGGTTCATGGGCGCCCCGCAGGAATCGCTGGCGACGCAGGCCAATCATCACTGGGCCAACGGCCTCGGGCGCTTGATTGGCGCCGCTGATCGCTTCCGGCGTGCGAGCGGTCCTGGCCTCGGTCCGCTGAAGGCGAACATCAACGAGGTCGTGACTTTCATCGACTTCCTTTCCGCCGGGATGAACCGCGTGAACCTGGTCGAGACCAAAACGACCAACACCGTCCCCACGTCAGTGAACTGGTTCAATCACTTCGCCGATCTGGAGCGGGATGATCGCGGTTACATCCGGCGCATTTCCGTCGAGGGCCAGTCGTATCAATTGGAGGTGAACACCAACGGCGTCGTGACCAATGTGGTCACCAGCTTGCTGGCGCCGAAGAACGACACGTGCTGGACCTTTCGCGATGCGGCCCGGCGGCTGGATGTGCTGGCCAACGATTCGCGGCTCGAAGGCGGACCGCTGCTCCTCGCGGATGTCACGCAGCCGGCGCACGGAGCGGTGGTCGCCAATAGTGATGGCTCCGTTAATTACACGCCATCGGCGGGTTACGTCGGCAATGACAGCTTTACTTACTCAGTGACCTCCACGGTTGGCGGCAGCGGTGGTGCCAGGGTGTTTGTCGAAGTGGTGAACACCAATGTTCCCACGGGTAACTTGTTGGTTGAATATTGGAATAACATCGGGAGCGGTAAAGCTGTGACGGACCTCACGGATCACACCAATTTTCCGAATAATCCCACGGTCAAGTATTACACCAATAGCCCGTTCGAGCTGCGCACCAATTACGCGGACAGCTACGGCTCGCGCGTCCGTGCGCAATTCGTGGCGCCGGCGAATGGTGATTACCGGTTCTGGATCGCGGCGAACGATGGCGGCGAACTTTGGTTCAGCCCGAATCGCAACGCGGCGGACAAAACCATCATCGCGTATCAGACAAGTTGGTCGGCGCCGCGCGAGTGGACAAAATATGCCTCGCAGCAGTCCGCCTTGATCCCGCTTGTGGCGGGGCAGGCCTGTTACCTTGAAACGCTGCACAAGGAAGGGGGCGGGGGTGATAATCTTGCCGTCGCCTGGCAGGGACCGGCGCCGTTCGGTTCAACCAATCTCATGAGCGCGGCCAATCTCGTGCAACCGTTCGCGGGTTTCTCGCCGCCGCGCTTTACGAGTGACCCTTTGACGAAAGCGGTGGCGATTCCGGGTTCCGCGTATGCCGCCTCGCTGGCGGGTGATGTGATCGATACGAATGCCAATGAGTTTCTCGCGTTCACCAAACTCAGCGGACCGGCCTGGCTCAGCGTCGCGCCCGGCGGCACGCTTTCCGGTGTTCCTTCCAACCTCGATGCGGGGAGTAATCTCTTCTCCGCTCGCGTCACCGATTCGACCGGGTTTACGGATGATGCTCTCGTGCGCGTCTTGGTTTGGAATCCCGCGCCCCCCACGTTGAGCATCAACTTGGCGGGCAGCAATGTGAGTCTCCAGTTGCAGGGCGCAGTTGGGCAGCATTATCAGATCGAAGTTGCGCCGTCGGTTCCGCCGGGCAATTCGTGGCAGACGTTGTTGGATATCCCGGCGTTGCCGTTCTCGCCGCACACGTTGCTGGCTTCCGTGACAAACGTGCAGCGTTTCTATCGGGCCGTGGGCTTGCCGTGATGTTCGCTGGTTGGATGTTTCGCCCGTTCCGTTGTTGTCGCAACGTTCCCCATGTATGTAGTATTGCCGGTGGTTGAGTCTTGTGAATAATAAATTCCGTTGCGGCGGAACAGTGTGAGCTTCGTTTTCATAGGTCGAATCCGAATCTTACAACAGAAGGTCGCTACCCCATTAAGGGCTAGTGGGCGGGTCTCAGGAATTTAAGTCAGGCAGAGCAGATTGGTGATTAAATCGGCTCAAAACTGACAATTTCACTGACAGTGGCCACCGTTTTTGTCGCGAAACCCTTTATTCATGCGGGTTTTATCAGGCGAGACAAGGAAACGGTCAAGTTTTGGATGCTCTATCAACCACTTACAACAATTGCCCCTCCGAGACCTCAGTATCCAGCCACGAGCATCCAGCCACCCGTATCGAGCATCCCGCATCTCTTCACTGCACCGGCCGGATCGCGATGCTGTGGCGCACCGGCCCCATCGCGTTGGCAATGGCGGCGGCGAGCGGGGATCGTTCCGCTTCCGTGTCGGCGACCGCCTTGTCCATGTTGGCCTTGGCTTCCTTGCTGTGGAAGACCTGCTTGATCTGCTTGGTTTCGTAGGCTTGTTTCGCGGCGACGGCGTCATCCATTTTCCTGAACGCGTCGCAAAATGGATTCGCCACGAAATCGGCGGCGAGGTTCACGCCGCTGGCGAGTTGCGCGGTGGTATAGGTGTTGGTGGTCTGGCCCCAGATGATTTGATACTGCGGCGCAGCGGCGTTCTTCACCACGATGCGGAAGCGGCTTAATTCCTCAAAGAAAGGAACCAGCGTGGTGCCGGAGCGGAGGGAATTATCGCTGTTGATCTCACCTCCGGCGCAGAACGGATACTTGCGGCTGGTGACAATCAGCTCATTGTGCTGGAAACTTTCCACCTGATGGCCGGCCGTCGCCGTGGCAGTTTGTGCGCCGAGGTCCACGGTGAGCGTGCCGAGGTCGCCGTCCAATCCCAGCGCGCGCAGGAAGCAATACGCCATCACCAGATGGCCGGCCAGACCGGGATGAACGCCGTCTTTGCCGGAGATCATGTAAGACTCATTGGTGGTGGCGTAGCGGTTCTCGCCTTCGTAGCCGGCCTTGAACATCGTCCAAAAAATGTCGGCGAAACGGGCGTTGGCATTATTGGCGATGGTGATGTCAAGGTCGCGCAGGACACAAAGGTTCACATTCAATTCATCGCGCGTATAAGCGCTGGATTTCGTCCAGCCGGGCACTTTGCCCACGCAACCGGGCGAGCCGAGCACCACGCGCGCCCCGGCGTTCTGCAAACTGCTGACCACGGCGGAATAATTGGCCACATACCAGTCGCCGTTTTTCACATCGAACGGCCGGTAGCGGTGATCGTTCATCCCGTAGCACAGTGTGGCCACGGTGGGATTGAAACGAAGACAATCATTGGTCATGCGCCGCAAAAATCCTTCGGCGGTTTCGCCGCTCCAGCCGAATTGCCGCGCGGTGATCTTCAGTTCCGGCACGCAGACCGTGAGGTAAGTCTCGATGATCCGCGAATAGATTTTTTGTTCCGTGATGGAATCGCCGATGATGGCGAGGCGGTCGCCGGTCTTCAGCAGCAATGGCCCCGGCGCCGGTGCCTTGATGGGGTTGAACTTGATGAAATAGGAGTTGGTTGGCTTGAGTTCGTAGTCCGCCGTAGGTGGCACCGCGCCGCCATTTAGCAGGACGCCGAACGTGAATAGAGTGGTGAGAAAAAGGTGGCAACGCTGGGTAATCATCGGTTCAAGGTAAAAAACTTCCGGGCGATGTCAAAGCACGGAAATGAGAAACGGCGTTGCTCTCTGGCGAAGCGAATCCGCTCACCACGAATAATGCACCGTGTAGGTCACGATCTTTTCCTCATCCGGCTTCACGGGGATGCGGAACTCGATGGTCTGAGCGTCTTTCTTCTCAAACTTGTCCGATGACTTGGTGATGCTCCAATTGCTCCAGCGGTAAAGATGTTCGACCACGCGGATTTCCACGGCGTCGGTTTTCTTGCGGTTGCGGAGCTTGATTTCAAACGTTTCATCGATCCACTTGTCGCCCCGATCCACGCGGAAGTTCGTCTGCTTGCGCTCGCCGACGAGGTCGAAGGCGTTGCCGGTGGTCACGCGCACGGTTTCGTTGCGCGGAGTGTGGTCAATGGTGTTTTCGCCGACGAACTGCAACTGGCCGTCGCTGTCCCGGCGATAGAAACGCAGCTTGCCCGCCGGCAAGGCGATGCCGAGTTTGTTGGTCTCGGCGTTTTTGAATTCCCGCTGGACGATGATTTTCTTGTTGTCAGACTGGCCGTAGCCCTGGTCGTAATTGAGACCGTAAAACCGATAACCCGTTGCGCTGTCATAAACGTAGATTGTTGGGGCCAGCATTTTTTCGGCGTGAACAAATTCCACCTGTTTCGTCTCGCGGTCATGTAGCGTCGTGGCCCGTGCGATGGAATAAAGATGAAATTCATCAAACGCTTTCTCGGTGACGGCCGGAGCTGCCGCATCGGCCATCCCAAAATTCATGGCTTTCGCTCTCATCATTCCGCCAATTGCGTGTGCCGGCTGAATTTTATTTACGTCGCCGGCTAGCAGCTTGATCTTGGCGTTCTCAAATGTCTTGCCGCTGTTGTTGTTCATCGTGATCCACCCGACGATGTCCACGTAGTCGCCTTTCTCCGGCGAGACGAGGTTGTAGCTGGCGCTCCAGTCAAACCCGCCGGTGACGTAGCCGACCTCCGCATCAAACTTGCCGGATTTGTCGGATTGTAGCAGCCAGTTGAAGGCGGGCTTGAGAATTGTGTCGTCGCCCAGGCTGGCAAAGAGCGGCTGGCCGGGCAGGAAGAATTGCAGCTTGCCGTTCACCTCAATGATGGGCTGCTGCGAGCCGCCACCGGGAATGTAGCCGCTGCGGATGATTTTTCCGGGAATCAATTCGCGCGTCTGGGTGTTGTCTTTCATCCGCACCTTTTCAAAATCAACCGTCTTGCCTTCAAACAGGGACAATAGCAAATCCTGCGAGACGGGGTCGTTCCGGTAATTCTGCTCGAGGATTTGCAGCGAGCGTTTGCCCGCCGGGTCACGGAGAATCACCGAGTCCGCCTCGACCTGCGCCGTTGCCCCTGAATAGCGCAAGGCGTTGGCACCGGCTTTCAGGTCGAGAGCAACGGAATCGCGCACGACGGCGAAGTTCTGGTTGTAGATGGTGAGCGCGGGCTGGGCGGTCGCGGTGAGCGCAAAGGCGGTGAGGGCAAGCAGCGGTATAATGTTTTTTTTCATGGCGGAATTGGGTTTGCTAGATTTCACGTTCTATCAAAGGATTGGACGGAAGCACGCTAAAAATGCTCCTGAAAACTTTCCGGGTTCAATCCCGCCGGCTAAATTGAGGTGTGATCGGAATGGCGATTATTGATCCAAATCCTTCAGGATCTCGGTCAGACTGCTGTGTTCGTCGGCTAGGAGGATGTTGTCAAAATAGGCCGTGGCATTCTCGGTCAAGTGATTGTCTTCCCCGATATAGATGCCCCATTTGACCGGACAGAAATAGGGTGAGACCGAACAGTTCCGGCCCTTGAGTTCATAGACTTTCTGAGTCCCCCGCCAAAACTCCAGAATGCCATCGCTGCCCGTGGAAATCTTGGAGTGAACAACCCATTTTTGCCAGACCCCCAATTGCAGGGGCCCCGCGCTCAGATTGATTCGAGGCAGGTGACCGCCGCCGGGAAGATTGACGCGTTCCAAAAAGCCGCGCAGCATCCACGCCACCGAATTGTCGCCCCGCTGAATTTGGAAATAACCGGTGCCGGGGACGCCGGAGTTCATGTAGTTGATGGGGCCAAGTTGAAACAGGCACTGCCGCATCGGGTTTTTTCCCGCAACCAGTATCTTGACGCCGATCCAGCGTTCCTGCCCCGGCTTGATTTTATCCCACCGGACCTCCGATCTCCCGGATCGTTTGGAGGTGGTGTTGAGGACGGACTTCATCACCTGGTTTTTTGAATTCAACGGATCGGGAACGATTGTTGGATCTTCCCCTTCTTTCGCCAAGTGATGAAAAGGATCCTTATCTTCAAAAGTCCATGATTCAAGGATCGCTCCTTGGGCGATGGTAAAAAAGAAGACTGCGCCCGCGCCCAAAAGCCAAGTTGTTAGTCTGCTAATCATATATGGTGGAATTTTTGCCTGAGTAAAATGATCCGGCTGATACGAGTTAAGGACGCGTTTAATTGCCATCGGTGATGACGGTTGGGGTTACTGAAGTTGCTGGAGCAAGCTCGCCGCTCCGGTAAATCTTGGATTCAACTCCAGTGCCCGTCGCGCGGCGTTGCGCGCTTCGCTGATTTGTCCTAGCTGCGCATGAATCGTGGCGCGGGCGTAGGGAATGCGCGGGTCGCGCGGATCGGCGGTTTCGGCGGCAAGCAGGGCTTGGATGGCGCCGGTCGGATTGCCGGCGGCGTTGCGCGCGAGACCCAGATTGTAACCGGCGCGGGCGTGATGGGGGTCGAGTTTCACGGCTTCTTCCAGTTCGGGCAATACTTTCCCCGGTTCGCTCAGTTCGTTGTAGGCGAGCGCCAGTTTGTAGTGGAATTCGGCATCGCCCGGCGTGAGTTTGACAGCCGCTTGCAATTCTTTCACCGCGTCGCTGGCGCGCCCCATCTGGCTGAGCACCATGGCCAGTTCATGTCGGATTCCCGGCGAATAAGGATCCCATTTCACCGCCGTTTGGTAATGGGTCAGGGCGTTGGTCGGGTCGCCGCGCTGTAATTCAAATACGCCGCGCTGCATCTGGCCGAGCGGTTGGTCGGCAATCTGGTCGAGAAAGTGGAGATACTCGCTGCCCGCCAGTGAGTTCGTATCGAGTGTCGCGACCAGATGTTGGGCGGCTTCGATGCGCACGTTGCGGGAGCTGTCTTTTAACTTCGGTTGAATCGCCTCTGTCACCTCGGTTCGGCCTTCCCGGGTCAGCGGTCCCAGCGCGCGCACCACCATTTGCCGCACCAGCGCGTTGGTGTGATTCAACTGGCCAAGCAAGTTGGTGCCAACTTGGGGTTCATCGCTCCAGCGTTGCAGGAGATTGGCGGCCGCGGCGCGCCAGTAGGAGTTGTCATCCAGCTTCAACATGTTGAGCAGCGGTTCCACCGCGCCGTCATCGCCTTGTCGGGCGCGGGCCACGGTTTGGGCGCGCTGGCGATAGGGCCGGTTCATGTTCGTGCCATACCATTGCTCGACGGATTTTAGATTCCAGTCCGTGCCCTTGTCGGCATGGCAGCGCTCGCAGGCGTTTGGGATGCCGAATTGCTTGGTCAGCAGCGGGTCCGGAATGGTGAGGCCATGATCGTGGCGCGGGTGCCGCTGCATGTAAACCGTCACCGGCATGTGGCAGGCAACGCATTCATTCCCCTTGCTGCCGGCGGGGTGATGGGAGTGTTCTTCTGGTTTGATGATGGGCGCTTTTTGCAGGCCACCCGCATGGCAGCGCTGGCACATGTCGTTGCCTTGCAATCGGGGCAGGTGTAAGGCGCGGGGGTGGCAATCCAGGCAGGTCACACCCGCCTGATGCATTTTGCTGCCCATGAAAGCGCTGAACTCATAGTCCTCATCGCGAATCTGTCCGTCCGGATAAAACGTGTCGCTTTGATCCACGATGGTGAGATCGTAATGATCCAGAAACGTATCGCCCGGCTTGAAGTCGCCGGTCAATTCCGCCCGGCGGGCATGGCAGGAAGCGCAGGCGTCCATGAGTTGATTGGGGGTTCGTTTGGAGGTGGTAGGATCCTTCCGGTTCTGGTTGCGATTTTGTTTCTGCCAGTCCACATGTGCTTTGAGCGGTCCGTGACAGGCTTCACAAGTGACACTCATTTCCACCATCGTGGTATGATAAGTGTCGGTGCTGGTGTCGTAATTTTTTCGGGTTCGGGTGTTGTGACATGCAGCGCACATGGAATTCCAATTCATGCCGCGTCCGGTCCAATGTCCCCACTCGCCCGGCTTTCGATCCTCGTTGCCATAGACATTGAACCACTCGTTGGCTTTCGGATCCCATGCCGCCTCGGTGGCCTGTAAGCGTCCACCGGGAAAGGCAATCAGTGCCTGACGCAGCGGCACATTGGCGAGGATGCGTTGCACGGGGAAAAGCTCATTGGTGCCGTGGGGTCCGGCGGTGATGATTTCGTAATGGCCCTCTCTTTGGCGGAAAGAGGTTTGCTGAGTGCCATGCTTGAGTGTGCGCGCCGGATCAAAGGCCACGGCGTCCCGTTTTGCCTCGGGCAGTCGCTCCGCCAATCCGTGGCTTGATTTTGCCCAGAGGTTGTAAGCTTCTTCATGGCATTCCTTGCAACTGACGGATCCGACATACGTGGCAAAAACCGTTTTTTCCGGCGCAAGTTTGAATGGAGTATTGTGACTGATGCGAGAAGTGCCTGATTTTGTTGGCGCGGTAACCCACCAGATTGTCGCCGGTGCCAGAAAAATGATTGCGGCAATCAGTACAAGCCAAGTTGGTGGGGATTTTTTCGGCGTCGGTGTTGGGGTGGCGGCCACAAGCTGAAGCTAACAAAGATTTTAGGTGGCTGACAACCAGACAATGCCGGTTCCTTTCGAAAAAGTATCTGAAGCGATTCTTGCGCTTTCGCCTCGAGCCAATCAAAATCTCTCTCTTGCAAACACCGCGTCAACATAAAGGCCTATCATGTACATGATGTTCGGAGGCCAGGATGTCGGCGTTGTAAAACCGGGCACCAAAGTTTGTCTCACAAAAAACACTACGGAATAATCATGAAACTTTTTTTCACCGCCATCACGCTGTTATTGATCGCACCATTTACAGTTCTGGCGGACAGTCAGTCGCCCGCGCCGACCATCGTGCCTGATTCCGACCGATTGCATTTGGACGAAATCGGGCTGTATGCGGCGGGATACCAGTATCGTGGCCAGGCCGAGAAGCGGTTTCCCAACGGATGGAGTGGCGGCTTTGAGGACCGCACCGGGGTTGCCCTGCAGCCGGCGGGCGAGCAGAACGGGCAGGCGGCGTTTCTGATTCATCCGCCATGGCGTGGCGGAACCGGTGTGGCGTTTCAGGAATATCGTTTTCGTCTGCCACCTGCTGGCAGCGTCAAGCGCATCCAACTCATCGGCATGACTGCGATGCGGAGCGATGCCCTGGCCGGCCCGGGCGAGAAACCTAAATCAGATGGTGCCACTTTTCGCATCATTGCGAACGGACGCCCGTTGCTGGATGAAAATCGCGTTGAAGCGAAATGGAAATCGTTTGCTTTTGACCTTACCGCTATGGCGGGTCAAGACCTCACGCTGCGGTTTGAAACTGATCCGGGACCGCGGAATAGTGCTTCATTTGATTTTGCCTTGTGGGGCGGCCGCGAGCTGTTGCTGGAAGGTTTCACCCCCAAACTGACGTCACAATCCGCACTGCCGCCTCCCTTGGATTTACAACGCCTCTATCCGATGCAAAACGGAGATGTCGCGCCGCCCTCCGGGTTTGCAGGCAAGCTGACGACGGAAGTCAGAGCAGATAAGGCAACGCTGACTTACAACGGTGCCGATGGAACGCTGCAATACGAATTAACCCGACCGGTTACCGCTGATGATTCACCACTCGGCATCTGGCAGTTGCGGGCAACTCCGCATGGCGAGACTATTCCCCAAACCATTCCGCTGGCAAACGATGCGCGGCTGGAGTGGGTGCAGACGGCGAAATTCAAGTCCAGCCGTTTGGAGTCAGCGCCTGATGGTGTTACTTGTGTTTCTACCTATGAAGTGGACGGGCGTCTGGCGACGCTCCGCAGTTTGGCGAAATTGAGCGGGAAAAGTCTGGTGCTGGAGATTAGCTGTGACGCGCCGCAGATTGCCACGTTCAACGCAGGCGGCTGGGGGCCGGTGTTGCACCGTCGGCCGGTGCCGGTGCCTTACTATTCCGGTCAGGTGTTTTATCTCAAAACGGAAAACCTGTTCGTCAACGCGTTTCTCGATTGGACAAAATCTTCGGCATCCACTCATCAAAACACCATCGCCACCTATGGTGCGCGCACGGACGGAACCCGGGTGGATCTGCACGAACGCGTGGTATTTGCTGCCGGATGGAATCTCGCGGAAAGCCTGCCCAACATCCCGAATCCGCCCTCGCCGTTCCGGGATCATTTGGCGAACAAGATCGTTTTGGACATTTGGGGCGGCCAGTTTGAAAACATCGCCTGCAATTTAACCGTGCTGCATAGCTACGGGCTGAATAACTGTGCCGCCATCATCCATAATTGGCAGCGCAGCGGATACGACAACGCGCTGCCCGCCCATGTGCCGGCCAATCCCAAACTGGGTGGTGAAGCTGGCATGATAAAGTTGGTCTCGACTGCCAAAAAACTGGGTTACGACATCGCTTTGCATGAGAACTATGTGGATTATTATCCGAACTACGAAGGCTTTGACACCAACGATGTGGCGCTGGATTCCAAAGGCAACCTGATCAAGGCTTGGTATAATAAGGGCACGAAGATTCAATCGTTTGCCATCCAACCTCACGCGATTCTGCCTTTGGCGCGCAGTGAGAGCGCGAAGATTCAAAAACAGTATTCGCCCAACGCGAATTTTCTGGATGTGCATTCTGCGGTGATGCCTTGGTTTCATGTGGATTATCGGGCGGGTGCCGAAGGGGCTGCGACTTTCAGGCCCGTGTGGGAAACGCACCGGCAATTGTGGGCTTTTGAACGCAAAAATCATGGCGGCCCCGTTTTTGGCGAAGGCTGCCGGCATTGGTTTTGGAGCGGACTGCTCGATGGCGTCGAGGCGCAGTTTGGTTTCGGCTGGCCTGAAAAAATGGGCCGGACGGCTCCCTTGATGGTGGATTTCGACCTCCTGAAAATCCATCCGCTGCAATTCAATCACGGCATGGGCTACTATGATCGTTGGTGGGGCGAGGCGACTTGGGGTGCCTTGCCGCCGATGGCAGTGCTCGATCAATATCGGATGCAGGAAGTCATTTATGGCCACGCCGGTTTTCTAGGCAGCGCCACCTGCATGAATGTGCCGCTGGCCTGGCTGGAACATCATCTGCTCTCGCCGGTCACCGCCCGCTATGCGGCCGCGCAGCCCGTGAAAATTGAATATCAGGTGGCTGGTAGTTGGGTTGACAGCACCACGGCGGCCAAGGCTGGCATCTGGAATCGCGGTCGCGTCAGTTATGACAATGGACTGGTGGTAACGGCTAACAGCGACACGAATGCCTTGCGCGAAAACGCTTTCATCCTGCCGCAATCTGGCTGGCTGGCGCAGGGGGCCGGGGTTACCGCTTGGACGGCGCAACTTCAGGGTGTCATTGCTGATTACGCGCAAACTCAAGACAGCACCTTTGCCAACGCGCGCGCGGCGGCTGTTTGGGATCGGAGCGGGATTCACCGCATCCTTCCGACCGTTGCCGGGTTCCGGCAAACCGGCAGCCGGGCCTTCACGCTCGCCTACCAATGGCGTGTCGGCGAAACCTTGTCACGTGACTACCACTGCTTCGTCCATTTCGTCAGCGGCAAAGACATCTCTTTTCAGAACGATCACCGCCTGCCGCGTCCCACTTCAACTTGGAAGACCAGCGAAACATTGACTGACGGTCCTCATGCCGTCCGCCTGCCCGAAGCTCTGTCTGATGGTGATTACGGGGTGCGCATCGGATTGTTTTTGTCGGAGGTCGGCAGGCTGGTGTTGCAGGGACACAACGACGGACAGAATGGCATTCGATTGGGAACCTTGCACGTCCGCGATGGTGGACAAAAAATCACTTTCGAAACCGAGGCGGCGGCTAAGGACGAGAATGACGACATATATCAGCATCGGTTGAATCTGGCCGGTAAGGTGCTCGACTTCGGGGACGTGCGCACGGACGGCAGCCTTTTGGTGCGCCGCGAAGCCGGCGAATGGGTGTTGCGGGCGTTGCCGCGCGATGGTGATTTTGTTGTTGAATTGAGCGCATCCCGTTTTGGCCGCCCAGCCAGTGTGCGCTGTGTGGAGGGTTCCGCTCCTGCGGTGACGCCGCAGACGCAGGGTGACTGGTGGCGGTTGAAGTTGAATGGCGCGCGGGAATACCATTGGAAATAATTCTGCCTTCGGGGTCAGGTCAAAATCAGGCGTGGTGGTTTCAATCACCAGGCTTCATTTGGTGTAATTGAAGCAGGCGGATATCCGTCCGGCCGCCAGGCTTTGGCCGCGCAAAAGCGATAAACCGTCACGATTCCAGCGGGCCAGCAGTATTTGATGCTCGCCTATACCGCTTAACCCATAGGCAACATTCCCGGTTTTCATGGCAGATAAAACATCTCCGTCGGTTTGTTTGATGGTGGATCGGAACAACTCGCCCACCTTGCCGCTGAAACCATCCAGTTTCAAAAGGTCGCCCGTTTTCATTGTTGCCATCTGCATGGCTGATGGCGCGGGCAGCAGCATCAAAAAAGGCTCGTAAACTGTCCAGTCGCTGGCATTCGATTTGTCGCCACAAACCAGTAAGGCTTTCGTCCCGCTGTCATCGGTCAGTTCATATTCGTGCCGATCAAAGATCAATCCCACGCGGGCGATTTCCACGACGGCGTGGGCGGTGATGCGGTAGTTCTTGTCGTGCCATTTGCCCGCCGCGCCCGCCGCCAGCGGCGGCGGGCCGGCGGCGATGTGTTTCACCGGCGCGGCCGCATGATTGGTCGAACACGACAGCCCCCGGCCGAAAATGATGAAGAACAGGATGATGACGACGGCGGCTTTGAGAACAAATTTGATGCCGCTGGCGTAATTGTCAGAACCGGAGCTGTTCAAGGTGGAAAAATTTCTGGCGAAACCGGATGGTTCCTGCGAAAGATTGAAGGCTGAATTCACCGCCCCGCTCGAAAGATTGACCCCGTTGTAAAATTCAATCTCATCGCCCGTCCAACTGACCACCTGCATGACTTCACCCGCTTCGGCGTTGAAATAATTCGCCACATCGCCGGTTTCGACGCCCTCGGGAGTCTTCCCCTCGATGTGGTAGATGCGCGAGGTGTCCAGCAGGGTCACGCGTACATCAGTTCCGGTAAGATTCAGCGAGTCGCCAAGGCGCTTGGTCGCGGCATCCGCCGCCGTCATCGGATATTCCGGCTCGAACAGCGTGAACAGCCGCCATTCGCCGCCGCGTTCGGTTTCCTCATAAACCAGGTCGGCATAGCTGCCGTCACGGCTTTCAAGACTGAACTCGTTCCAGTAATAAGTTTCGCCGTCATCCGTCACGCCCATGACGACGCGGCCGACCAGCCGGTAATCTTTGCCGCCGAAATTGGCGTGCATTCCGATGCGCAGGCGCGTTGGATTTGCGAAGCTCATGTGAAATAATGCGGGATGAACCGGCTCAGGTTGCCGGTGATGCGCCGGGTATCTTCGCGGATGCCGAGCCCGGCTGCCTCATGGTCCACGACCCATACCCCGAAGACCGGATGGTTGCCGTCGAAATCGGGAATGTTTGCCGTCGCTTGATACACAAAACCTTCCTCGCCGTAGTGGCCGCCATTTTCCTCAACGGCCACGCCGCCTTCAATCCATGCGACGTTGCAGCCTTCGCGGCTTAATTTTGGTTTGCGGACATAGCGGCTTCCCAGCGCTTCCGCCGTGTCATGGGCCGGCAGCAGATTCGGATGGTCGGGAAATAGTTCCCAGAGGATCGGCAGCAGGCCCTTGTTGCTCAGCAGCATTTTCCACGCGGGTTCGATGAACTGGATGGAGTCTTTGGCCAGATGCGCGCTGAATTCCTCATGCCAGAGCCATTCCCACGGATACAGTTTGAAGGCGTGTTCGATGCGTTCGTGATCGAGATCGACAAAATGGTTGTCGCTTTTATTCAAGCCGATGTCGTCGATGAAGACGGACTTGGTTTTCCCTCCGGCCTGCTCACAGGTGTCGCGCAGATAAAGAATGGTCATCTCGTCCTCGGCGAGTTCCTTGACGCAACTGAAGTGAACCGTCTTTCCCGCCCAGTGTTTCCATGTCGCAATGAGCCGTTCGTGGATGGAATTGAACTGGTCGGCGTGCGGATGCAGTTCCCGGAGCCAGAACCATTGTGCCACGGCAGCTTCGACCAGCGCGGTCGGGGTGTCGGCGTTGTATTCGAGTAGTTTTGGTGGTGTGACGCCGTCGTAGCTGAAATCGAATCGGCCGTAGAGGCTGAAATCGTCGCGCTCCCATGATTTCAAAATCACCGGAACCGCCGCGTCCGCTATGCCCAGGCGCGGCCACCAGTTGTTTTTGATGACGGCTTCGGCGGCGTCAATGCAGAGGAAATGCAGTTTGTTCGCAGCCGATTCTAGGGCATCCACTTCGGCGCTCGTAAGTTCGTAACACGCCGATTCGTCCCAGTAAGGCCCGTTATCATGCGAGTGAAACGTGAGACCGACGCTTTCCACTTTTTCGCGCCAGTCGGGACGAGGTTGGCAACGGTGGCGTTTCATCACGAATGAAAACCTGATCCGCCCCAGTAGTGGCCGCCGTAACTGCGGCCAAAGCCGCCGCGCGGGACATCCGTCCGGACGGCTTGCGCAAGTTGCACGGCTTCAGGTGTGGGTGAGGAAATGTTGGTGATGCTTTCAAACGGCTGGGCACCCCACTGGCCGCCAAAGAAATACTGCTTGTTCTGCGGGTCGAAATGGTTGTAGGGGAGCGAATACCAGTTGCGGAACGGGGCGTGATAATAACCGGCCCCGGGCACGAAATAATTGTTGGTGTAAACATTCTCCGCGCTGACCGTAGGTTTCGGCTGACAGCCGGTCAAGGCTCCGGCGGACAGGCCGCCGAGTAAAACCAGCCGGATGCTTTGGCTCCGTTTCACGCTCGCAACCCCGGTTAGCCGAGCATGGAAGCGGCGATGATGATGCTCACGCCGAGAATTGCGGCCGCCGCCAAAATGGCGGCGGCGATGTTTTTATTTTCGATGATTTCTTTCTGCAGATTGCCGGGCGTGAAAATGTCAAACAGCTTAAAGCCGATGATGGCGGCGGCAATGCCGATGGCTGCGAATATCAGCACATTGCCGATGGCTGACATCAAGGTCTGCGCATGCCACGAAGCGGTGGTGGGCGGAACATCCGCCGCCATGAGCGACTGGGTGAACAGCAGTGCGGAGAGGGTAAGGAGTAGGTTTTTCATGTGTGTGGATTTTTGACGAGCTTGTCTTTCGGTGTTAAAACAGTCAATTACAAGTGACGGCATTTTTTGGAATCATGGCTTGCCGCCTTTCCCGGTTGGACTTTTCAGCGGGCTGAAATTTCCTTCCTCGCAGCAGGCCACAAAACCTTCGGTGGCGGACTTTAATTCCTCCCACCGCGCACGGATTTGCTTGGCCTCGGCCGGAGTGATCTGGTCGTCCGCCGCGGCGGCGGCGACGACTTGCAGCAGGTCGGCGAATTCCTGGACGATCTGGTTGGTCGCTGGGATGAGAAAGTGTGGATGCGGCGTCTGTCGGGGGTTGAGGATAAAGAATCCGCCGGCGCGCTGGCAAAGCCAGTGGATGAGCCGGTGGTCGTTGGTGCAGCGGAGCAGCGCCTCGATCCGGTCCAGGGGATTGTCCACTCGCCCGGCGCCGCTTTCTTTGGGTGGTTGGGCCCATTTGTAAACCATCGAAGCGGAAAGGCCGAGGTCGGCGGAAACTTCCTTGGCGGACTTTTTCTCAAAGACTTCGCGGAGCAGTTCGTGCGATTGCATCCGGCGACAATGCGCAAGCTCCGGAATCTTGGCAAGCGGGAAGCGATTCCAAAAATCGATGGGAATTATCAATGCATTAAAGCTAAGCCTGCGGTTTGGTGCGGATATAAAGGTGCTGTCAACCAATCCTTTGCCTTCCCACTTGCGTTAACTGAGACTTCAATGTTCTAATCACGGCACCGAATCAACATGGAGCAAGCTTATATATCTATGCCATCTGTCTGGAGTTGGGCTAAACTCGGTCGGCACCGATGGCCACGTGGCCGCGGGGAAGCAGGGTGATGTTGAATGGCGCGCGGGAAAAACATTGGAAATATTTAATTCTATGACGATAAGAACCCACAACTTAAATTCGACGGTGCGGACTTTGGTGCTGGCAGGAATGGTGGGAACGTTCTTCTTCGGAGCAGCGACGGCCAAAGATATTTACATGGGCGGGAAATCCCCGTATCCGACGATGATGTCGGCGCTGGCGGCCGCGCGCTCTCTGCCGGCTGGCGAAACGCGCCGTATTCTGGTGCACGGCGGTGCTTATTACGATACGCAGGTTCAACTGACAGCGGCGGATTCCGGGTTGACCATTGAGAATGTGCCGGGGGAAACGCCGGTTTTTTACGGGGGCGATCTGGTGACCGGATGGGAAACGGAAGGAAAATTCCAAGTGGCCCGGATTCTTGAAGCCTCCGCTGGCAAAGGCCTGGCGCCCCGCCTGCTGCTGGTCAATGGCGAGAGTCGGCCGCGCGCCCGGTTTCCGGCGACAAACACCCTCACGCATGAAACCCGCTTTAGCGTGCCATGGATGTCCACCACCGGCGGAGGTTGGCAACGCCGGCCCACTCACGAGGAGTTGACCACGCTCCAATATCGCGCGGGCGATTTGGGGGATTGGCTGGTAACCACCAATGTTGAGATCACCGTTTTCCACATGTGGGATGAATCTTGCGTGGGCGTTGCGGGGCATGACTCCGCCCGCCGGGTGCTGACCTTGGCACCGGCGACGGGGCATCCGCCGGGGGCATTTGGAGTGCAGAAATATGTGCTCTGGAACATCAAGGAAGGAATGACCGGCCCTGGCCAATGGTATCATGATCGTGCGCGTCAGCGGCTCGTGTATTGGCCGCGACCGGGGGAGGACATGCGCCGGGTGGCGGTGGTGGCACCGAGTCGCGCGGTTTTGTTTTCCATCCGGGGCACCCGCCAGCAACCGGCCCGCGGCATCACCTTGCGGGGTTTGACGTTTTCCGCCACGACGGTGCCATTGGTGGCGGGCGGATTTGCGGCGGCAAAATTTGACGGGGCGGTTTCACTCTCGCAGGCGGAGGATTGCGTGCTGGAGCGTCTGACAATCAAAGGCGTGGCCGGACATGGGATTAATGGGGACGGGTTGCGCAATGTGCGGGTGGAGAACTGCGACATTAGCGATTGCGGGGCGGGAGGGGTGTATGCCGGCGGCACCAAGGTGGTGATCCGCAACAACCACATCAGCAAAGTGGGACGCAGTTATCCCAGCGCAGTTGGCATCTTCCGTGGGGGTAGCGAATGTCTGGTGAGCCATAACGAGGTGCATGATTGCACTTATTCAGCCATCAATTTTGGCGGTCGCAGCAACATCATCGAGGGCAACCTGATTTATGATTGCATGAAGGTGTTGCACGATGGCGCGGCGATTTACATGTTTGGTGCCAAGAACAGCGTGCTGCGCGGGAACTTGGCGCGGGACTTCAAGGATCACGGCGGCTACGGAGCTTCCGCCTATTATCTGGATGAGCAATGCTCTGATTGCGTGGTGGAGGGGAATGTTTCGTTGCGGGTCAGCTGGCCTTCCCACAACCACATGGCGACCAACAACATCATCCGCGACAATCTGTTTGTGGTGGAGGGCGATGCCAAGATTACTTTCCCGCGCTCGACCGGATACATCTTTGCGCGCAACGTTCTTTATGCCACCGGCAAGATCCGGTTTGAGGGCACGAATGCGGTTGCCACCTGGACGGACAACCTTTTGTATTCCGGCAAGGGACAGATTGAATGCGTGACGCAAAACCGGTATTCCGCAGTGAAAACTGTGACCAATGCCCCGCCTAATTCAGTGGTGGCCGACCCGGAATTTGTCAATTTCGCGCGGGGAGATTTCCGTTATCGACCCGGCTCGCCCGCTCTAAAGTTGTCTCTGCGCCCCGTGGACGCCTCGTCAGCCGGGCGGTTGCCTAAATAATAATAGTTCAAAAGGGGCAATCGTTGTTGGACAGGGCAATGGACGGCGGGCCGGTTTTAGTCCATGATTTATTTATCAACCACCACGCATCATGAATTTTGATTCATCCCGTCATCTGAAATTCGTTTTGTGCAGTCTGCTCTGGGCATTGACACTGTCGTTGGGTCTTTCCAAATCCACCGCCGCCGAGGCTGGCTTAAAACCTTTGAGTGCCCAATGGATTTGGCTGCCAAAACGCGATTCCAGTGCCTACAACCAGACGATCATCGCCCGCAAAACTTTCGCGGCGAAGGGGCTGAGGGAGGCGACGCTCCGCATTACCGCTGACACTATCTACCGGTTGCTGGTCAACGGCCAATGGGTCAACGACGGCCCCTGCCGGAGTTGGCCGGAGCATTACAAATATGACGTGATCGATATTCGTCCCTATCTTCGGGACGGCCAGAACGAGTTGCTGATCTATGCGTGCTATTTCGGAGTCGGTGATTTTCATCACATTTCTCAAAGGCCGGGTTTGCTGGCGCAATTGGATGCGGTGGAGCAGGGCGGACGCGCATGGACATTAATCACGGATCGGAGTTGGGAAGTGGCGGATGCTCCGGAATGGAAACGCGAAACGCCCAAGGTCAGCATTCAAATGAGACCGGCCGAATGGTATGACGCCCGGTTGGGGTCAAAAACTTTCGTGCGGGCCGCCGTGATTTGCGATGCGGAAGCCGGACCTTGGAAGGATTTGCGCGCGCGGGATGTTGCGCTCATGGCCAAGCAACCGCGGCCGTTTCGGTCTTTTTTAGGGGCCAAAGTGGTTCAGGCGGACGGCTGGAATTTCTGCCTGCCCTCCGTCCGGCTTTCGTCGCCCGGAGTGGTGGAGGCGAATAGAAACGCCAGCGCGGCTTGCGGCATGGCGACGCTGGTTGAGAATCAGCAGCCGGTAAAACTGGAGCTTCGCCTAGAGGGAATGCAGGTGGCCGTGGATGGCCGGCAAATGAAAGACAACCGGTTTGAGCTTCCCGCTGGCCGGCATCTAGTGGTGGCTTTCTCGCGGGAGTTGTTTGGACATGATAAAGAGAAAGCGCTGCGGTTTGTTGCTCCCGCCGGCTACAAGCTGGTTAACCCGCTGCAAGCATCACATGAGAATCCATTCGTTTTGGTGCGCTTGCCTGAGTTCACAATTGCAACCAATGATTTGATCTGGAATTCCTTCTATCGTGATGACCCCAAGTTGAGCAGTCTCATCGCTGGTTACAAGCAAACGACTGGTAAGATTCTCGCCACGGCGACAAACATCACCAGCCTCCAGGCATTTGCCGGGCCGCGTATTGAGGTTCTGCCCTACAAAAAAATGTTTGTGGATGACTCTTTCTGGCAGTTCACCGACCGGAAGGTGGTGGAGGATGCAACCGCGTTGGTGAAAAATCCGGCGGGGTTGATTTATGACAACGCGGAAACCACCACCGTTATGCCCTCGGCCAACGGCGATGTGGAATTGCTCTACGATTTGGGTGAACAGGACGTCGGCTATTACGATTTTGTAATGGCGGCCGAAGCCGGGGTGGTGGTGGATATTTGCGGCATTGAATACATTTCGCCGGACGGACGATTGCAATTCCCCAGGGGAAACCGCAATGGCATGCGCTACATCACCAAAGCCGGTATCAACCGATTCACCTCGCTTCAACGCCGGTCCGGCCGTTACCTCTTCGTCACGCTGCGTCAGCAAAAGAATCCGGTTCAAATCCAGCGGCTGCAATTGGTCTCTTCGACCTATCCGGTGAACGAGGTTGGCTCATTTGAATGCAGTGATGCGCGGCTGAACCAAATTCGGGAAATCTCGACCCGCACCCTGAAGCTGTGCATGGAAGATACCTTCACGGATTGTCCGCTATACGAGCAAACTCATTGGGTGGGTGATGCTCGCAACGAATCCCTGTTGGCTTATGGTGTTTTCGGTGGCTATGATTTGGCCGCCCGCTGTGCTCGACTCACCGCCGAATCGCTGGAGCAATTACCCATCGCCGGTTGTCAGACGCCGTCTTCCTGGGAAACGCTGCTGCCGGCGTGGAGTTTTCTGTGGGGCATTTCCACTTGGGACTATTATTTTGAAACCGGCGATCGGAACTTTTTGGAAGTAATCTATCCCGCCGTGATTAAGAATCTTAAAGGCGCGGAAAAATTTACCGACAAGCAAGGCCTATTCAGCGGTCCTTTTTGGAACATGTTCGATTGGAGTGGTAGTGATCAGAACCATAAAACCGTCGTTCACAATAGCATGTTTGTTGTGGGAGCGATTGATGCGGCAATTAAGGAGGCGACGGTGCTGGGTAAGGCTGGCGATATTGTCTGGCTTCAAAGCTATCGTAAAAATGTGGTTCAGGCCGTGAACGCGCTCTGGGATGACACGCGAAAAGCTTATCCCGATAGTGTGCATGAGGACGGCAAAATCAGTGGTTCCATTTCCCAGCACACCAGCATTCTGGGCCTGTTGTATGATATTGTCCCTTCGGAAAAACGGGCGGCGGCAGAGCAAAACTTGGTTCATCCACCGGAGAAAATGGTGCGCCTGGGTTCACCCTTCGCCGCGTTTTATCTTTATGAAGCCTATGAGAAACTTGGCCTGCAGGACGAAATCGTGAAGGACATATATCACAATTATGTGCCCATGATCGAGGCCGGTGCCACCACGGTCTGGGAATCTTATCCTCAAGGAACCACCGGTCGCGACCAGTGGCCGACGCGCAGCCACTGCCATGCCTGGTCGGCCGCCCCGGTCCGGTTTTTTAATCGAATTATTTTGGGAGTGAAGGCCGCTGAACCCGGTGGAAACGCCATCGAAATCAGTCCGCATTTGAGTGGTTTAACCTGGGCCAAAGGTAAAACCCTCACCCGTCATGGAGTGGTGGAGGTCTCGTGGCGCAAGGAAGGCAACCGCTTGCTGTTAAATTTCAAAGCACCTCAAGAATCCTCAGCCAGCTTTGTGAAAAATCCGAGCCTCGAAGGTCTCGAAATCGTGGTTAACGGCCAAACCTTAAGTAAATGAATTAAACTTTCCTTTACGCTTTCTCTATGTAGAGAGCATCCGTCATTCACCAACTTGATTGTCGTCGTTCAAACGAACAAAGCTGCCGCGGCGTCTTGGATGGTTTTTACGTTGGGCATGATCGGGCCCCATAAATCATTCATTGAAGCTAAAGGCGGAGCCCTTCGGGATCACAGCCCGGCGGAGCCGAGGCCGGTGACGCGGAATTCATGACCGGCGCTCTTGGAGTTTTTCTCTTTGAGTAATTCGATGCGAACCCGGTGCTTGCCGGGTGCTAGGTTTTCGCCGATGACCTTGGTCAGATTGTAGCCTCCCCAAGTCAGCTCAAACCACGCATCAATGTCGGTTGGCGCAGCATTATCAACGGTTACCCGCACCTTTCCCATCGGACCGTTGATTTTCCAGCACTGGAGGAAAATCACTGATCCCGGCAACTCGAATTCAAGAATACTCCCGGGTTGTGTGGCTTTCCAGCCGGCAGCTTTAATATTCTGGGGAGATTCAAACACCCAACCCTGATTCACGGTCGGCTTCATATTTGCTCCAGTGAAGAGTGAGGTGTGCTCGAACCTATCGGTAAGCAGTGGGGCGGGCACTGGCTCGGCCCCAATCGGTACGCCGCCTTCCGGCAGCGTTGCGAAAACCTTTGCCAAGAGTGAGTCAATGATCTGCGCGGTGTAATTGTGGCCGATGTCGTTCGGATGAACGGTATCGGGGCTGATATCGTCCCACTTCACTTTTCCAGCTTGAATCTCAGGAAAAATTGCATCGCGATAACTGACCATCGACAGTTTATAATGAGCCCCGACTTTAGTGAACCATTCTTGCGCGTTGCTGCCGTCCTGGTGCAGCATGAACAACAACAACACTGCCGGAGATTTAGGGCTATTGAGTGCGTGGCGAATCAGACCTTCATAAGTCTGCGCATTGGCTTCAGAATTGGAGTCATTGACTGCGAATTCCACGACGAGAACATCGGGATTTTTGGAAAGCACATCGCGCTGGACCCGCAGTGCTCCGAAGCTTGAACCGGTTGCGCCAATCCCGGCGTTGACCACCTCGATTTGCGCCTTCGGGAAAGTCTTTCGCCACCAGCCGCCGACGAGTTCAACATAGCGCCGCTCTTTGAGCGTGGCTTTGGCGCCTTCGGTGATAGAGCCGCCGATGAAGGCGATGGTCACTTTCTCTCCCCGACGTGCTTTGGCCATGGCTTGTTGCAGGCGGGTCGTATCGCCGAGCTTAACCAGGCTGCGCTGGATCACCTCCGGGGGAAGAACAGAACCTTCTTGGGCGCACGCCGGGCTTCCGAAATGCAGCATCAGATATGCGACACAAAAGCACAGGAAAGCGGGAGGTATTATCTTCGGTGTCAGATTTTGTTTTCCCAGTGTGTTCATAAACTCAAAGGTGTGGCTGCGAATTTCAAATGTCCAGAATGGAAGAATTGTGGGATTAGCAAACCGTGCCAACCCCCGCCCAGGCGGCGCGGATTAGACCGGCATAGTGGTGAAGAGTTTTGCGTGTTTTGGTCGCCAAACGGGGTCCAAAGCGGATGGTGGGCGCGCTGGCGCCCAAGCCGGTGGCAAAACGGATTCCGGGGCCGGCCTCGACCAATACCGCGGCGGCACTAACCCCGGTTGTCAATTCGTCGTGAGTTTCCGCAGAGCCCTGCCGGCGAATCTTCGCGAGTGCGGCACGAATCGCCGGTGCGTTGGTAAGCGTTTTAGAAGTGAAGGCATGGGGCGGATACGCCGACAGGTAGGCGTCCAGTTCGGCTTCTCCAAGTGTGCTCAGCAGCATCTTCCCCACCGCTGTTCCATAAGCGCGCTCCACCATGACATCCGGCTCGTGGACTCGGAGCGCCTGCGAGGAGGGGATATAGACCAAGCGAAGAATTTCCGTGCCATGCAAAGCCGCGAGCATTACGGATTCGTCAAGATCGTGCTGGCATTGGCGAATCAATGGCTCCGCAGCCTGCGCCAGTTCGTGCCAGGGTATGGATCGGCTTGCCAATTGCAGGCCGGCTGGCCCCAATTCAAAGCGCCGGGTCGATTCATCCTGTCGCAAATATCCACGGGCGCACAAGGTCCAGACTAAATTGTGAACCGTGGTGGAATTAATCTTCAGCTGGCGCGCCAGCTCCCGAATTCCCAGCCGCTGCTCGCGGGCTGCCGCGATGGTTTCAAGAATATCCAGCCCTTTGTCCAATGTTGCGGCGCGTTGCATGTTGTTTTTTTTCGGCGAGCGGTCACTTAATCACCTCTTGCGCCGCGCTGCCGACTGCCACAATGTTCATATATTCAGAACATATGGTCAAGCACATTTCCTTTGACATAAAAAGAGATTCAGTAAACATATTCACATCGAACAGGCCAGATATGACATCATGTTCTTATAATATAAACGGACTGGTATGAACCTGTCCACTCCGGCTAAACCGGTTTTCGCTGGGAATATCCGCTGGTGGCTCTGCGGCCTGCTTTTTGCCGCGACGGCGCTCAGTTTCCTTGACCGTCAGGTTTTATCCGTGCTCGCCCCGGTGGTTACCCGGCAATTGGGAATGAGTAACCTCGAATATTCGCACGCAACCAATGCTTTCTTGATTAGTTATGCCGTCATGTTCCTGCTTAGCGGGCGGATGCTGGACGTGCTGGGCACGCGCTTCGGGATGATGCTATGTGTCGGCTTGTGGTCGCTGGCCAGTGCCGCTCATTCGCTGGTTCAAAATGCGATGCAGCTTGGAATTGCGCGATTTCTGCTAGGAGCAGGCGAAGGCGGGTGTTTCCCGGGTGCGGCCAAAGGTGTGACTGAATGGTTTCCCCGGCAAGAACGTGCATTGGCAATGGGATTGGCAATTGGCGGCGCGAGCCTGGGCGCAGTTTTGGCGCCACCCTTGACGGTTTGGGTTTCGCAATTATTAGGTTGGCGCAGTGTTTTTCTGATGACCGGACTGCTAGGCGTTGCATGGGTGATTGCGTGGTGGTTTTCATCCGCAATACTTTCAAAACCTAAATCAACATCCACAGTTCCCTCCAATCACAGCGGGCCAGCAAAGTTATCACTATTATATACACGCTTGGACTTCTGGGGATTGGCGACGGTTCGTCTCATTGTTGATCCGGTATTCTACTTTTACATGTTTTGGATTCCAAAATACCTGAGTCAAGAACGCGGGGCATCACAGCAGGAAATCGGAGAATTAAGCTGGATTCCGTTTTTAGCGCTTGGGCTCTCAAATGTTTTTGGCGGATGGCTTTCAGACCATTTGGTGCGGAAGGGATTTGGCGCTCTTGCGGCGCGGCGTTGGATCATGGCTGGCGCGGCGGTGCTGACGATGGCATCGAGTCTTACCGGTCAAGTTGCCAGTGTCACGGCAGCGCTGGCAATGATGGCGTTGTTGATGCTGGCGCATGGATTCTGGGTCACCAATTACATCACCCTCATCAGCGAACGTTTTCCGCAAAATGCCATCGGCACCGTGACTGGTTTTACCGGCGCTATTGGCGCGCTGGGCGGTATCTTGGCAAACACCTCAATCGGTTGGGTGGTGGATCATTTCTCGTATGGTCCGGTGTGGCTGGTTTCTGGATTCATGTATCCGCTGGCTTTTGGCGTTCTGTTGCTGACCGTCAAATCCTGTGGAGCGAACGCCAATGACGTGAAACTTCGCAACTGAAGCAATGTCCGCCAACCGGGATGATGTAATTTACATATCCAATTAAAACTCACAAAAACTTAACCATGATCATTCCACGTCGAAAACCACTTACCGCCAACATCGGAATCTTCGGTGTCGGTCATTATAATTATTGGCCGCAATTCCCCGGGCTGTTCGACGAGATGCACCGTAAAATCGAACACCTTGTCCGCAAAGTTGAAGCGCACGGTATCACCGTGACCAATTTCGGCATGGTGGACAATGCCCTCGGCGCAGCCGAACTGCTCCCCAAACTCAAGGCTGCCGATTTCGACCTTGTCTTCATCGACATGGTGACCTATGGCACTTCGTCTACTGTCGGCGCGATTTTGCGCGGGCTGGACGTCCCGATTGTGCTCGTCGCGCTTCAGCCGCTCAAGGCAATGGACTATGAGCGCGCCTCGACCTACATGCAGCTCTGCAACGACGATTTCTGTTCCGTGCCGGAATTCCAAGGCGTTGCCATCCGCCTTGGCCGCCGTGCGCCGGAAGTGATTATCGGCACGCTTGAAAATGATCCGATTGCTGATGCTGAATTGGCGGAATGGTGCGGCATTGCCTGCGTGCTGCACGATTTGCGGAATGCCCGGATCGGCCACATGGGCCATGTGCTCGAAGCAATGCTTGATATGCACACCGACCCGACCGCCGTCACCGCTGCCTTCGGTGCCCACGTCGTGCAGTGCGAGCCCGATGAAATTCTGCGCCATTATCGCGATGAGCACGCCGCTGAAATTGATGCGAAAAAACGTGAGATTCTCGCTTTCTTCGACACGCCCGAACCGATATCTGACCCCATCACAACTAAACTGACCGAGAAAGACCTCCATGTCGCCGCCAAAGCCGCAGTGGCATTGGGAAAGTTCATTGCCGACAAGAAGCTCGACGGCCTTGCCTATTACTATGAAGCCGAAGCCGGCACGCCGATGCGCGAGTTGGTGACAAACCTGATCGTCGGCAATTCCCTGCTCACGGGCGCCGGTTTTCCGATGTGTGGCGAATTCGACCTCAAAACTTGTATTGCGATGCTCATCATGGATCGGCTCGATATCGGCGGCAGTTTTGCTGAATTTCATCCGATTGATTTTGTGCGCGACACCGTGCTGGTCGGCCACGACGGCCCGCACCATGTCAACATTGCCAATGGCAAGCCCGTCCTGCGCAGCTTGATCAAATACCACGGCAAACCCGGCTCGGGTGCGGGCGTGGAATTCAACATCAAGGAAGGCCCCATCACAATGCTCAGCATTGGCGTGAAGGCCGACGGCAAATTCAAGTTTGTGGTTGCTGAAGGTGAATCCATAAAGGGGCCAATCCCGCCGACCGGCAACACCAATACCCACGGCAAATTTAAACCTGACGTGCGAACCTTCCTGAAACGTTGGGTGGCCGAAGGTCCGACGCATCACTTCGCGCTTGGCGTCGGGCATAAGGCGGCGGTAATCAAAAAACTCGCCGATGTGCTGAACATCGAATGTGCTATCGTCAGTCAGACCTAGATGACCTGCAGCACGCCACCACAAAATTATGAAAATCTGCAACCTGCTTGCTGCCGCCTCATCTCGTAAATCTCAGATGAGAGCTAAAATTGTTATCACTATCCTTTTCACCTGTGTCTTCTGTGGTGGCGGTTATGCCAAAGAACCGTTGGGATTGACCCTCGGCCCCGGCGGCACGGTGCTTAAAGATGGTAAATCCTACCGGGGCGTGGGATTAAACTATTTCGACTGTTTCCTGCGCACCTTGCACAATACCACCAATACCACCTACGAGGCGGGTTTTCGTGTGCTGGCCGAATATCGCATTCCCTTTGTGCGTTTCAATGCATCCGGGTTTTTTCCGAAGGAAATGAAGCTTTATCAGGAAAACCGCGAAGCCTATTTCCGGCTGATGGATGGCGTGGTGCGGGCTGCCGAAAAGAACGGCATCGGTCTCATCCCGTCACTGTTCTGGTATAACACCTGTGTGCCCGACCTCGTGGGTGAGCCGCTGGATCAATGGGGCAACACCAATAGCAAGACCATCGCGTTCATGCGGCAATACACCCATGATGTCGTTAGTCGTTACCGCAACTCTCCGGCCATCTGGGCGTGGGAATTTATGAATGAATGGGATAGCTACTGTGATTTGCCCAATGCGGCGACCTATCTGCCAACGGTGCCTTACCCTCAAACTAACACCAAGCTCGGTCAACCAGCAGTTCGCACTCCACGGGATTTCCCTAAAACCACAAATTTCATCATCGCGACCAGGGAATTTGCTTTGGCGGTGCGGCGCGACGATCCATACCGGCTTATTGAGAATGGCTGCAGTATCGGATCAGAAAATGCCTGGCATAAGTTTAAAGAGAACGCTTGGGACAAAGATACGTCGGAGGAGTTGGGGTTGATGCTCAAGGCGAGAAATCCGGATCCGATTAATCTTATCAGTGTGCATTGTTATGATGAGTTGATTGGCAAAGCCAAGTCGCGGCGGAATAATGAAATGGAGCGTCTTGATTGGGCGGTGGCGGCGGCGCAGAAACTCGGCAAGCCCATCTATGTAGGGGAATTCCAATCGCCGATTGATTTTGCTCCTGACTCGCCCGAATATCGCAAATATTTCACTGACTTTCTAAGCCGACTGGAACGCCTCAAGGTTCCCCTAGCTTCGGCTTGGGTGTTTGATTTGCCGTCGCAGGAAGATGGTTCAAAAGATCCACGAAACATCACCGCCACCAATCGGCGGGCGTGGGAACTCCCGCTCCTTCGTGAACATAATATGAAGCTAACCCGGACTTCTAATCCATGAGTCAGCACGTTGACTACAAATGATATGAAATATTACAACCTACTCGTTATCGGCATTGCTCTGACATTTGCCGCTTGGCTGCCTGCTGCCGAAACCAGCTGGGAGCAAAACTTCCGCAGCGTGCCCGGTTCAGACAGGCCGTGGGTCTATTGGTGGTGGCTCAACGGCAACGTGGATGAGCGCACCATCACGCGCGATCTCGAAGCGATGAAGCAACAAGGCATCGGCGGTTTGCTGATGTTTGATGCCCGCGGTTATCATGACGACCAAAATCATGTCGTGATGCCGCCAAGCAAGATGGACTTCATGAGTCCCGAATGGCGCCGGCTGCTGAAGCATTCCATGCAGGAAGCGAATCGGCTGGGCTTGAAGATGAGCGTGAACCTGAGCCGCTGCGCCGGCGCGTTGATGGGGCCGTGGGAAGTTGGCGAAGACATACCAAAGAAACTTGTCTGGACGGCGACGGAAATGCGCGGTCCGAAGTTCAGCATCGAGCTGACAAAACCCGAGGGAAAACATTTCTGGGACGTGGCGGTGATTGGTGTGCGACATGACGGCGCGGCGGTGGAACTGTCCAGCCAATGGCAGGAGGTGGTGCCAAAACTAGGTTCCCAGCCGGTTGTTACCGAGGTTGTTGATTTCACTCCGAAGGTGGACAAGCAAGGACGGTTGACGGTTGATGTGCCGCCGGGCCGCTGGACGTTGCTGCGATTTGGCTGCATGACCATGGAAGGCGATCCCGCCCATGCCGGCCAACTCGTCACGAAGAATGACGTGGATGTGCTCGATTCGGCCGCCGTAGAGCGCCACTTTGAGCGCATGGGCAAGACCTTGCTGCAAGACGCCGGACCGCTGGCGGGCAAAACGCTGACCCATTTCTACAGCGTCAGTTGGGAGGGGGCAATACCGACATGGACGCGCGGGCTCGAGCGGGAGTTTGCGAAGCGGCGCGGCTATCCGGTGCAGGCGTGGCTGCCTGTGCTGGCGGGTTTCACCGTGAAGCAAACCGCCGATTCGGAGCGGTTCCAGCGCGATTACTACAAGACGCTCGGCGACTGTTTCCGCGATAATTTCTACGGCACATTGCGGCGGCTTTGCCACCGTGCCGGTTTGGAGTGGCATTCCGAATCCGGCGGGCCATGGAATCGCAAACTCGCCGCGTTTGCCGAGGCGGATCAACTTGCGTTTCTCGGCCAGAACGACATGCCGCAAGGGGAGTTCTGGTTCACCGGCTATCCGATCAAGCGCCGCCAGGAGATGAATCGTCCGCAAGCCATGACCGCGCACATTTACGGCCAGCGTCTTGCGGCCACGGAGGCGTTCACGCATATGGTCCAGCATTGGTCGGCATATCCGGCCGCGCTGAAGCCTTTCGCTGATTCCGCGTTCTGCGATGGCGTGAATCAATTCGTCTGGCACACGTTCACTTGTTCTCCGCCGGAGTTTGGCCTGCCGGGCAGCGAGTATTTCGCCGGCACGCACATCAATCCGAACGTGACGTGGTTCCCGCAGGTCGGCCCGTTCATTGACTATCTTGCACGTTGCCAGTTCATGCTGCGCCAAGGGCGTTTCGTGGGCGACGTTTGCACTTACATTGGCGATAAACCGTATGTGCATTGGGGCCGTTACACCAACTGGAGCGAGAAAGCCACGGTGAATTTGCCCAAGGGCTACACCTACGACCTACTCACGACCGAAGTATTGCTCGACCGCTTGACGGTGAAGAAAGGCGAACTTGTGCTGCCCGACGGCATGAGTTACCGCATCCTCGTCGTGGACTTGGATGATGAAACGGTGCTCCCTGGCGTGCTGAAAAAAATTGCCGATCTGAGGAAAGCTGGAGCAACGATTGTCTTTGGTCAGCGCAAGCCCAACTATTCGCCAAGCCTAGCGAATTTTCCCGCATGCGATGAAGAAGTGCGGCGGTTGGCGGCCGATTTGTGGGGCAAATCACCAACTTTGGAAGAAGCGTTGAAAGCCAAGCGGCTTTTGCCGGATTTTGAAGGCCCCTGTGACTACACGCATCGTCGCGAAGGCAACGCGGACATTTTCTTCGTGGCTGGCCAGGGCGCGGTGGATTGTACCTTCCGCGTGAACGGCAAACAGCCGGAACTTTGGGATGCCGTGAGTGGAAAGATTATCGCCGCCGCAAATTGGCGACAGAGCAATGACGGGCGCACCATCGTTTCTCTCACTTTGCCGGAAAATGGTTCGACATTTGTCCTTTTCCGCAAGGCGGCCCAGTCACCGCAAGTTCAGCCTTCACAACAGCCAAAAATGGAAGAGAAAGCCATACCTGGCCCGTGGACGGTGAGTTTTCAGTCCGGTCGCGGCGCGCCCGAGTCAGCGGTGTTCGAGCAGCTTGCGGCCTGGAATGAAAATCCGAACGACGACATCAAGTTCTTCTCCGGCAAGGCGACCTACCGGAAAGCCTTTGACCTGTCGGCTGATGAAGCCAAACGCTCCATTCGCTTGCACCTTGGCGAAGTTAAATTTATCGCCCAAGTGTGGTTGAACGGCAAAGACCTCGGCATTGTGTGGACCGATCCGTGGAGCGTCGATTTGATGGGCGCAACCAAAGCGGGCCGCAACGAACTCGAAATCGACGTGGTCAATACTTGGGCCAATCGTCTCATTGGTGATGCTGGCCAGCCAAATGAAAAGCGCATCACCAAAACGAACATTGCCCTCCAATCCGGCAAACGCACAATTAAGCCCTTCCAAGGCTATGCCTCTGAAGACCCGCTGATGCGTTCCGGTTTGCTGGGGCCGGTGCGTCTGGAGATTCAGCCCTGACGCTGACGTTATAAATACCAATAGTGGATTCTCTTGATGAGAATGATAACGCGAAGAGTGAGGCAGGATATGCCTGCCGCTTGAATTCTATTGTTTGGCGGGTTGAAGCAGATTGATGTTTTTCATCGTCTCAACCAGCGCCGTGGCGATGGCTTGCATGCCTTCATCGCCCGGATGATTGGCCACGCCGCTGTTTTTGAATGTTCGTTCCGAACGGGCGTAGTTGGATTCATCTTTGCCAAGATTACTGATGTCAACGAAGACACCGCCGACTTCCTCGCAGGCTTGCTTGAGCACCTCATCTTTGGTGCGGTCCGGCCAAAAACAACTCCGCACCAGAATCGTTGGTTTGTTTTCCACCTGTAGTGCGCGCAGCAGCTTCAGCAAGCCGGCTTTTAATTCGGCTTTGGCTGTTTCGGTCTTTAATGCTGGCACGTTCTCTCCAATTGCCAGAATCACAACATCCGGTTTGAAGGCGAAGGCAGCTTTCTGTTTTTCCAACACGTCGTAGCTGGCCAATTCCCGTTCAAAAGCTGCGATGTTTACAACCATCGCTTCCGGCTGCTTTCCCGTGGTCTCGGAAATGGAACGGAGCACGAGATGCACATAATCTTTTGCTTCTGTGCTGGCGGCCATTCCCCAGTTGCCGGTCCAATCCACCTTCGCCGATGGGCCATGTTTGGTGATACTGTTGCCCAAAAATAATATTTTCCCCATCTTCTGCCGGTGCGCTTCAGCCGCCCGGGTTTGGGACAAGCCGATTAATAGGGTGATTAAAACCAGTGACACTTGAATGATTCGGTTCATGTTTTGTGTTTTTAGATGTTATATTTGTACCGCTGCCAGGGTCAACTGACGGGTTTTATGTAATTGATCAACCTGCGAATAAGTCGGAGAACATCGTTGATTTTAGTTTTTGCTTCTGGTTTTGTCCATTCCCTGCTCAGGGTGGTAGTGTCCTGATTTGAAAACGGAGCGCGGGTCTGTAACCCGCCGCGGCTTGATTTGCAGCGCGACAAGCTGCGGCTCACCGAGCCTCGCTCCTAAATTAGGTTGTCACTCGTAGTCAGGCATTACTTGAGCGGAGTTGGCTGTGGACATGTTTGTGCCATGAGCTGATTTAAGGCAGCGTTGGAATTGAGGCTCCGGATTGCACCTCCAATTCCACCGTGGCGGCTTGCAAACTTTCTGCTTTCGCGGTGAGTGTGACGCGGCCCGGAGTTTTTGCGGCTTGGAGGGTAATTAGAGCCATGCCGTTGAATACGGGGCGGTGGTTGGCCTTATATGAGTCGTGTGAAATCGGGTCGCCATTGTCAACGCCGATGATTTTAGCCGGACCTTGGACATCAAAGGTAATGGTATTGCTGGCGTTTGGAACCAGGATGCCATTGGCATCTAACACGCGGACTTCGATTTGAGCAACGCCTCGGGTGGCACTTTCTAATGTGGTTTTGTCCAGTTTAAGCGCGATGGTGGCCGGCGTACCGGCGGTGCGGATTTCCTCTTGGGCAACGATTTGTCCGTTCTGCCGCCCGATGACGCGGAGGACGCCTGGCTCAAAAGGCACATCCCAGGTGAGGTGCAAATCTTTCGTGGTGCCAATCGGAAGAATATCGTCATATTGATGAACCGCACCCGGCTGCGGGAAGACGGAGGATTTGACGCCGTAACTTTTGCCGTTGAGCTGGAGTTCAATCTCTCTGCAGTTGGAGAAAACGACTACTGGGACAATGTCACCTTTCTTACCGGGATAATTCCAGTGCGGGAACACATGAACCATCGGTTCACTGGTCCATTGGCTTTGGTAAAAGTAGTATCCGTCCTTGGGGAAACCGCAAGTGTCCAGAACCCCGCTGGTGGCTTCTTTGCGCGGCCAGGCCCGGGCTTCGCCAAGATAGTCCACCCCGGTCCACATGAAGTAGCCGATGACATAGTCGTGAACGGCATTGAATTTCCAGATGTGTTCGGCATGGAGGAGTTCGTTGACGTAGGGGAAGCGGGCGGCGTTATTGGTGAAGTAATCGCCGCGCGTGCCCTTGACACAAGTGTCTTCCGAACCAAGAAATTTACGCTTGGGATATTTCTCCCGGTCGGGCGAAAACATCAATTCACGATATTTGCCCCAACGATCCACATAATTATAGCCGGCGATATCGAGCGCCTCGAGGAACTCCTGCGAAGTGGGCTGGCGGGGTTCGTGGACCATGTCGCAGGCGGCGGTGACCGGGCGGGTGGGGTCTTCGGCGTGGCAGATGTCGGCCAGAGTTCTGGCAATCTCCACGCCGCGTTTGCTGGACTGCTGGGGGATTTCATTGCCAATGCTCCACATGATGATGCTCGGATGATTGCGATCATGCCGGAGCATGGAGAGAATATCCTGCTGCGACCATTTATCGAAGATGGTGGCGTAGGAACCGTGTAGCTGCCCCTTCGCAACGGTCCATTCATCGAAGGCTTCATTCATCACCAGTAAACCAAGCCGATCACATAGGTCGAGAAACTCGGGGGCAGGCGGATTATGGCTGCTACGAATGGCGTTGCAGCCCATTTCCTTGAGCCGCTTGAGCCGCCGTTCCCACACTTCCACCGGCACGGCCGCGCCTACCGCGCCACCATCATGATGCACACACATGCCGAGAAGCTTGAGGTGCTGCCCGTTGAGCAGGAATCCCCGGTCATGGTCGAATTCAATTTGGCGGATGCCAATGGATGTGGTGTAGGAATCAATGATTTCCGGAGCGGCCCCAACTTGGTTGCGGGACAAACTTGTTCGCACGGTGTAAAGCGTCGGGCTGGTGATAGACCATAATTGCGGCTGCTGGATGACGATCTTTTGCTCGACGTTTTTCTCGCCATGCGCCGGAACCTTCACGGAGGCTTCAATGTGGCCGACCGATTTTCCAGTTAGATCCAATAATTCCTGATGAACGGTTATTTTAGCCGCCGCCCTCGTGTCGTTCTGGACGAGTGTCTTGATGATGATCTCGGCGGCGTTGGTCGAGACTTTGGGCGTGGTGATGAAGGTGCCCCAAGTGGCGACGTGAACTGGCCCTACCACATCCGCCCAAACGTGGCGATAAATGCCCGCCCCCGTATACCAGCGGCTATTTGGTTGGGTGGCGTTGTCCACGCGCACAGCCAGGACGTTGCTCTTTCCAACCGCCGCCAGAAACGGCGTCAAATCGCAATTAAAACTGGTGTAGCCATAAGCGTGATGTCCGACCTGATGCCCATTCAAATAAACGTCCGCATTCATAAAGACGCCGTCAAATTGAACCGACACCGCTTTATCCCTAAAAGTGGCCGGTGTGACGAAGTGCTTCCGATACCACCCGATTCCAGCGGGAAGAAACCCGCCAGCACCCGCTGTAGCATTCGTTTCGGCATACGGTCCTTCAATGGACCAATCATGTGGCACATCGAGTGCGCGCCAGCCATGATCGTCAAATGCCGGATTCTGTGCGCCGAAGGGATCACCCAATGTGAACGACCAGTTCAAGTCCATGGAAAGCCGTTGGCGCGGTGCACTGACATTATCGCTGTCGGCGTGGGCGAAAAATGTTGACCCTAGGACAAGGAGAATGGCGGGAATGGCTTTCATGAATATTGGAAAATATTTTGTCTGATTAAGCTTTTGCTGACGATTAAAATGCTTTGGAATTTAAAAACTATTGTTATTAGCGCTTCAAAACAATGGGAAATGGGGCCGGACCAACTTTATTCAAGCGATGCTTTTATTTTCGCGGGGCGCGAAAAATATGCGGACTGCGAGAATCTCACCGCGTATATTATAAGATGGTCATGTTAAAGCCTCCGCCCGGCTCAACGCCTCCTCCGCTTTCAAGATTTGACGTGGCAACATGGCGTTAACTTTTTATGGATTTGCTGTCCGTCAACGCGAATTGCCAGTTGTTTTCATTCTCCGGTGCCAATTTGTGGCGCGGCTAATGACTTTCTTTGCGAGTTCGGCGTGGCTCTGACGTTGCAGGAGGCGGGCAGCGGGTGGCGAGCAAATGCCGTAAATCGTGATTCGCAATGCGGGTAGCCCCAACATTTTTATAGGCGATGGTCAGTGATTTTTCGCACTCGCCCCGCACGCAAACGCAGTCGGTTGGTTTAAGGGTCTGCTGCTGGTGCATGCATTCAAGCAATTCGCGCATGGCGGTGATGATGGCAACAAACCGCATGCCGTGTGCGCTGGTGGTTATGCAGTGCTTGGCGTTGTGGTCGCGGATTTCGCCGCATTCCAAGTCGACATCCGCCCCTGTCACTTGCTGTGTTTCAGAAATACGGTAACCGCTTAAGGCGAGAAACCGCACTAAGTCGGCGCAATCTTTGGATTGCCGTGCCTCAGCCGTTTTCATGGTTTTCACGATGACTTTAAATTGCTCCGGCTCTGGCAGCGTCATTTGTTTTGCTCCCAGTCGTTTCAAATTCATGGCGGGGTTATTATCGTGTCCCCGTCCGCCGCGTTTGCGGATGTTACGCAGTGCGCCCAGCGTGTTGTTGAAGTTGTTCGGCGAACCGTTTGCCCCACACCTTGCATTGCGCCTCGGTGATTTTGGCGAGCTTTAGGTTGTCCAATATCTGGCCAGCGTGACCATGGAATGTTTTCCACTTGCCGTCTGAACTGGTTGTAGTAACTTTGCCACTCGTTTTTGCAGCCGCCGTTTCGGTTCTGTTTTGGTTTGTTATAAACACCAAAAGCTTGCGGTGTCAGATGGCGGTATGCAATTCGAGCTGCTGAAATCAAAAAACGCGTAATCGTCAATGTTTTCAACTAAATGCCTCGGTAGCTCAGTTGGTAGAGCAGTTGACTCTTAATCAATTGGTCCACGGTTCGAGTCCGTGCCGGGGCACCACT
>CAIOIC010000032.1 GCA_903858275.1 uncultured Verrucomicrobia subdivision 3 bacterium | reverse complement strand
GTTTTCACCGCATCCGAACAGTTATTTTTGCCTCGGCCTGCTCAGCCGGTTTACCGCCAAGAACTCCGAGGTGCTCGCCAGCCGCGTGGGCGAATTCAAGGTGGACGGCTGGCAGCGGGTATTCGCCGCCGCCTTCCGTAGCCCGCAGGGAAACCTGACCATTGCCATCGTGAATGACGCGCCAAGCGATTGCCAATTCAAGCTGTCGCTGACCGGTGCAAAACCATCGGCCCCGTTGCGGCGCTATCGTTTCACCGAAGCGGAGCACGAACGGGCGGATATTAAAATCAATCCGCAGCGCGGGTTTGCGCCCGCCGCCGGAGCCGCAGCCTGGCAGGATACTCTGCCGGGAAACAGTCTCACCATTTACAGCACCTATAACTTGAAACACGACGCCCCAGGAATAATACTGGAACAAAAGCAATCCCCGCGCACGAACTCCGCTGAACCGAAAAAATAATGAGCACAAACATTACCCGCATCATCGTGAGCGCCTTGGCGCTCGTCACCACCGTCGCCACGGCCACTGACTTTTACGTCGCGCCGAACGGCAGCGATTCCAATTCCGGCACGCAGGCCAAACCGTTTGCCACCGTGGAGCGCGCCCGCGACGCCATCCGCGAGTTGAAGCAAGCCGGCCCGCTCAAGCAGGCGGTCACCGTGCGGCTGGCCGGCGGCAATTATCCGCTGGCGCGGGAAGTGCGGTTCGGGCCGGAGGATTCCGGCACGGCCGCCTTTCCCATCACTTACAAGACGGCGGGAACGGTGCCGGCGATTTTGGATGGCGGCAGCCGCATCACTGGTTGGAAGAAGCATGACGCCAAAATTTGGGTGGCCACTTTGCCGGAAGTGGCCAGCGGCAAGTGGTATTTCCGCCAGCTTTATGTGAACGGCCAGCAGCGTGTCCGTGCCCGCACGCCGAATGAGGGTTTCCTGCGTGTGGCGGGCTGCCCGGAAGGCACGCCGAAGACGGCCGACTATCACAAGTGGTGTCAGAGTTTTCAGTTCAAGCCGGGCGACATCCGGGCGGACTGGAGCAATCTTCAGGATGTGGAAGTCATCGTCTATCATTTCTGGACGGATTCGCATCTGCCCATTAAGAGCGTGGACACCACGTCCAATCTCGTCACCTTCGCCCACAAGGCGGACAAGACATTCACGGATGATTTCACCGAGGACGGCGCGCGTTACATCGTGGAAAATGTATTCGAGGCCTTGGACGCACCGGGCGAGTGGTATTTGAATCGCCGCACCGGCCAGCTCTTTTATTACCCGAAGCCCGGCGAAGACATGGCGAAGGTTGAGGTGGTCGCTCCGTTTTCTCCCGCCTTCGTGCGATTGGAAGGCGACCCCTCTAATCGCCGTTTCGTCGAGTATCTGCGGTTTCAGAATCTTGCCTTTGCCTATTCGAGATTTGAACTTCCGCTGGGAAACTCCAACTCCAAGCAGGGTTCCGCCACCGTGCCCGCCGCCATTACCCTGCGCGGGGCGCGTTTCTGCGCCTTCGAGCAATGCCGCATCTCCAATCTCGGCACCTTCGCATTTGATTTGATGAAGGGTTGTTCGGACATCCAGATTACCGGCAATGAAATCGCCCATGTCGCGGCGGGCGGTGTCCGTGTGGACGGCGGCACGGAAAGCGATCCGCCGTGGGACCGCACCCGCAACAATCGCATCACCGACAACTGGCTGCATCATTATGGGCTGGATTATCCGTCGGCGGTGGGCGTGCTGGTGATGAACTCCGAGGGTAACACGGTGGCGCATAACGAAATTGACCACGGCGGCTACACCGGCGTGTCGGTCGGCTGGGTGTGGGGATACAAGCGCAGTGTGAGCCAGAACAATCGCGTCGAGTTTAACCATATTCATCACATCGGCGGCGTGCTCTCGGACATGGGCGGCATTTACACGCTCGGCGTCGCTCCCGGCACCGTGATCCGCAATAACCATATTCACGACGTGACCGCCAACCACTATGGCGGCTGGGGCATTTATCTCGATGAAGGCTCCACGCATCTGCTGGTGGAGAACAACGTGGTGCATGACACCAAGTTCGCCCCGTTCAACATCCACTTCGCCCGGGAAGTCACCGTGCGCAATAATATTTTCGCCTTGGGCAAGCTGGAGCAGGTCAGCCGTGGCCGCGTCGAGCCGCACAAGAGCGTTTATTTTGAGAACAACATTGTTTATTGGCGCGAAGGCGAGTTGTTCAGCAAGAACTGGAAGGATGTGCCATACACTTTCTATTTCACTCCACCCAAGGGCAAATTACAAAAAGGCACGAACACCGTGACCAGCACCTTCGATTGCGATTGGAATCTGTTTTTCAACCCCGGGCAAAAACTTGAGGAAGTGAAGTTCACCAAGGATGCCAACTGGGCCGAATGGCGCAAGCGCGGCAAGGATGCGCATTCAAAATACGCCGACCCGCTGTTTGTCGCGCCGGAGCAGGGGGACTTCACCCTGAAACCCGGATCACCCGCCTTGGCGCTGGGTTTCCAGCCGATTGACAGCAGCCGGATTGGTCCTCGTATCAAGACCGGTCCGCAGCCGGGTCAGCCCACGGCGCTGCTGCCGGAGCGGAGGGAGTGAGGAGTTGATAATAACTTTTGAAACCAGCTGAACGAATTGGGGCAGGGTGGGGGGGTATCCTCTCACCCGAATTCCTGCTGGGAACTTGAGTGTCATGATTTGTCTTAGGGGGTAGCTTGACTTTATTCCGCACTAGCAAAAGTAATTTAATAAGCTATCTTGAGTATATGTTTTCCCATTTCATTCAGCCGTTAACGGTTGCCATCTGGCGTGTCAGTCGGCACCGTTGATAAGGAAATTTATTTTGAATCATTTTCCCCTTAATGATGCCGCGTTTTAATTTTCTCGTTTGCCAGCTTCAGCGGTTTTTTGTTTTCGCCGGGGTGTTCAGTGTCTTCGCCGTGTCGGCGGCGACGAACTTTGTCTATGTGGCCACCAACGGCAATGACGCCTGGTCCGGCACGCTGGCGTCGGTGAGCGGCACCAATGGTCCCAAAGCCACCTTGCAAGGAGCGCGGGATGCGGTGCGGACGTATCTGGCTCAAGCCTACAAGTGGCCGACGGTGGTGCAAATCGCTGACGGCACTTATGCGCTGACGAATATGCTGACGCTGACGAATACGTTGGACAGCGCGTCGGCGACCAATGCGGTGGTGTATCAAGCCGCGCCGGGCGCGAGTCCGGTGTTCTCGGGTGGACAGAAAATCAGCGGCTGGACGCCCGGAACGAACGGATTGTGGACGGCGTTTGTGCCCGGCGTCACGAACGGCCAGTATTTTGAGCAACTCTTCATTGACGGGCGGCGGGCGACGCGGGCGCGTTCGCCGAACACGGATTATTTTTATTCGCAATCGGTGGATCCGGTGCTGACGAACCGGGCTTTCAACGCACTGGCCGAGGATGTGGCGCCGCTGAATGCGCTGACCCCGACGGAGTTCAGCAATGCCACGCTCGTGGTGTATCATCAGTGGGAGACGAGCCGCCAGCGGCTGCAATCGCTCGACACCAACAACCTGATAACTTTTGTCGGCAGTTCGCGCTGGGCGCTTTTCCCCGGGCAACGCTATCAAATCGAAAATATCCGGGCGGCGTTGGATGAACCGGGCGAATGGTTTCTGGCCAGGGACGGCACGCTCACTTACTGGCCGCTGCCGGGCGAGGACATGAACACGGCGGAGGTGATTGCACCCATGACCACCAGCAGTTTCATTGACATCGGCGGGAACCCGACCAACGGATTGTTTGTGCAGAACCTCACTTTCAGCGGGCTGATTTTTCAGCACAGCCAGTATGTGTTGCCGGCCACCGGTCATGCGGTAAATCAGGCGGAGTCGGATTTGCCCGCCGTCATCACCCTCAACGGCGCGCGCAACATCGTCTTCACCAATTGCGAGGTGGCGCACATCGGGCTGCATGCGATTCGGATGCAGCGCGGTTGCAGCAACTGCAAGGTCGTGCGCAGTTACTTGCATGATCTCGGCGCTGGCGGGGTTTACATCGGCGACACCAGCCAGCCGGCCAACACCAACAACCAGACCGGTTTCATCACCGTTGACAATAACATCATTCAGGCGGGCGGCCGGATTCATGCGGGCGCCATCGGCGTGTGGATCGGGCATAGCGCCAACAACAATGTCACCCGCAACGATATTTCGGATCTCTATTACTCGGCGGTTTCCGTGGGCTGGACGTGGGGCTACGGCCCGAGCATGGCCTTCAGCAATCACATTGATGGAAATCATCTGCACCATCTCGGCTGGGGGGTGTTG
>CAIOIC010000031.1 GCA_903858275.1 uncultured Verrucomicrobia subdivision 3 bacterium | reverse complement strand
CACAAACTCCATTCTTTGGTCCATTTTTAGGTTCTCTTTCCATGGCATCCAAAACGTCTCCCAACGCTCCGGCCATTTGTAAAGTGTTACCTATGTATTGAACCACTTCCGTTACCTATGTTCTGAACCTGAACCGGTTGCTGGTTGCTGGATGTTGGTTGCTGGATGTCCGTGGTCCGTAGTCAGTAGTCCGTAGTCAGTAGTCCGTAGTCAGTAGTCCGTAGTCAGTAGTCCGTAGTCAGTAGTCAGTGGTCCGTGGTCCGTAGTCTCGTAGTCCGTGGTCTGTCCCTTTGCTCCCCGCTCCCCGCTTTCAGTTTTTCAAGTCTCAGGTCTCAGGTCTCAAGTCTCAGCTCCCCGCTCCCCGCTCCCCGCTCCCTGCTTCCTGCTTCCGGTTTCCTTCTTCGCGCCCTTGGCGTCTTGGCGGTTAACCCCGGTCTCCGCCCTCCCCTTTCGCGTGGTGCGTGTGTTCGTGGTTTGAGCCCGTTGCCGCACCGGTCGGGGGCGATCGGCTTAAGCCTGGGCTTTTCGCGTCGCGTCCAACACCCCGCGAAAGTAACCGATGGATTCAGCGATCCCAAGGAACGGATCGCTCATGTCCTTCTCATACTCCAGGCTGCACACGCCGCTATAATTAATCTGGCGGAGAGTTCGAACCAGGGCCGGAATATCCATTGCCCCGCGGGGCAATTCGATTCCTTTGCCTTTCTTATCCGGCGCGGTCACGTTCTTCAGGTGGAGGTCGTGAATGCGCGTCGCATAGCTCGTCAGCGCTTTCACCGGATCCTTGCCGTCGCGGAATTGGTGTCCGATGTCCAGGCACAAGCCGATGCGCGCATCCAAATCCTTGATCAGTTCCATGACGCTCTCGGCGCTGGGAAAAAGCTCCGGCATGTCGGGTCCGTGATTGTGGATGGCATACTTGATGTCGTATTCCTTCACCCTGGCATTGACCAATTGGAGTAATTCCGGCGAGGCGGTGCGCTTCTTGTTCACCAGCTTGAACGGCACGCCGACGAGGATTTTTACACCAACCCGCTTGGCATAGGCGAAAGCGTTGTTCACTTCCTCCTCGGTGCCCATGTAGATCGGCCCCACACCGTATCCCGTGACGCCGCAGCGCTTGCACTGCTCGTGGAAGGCGGCGATCTCCTCATCCGTGCTTTTGATCGGCAGGTGGAAATCTTTGATGCAAAGATGGTGGACGTCCACCTTCTTCATCGTCTCCAAGGTCTGGTCGAGCTTGAATTTGTTGAAGGTGTAACCCGCGATGCCGAGGCGGAAACTATCCTGCCCGCTACCCGGGGCGACGGGCGACTGGGCGCGGGCCGGGTTCGTGAAAAAGGCCGACCCGCCGGCGGCAGCGGCCAGAGCCGCACCTGAATACTTCAAAAAAGAACGTCGTGCGATCATGTTAAATAAGAATTAAGTGCCGATATTTGTAAGGCGGAGCGGGGGCAAAGTCAAATGAGGAGCGCCAGGTTAACTTTGGGTGGCATGGTTCCTTATGCTGCTGGCTCATGCCACCGACCCGTTGACGTTCAATGCGGTAAATACAATTCAAATCGCGCGCACCGGCCGGACGATTGAATTATCGCCGGCACAGCCACCCCGCTTGTTGCCGACCATCTGAAAAAACCACGCCCGGGGCCGCGCTCACCGGACCTTGACTTCCCACTGCTCGCCGAAGAAGTTCGCAGCCACGACGCCTTTGCCATCGACCCGCTCGGCGAGCGGCACGCTCAGGTCGAGGATGGCCCAGTCCGGGAGTTTGGGGGTCTGCTGGGCATTGGACAGGCCGGCGTATTGCGGGAAGGTGAAGCCGGAGTTGATGACCACGTATCTCGCCGGGTTCAGCGGGTTCGGGTAGATCAACGCGGGCGCGTTCTTCGTCGCGTCGTAGGTCTGGTCGCCGACTTTGATTTCCTTCGCGCTCCATTGGATCGGCAGCCGGTCGGCGATGCGGGCGAGGAGCCGGTTCGACGCCGGGTCGCCCCAGAGGATAAGGTTGCTATTCTTGATATCGTCATCCGTGATGGCGGAATCGTCCTTCACGCGCGGCTCGCCGCGAAAGTAGCGCCGCCAGTGGAACACGGCCCCGGCCAGCTCGGTCTTCGCCCATTGGCCAACCGCGGCATTCAGCGGCTGGCCCGTGGGCCGGACCATCACGAACGCGTCCATGAAGGCGTCATCAATCGGGCCTTGCCGATTGTGGCGCTTGGCCGATTCCGATTTGCGATCTCCCGTTTCCGACGGCGCCGCCAGCGACCACTGGCCGTTGGTTTTGACCAGGCGGGCCGACCACTTCGCGCCGGGAACGACTGCGGGGCCGTCCACTTTCTGACTGTCAATGGTGATGCGCGGCCGGCGGTTCCCGAAGCTTTCCGGCCTGAGGGCAAGCGTGATTCCAGCCACGTTGCTCACTTTCACCGATATGCCTTCCGCCGTCAGCTTGGCCTCCACCCTGGCCGGCTCCCACTGTTTCTCCATCGCATCCAGCGTCACCCAGTGCGCGGCGTTGAACTTCAATGAGTGCGTCACCAGCGTCACCTGCCTCGGCTGATGATCTATCCCCTTGTTCGCCGCCTCATCCACCAACCTCGCCACGACCTGCTTGGCTTCCGGCTCGTAGGCATGCCCGGTTTTGGGGCCGATGATGTGGGTCATCTTCACGCCCTCCTTGAGCAGGGCCGCCTCCATGAGGTCGGCGGCGGCTTTTTGCGCGTCAATCTCCCCGCTGTAGGCCACCAGCGCGGTGTTGACGAAATTGATGGGGCACGCGAGCGGGTCGTAAAAGTTCCAGAGCTTCTGCTCCCACCACGGGATGGTGTCGAGCTTGTCGGCAAGCTTCTGGTAGTTCTTGACGTCCACAAAGCCCGCCCCGGGATTCACGGCCGCGAATTGGTCCGGATGATGCGCGCCGAGATGCCACGCGCCCGCGCCGCCCATCGAGAAGCCGCGCATGGCCAGTTTGTTGCGGTCAATCGGGTAGCGCTTCGCCACCTTTTCCAGTCCCTCCCACACATCCGTCTCGCCGGCGAACTTGAAGGCGTTCATGAAGCGGCCATAAGGCTCCAGCACGAAAGCGTCTTCCGGCAGGAACGCGCTGTTGCCGCGCAACTGGCCCTCAAGGAACGCCATTTCGTTCAGCGTGTCGCCGCGCCCGTGCAGCCAGATGTCCAGGCGCCGCGGCTGGTCGCCGCCGGCGAGATAGGTCACCGGCACCCTCAGTCCGTATGGCTGCACCGAGCCGTCGATGCGCGACCCATAGCCGCGCACGACCGTTATATGCGTGACCGGGGCCGGCGTCGTTTTCTTCCTTCGGGCGGCTTCGGCGGCGGCGGCTTCCATCTGGCCCTTCAACGCGAGCAGGCCGGCCTTCGTGTTCCACGGCGCCTGGCCGGCCGCGAGTTGCTGCGCGCGCTCCGTGCCCAGCTGGAGCAGATGGCGCGCGGTGTTGAACTGGTTCGTGCTGTTGAAAATATCATCCTCCAGGGCGTAGCGAACGGCATTGTGGAAAATCTGGATGTCGGGCAGCAGGGCGAGAAGCTCGGGCTTGGCTCTGAGCGTGGCGGGCAAGGCCTCGATCAGCTTGCCCAGCGCGGCGGCTCCCGCCGCCAGTTCGGCCCGCACCTCGGGCGGCACAACCACGCCGGGCGGCGGGTTGAGCTTGTGGGGATTGGGCTGGAGCTTCGGCCCCGCCGCCTTCGTCACCGCCGCGCCTGCCGGCCCGAGCGACAACCCGGAAATCAGCAGGACGGAAAACAGCTTAATAATCGGAATTTTTGTTTTCATGGTTTGGGTGGAATGATCACTTCGCGGTCAAGCGCCTGAAACGCGGCGAGCCGGCGTCTTCATTGGAACAGTTGGGGAGCGAACTCATTGAGGTAATTTCGCCAGTTGACCCAGGTGTGGGCCCCGTCAGTTTCCCGGTAGACCACATTAAAGTCATGCCGCTTGAACAGTTCCACCGTGGCGCGCGATTTCTGCACCAGAAAGTCATCCTTGCCGGTGGCAAACCAGAACAGCTTGAGACCTTTCTTCAGCTTGGCGTCAGCCAGCATCTGGCGGTTCCGCTCCTCGAAGGCGGGCTTCGGCGCGGAACCGCGCATCCCCTCCAGCACTCCGGAACTAAAGACGCCGAGGTAGGCAAACTGGTTCAGATGGGAAATGCCGATGTCCAGGGTCTGCGCCCCGCCCATGGAAAGTCCGGCGATCGCCCGGTGCGCCCGATCCGGGTATACGCGATAGTTTTTTTCCACCAGCGGCATGATGTCGCCCAGAAAATCTTTGGCAAAGGCATCGCCCGCGCTGCGGGGATTTTCAGTTCGGGCCATCTCCGTGTGGCCGGCGGGCATGACGACGACCATGGGTTTGGCCTTCCCCGCCGCCAGCAGGTTATCCAGGATGAAACCAGCCCGGCCCACCGAGGTCCAGGCTTCATCGCAGTCGCCCGACCCGTGGAGCAGATAGAAAACCGGAAACTTACCCTTCCCCGTCTCATAACCTGGCGGCGTATAAACATGGAGCCGGCGAAAGCATTGTAGCGCGGTCGAATAATAGGTCACCGCCGCGACCGCGCCATGGGGCACCTGCCGGGTATCCATGAAATCCGACCCGGGCACAACGACCAGGCTCCAGACATGGTTGCGCGAACCGCTGGTCGCCGGGTTTTGAGGGTCAACGACCGGCGCGCCATCCAGGTTGAATTCATAACGGTAAGCACCGGGATCGATGGGGCCGAGGGTCAACTCCCACACGCCATTGGTGCCCTTGGTCATTGGCGCACCTTTGCCATTTCCCGGAATGTCGGAGCCGCTCAGTTTTACGGCTTCCGCTTTGGGCGCATGGATGCGAAAGGTGATCTGGCGATCCGGTGAAACTTCCGGGGAGACCACCGGTTTTTCCGGAGAACCGCCGCGGGATTGCGCCATCACGGATAGAATGGGGAGGCATGCCGCCAAAAGGATGGATACGGATTGATTCCGGGGGGTTTTCATAAAGTATTTGTCTCAGTGGCTAGCCAGCGATACGGGAACGGATTGGCGGTAATGCATGGGTTCGCGCCATCGTAGGCGGCTTGGCCTCGGCCGGCAACCCGATTCCCGCCGCATTTTTAGTTCGTGTGTTGGTTGCTGGATGCTGGATGTTGGATGCTGGATGTTGGATGTTGGATGTTGGATGTTGGATGTTGGATGTTGGATGTTGGATGTTGGATGTTGGATGTTGGATGTTGGATGTTGGATGTTAGTGTCCCGTTAGCCCTGTATTTCTGCTTTCTGCTTTCTGTTTTCTGCTTTGTATAGTTGATTTCAGCGTTTCAGCTTTCAATTTTCCTTGGCCCGTGAAGTGGGCCCTGGCCTGTGGAATCTATTCAGTATTCCCGCAGGTCGCCTACTTCACCGGGCAGCTTTCCCAGAAGTGTCCTCCAACCCGTCATCTGAAGGTCCCGTAGTCCGTGGTCCCTGCTGTCCCATTTCCACCTAAATGAGACGCAAGTACTTAGGATATATTCTCCAGTTCACGCGGTCGGACCACGGGGGGCGCCACATCCATGTCTTTCGCGAAAATCGGCCGCTGGGCGTCTTCGACCACCGCGACGGGCCCATTCGCGGACTCGAAACCGTCTGGAACGCGGACTTGCGCGAAGCCATAGATCGTTTTATCGTTGAACTCAATGAACGTGGAGATTGGATCTGACACGACCGTCGCGGCACGCGTCTGGTACGACAGCCGGAGCGGCTTGCTCTGCACCGAGATCGCCGGCATTGTTCGTGGGGTTCCGTTCGACAAGATCCCGGACGCCGACTTCGAATCCGCATCTCCCGTCGTGCATTTTTCCCTGGCGAACGACGGCGCGGTGGTCGTCT
>CAIOIC010000030.1 GCA_903858275.1 uncultured Verrucomicrobia subdivision 3 bacterium | reverse complement strand
TTTCCGGCAAGCCAGCATCCGCAGCAGTTGACTTCACCGCCGCGCTGCAGGTTTTGTTTTTTGGATGTTCGTGGGACATTGGTTGCTGGAACCACGTTTCCCCAGCCGATTTCTGTCTAAAATTTCCTAATGACATCATAATAATGGTTTTGCGATGAACGGCTAGATAAAACCACTGGTAGCATTTAAGAAACTCACGAATGGTGTGACTTTTGGCGGCTACCAGATTAGCCTGTTCCCGCTGATGAAAACTAAGTTTGACTCCATCGAATCCGTTCTGGCCGACATCCGCCGCGGCAAAATGGTCATCGTCGTGGACGATGCCGACCGCGAAAACGAAGGCGACCTCATTCTCGCCGCCGAAAAAGCCACGCCGCAAAACGTGGGCTTCATGGTGCGCCACACCTCCGGCGTCGTTTGTGTGCCGATGGAAGGCGCGGATCTGGATCGCCTGCATCTGCCGCTCATGACGCAGCAAAACGCCGAGCGGATGCGCACGGCCTATACCATTTCCGTGGATGCCGCGCACGGTGTCAGCACCGGCATTTCCGCCGCCGACCGCGCCCACACCATCCGCCTGCTCGCCCAGGCCAAGACGCGACCGGACGATTTGGTACGGCCCGGCCACATCTTTCCGCTGCGCTACCGCGAAGGCGGCGTGCTGCGTCGGGCCGGCCATACGGAAGCCGGGGTGGACCTTGCGCGTCTGGCAGGATTGCAACCCGCCGCCGTCATCGCCGAAATCGTCAACGACGACGGCGCGATGGCGCGGCTGCCGCAGTTGCTGAAATTCGCGAAGAAACACAAATTAAAGATCACCTCCATCGCCGACCTGATCGAACACCGCCGTTCCCGCGAAAAACTGGTGGAATGCGTGGAAGTCATCCGGATGCCGACCGACTACGGGGATTTCAATCTGCATTTGTATCGCTCCAAACTCGACGGCGAGCACCACCTCGCACTCGTGCGGGGAGAAGTTATCAGCCGGAAAAATGTCCTCGTCCGCGTTCACAGCGAATGTCTCACCGGCGACGTCTTCGGCTCGCGCCGTTGCGACTGCGGGCCGCAACTGCATTCCGCCATGCGGCAGGTGGCGGAGGCGGGCTGCGGGGTGATTCTTTACATGCGGCAGGAGGGCCGTGGCATCGGTCTCGCACCGAAAATCAAGGCCTACAAATTGCAGGAGCAGGGCTACGACACAGTGGAGGCGAACGAAAAACTCGGTTTCAAAATGGACCTCCGCGAATACGGCCTCGGCGCGCAAATCCTTTGCGACCTCGGCCTTAAAACCATCCGGCTGCTCACGAACAATCCGCGCAAAATCGTCGGCCTCGAAGGCTACGGCCTAAAAATCACACAGCAACTTCCCATCAAAGTGAAGCCGAATCCGCACAACGAACGCTACTTGAACACCAAGCGGGAAAAGCTGGGGCATCTTTTGTAATTGGCGAATTACCCGCGCCGGTTTTTGGAGCGACAAGTTCGTTTGAACTATTCCGCCAATCGCGCGCGGCGCGCGGCCACCATCCACCACAGCCCGCCCGTGAGCAAAGCTGTAGCACCCACCATGACGTGCAGGGTGGTAATGTCCGCCGCCTTGTTGGACCAGATAGTCCATGCGCCGAGGCCGATTTGCAACGC
>CAIOIC010000029.1 GCA_903858275.1 uncultured Verrucomicrobia subdivision 3 bacterium | reverse complement strand
TTGATGAGCATGGCCTTGAGCAGGGCCGGGCTGGGCGTAAGGTGCAGCGTGTTCGTGAAGAAATCCTGCATCAACGCCAGCGTGCCGGACACCGCCGGCGTCGCCTGACTGGTGCCATTTTCATAGCGGTAATACGGCCCCAACTGATCATTCATGCCCTGCAACACCTGACTGAAATTCCCGTTGTCGTTGGTCGTGATGGTGGTGATGACCAGATTGTAATCCACCGGAATGGTGTTGGTATAATCCGTGACGAGCAGATACAACCAGCCGCCGCCAGCCAAAATGTCCTGGAGATAATTGGGGCCGCCGCTCGGCGGGATGTTCACCGGAAAGGTCGTCGAGGAGAATTCATTGACGGTCCGGCTGACATTGGCATTCGTAGAAACGAACATCTGCAACGTCGGAAACGGCGTCGGCGAAAAAAAGTTGGCCGCGATGTTAATGCTTATATTTGTGGTGTTGGCCGCCACATAAAAGGGAATGTAACTATCCAAATTAGTGTCCAACAGATATTCACGGGAGATGCGATGGGTAAATGAACCCGATCCGTAATACGAGTTGGTGTCCCAAGTCGTCGAACGGGCCGAAACCACCATGGTTCCGGGCGCCACCACATCCGGCTTGAACCGCCCGTAGGTTCCCTCCGTGCCAACGCCCACATTGCCGCGAGATGAAAACGAAGCCACCTGATAGCCCGTGTCGGTCAGGGGTAGCCAAACCTGATTGGAGGTGCCATCCACATAGCTGACGTAATTGCTGATGTTGCGGCTTTGCTCAATCGCGCCAACCGTGATGATGTTCTTGGCCGTGGCCGGAGATGCCACCGAGTCATAGAATCCGCCCGTCCCATCATTATTGCCACCGCCTTCGTTGCCGGCGGCAAAAACAAACAACACCGGCTGCGATCCCGTATTCTCCGGCAACGCATCGCGCACCGCCGCGTCATAGCTGGCTGACGCCAAATCATATTGCGCATCACCGGTATAGCGCCAACTGTTGTTCGAAATCAGCGCGTTCGCCCTGGCCGGCTGCTCCTGCAAATAGCTGTCCGAAAAATTAAAGGCATCGTAGCCACCGATGACACCCAGCGAAAATAATTTTGCCGAAGGCGCCTTGCCGCGATATTGCAAAGGCTCGCCGGGATTGCTGGAACCGCTCGCAAAAACAACAGTGGTTGATTCCGTGCCATCGCCGGCAATGGTGCCGGCCACATGCGTGCCGTGGCCATCCGTGTCAATACCGCTGCCAAAAATATCCACATTCACGCGGCCGGTCAGATCCGGATGATTTCTGTCCACGCCCGTGTCGTTCACCTCGACGACCACGTTTGAACCCGTGAGGCCGAGATAATTGTCCGGCGCAACGCTGGTGGTGGAAACTCCCATCGTCACCCGGGTCAAATCATTCGCCACCTTGCGTTCGCGGGCCAGTTCCACCAACTGCACGCCCGGCAACTGCGCCAGCGCGATCCAGTCCTGCGCCGGCTGCACCCGCACCATCGAACCGAACGGCGTGCGGTCACGCGAAACGATTTTCGCACCGAGTTTTTTGATGACTTCTTCCGTGTCAGCCGCACCGCTGGCAAAGATGCCGATGGTCAAATCCGTTCCAAACGGCAACGGCTTTTGGTTCACCGCCCGGTCGAGCAATGTGGTTTGCACCTTGTAATACGGTTCATACGGCAGCACGGCCTGCACCAGTGAATGGCCGGACAACCCCGCCGCGCCCGCCGCCGAGAGCCGGACGAGATACGCGTTGTTCGGAATATAGGAAACGATCTCCGCGCCCGCGCCCGCGAGCGCCGCGCGGAACGCCGCGCCAATCACGCCGCGCGCCTGCACGATGAACGCCCCCGGTTCGCCCCCGGCGCGCAAGTGTTTGGGAATGGACAGATCCGGCTTCAACTCCGTATCAATCAGCGCATTTTCCAACAGGATGGCATGCGGCTTGACGGTCAGTTCACCGATGGTTTTGGGAGTATTGGCGAGCCGGTAAGGAAAACGGTTGGTGGCAGAAACGGCTGACGGACTGGATTGCACGGAGGCAACGGTTGGCTGATTCGTCGCGACGGATGACACAGCGGAAACTTTCGTCACGGACGCGAGGGTGGACTTGGCGGCCGGGGCAACGGCACGCTCACTGCCCGGCCAGAGCAGCCAGACGGCCGCCACGGCCAGCAGGCTCAGAATTAAAATATTTCTACGCATAAAAAATCATGTTAAACCGCCAAGACACCAAGAACGCCAAGTTCTGCCTTATTATCTGGCGCACCTGACGCCATGGCGTCTGAATCGTTAGTATAAACTACTCTCTGAATCCCATTTCTCAACATCGGAACATTGAAATTGTTCAATAATCCAAGTTGGAGGCGGGTGGTTTTCAAGTATGAAATCACCTGCGCCTTGTGAATATCAGCCAATTCCTCAACTGTCTTGAGTTCCACAACCAATTGACCGCCAACCAGCAAATCCAACCGATGTTTCCCGACCATCCGGGCCTTGTAAGCCACGCCAATTTCTTTTTGCCGCTCGAAAGAAATTCCGGCATCCGCCAGTTCCAAACACAAGGCTTCCTCGTAAATGCCTTCCAGAAAACCGGGGCCGAGCTGGCGATGAACCTCAATCGCCGCGCCAATGACGGCGCGGGCCAGTTCATCCACTTTTTTCCCCAGTTCAATCAATGTTTTCATGGAATCAACCACCAAGACGCCAAGGACGCCAAGCCGGATTATTAATTCAAAGTCTTTTCTTGGTCACATATTGGTTTGTTTTCATCTTGGCGCTCCTGGCGTCCTGGCGGTTATTCAATCCGGCCCCAGCACGTTGTAACTTTCAATCGTGGTGGAATAATTCGTGCCGGTGGCGACGCCATTGGTATTCGTGATCACGCTCTTGTCCACGCGGATGACCGCACGGGCAGCGCTCTCGGCCAC
>CAIOIC010000028.1 GCA_903858275.1 uncultured Verrucomicrobia subdivision 3 bacterium | reverse complement strand
GCGCTCAAGCCGGGCGTGACGGAATTTCATCAGCGGCTGGAAGAGTTGACCGCCTATCCGAACGAAAACGGCGACTACGCGCTCTTCGAATTCACCGGCGCCCTGCCCCGCGCCAAGCTTTATGCCAACTGGCAGGTCAACACCAACGACCAGGACAATCTCAAAGCGCTCACGGACGCGAGCTTTGACCCGGCGAAAACCGTCCTGATTTCCACGCCGTCAAAAAACCTGCCGCCGACCGCCACCAATGAAAATTCCGGCACGGTGGAATTCAAAAGCTATTCGCCCAAGCACATCGTCTTTGCCGCCAACGCCACCACGCCCTCCGTGCTGCTGCTCAACGACAAATACGACGCCAACTGGCGCGTCACCGTGGATGGCAAGCCCGCCGAACTACTGCGCTGCAACTTCCTCATGCGCGGCGTGCAAATTCCGCCGGGCGCCCACGAGGTGAAATTTGATTTCAGCCTGCCCAACAAGCCGCTTTACGTCACCTTAAGCGCGATCGGTTTGGGGATATTGCTGGGCGCGCTCCTGTTTTTCACGCGCGGCAAACCGGAAGAAAAAGCAGAAGGCTGAAACCGAAACTTGAACCACAAAGACGCGAAAGCATTCCAGCCACAGAGGCACAGAGACACGGAGAGCTAAAACCTGAAAATTGAAATCTGAAAAGGTTGACCGCAAAAACACGAAACACACCAATTTTCAATCAGGAAAACAAGAAAACAGGAAATCAGAATGGGTTGCCCGCGAAAGGCGCGAAGAGGAGACCACGGACTACGGACAACGGACTACGGACAACGGACTACGGACTACGGACTACGGACTACGAGGAGGAAGGCAGAGGCTGGTTGCTAGTTGCTGGTTGCTGGATGCGAAGGGGCGCAAAACATAGATTTAAACCTGGAAACATAAAACCACGAAACACACGAAATACACAAAAGAGACAAGACATTACCACTCCCAGTGGTAGGGAACAAGGGAGAGGGAGAACACGCCGCCTACCCGATACAGCGACAGTCTGAAAATGCTCTATGAGGAAAGCAGGAAGGCAGGAATCTGTTTCCTAAATTCCTCCCTTCCTGATTTAAGCTTACCGGCGGCGATCCCCCGGCCCCCGATGAACCGCGCCCCCTCATCCCGGCGTTGACTCTCCCGCTCCCGCTCGCTCGACCCGGAGGGCTCTCGGCTTTCAGCCGAACTCCTTTCGTCATTTCCAAATGACTCAAGTCTCCCCAAGGAGAAGGGGAAACGCGCCCGGCGGCTTGGGGAAATCCCGCGGCGGAATCAGCCGGTTCACGGACCGGGAATTCCCAAAAAACACAGTGTAGCGTCGAGGCGGCGTCTCGACTGATTGAGCCACAGGCTCAACGCTACAAATAACGCCACAAAATCACAGCCCGGTGGGATGATCCAAAAACTCCCACGGCAGCTTGAACTTTTTGGCCAGCTCCGCCGCCAGCGCTTTCACGCCGAAAGTCTCCGTGGCGTAATGGCCGCCGTAGAGAACATTCACGCCCAACTCCTCGGCCAGCGCGTAAGTCCAGTGCGGACCTTCGCCAGTAATGAAGGTGTCCACGCCTTCGGCGGCGGCCGACGCCAAATCACCACCGGCACCACCGGTGACGATGCCGATGCGACCGCATATTTCCTTTCCGCCGGGAATGAGTTTCGGTTTGGCCCCGGTGGCGCGCTCCAGTTTTTGGGCGAGTTCAACGCGGGAAATTTTCCGACTTGTTTGCAAACCGATGGGCTGCCCGTGGCTGGCAAAAAATGGCTTCAGATTTTTCAAGCCCAGCGCGGCGGCGAGCTGCGCGTTGTTGCCAAGCCGGGGATGCGCATCCAGCGGCAGGTGCGAACTGTAAACGGCCAGATTGTTTTCGACGAGCAACCGGAGCAATTCATAACGCTGGCCGGTCCACGGATGCGATTTGGACCAGAACAAGCCGTGATGAACGATGAGCAGGTCCGCCCGCGCGGCAACGGCCATGGTCACGGTGGCAAGACTGGCGTCCACGGTCGCAGCGAGGCGCGTGACGGCGCCGGAATTTTCCACCTGCAAGCCATTGACCGCGCCGTCGTAATCGCCGAGGGCGGCGGTGCGGAGAATTTTATCGCAATGACTGACGACGGCTCGAAGCTGGACTTTCGACATGACGCGATGAAAGCAAATCACAGCCAAACTGCAAGGCGGGAAAGCATTGGGCAGGGTCCAAATTCGGAGCACGGGTCTGCGACCCGCAGCGCTTTCGCGAAGGCGGACGTATTTGCATCAGGCGGTGAGGGGGCAGGAATATTCGGGCGTGGCTGCGGGTCACAGACCCGCGCTGCGTTTTCAAACGGGACACCACCAGACATCGCCCACCGGCGGCGGGATTCAATGGTTCACGGCCACCGGCTTGTGGAAATACACGGTGTCCCCGCTGTGAGCAGGACCTTCTTCCCGCACCATGGCCTGGCACAGGACTTGATTGATATTGAAGGGCTGCCCGTGGAGCCGATAACCGGCTTTGAGCTTGCGATTCACTTTGTCCGCAAAGTGATGGAATCCGCTGTGGAAATCATCTTCGTTACTCAACACAACTACAAAATCAGCCGCGGCACGTGTGGTATGAGTCATAGGAATCTGAAGCAACCATAGCATAAGCAGACCTCCACCCCCAACAAAAATCTGGCAGCGCAGCATTTCGGCGCACGGCAAATCCAGTCGCTGCGGGTCACAGACCCGCGCTCCGTTTTCATATCGGGACGGTGACAAAAATCTAGCAGTTGCCCCATGCGTGCGGGTGCGGCAATATGCCGCTTCATGCCACGCGCCATGGGCAATCCGGATTCACTGCGCTTCAGCCGGCTCGAAATCAGGCGGCTGACGGCGGCTTTGTTGCTATCCCTGCTCGCGCATCTCGGCGTATGGGCCAGCTACGAGGCTGGCGTGAAATTCGGCTGGTGGCAAAAACTACATCTGCCCGTCCTGCGGCATCCGGCCGCTAATAAAATAATTCCCCGGCCACCGGCAACCCCACAGGAAATGGAACCGCCGATGACCTTCGTGGATGTTTCCCACGCCGACGCCGACGCGCCGAAATCGGCAAAATATTATTCCGACAAAAATTCCCGCGCCGCCAATCCCGACGCCGACACCGATGCCAACCAGCCAAAATTAAAAGGCCGGCAAAAAAATATTCCAAAAACCGAAGACGCACCGAAGTTGAACAAATTACAACCGACGCCCCCGCCGCAGCCCGCGACCGAAACCCAACCCGCCGAGGAAACGCAGCCATCCTCCACCATGAACCTTGGCGACCTGAAACCCGCCAAAGCCACCAACACCAACGCCCCCGGCCCGCAAACCAAGACCCCGACAGCCCCGAAACGACCGCGCACGCTGAATGAAGCCCGCGCCCAACAATCGCCGCAGCTGCCCGGCGTGACAATGCAGCAGGACGGCGGCGTGAAGCGGCAGGATCACCGCGCCGCGCTGGACGTGAAGGCCACGGCCTTTGGCGATTACGACCGGAAGATCATCGAGGCCGTGACCCAGCGCTGGTATGATTTGCTCGACAGCCGGCATTTTGCGCAGGACCGCACCGGCAAAGTCAGCCTGCATTTCAAATTAAAATACGACGGCACCGTCGAAGAAATGAAGACATTGGAAAACTCCGTCGGTGAAATGCTCGGCTACGTCTGCTCGGAATCCGTCCAGCAAGCCGCGCCCTTCGAGAAATGGCCGGCCGATATGCGCCGGATGATCGGCGCGAATTTTCGGGATATCACCTTCACCTTTTATTATTATTGAAACGGCTTCGGCCGTAATTTTTATGGAAAATCTTGTTTATATTTTGCTGGGAACCACCTCCGTGGTCGGCGTCGGCGTCATCCTCTGGCGCGGCTGGGTGCTGCGCTGGAGCCAGGTGGTGCCGCCGCCAATCACCGCCGCGCTGGCCGAATGCCGCGCGCCGGAGGACTTGAAGAAATTGCGCTGGCACTGCGAACAAAACCCCTCGCCGCTCGCCCGCCTGCTGCTGCTCGCCGCCGACCATCGGGACTGGCCCAAGGCGGACAACGTGGATTCACTGGAAACCGCCGCACGCCATGAAATTGTCCGGCTCGAACGGGGACTCGTCGTCCTCGAAATCATCGTCGGCATCGCGCCGCTGCTGGGATTGGTCGGCACCATCGCCGGCATGATGACGCTGTTCGGCGATATCGGGCAGAGCGGTTTGGGCGACGCCGCCCGGCTGGCCAAGGGCATCGCACTGATTCTGAATGCCACGCTCATCGGCCTGCTCATCGCCATCCCGTCGCTGATTTTCTGGAGCTACTTCAGCAAAAAAGTCGAGGTGCTCGCCGTGGAGATGGAAACGCTCTGCGACGAATTCATCCGCAAACAATACGCCGAGAAGAAATGAAAAGACATTCAACAACCAACATTCAACGCCGAACATCCAAGGTTCCGGCGTGGGCAATTCCATTGGGAGTTGAATGTTCGATGTTAAATGTTGAATGTTTTCCTTCTTGATTATGCGCTTTCTCGTTCACAAACGCCGCACCGCGCCCGCCGTCATCATCGTCGCGCTGATTGACGTACTCATCGTGCTGGTGATTTTCCTGCTGGTGACGACGACCTTCAAGCAGCAACCGGCGCTGCGCCTGGCGCTGCCGGAATCCTCGCAGGCACTGAAATCCGGCGCCAACGAAAACCCACCGCTGGTCGTGAGCATTGATGAAAAAGGCGGCTTGCGATTCGGCGCGGAAAGCCTGCCGGTGACGCCGGATCAGCTGCGCGCCCGGCTGCTGGCGGCGGTGAAGGAAAAGGCGGACACCAAGCTGGCCGTGCGCGCCGATAAAAAAGCGCCATGGGAAAGCATCGTCAAAGTCATGGACCTGGCCAAGGAGGCGAACATCAAATTAATGAGCGCCTACACCAAATCGGCGGGCAAGCCGTAATTTAAACCACCAAGACGCCAAGGCCGCCAAGAATTAAATAAGGAAAGCAAGAAGGCAGGAATCTATTTCCTAAATTGCCACCCTCCTAATTAAGCATATCGGCGGCGATCTCCCTCACCCCGGCCCGCAAGGAGAGGGAGTTGCGTTCGCCGTTTTCTGGCCAGACGAAAGCGGCAAACTGCCCGGTTAACCAACGGATTTTAAGCCGCCACCCAGCGGCTGTTTCCTACTCCCAGCGGTAGGGATCACGGGTGCGGGAGAACACGCCGCCAACCTGATACGCTCCAGTTTTTCTTAACGCTGTAATGAAGAAAACAAGAAGGCAGAAATCCGTTTCCGGAATTCCTGCCTTCCTGATTTAAAGTTCCGCTGTCGATTTTACTTCACCAGCTCTTCCGCGATCTGCACGGCGTTGAGCGCCGCGCCCTTGAGCAACTGATCGCCGGAAACCCAAAAACACAGGCCATTATCCAGCGCGCAGTCCAAACGGAGACGGCCGACTTCGCAGTTGTATTTTTCGGAGGTGAACAGCGGCATCGGATATTTTTTATTTTCCGGCTCATCCACCACATCGAGACCGGGGGCTTTTTTCAAGACCGCGCGAGCCGCTTCGAGCGACACGGGCTTTTCAAACTCCGCGCTCACGGCAATGGAGTGGGAACGATACACCGGCACCCGCACACACGTCACGCTCGCGCGAAAGTTCGCGTGGTGCATGATTTTGCGGCCTTCGTTTTCCATCTTCATTTCTTCCTTGGTGTAGCCGGTGGGCAAGAACGAGTCCACATGCGGAATCACGTTGAACGCGATCTGGTGCGGATACACTTCCTTCGTCACCGGCTGCTTGGCGACGATCTGCTCCACCTGGCGTTCGAGTTCTTCCAACGCCTTCGCGCCGGTGCCGGAGACGGCCTGGTAGCTGGAGGCAAAAATGCGCTTCACGCCGAATGCCTGGTGCAGCGGATACAGCGCCATGAGCGTGATGGCCGTGGTGCAATTCGGGTTGGCGATGATGCCCTTATGTTGCTTCACGTCGGCAGCGTTGATTTCGGGCACAACGAGCGGCACGTCCGGATCCTGACGAAACGCGCTGGAATTATCCACGACCACGCAGCCGGCCCTGGCCGCGATGGGCGCGAATTCCTTCGAGATGCCGCCGCCCGCGCTGAAGAGCGCGATGTCGATGCCTTTGAACGAATCCTTCGTCAGCTCCGTCACGGTGATGTCCTGCCCTTTGAACTTCAATTTCTTCCCGACCGAGCGGGCGGAGGCGAGCAAAGTCAGCTTGCCCACGGGGAAATTCCGCTTTTCAAGGGTCTTGATCATCTCGATGCCGACTGCGCCAGTGGCACCGACAATTGCGACGTGAGGATTACGGTTCATAAATGGCCGGATAATCTAGCAAAAAAACCGCCTGCGTCAATCGCGCCGCCAGCACCCGACCAAAAAACTTTTTCTTTACGATTGACCGGCAAGGCGGGTTCTGTCGAAATGATAGAACCTAGTTATTTTGCCCAGATGCCGAGAACGCCTGCCAATAATGGAAACGGTTCGCCCCGCAGCGGCGCGAACAAATACGACGCGAACAACAAGGTGTTGTCGCAGACTTACGGCGCCTTTGCCGACCTGCGGCGCGAGCTGTCGGATTCGAAGAACACGGTTTCCGAGCGCGAGGAAATCCTGCGCGGCTTCGCCGGCTGCCCGGATTCCCAGAGAGCCTGGCTGCTGCTGGAGGACTATTTCGAAAAGCTCTCGCTCTCCCGCCGCGATTTTCCCGCGACCGACTGGTGGCTGAAGATGCTCGCGACCACCGGCAAGGCCCGGCTGGAGGAACTGGCGTTTCTCTTTTTGCGCGCCAAGCGCTCCGTGCCGCCGGAATTGCAGCCGCACGCGAGCCTTGACCGTTTCGCCCGCGCCGAGGAAGCCGAACAGGAACTGCGGCTGGTGAAGGAATTGGAAAACTGGCTCTCGCCGCCCACCCCACTGCACCTGGACACGCCGCGCGCCACGCTCCGCGTGGTCTGCAAGCCGCAACCGGATGCCCAGGAACCGGCGCGCTTCCGGCTGGCGGTGCAATTTCTCCTGCTCCGCCCGCGCACCGGCGAAAAAGCCCGTTCGCTACACGATTTGGTGGACCTCGTCGTCCGCGCCGCGCATGAGCAGGAGCTGTTCACGCCGTGGGACTGGGAGTTCATCCAGTGGATTTACGACACGCACCGCGAGCGGGCCAGCAACGAGACGACGCTGCTACTGGCCGATGCCGAACTGCTCCAATGGCTCGCGCGCTGGGGCCACACCAACCGCCTCGAATCCGCCGCGAACGGCCAGCCGCTGTTCTTCCACGGCCACATCGTCGCCCTCGCACCGCATCTGGAAAACGGCGACAAGGAACTGTCCTTCACGCACCGCATCCTGCTGCCGGACGGCCTGAATCATTCCGTGGCGGAAGCGAAGTTTTTCAACCGCCAGTCGCCGGTGGCGCTCGTGGGCAACGAATTTTTCCTGCTGCGCAACGCGCCGCCGACCGGCGTGCTGAAATATCTGGCGCAGAAACCCTCCGTGCCCGTGCGCAAGCTCAGCCACCGGTTGCTGCTGCATTTGCGCAAGTCGCAGGCCAATCACGGCGTGGACTGGGAGCAGCTCTGCGTGGCGCACGCCGCCGCGCCGCAGTTCGTATTCGAGCTGCTGGACGACACGGTGCAATTGCGGCTGCTCGCGAAAAGCGAACGCGACAAGAGCACCTGGGTCTGGAACAGCCATGAATGGGTGCCGCACAACCGGATGATCAAGCCGGGCGAAAAACCGGAAATCCTCGACGACCCGCGCCTCGAACCGGCGGTGCAATGGCTGCGCAAACTCGACTGGTTCATGCAGGAACCGGGCTTATGGATCGGCGATGCGAATGAAAATTTCCTCGGCTCGCTCGCCGAGGCATGGGCCGCGAAACCGACGGAAGCGGAATTTCTGGGCAACGCCGCGTTCCACCGGCTGTTCCTCACGCCGCACCGGCTCAAGCCGCGCCTCGTCGTGAAGGGCAGCGGCATTGACTGGCTCGCGGTTTCCGCCGAGTGGGAAGCGGAAGGCATGAAGCTTTCCAAATCCGACCTCGAACGCCTCGCGGCCGCGACGAGCCGTTTTGTGAAATTGCCGAATGCCGGCTGGGTGGAGCTCGACACGAACGCCGTGCAGGGCGCGCACGAAGCGATGGCGGACATGGGCGTGGACGGTTTAATTGCCGTGCCGCAAAAAGTCGGCCTCGAACACGTCGCGCATCTGGACGAGGACGGCTTGCAGCGCTTCGTCGATTCGCCGGAGGCGCAGGCCTTGCGCGACCGCGTCCGCGATTTCAAAGGCGTTCCATCCGCGAACCTGCCCAAATGCCTGCAGGCGGAACTCCGCCCCTATCAGAAGGACGGCTTTGATTTCCTGGTGCACCTCGTGCAGGTCCGGCTCGGCGGCATCCTGGCTGACGACATGGGCCTCGGCAAAACGCTCCAGACGCTGACCTGGCTCGCATGGCTCAAGGAACGCAACACGAAGAATCCCAAGCCATCGCTCGTCATCTGCCCGGCATCCGTGCTGCACAACTGGCGGCGCGAGGCAGAAAAGTTCACGCCCGGCATGAAGGTGCTCGTGCTCGAGAGCGGCGCCGCGCGTCACAATTTGCGCAAGCAGATACCCGAACACGACATCATCGTCACCAACTACGCGCTGCTCCGGCGCGACCTGGAGGAATTTCACAAGTTCGCCTTCCGCGCCGTCATTCTGGACGAGGCGCAGTTCATCAAGAATCCCGGCGCGCAGGTCACGCAGTCGGTGAAGCAGCTGAAGTGCGAAAACAAAATCGCGCTCACCGGCACGCCGCTGGAAAACCGGCTGCTGGACTTGTGGAGCATCGTGGATTTCATCCAGCCGAATTATCTCGGCAACCAGGAACAATTCCTCGACACCTACGAGCCGAAGGGCGGCGAAAACGCCGAGTCCGTCCAGCGCATCGCGCGCCGCAAACTTTCCGCCAAGCTGCGCCCGCTGCTACTGCGCCGCTTGAAGAAGCATGTGGCGAAGGATCTGCCCGACCGCATCGAGGAGCGGCGCGATTGCCCGCTCGGCGACGAGCAGCGGAAATTGTATCTCGCCGAACTCCGCCGCAGCCGCGAAACCATCGAGCAAGCCGTGGCCACGCAAGGGCTCAACAAGAGCAAGATGCATGTGCTCGCCGCGCTCACGCGGTTGCGGCAGGTGTGCTGCCATCCGTCGCTCGTCGGCAGCGACACGGCTTCCGGCAAGACGGATACTTTATTTGAATTGCTCGATTCGCTGGTGGCCGAAGGGCAGAAGGTGCTCGTGTTCTCGCAGTTCGTGCAGATGCTGAACATTCTCGAAAAGGAATGCCACGCCCGCAACATCCGCACGCACATCCTCACCGGCCAGACCAAGGACCGGCAGTCGGTCGTCAACGATTTCCAGAAAGACACCGGCGGGAGCGTGTTCCTCCTGAGTTTGCGCGCGGCGGGAACCGGCCTGAACCTGACGAATGCCAGCTATGTGGTGCTTTACGATCCGTGGTGGAACCCGGCGGTGGAGGCGCAGGCCATCGACCGCTCGCACCGCATCGGCCAGACGCAGACGGTGAACGCCTACCGCCTCATCGCGCCCGGCACGGTGGAGGAAAAAATCTGGGAACTGCAGCAGAGCAAGGCGCAGACGATCGCCGACGTGCTCGGGGAAGAAGGTTTTGCCCGCAGCCTCACGGCAACGGATCTGGAATATCTTTTTGCGGAAGATTGAAGCGAAGGGCATTCAGTCGTAAATGGGTGATGTCCTAATTTCGGAGCGCAGCTCTGTAAGCCGCAACACGTCCCCCTGCAAATCAATCCGCTGCGGGTCACAGACCCGCGCTCCGTTTTCAAATCGGGACACTACGCGTAATGGGCACCGCTTGACAGAATCCATCAACTGGGAGACGGTAAAATGGGGTTGGAGATTGGATGAGGTGAACGATAATGATCACGCCAATACAAATCGATTCTTACCACTACAAGTGCAAGAATTGCTACAAGCTGCATGTGGGACCGACCCGGACGTTGGACTTCAAGTGCGTCAAGGAACAACAACTGGAAAGTGGACTGGAGCGGATTTTCGAAGCAGATTTTTTATTGGTCTGCGACTGTGACCAACGCATCAAAATCACCTTTCGGGTGCGGGAACATCCGGAAAGCATCTTGAGCTACCATAGCTATCAATCTTCGGATGCGGAACTCCTCATCGAACCCAAGGTGAGGGAACATACGGAAATTGTTGATTGATAATGCCGGTAGACCTCCCGCCACCCAAGGCGATGGTTATCAATCAATAACTCCCGCCGCCAGCCAGCCCGTTCACAATCGCAATGCCGGAAGATGTGCCCAACCGCGTCGCCCCGGCGGCAATCAGTGCCAGCGCCGTCTGCGCATCGCGGACACCGCCGGAGGCTTTCACGCCGAATTTCGGCCCAACGGTTTCGCGCATCAGCTTCACATCGGCAATCGTCGCGCCAGCGGTGCTAAAACCGGTGGAAGTTTTCACAAACTGCGCGCCGCTATCCACGACGAGCAGGCAGGCGCGGACTTTTTCCTCGTCCGTCAACAGGCAGGTTTCCAAAATCACTTTCACGGTGCGTTCATCGGCGGCCTCCACCACATCCACGAGTTCGCGGAAAACGTATTTATCCTCGCCCGCCTTGAGCCGCGCGAGGTTCAGCACCACGTCAATCTCGTGCGCGCCATCATCAATGGCCACCTCGGTTTCGTAGCGCTTCACATCGCCGCTCATCGCGCCCAGCGGAAAGCCGACGACGGTGGCGACCTTCACATCCGTGCCGTCGAGAAAGTGCCGAGCGGAGACGACCCATGAGCCGTTGACACAGACGGAAAAAAAACCGTGGCCCCGCGCCTCGGCGCAGAGCTGTTCAATCTGCGCGAGCGAGGCGTCCGGCGGGAGCAGCGTGTGGTCAATATACGCGGCAAGCTGGGCGGGAGTGAGAGGGGCGGTGCTCATGACGGTTATTTAGCCACAGCAAGCCACGCCGAAGCAAGCCGTGAAGGCGGGAGGAAACCAAGATTTTCCCGCCGTTGCCAAGGTTCAGTCCGACGGCTGGTGATGTCTTGATTTTGGAGCGCGGCCCGGTGAGCCGCCGCACGACTCCCTTCAATTCAAACCGCTGCGGGTCACAGACCCGCGCTCCGCTTTCAAATGGGGATACTACCCGATGACTTGATTATTATCCGTCGTCTTATAGAATTCTTCCATTGACGAGCAGCGTTGCCGGCAAAGCAAATTGTCGAAACGCTGAGTTTTGGTAAAAATGAACACGTTTCAAATCATCTTCACGCCCACCGCCGCGTCTGAACTCGCGCGGATGCCCAAGGATTTGCAGCTCCAGATCCTTGGCGATTTCCGCGGCCTGCCGCAGCACGTCATCGGCAGCGAGCTGGAGGATTTCGGCAAGCTCGAAAGCGACGGCCACATCCTGCACCGGTTCCGCCTGGGCGATTACCGGGTTTATTTTGAACGCCACGCGCTCGGCGTGCTCGTCCACCGCATCCTGAGCCGGCACACATTGAAGGATTTCTTCTTCCGCTCGGGCATCAAGGTCGGCGAAGACCAAGCTTTGCAGGAAAACCCCAAGTTCTGGAACCTCATCGAAGCCGCAAAAAGCACGGAAAAGGTTTGAAACTTTCCCTACCCACCAAATCAAAAAGAATTTCCTTACTTGCACTGAAGACCGTTCGATTTATTCTTTCTGCCGCCTAAATTTATGAACTACAAAATCTCCCAACGCGCCGCCTCACTGTCGCCCTCACTCACGCTGGCCATTGACGCCAAAGCCAAAGCCATGAAAGCCGCCGGCGAAGACGTCGTCGGCTTCGGTGCCGGCGAACCCGATTTCGACACGCCGCAGCACATCAAGGATGCCTGCGCCAAGGCGCTCGCCGCCGGCTTCACGAAATACACGCCCAGCAGCGGCATACCCGAACTGCGCGAAGCCATCGCCGCCAAATTCAAAAACGAGAACGGCCTCACCTACAAGCCTTCGCAAATCATCGTCTCCTGCGGCGGCAAACATTCCTGCTACAACGTCATTCTCGCCACCTGCGAGCCGGGCGACGAAGTCATCATTCCCGCGCCATATTGGCTGAGCTATCCCGAAATGGTGAAGCTCGCGGGCGCCAAGCCGGTGATTTTGCAGACAAGCGACCAGACGGAATTCAAGGTCACGCCGGAGGCCTTGCGGCGGGCCATTACTCCACAGACCAGACTTTTTATTCTCAATTCTCCGAGCAATCCGACGGGCTCCGTTTACACGCCGGAAGAAACCAAGACGCTCGGCGACATCTGCGTCGAAAAGGGAGTGCTCATCATGAGCGACGAGATTTACGAGCACCTGCTCTATGATGGCGCGAAGGTCAAGAGCGTCGCGAGCTTCTCGCAGGCGCATTACGACCACACCATCATCGTCCACGGCCTGGCAAAGGCGTATTCCATGACGGGCTGGCGCCTGGGTTTCCTCGCCGCGCCGGAGCCAATCGCCAAAGCCATTGATGCCGTGCAATCGCACAGCACGAGCAACCCGACTTCCTTCGCGCAAAAGGGCGGCGTCGCCGCGCTCACCGGCCCGCAAGACCACCTGAAGACGTGGCTCGTGGAATTTGACAAGCGCCGCCGGTTCGCGCACGCAAAGCTAAATTCCATCCCCGGAATTTCCTGCGTCAACGCGAAGGGCGCGTTCTATCTGTTTCCGAACATTTCCCAGACCGGCCTCAAGTCCGCCGATTTCTGCGCGAAGCTGCTGGAGCAGGAAAAAGTCGCCGCCGTGCCCGGCATCGCGTTCGGCGCGGACGATTACATCCGGTTGAGCTACGCGACCAGCCTGGCGAACATCGAGAAAGGTCTGGAGCGAATTGACAAATTTTGCCGGACGCTGGTAAAATAATTTTTCGGTTTCAAAACACAAAAGACCGCGAGTAATCGCGGTCTTTTTTATGGCAACGCCATATCACCGCATAACCGCTTGGATTATCCGACTAACGGCCTTGTAATTTTCGCAACGAACCCTCAACCGCCGCAGCGTCACCAACGGCGGAAGCCGGCCGCAGATTCGTTTCATTAAAAACTCGCAGAGCCTCCAGCGGTTCAATCGTGATTTTTGATTCGTCAATTTCCCCGCGCGCGTCCAGCACGGCCTTCAGGTTTAATCCAAAATGTTCCGCCACAAAACGATACATGGCGGCGCGTTTTGACGGGCCGTTATCGTGTGCTTCCAGCGGCAAATGCACGTTGCGGACATTTTGCGCCGCTCCAAAGTAGCCATAAATCTTTTTTAGAAAGGGATATTCGTTCTCCGGCACATGCTGCGTCCAGTCCTGGCCATCGGAAACCAACAACATCGGCCGCGGCGCTGCCAGCGCAGCAATCATGGCGTTATTGACAAAATGATCAGCGCTACGATGAATCGGATATCCGCTTTCACAGAGGCAGCCGCCAAAGAAATACGACGACACCATCACCACCGGCACGGACAGCGTCACGCGGGAATCCAACGCCGTGAGCAAAAACGATTGGGTACCGCCGCCGGATTCGCCGGTCACGCCGACGCGTTTTGGATCCGCGCCGGAAAGCGCCAGGAGAAAGTCTATCGCTCGAATATTATCCCAGGTCTGAATGGTCATTGAAAACGGATGCGGGTGCGTGTTGGTGCCCAACTGCGCCAGTGTCTCTCCGTGCCCGAACATATCAATCGCAAACACCACCGCCCCCATCCGCGCCAGCGTGCCACAGCGGTGCTGCATATATTCTTCAAGGCGTCCCTGACCGGACTTCATATGGCCATGCGTCGCGAGGATGACGGGAAATGAAGCATTCGTGGCGAGGGGACGATACAAATTGCCCGTAGCCCAAAAACCCGGCACGGTCTCCAACGCGATATTTTCAACCGTATATCCATCAAACACGCGAAGGTTTCTGAGGATGGGATTCAACGGCGTACGCCGTGGCCAAGGTGACAATCCGGCACCCTGCTGAATCCGTTCGCGCACATAATTCGCGTAAGCATCCCACGAAACACGATCGGGAAAGGTTTTAAGTGCAGCAGCGAGCACTTGCCGCCCCTGCTCCGGTTTAAGAAAACCGCCCACACACAATGCCGGACCGCTGGCCGGCAACGGTGGCAAAATACCGGCCGGAACCCAATCACCCCAATTCGTTCCGACCGCAGGCACCGCCCCGGAAAATCCAAGCAGGAAGAGAACCACCGCCATCAACCAGCTAGAGTCCGAACGCGTTAGACGGGGGAATTGTGAATTTGACATTTTCAAGCATAGGAACAGCCAACCTTGACTGTCAACCGAACACCACGGCGTTCCGCCATTTAAAACAAATCGTGAACACAGAAACAAATTACACTGATTTATTCAGACGAATTACACCGTTTGAATTTAAAATAGTAGTTGAAAAACACTCCATTCATTGAGGAAGATGTGCTCATGTCACAACCCCAGAGCAGCAACAGTCCGGTCGCGTCCGTGGAGGAAGTGCAACGGGACTGGCACGACTTCACGCTGCGCGTGCAACAGTTGGAGACCGAGCGCACGATTCTGGAACAGGAAAATAAAATGCTGCGCTTGCTGGTGGAGCGCGTCATTGAGCATCGCCAAAAATCCCACACGGAGCTGGTGAACCTGCTGGCGACGCTCGTCAGCCGCCTGCCCATCAATGATATCGGCGTGGTGGTGTCGCGATTAGTAGAACACAATCAGCACGTCAACGAAGTCTGCGCCAGCCTGTCCAAGGGGAAAATGGACGACTCGCTGCTCCAGCCCGTCCTCCTCAAACAGCTCGACAAGGTCAAGCGCGACCTGGCGGCGGCGTTCAAACCGGAAGTGGAGGCGCTGCTCAAACTGGACGCGCCATATGAAGCCGGACTGCTGGAATCACTGCTGGCCCAGCCGGAAAACTTCTTCTCACCCGCCTTCGCCAGGGCCAATCGCGGTTTTGTGAAAGGCCAGGTGCCCCGCGAACGCATCGTCCGGGAATTCGGCGACTCCGCACTGATTTTTTTCAAGGACGTGACCACGGACGTGAAGTTCAATCCACGCCCGAAGGCGGAGGAAATCATGCTGGCGTTCAAACCGGAGTTCGCCGAAGTCCTCCAGCAAAACCCGAAGGTGGTGGCCGACAAGCAAAATGAGCTGAAAGCACTGCATCAGAAAGTCCGCCAGAGCCGCGAAAACACGGAACAATCGCGCGGCCAGAAAACTGCGTTCGCGCGGCTTTCCTATTTTCTCGAACTGCTGCACTACTACGAAAATCAAAGCACCGAATCGCCGGACGTGGTTTTCGCCCAGCGCCTGCCGCCACTCATCGAGCAACTGGCCATTCCCGCCAACTCCGATTCACTGGATGAAAAACTCATCCAGTCGGTCGAAGCCATGCTGGCGCTCGTCATTGCGTCTGACTATCGCAAATCCGTCATTAACAACATCGGCAAGCCCGGCGGACTGGCCCGGACGCTGCGCTACACCCTTGCGTTCCGCGCGGAAAAACTTTCCGACATCGACCCGCTGACCATCGAGTGCATCAAGCATTTGATTCCCCAGGGCAATGCGCCCACGCCCGCCGCGCTGGCCGCCGTCCTGCGGCTTTTCAATCCGACCATGCAGCAGTCCTGCATCCGCGCCATCGCCGCCACCGACCGGCTGCTGCGCAAGGAAGACGGGGAAAAACTTGCCAAAGCGGTCGCCAAGGAACTTGGTTTGGAGGAAATCATCTCCCGCCTCAACGAAAAAACCAACCTCCCGCCGGAACGCGAACGCCAGCTCGCCTGGGATCACATCAAAGATCTTATCAGCGGACGCGCCACGCCGGTCGAGATCATCGCCGCCATCCGCAAACGGATTGGCGGCCGCTACGATACGGACGAAGTGAAAGCCTGCTGGCTGGTGTTGACCGAAAGCGATCCGATGGTTTTCGTCCGCGTTTACTGCCTGTTTCCGTATCTGCCCAACGGCCAGACCGATCCGATCGCCCGCGCCATTTTGGAAACCTTCGCCAACCGCCTGACGCACGAGAAATACGCCTCCACCTACAACAAGGTGGTGGCGGCGCTGCGGAATCTCTACAAGGTCAAGGCCGACAGCCCCGCGCTGGTGAACTTCGTCAATCTGGTCAAATGGGTGGACCCCCACTCCGCCGAGAAGATTTCAAAAGACATCGGGATGGCGTGAAATCAGCGCAGAAAATCCCGCTGCAACTGCGTCATCAAATCATTCACCGCCAGCATCAATTCGCCGCGCAGTTCCATCTCCTCGGGCTTTGAAAAATCCATCGGCGACGCCATCACCCCGGCATAGCGATGCGTCAAAGCCATCCGCTCATCCCGCTGCCCCAGCGAGCGCAGCAAACCACGCGCCTGCTCCGCCTGATTTTTTGCCGAGGTTATTTTCTTCAAGGCGGCATGCGCCGACATCTCGCCGACCTCCACGCGCTTGAGCAAACCGCACTCGAACAAACCGCAGCGCTTCGGCCGCTCCGCGTAAATTCGGCAAAGCTTCCCGTCAAAACATGCACAAGGCTGGCTGAACGCCAGCTTCGTTTTAGTCTTTTGATGCAAGGTGAGTCCGAGTCGTTTCAACCGCTTCGCATCATCACCTGCGCGTAATTCCACATCCGCAAACAGCGTGCTGTCGCAGCACAAACCGCAGTTGGGACAAAGCGCATCAATGCTTTTCATACGGCGGAGAATAGCAGTCCCGGCGGACTCATTCTAATAATTTGTCTGCCAATGACGGTTGACGAATATCGTGGCAGGGTGTTCCATGAGGCAAATGGTGCGGGAACGAGCGGAAGGCTGAAACCGGCGGCTTTCGTTTGCGGATGCTTGAGTCGTTCCCATGGTTCAACATGAAAAAATACATCTATTTATTCTCACTCGGTGGCGCAGTCCTGCTTTGCGGCTGCGATAAACAGACAAAATTGAACGGCCAGAAGATTGATGCCCTCTCACAAAAGCTTGCCCAACTCGAACAAATGCAAGCCAGCCAAGTGATGTTGTTGCAATCGCAGCTGAAATCGCTGCCGCCCACGATTGACAAAATGAGCAGCTCCTACTTTGAAAAGAACCATGACGCAGCGCTGTTCTTTCATACCAACATGCTGTATCTGTTGCTGACGGTCGGCAAACAGATTGAGTCGCAGCTTCAGACGGCAGATGCTGACCGACAGGCGCAAAACTCCCAGGCATCAAGTTTTCACACCAACCAGATAAACTTGATATATCACTGCACCGCGCGCATCGAAGAGGCATTGAACCATCAGGAAAAACGGATCGAAGACAAGATAACCACCGATAACCGACAGGCGAATGCGGTCTTGAGCAATGCCTTGATCAAGGCGGTAAGCGAAGTGTTGTCCAAACAAATCAAAACGCTAGTGCCGGATGCCGCCGAAGTCGCCCGCCGGAGAAAGCTGGAAACGGATGTGGCCCAAATTCAAGACGAACTCGCCCGCCTCAAAGCCTGGCTGGAAAACACCAACCGTCCGGCCCGCCGCCCTTGATCAGCCGAACTCCGCGGCTGAAACGCCTTCATCGCCATAAATGCCGCGGATATTTCCGCGCCAGCTCGGATTTGATTTTGGGATAATGCTCGCGCCAGAAACTCGCCAGATCCTGCGTCACCTGAATCGGCTTCATGCCCGGCGTCAGAATGTGAACCGTCACCGGCACGCGGCCCAGCGCGATTTTCGGCGTCTGGTTCACGTCGTAAAGCTCCTGGATGCGCAGCGAAATGAACGGTACCTTGCCCGGCTCGTAATTCACCTTCGGTGTCCGACCGTTGGGCAACGTGAGCCGCTCCGGCGCATGCTTATCCAGCAACTCCCGCTGCGACTGCGAGAGCCATGACATCACGACCGGTTTAACCTCGCGCTCCTTGATGTCCTTAAAGCTCACCGCGCCATGGCACAACTCGGCGATGATATGTTTCTTGTCTTCATCCGTGATGGCGGGCAGCTGCAAGTCCGCGCATTGTTGGCACAGCAAATCCAGCCGCGCCAGCCATTGCTCGACGTGATGGTCCCAATTCGGCAACAGCAAACGTCCGGCAATGATTTCATCCGCCAGCAGGCGCGCCGCGGCTTCGGCGGGCGGCGGGTCAATCCGCTTCGCCGCCAGAGCCAAATCGCGAAACCGCAACAGCTCCGCCGCCAAAACCCGTTTCTGCTGCGCATCGAACTGGACCTGCACCTCGCGCTTGATGTCGTCAGGGAACAACTCGCGCAGCCAGTCGGCTTCAATCGCCGTGGCCAGCGACAGGATGGTGTTCACTTCCCGGTCACGGCCTTCCACCTCGCGGATTTCCGCCACGACAAACAGCGGACTGTGCTGCACCCTGCTCTCGCGCGCCAGCACGCCGCGCCGGCCATGCACCAGTTCGCTTCGCAGCGTTCCCTGGTCCAGCCGCCGCGCCACGCGGTCGCTGAAACCGATGAGGATGCATTTCTGCAAGGCCTCGTCCTTCACCTCATTGGGCCGCGTATCAAGGCCTTCATCCCTGGCAATGCGGAGAAATTGGTCGAACAACGGCCCGACTTGTTTCGCCGTGACGGCGTGGATACCCAGCTTACGGCAGGCGTCGATACGGAATTGATGGTTGAACGCATAACTCCATGCCCGCATCAGAATCCAAAAATCCGAACCCGCCTTCTCACCCAGTAAATCTTCCCGCGCGGAATCCACTTCCTTGCCACAATTGCGCAGCAGCAGGTCCCGACCCTGCGTGAGGGCCGCGACGAGACAGGCTTGATGCACGCAGCCGTATTCCTGCGCAGCCAGCAGCATTCGCGCATAACGCGGGTGCAGGGGAAACGCCAGCAGCTTGCGGCCAACCGGCGTGATCTTCTGGTCATGCCCGATCGCGCCCAGATCCTCCAGCAACTCCTCCGCGTGCGTCAGGGAAATTTCATCCGGCTTTTCCAGCCACCGGAATTTCCGTAAATCCTCCACGCCGGCCGCCTTCAAGGTCAGCACGACTTCCGACAAATCGAGCCGGCGAATTTCCGGCATCTCGTGCGGCACCCGCTCATCGTGTTCCGCACGGGACCAAAGGCGGACGCAGGTTCCCGGCGCGGTGCGACCGGCCCGGCCGGTTCGCTGATCGGCATTCGCCTGGGATATTTTTTCGATCAACAGAGTGTTGATACCGCGGTTGGAATCGTAGCGGGCAATGCGGGCGAGGCCACAATCAATGACCAGTCGCACACCATCAATTGTGATGCTGGTCTCGGCGACATTGGTGGCCACGACGACTTTGCGCCGGTCGTAACGCGCCACGGCGGCATCCTGATCTTTTGGCTGAAGTTCGCCGTGCAGCGGCAAAACAATAAAACCCTTTGCCTCACGGGTGGAACGGACAGCTTCGATGGTCTGCGAAATCTCAAAACCGCCGGGCATAAACACCAGCACATCACCCTCGCCACCCGAATTGACAAAGCGGGAGAATTCTCCGGCCGCAATCTCCCAGACCGGCGGCGCGTTCAGGCCAAGCCGATGCGGCAAATATTCCACCTCCACCGGAAACGTGCGGCCGGCGGAAGACAAGGTGACACAGGGCGCGAGATATTTTTCCAATTCCCCCGCATTCAACGTCGCCGACATCACGGCAAGTTTCAAATCGGGGCGATATTGCTCCTGCAAACCAAGCGCCTGCGCCAGCGTGATATCGCCGTAAAGATGCCGCTCGTGAAATTCGTCGAAGATGAGGGCGGAAACACCTTTCAACTTCGGGTCATCAATCATTTGCCGCAGCAAAACGCCCTCGGTGACAAAGCGAATCTTCGTTTTGGCCGAGGTGACATTCTCAAAGCGAATCTGGTAGCCGACCTCATCGCCGAGTTTCACACCGAGTTCCGATGCGACGCGCTTGGCCAGCAACCGGGCGGCGAGGCGGCGGGGCTGGAGCACGACAACCTGCCCATCGCCGAGCAGGCCGTGCTTTAACAGCATCTGCGGCACCTGAGTGGATTTGCCAGAGCCGGTCGGCGCGGACAAAATCAAGCGCCGGTCGCCTTGCAACCGCGCAATGATGTCGCGCTCGATTTCGTAGATGGGCAAACGATTGTTCATGAACACGCGGAGCGTAGCAATTCGCGGCAAACGGGAAAAACCAATTCAACTTTGCGAGGCGGAAAGCTCTTCGAGCTTCACGCCCTCGCGCTGAAGCACCACCGCTTCCACGCGCGGCACATACATCTGGGTTTCGGCGGGCAGATGCGTCGCAATCTGGTCGTAACTTTTCGCGTGATAGCGGGTCAACAGCTTTTGCACCGTGCCCTCACCGGCGTTATAGGCGGCGAGCGCCAGCCGCCAGCTGCCAAATTTGTCGTGGAGAAACCTCAAGTATTGCGCGGAGGCCGTGGCGCTCGGCGACGGCTGAAAACGCTGGTCAAAGGGCCAGAGAGACAATCCAAATCGCTTAGCGGTGGCCGGCATCAATTGAAACAAGCCCGCCGCACCCGCCGGACTTTGCGCGCGCCGGTCGAAGGAGGATTCCACCTCCGCCAACCACACCAGTTGTGCCGGGACTTTTTGGGCGGCGAACACCGGCTTGAGTTCCGTCACATATTTCCCGGCGGCCGGGGGCCACGGCTCCCGGGCAACTTTCTTGACCCAAATCTCGCGCGCCTGCTGCGGCGGCGGATTCGGCACAACTTTAGGCGCTTGATCGGTCGCCGTGGCAGGCGGCGGCGGGATGGTGACATTGATTTCATCAGCCACTTCCAGATACGGCATCTGCGCTTTCAACCATGCAGCGTAGGGCTGGGTGTCCTCGCTGCTTTCCAGCAAGGGCAGGATCGCTTTCGCCGTCTGCCGCAGGGCAGCAAGGTCAACGACATAGCGGCCCTGGAAACGCGACTGGATTTGGCGGAAAAAATCCCGGACCACTTTGTCATCCACTTCCGGCACGGCGTTGAGCAGGTTGGTGTCGAGATTCGCCTGCGCCAATTGTTGCAGGCCTTGAAGCAAGTCGGGCAAGGAAACCGCGTTATCCTGCGCGGGCATATGAAGCGCGGTCGCAAAAAAAATCAGGACGAGCCAAACAGCTGCTTTCATGCGGGCAATGTGAACCCGCGAACGGCGTTAAGCAAATGGTTTTGAATTATGCGAGCTGCCAGCCGGGCTGGATTTCCTCGCTGAGCGCGGGCAACGGCGCTTTCGCCATCAGCTTTCTTTCGGCCAGAATGCCGATCATCGCGGCATTGTCGGTGCAAAGATTCTTTTCGGCGAGGCGCAGGGCGAAGCCGTTCGATTTACAAGCGCGCTCCAATTCAGCCCGCAAACCGCGATTGCAAGTCACGCCGCCGGACGCGGTGATGCAGCGAACCCCTTCACGTTTGGCAGCACGAATGGTTTTCTTCACGAGCACTTCCACAATGGCCGCCTGCACGCTGGCGCAGAGGTCGCAAATCTGCTTTTGGTCATCGAGCAATGTCGGGTGATCGCGAATGAAATAGCGCACCGAGGTTTTCAATCCGCTGAAGCTAAAATCGTCATTGGCGTCGTGCAGCAGCGGGCGTGGAAAGTCGTAAGCCTTCGGATTCCCCTGCTCCGCCAACTGGTCAATGGCCGGCCCGGCGGGATAGGCGAGGCCCATAAGTTTGCCGGTCTTATCGAAGCATTCGCCAGCCGCATCATCAATCGTTCCGCCGAGCACGCGGTGCTTCAGCTCGGATTCGACCAGCACCAGCATGGTATGGCCACCGCTGACGATGAGGGAGAGGTTGGGCTGAAAGTCAGTGAAGTCGGCGAATGGTAATAGTTCATCCCTCTCCCCAGCCCTCTCCCCTCCGAGGGGCGAGGGAGAAGCAACTTCCGGAACGCTATGAATCCATGGCGAATACAGGTGCGCTTCGTGGTGATTGATACCCATGAACGGTTTGTCAAGGGCAAACGCCACGGCCTGCGCGGCTTTGAAGCCGATAAGCAAAGCGATGCCCAGCCCCGGCCCCTGGGTGGCAGCGACAGCGTCCAGTTGCACCGGAGAGATTCCCGCTTCACTCAACGCCGCCTGCGCAACCGGCAAAAGATTTTTCAAATGCTCACGCGCGGCGAGCTCCGGCACCACCCCGCCATATTCAGCATGCAGTTTGATTTGCGAGAAAACGACGTTGGACAGGACTTTACCATCGCGCACCACAGCAGCGCTGGTTTCATCGCAGGAAGTTTCGATGGCGAGGAGGGTCATGTCGTTAATAGTCGCAGCGCAAATTGTAAAATGCCACCAAGTCAGAGGCCGGCTCAAACATACGACCGCGCAGGTTCACACTATTTCGCCGCCATTTTCTTGGACTGAACCGGCTCGCTCATTTTATGGAAAATTATCAGGCCTTTGAGCAAATCTTGCGCCCGCTCAAGCTGTTCATCATGGATGGCCTTCACCGCAGCGCGATCACGTTCCGGCAGCGTCTCGACCCCGCCCGGCGAACGTTGCAGCAGCACCGCCGCCTCCTCGGAATCCGTGACCGGCACCAAAATATCCGGCGTGATGCCGTGCTGATGAATGACCTTGTGGCTGGGCGTGTAATATTTGGCGACGGTCAGCTTGAGCGCGGAGCCATCCTCAAGCGGAAAAACCATCTGCACCGACCCTTTGCCAAAAGTCTTCTCCCCCAGCACCACCGCGCGATGCAAATCCTGCAAACAGCCGCTGACAATCTCCGCCGCGCTGGCCGTGCCCAGGTTCACCAGCACCACCATGGGAATATTTTTCAACTTGTCGCCGCTGCCTTTGGCATAAAACTTGTCCACCGAGCGCCGACCTTCGGTGGAAACCACCAGTTGTCCGCGCGGCAAGAATTTCTGCGAAACCGCCACCGCCTCTTCCATCAATCCGCCGGGATTCCAGCGCAGGTCGAGGATGAGTCCCTTCAATCCCTGCTGCTTGAACCGGCTCAGCGCCACTTCCAGTTCCTCGCCGGTTTTGTCGCCAAATTGGGTGATGTGAACATAGCCAACCTGGTTGGTATCAACCGGAAATTCTTTTTGTCCGTTGATATCCTTGACCATCGTCACCTGAATGACGGCGCGCTTCAGCGTATAACTTTTCGACGCGCCGGTGGACGGACGCTCGATGGTGATGGTCACGGATGAACCCGGCTCGCCGCGCAATTGTTTGACCACGTCGGAAAGCGATTGTTTCTCCACCGATTTGCCTTCGACTTTGACGATGCGGTCGCCCGCAAGAATGCCCGCGCGAAATCCGGGCGTGTCCGACATGGGTGAAACGACCGTGACATAGCCACCTTTGAGCGCCACCACCAGGCCCAGCCCGCCGAACTGACCTTCGGTGTCATCCTGCAATTGATGAAAAGAATCCGCGTTGAGAAATTCACTGTGCGGATCGAGCTTGCTGACCGCGCCCTTGAGCGCGGAATAGACCAGCTGCTGGTAAGTGAGATCCTTGCCATCCACATACTCCTTGCGGATTTTCCGGATTGCATCCGTGAACAAATCAACATTGGCCTGAATTTCGTCCTCGCCGTTCGCCGGGCGGGCGACGCTCATGAAAATCTTCGCGCCCACCGCGAGATTGAGCAGCAGCGTAATGAGCACCAGACCAAAGATGAAACGGCGTTTCATGTAAACAGTTTGAACCATTCAAGCCGCTGACCGCAACAGCGATTCGACGAACGGCAGATCCGCCGGCACCGTCACCTTCGGATTAGGCGTGGGGCTTTTCACCAGCCGCACCGGCTGACCAATGAGTTCGCAAGCGGCGGTGTCGTCAGTGAGAACCTGTTTCTTCTCACGCGCCGATGAAATCGCCCGGCGGATGACTGCCACCCGAAATGTCTGCGGCGTCTGCACCGACCACAATTTGGAGCGGTCCACCGTGCGCGAAATCACTTTACCATCGGTGGTTTCCTTGATCGTATCCGTGACCGGCCGGGCGGCGACCGCCGCCCCGGTCTCACGTGCGGCCTGGATGGTGGCCGCAATCAAATCCTCCGAGGTGCAAGGCCGGGCTGCATCTTGAATGGCGACGATTTCCGTCTTCGGCGAAAGCGCTTCCAGCCCATTCCAGACCGAGTCCTGACGTTCCGCGCCGCCCGCCACGAGCCGGAACGGTTTCTGAAAACGATATTTTCCCGCGAGTTCCGCGAAATGCGGCTGCATGCCGTCGCGCACGACGAGAATGATTTCATCCACGCAAGCCGCGGCGTTGAACCGCTGCCAGGTGTGGGCGATGACCGGACGACCGGCGACCTCAAGCCAGAGCTTGTCCACGCCCGCGCCCATGCGCGTGCCTTTGCCAGCGGCGACGATGATTGCTGATGTCATAGGCGAAGTCTAAAGTCCAAGGTCCGAAGTCTAAAGTCCAAAGCGGCGCATTTTTCCCGACCTCGGACATGAAACTAACCGGCCGGCCGCCAGTCCAAAACTTTCAGTTGCACCGCGGTCCGGCCGTTGAACTCGTTCAAATCCGGCGCAAAAGCCAAATCAAACCGGCCGGCCGGCAGCAAACCTTCCCCCACATTCCACCAGACCGCCTCGTGCGTGGTCGTGCCATCCGTCACCCACAATTTGAGGTGCTGTTTTTTTGCGCCCATGCGCTGAAACGGTTTTTTGTGCGCCAGGTTCCGCGCGCAGAACTGCAGCGGCGGATTCCCCTGCCCGAGCGGTTTCATTTTTTCCAACTCCGCGAGCGAATCCAAGGTCAGCTCCGCCAAACCGACTTCGGCATCCAGCCGCAGGGGCGGGTGCAAATCCTCCGGGCGCAGCCGGCGCCGGGCAATTTCATTCAAACGCTGCCGCAGCGCATCCACCTGGTCCGGCGCGATGCTCAAGCCCGCCGCCATGGCGTGGCCGCCATGTTTTATAAGCAAGTCGTCGCACTCGCGCAAAGCCGCAGCGAGGTCAAAGCCCGCGATGCTGCGGCCAGAACCGCGCCAGTTTCCGGCATCACCGCCGAGGATGATGGTCGGCCGGTAAAATTCCTGCAGCACGCGCGAAGCCACGATACCCACGACGCCGATGTGCCAGAGCAATTCCCCCTCGACGATGACAAAGTCCTTCTGCGCGTCGAATTTCGAGCGCACCACGCCGGCGACGGCGTCGGTGATGCTGCGCTCGATGGTCTGGCGCTCGCGGTTCCGGGCGTCGAGATTTTGCGCCAGCGGCAGCGCATCCTCCACAGTTTCCGCAAGCAGCAGATGCAGCGAGGCTTCCGCCGTCTCGAGCCGGCCGGAGGCGTTCAAACGCGGCGCAAGCTGGTAGCCGACATCATGGGTGCCGAGTTTTTCCGGCGACTGCGCGACTTCCTTGAGCGCGAGAATTCCCGGGCGCTGCGTGGTGTTCAACCGCTCCAAACCGGCGGTGGCGAGAATCCGGTTCTCACCAACGAGCGGAACCAAATCCGCAATCGTGCCGAGCGCGACCAAATCCAGCAACGGTTTCAGATCAAATTCCGCCGCCCCGGGCAGGCCGGTTTCGCGCCCGCGCTTGACCAGCGCATGCGCCAGTTTGAACGCCAGACCGGCGGAGCAGAGCTCGGTAAAAGGAGATGGAAGTTGGGAGTTGGGAGTTGGAAGCTGCGGATTCACGAGCGCCACGGCGGCGGGCGGAGGATTCGAAACTTGATGGTGATCCAGAACGATAACTTCCACGCCGCGCTCCCGCAGCCAAGCGATGGTTTCCACCGCCGTTGAACCGCAGTCCACGGCGAGCAGCAGTTTCACGGGAAATTTTTTGAGACAGTTCTCCACGCCATCGCGGCTCAAGCCGTAACCTTCATCCATCCGGTTCGGCAAATAGGCATCGGCGGACCAACCCAGCTGGCGCAGCACCTCCAGCAGGAGCGTGGTGGAGGTCACGCCGTCCACATCGTAATCGCCAAAGATGACGAGCGATTCAGCGCGTTCGAGGGCCAGCAGCAACCGGTCCACAGCGGCCGCCATGTTCGGCAGCAAAAACGGGTCGGCCAGGTTTTTGAGGCGCGGCGTTAAAAAGTTTTCGATGGCGGACGGTTCGCTGAAGCCGCGGTTGAGGAGGCATTGCGCCAGCAGCGGGGAGATTTTCAGTTGGGTCGCCAATTGACCAGCGAGCAGCGGCTGCGCCGGCGCCTGCGTCCAGCGGAATTTCATTTAGCCCGGCCTTGCGCAGCTTTTTGCTCGCGGCGCGTGGCGGTGATGGAAAGCAGAATGGAGGTGGCGATGATCGCGGCGACGACGAGCAGCGAGACCGGCGTGGAGATTTCCATCTGGAACCATTTTTCCGGGACGTGGTGATGCGGATCCACCAGCATTTTGATCCCGATGAAGACCAGCACCACCGACAGCCCGATCTTGAGGTAACGGAAATACTGAATGGCGCCGGCCAGCACGAAATACAGCGAGCGCAGGCCGAGAATGGCAAAGACGTTCGAGGTGAAAACGATGAACGGCTTGGTGGTCACGGCAAAAATCGCCGGGATGGAGTCGAGCGCGAACACCAAATCGGTCGTCTCCACCATGATCAACACCAGCGCCAGGGTGGTGAGCATCGTCCGGCCCTTCACGCGGACGACAAATTTTTCGCCGTGCAGTTCATCGGACACGGGAAAGATTTTCCGCGCCAGGCGGATGACGGGATTTTTTTCCGGCTCCACCCCTTCGTCATCGGTGAACAGCATTTTCACGCCGGTGAAGACGAGGAACGCGCCGAAGAGATAGAGCGTCCACTGAAATTTTTGGATGAGCGCCGCGCCAGCGAGGATCATTGCGCCGCGCATCAGCAGCGCACCGAGAATGCCCCAGAACAGCACGCGATGCTGATATTGCGGCGCCACGCGAAAGTAGGTGAAGATGAGCGCGATGACGAAGACGTTGTCCATCGAGAGGGACAACTCGATGATGTAACCGGTGATAAACTCAATGGAATCCTGCTTTTCCCAGCCGGAAATAAACGCCGGACCAATGAGCAATCCGAAGACAAATGACAGCGTCACCCACAATATCGACCAGCCCAGCGCCTCCTTGAATTTGACGACATGCGAGTGGCGATGAAACACCCCGAGATCCAGCGCCAGGAAAAAAAAGACGCAGACAAGGAATCCCGCCCAATGCCAGGGGGTAATGGCGATGAATCCGAGCATGGTCTTGAATCAGAGAATCAGACTTTTGCCGTCGGCGCGTTTTGCACCGTGACCTGCGAGGCGCCGATGGCCGGGCGTTCACCCTTGTGCCACTTCAAGACGATGACGCTCGCAATGTAGATGGACGAATAGGTGCCGACAATGATGCCGATCAGGAAGGTGAAGGCGAAGTCGTTGATGACGCCCCCGCCCCAGATGAACAGCGACATCGTGGCAAGGAACACCGTGCCGCTGGTGATAATCGTGCGGCTCAACGTCTGGTTCACCGCCTGGTTGACGATGTCACGGAACGTGCCGCGCACACCGAGCTTCAGGTCTTCCCGGATCCGGTCGAAGATGACGATCTTATCGTTGATGGAAAAGCCGATGATGGTCAGCACCGCCGCGACGACCGTGGCATTGAACTGACGGCCGGAAACGGCATTGGCAATGCAGTAAGCGCCAATGGTGAATAGGACGTCATGCAACACAGCGATGACAGCCGCCACGGCAAAGGAAAATTCGTAGCGGAATGCGACATAAACCAAGATACCAAACATCGCCATCAGCGAGGCAACGATGGCTGATTGCTGAATTTCCTTGCCCAGCGTAGCACCGACCTGCTGGCGGCCAATGACGTGGAACTTCGCCGCCGGCAGTTTTTCCATCAGCAACGCCTCGACTTTTTCCGAGGAACCGCTGCCGGTCGTGATGGACAGCGTTTCCATGCTGTCACCCTTTTGATACTGGATTTGCGCGTCTTTTTCGCCAATCGGCGTCAGCACGGCGCGGATGTCTTTTTCGTCATATTTCTGGGCAAAAGTGAACTGGGTGCTATCGCCGCCGAGGAAATCCACGCCAAACAATTTTTCACCGCGCGTGAAACCGTAGCCCATCGAGCCCACCGTGAACAGCGTGGTGGCAATCGCCAGCGGCATCGCCAGCTTCATGAAATCAATCTTCGTGCTGCGGATGATGTGCATCATCGGCAGGGATTTGATCAGGTTCCGGTCGGTGAGGAAATTGAAGATGATCCGCGTCACGACCAGCGCCGTGAACAAGCTGGCGGCCACGCCAATCGTCAGCGTCACGCCGAAGCCCTTGATGGAACCGGTGCCCATGAAAATCAAAATGATGGACGAAATCAGCGTGGTGACGTGCGAATCGAAAATCGTCCCGAACGCGCGGGCGTAACCGGCGTCAATCGCGCCTTTCAGCGATTTGCCCTTGCCCAGTTCCTCACGGATACGTTCATAGATCAGCACGTTCGCATCCACCGCCATACCAACGGTGAGCACGGCGCCGGCGATGCCGGGCAGCGTGAACGTGGTGCCGACGGAACACATGACGCCGAGCAAAATGATGATGTTGGTGATGAGCGCGACATTGGCCGCCAGACCGGCGAAGAGGTAGTAAACCAGCATGAAGCCGGATACGAACAGGACGCCGTAAACGGAAGCTTTGATGCCGCTGCGGATGGAGTCTTTGCCGAGCGTTGCGCCGACATCGCTGGAATAGACGATTTTCAACGGCGCTTTCAGCGGATTCTGCAACACGTTCGCCAGTTCCTGCGCCTGCTCAATGGTGAACTGCCCGGTGATCTGGCCGTTGCCGGAAGGAATTTCGCCCTGAATATTCGGCGCGGAATACAGTTCGCCGTCCAGCACGATAGCCAGGCGGTGATTGATATTTTCGCGCGTGGTTTTGGCAAATTTAACCGCGCCATCAGCGGTGAGGGTGAAATCAATCTGCGGTTCGCCGAGGTTGCCGCGAACGACCATCGAACTTTTCACGATGTCGCCAGAAAGACCGTTTTCCGGCTTTTTGCGAACCACGACATATTCAACCTTGGTCTGGTTGTTCGGAAGCTGGTCGACGCGTTTCAGCAATTCATAACCCGCCGGCACCGGCTCATGAATTTCGCCGGTGCGCTCATCCACAATTTCATTGCTGCGCTCGTGCACGATGCGGAATTCCAAAAATGCGGTCTTCTGGATTTGCGCCTTGGCGCTTTCCTTGACCGACTGCGAAAGGCCGGGAAGCTGGATGAGGATGCGGTTGCCGCCAGCAGACTGGATGACCGGCTCCGCCACGCCAAAACTGTCAATGCGCTTGCGCAACACCTCGACGGCCTGCGACAACGCGGCGCTGGTTACTTCGGAGCGCTGGCGGATGTTGTTCGTGTCCGCCGAGAACAAAACATTCGTGTTCATCTCGACGAGGAATGACGTGCCACCCTGCAAATCCAGGCCCAATTTAATTTTGCCCGACGCGTCACGCTGAAGCTTGTTCAGGATGAAGGTGTTCGGGTAAAGCTGGTTCTTGGCGGGAATGAACGGAAAGTATTTCTGCAAATCGTTCGTGCCGGTGGCGGTTTGCAACGCCACAAACTCGTTGTTGGTGCCGGCCTTTTGGAATACGTCCGTCCGCGCGAGAATATCCTTGAATACCGCGTCCTGATTTTGCGCGCGGCGGGAAAATTCCTCCACCAAATTGCGCGAGGCAGGCGGATAGACCTGATACAGCGACCAGGCGATGATCGCGATGACGAGCAGGAAACGGCTCAAATTATTGCTTTTCATGAAGAATCAGGATTCGGTCGGGGTGCTGGCGTCGAGAATCTGAACCACCGAAGCCTTGGTGACTTCAAACTTCGAATCGGCGGAACGGATGGAAACGGTCGTATCCTTGACGGTAATCACCGAGCCGACGATGCCGGCGGACGTGATCACTTTGTCGCCGGACTTGAGCGCAGAGAGCATTTTTGCCTGCTCCTTGGCGCGCTTCTGCTGCGGGCGGATAAGGATGAAATAAAACACGACGACGAGCAGGATCATCGGCAGGAACGCCATGATGGGGTTCTGTTGCTGCGCACCCTGACTGTTGGCTGGCGGCGCGGCGAACGCCAAAATTTCCGCAAAATGATTCATGTTCATATAATAAAATTTGGTCGGACAGTTTAGTTAATGAAGGCCAAAGGGCAAGATTTATTGGCCTGTCTTTTGTGCGCGCTTTCAAACCGGCCTTCGAAATGGAATGCGAGACACGCCTATTCGTTGTGCGGGATTTTGATGGTGCTACCGCCGATGAATTCACGAATGACCGCGTCGCCCGGAATAAACTGGGAATCCCCCGCCTGCCCCGGCGTGAACCCTTCCACCGACTTAAGCAAAGCCCGAACGCGCTCAAAGCGGATGCGGGCATCCAGAAAGCCACCGTATTCCGCCAGCGCTTCCGGGGGCGGCAACAGGCTTTTTTCACCGATAAAAAACGGCTTCAGCGCAGGCAGGTCAAAAGGAAACCCACTATTGACGACATGATCCGCCAGCCCCATGAGCGGAATGATGCTGAACAACTCGCCTTCGCGAACGTAATGCCAGTGTAAAATCGTCCGCAGCGCACTGTGGTTCCGATGATGCGTGTCGCGGAGCATCCGCCGGATAAGCCGCACATCGGTGAAATGCGTCAACCGCAGCGCGCTGCCGTCGCCTTCGTAAAGCACGTTCTGCGTCTCGATGAACAATCGGAACTGCGCCGCCGCGCGGATGCCTTCCGTGATGGGCGGATAAAATCCATGCAGACAGTCGAGCAGCAAAACCTGATCGCGCCCCAGCTTGACCGCCTTGGTGGCGACGCGGCGGCCTTCCTTGAAACTAAAAACGGGCTTCTCAATGGTTTCGCCGTTCAGCAAGGCGCGCAGGTGCTGGTTCAGCAGTTGAAAGTCCAGCGCCTCGGGCGTCTCGTAATTCCGGTCGTTGAGCCAGTCCGTCGGATGCTCCACCAGCGACCAGAAATAATCGTCCAGATTCAGCATCAGAAAATTCAACCCCGCTTTTTCCAGCCGCTGCGTGAGCTTCACGGTCGTCGTCGTCTTGCCGGAAGAAGTCGGCCCGCTGATCCAGATCATCCGCAACGGTTCAACCCCGCCCAGCCGCGCCATGATTTTCCTCGCCGCCTCGTCCAGCGACGCCTCATAAAGCGCCAGCGACTCCTCGATAACAGCCTTGATGCGACCGCTGCACACGGTTTCATTGAGCCGCGCCACGGTGTCCACACCCAGCCGCCGGTTTTCCTCCAGCGTCCGCCACATACGATCCGCCGGAAAACCATTAGCCACGAACTGCTCCTGCGTCAGCGCCCCTTCGCGCAGCCAGTGGCGGCCCCAGCGGTAACATTCGTAGGCATCCGCCGTATTTTGAAAACCATAGCTGCGCAGCGCATGCAGCACCTCGTCCTGGATCGTCTCAATCGTCGGCGGAAAATTGGAGATGAGATGATGCGGGTTGGAATTCAGGCAGACCACGGCTGCATCCGCCAGGAAGGTGGCCAGGCTTTGATCCGTGTTGTGCGTCTGAAAAATCTGGTCGTTGATGCCCGGCAGAAAATCGCTTCGAAAACCGCCGATGGATTCCGCCGCGCGGAAAATTGCCTTCCGAATATGGTCAGCATCGAACCTCACCAGCGCGCGATTGCGCTTCTGCACCTTGACGATGAGATTTTGGACGGCCATGAGGGGAAAACTATACCGCCGCCGCCAAAAGTAAAAATTTCTTTTCCTGAAAAACCCGACTGCCGCCGGAATGCTGTTTCATTTCGATTTTCGGGCCGGCTTTTTTGAATTTGCCGCCGCCACTTGAATCGCCCGTTGCGCCCACCCGACCAGTTCCGCCGCACTTTCCAAGACATCCGGCGGAACTTCGTGATATTGGAACGTGACGGTGCGGCCGCGCTGCTCATAAGTGAACGGCGCCATCCCACGCGCCGCATAATCCGCCGCGCTCCCCGCGTCCGTCCGGAAAAAGAGCCGGCCCTCATCCAGAATCGCAAAAAAACGGCTGCCCTGATAAAGCCCGTGCGCGCCAAACATCGCCCGCGCCCGCACTTCCGGCAGCGCCGCGAGCTGGTCGAGGACAAAGTCTTTGAAGGAGTTGTCAGCCATGCTTTTGCTTCCGATAAATAAACCACCAGAACCAGAGCGTTCCCAGTCCGCCGCAGATGGCCGCGCCAATGAAATTCGCCTGCGGACTGAGGCTCCACAGCCACGCGCCGAGAAACGAGCCGCTGGTCACGGTGCAATCGCGGATGAGATAATACGCGCCGTAAGTCCGGGCGCGCAATTCCGGTGCGGCCTCGCCAATGATGAGCGCCTTCCGCGCCGGTTCGCCGAATTCCTTCAGCCCACGCACGACAAACGCCAATGCCAGCCACTTGAAATCGTGCGCCCAAATCAGCGTCAGCGGGAAGAGCGTGAAAAATCCAAACGTCGCCAGGACGAACGGACGGCGTCCGTATTTGTCCGCCAGATGCGCAACGGGAAGGTAACAGAGCATCGCCGTGACCATCTCGAAGGCGATCAGATAACCGAACTGCTGCGGCGTCACGCCACCCGAATTCATCGCCCACAAGATGATGAAGGCATACGGAATCCGTTCGCAGAAGCGGATGAGGATGTCGCTGACCAGCAATTCGCGCAACGCGGGCGTGAAGGATTTGACGACGCCGAGAAATGAATCGGCAGGACGACGCGGTGGCGGCGCCGGACTGCCCAGCACCGCGTCCGGCTCGAACATGAACCATTGAAACGCCACCGTCAGCAGACTCATGCCGATGCACAATCCGAGCGCGTAACGCACGCCGTCCGTCCAGCCGAAGCGCGTGAGCAGCCAGCCGCCGAGCAGCGGACCCAGCATCATCGGAACGCGGCGGATCAGGGATTGCACGCCGACGCCCATCGTGTGGCGATGGCTTTGCAGCGATGTGGCGATGACGGAAAAGGTCGCCGGCAACGACAACGCGCTCCACGCGAGAAATAAAAACGAGCCGAGCAACAACGCAATCCAACTCTGCCAGACCAAAACCAAAACGTAACCGGCGATGGAAATGCAGCTGAACAGCAGCAGCGATTTGCGTTGCCCCCAATGGTCGGTGAGCCAGCCACCGGGATAGGCATAAAGCGCACCCAGCAGGGTTTGCAGCGCATCGAAAATCCCGATGACCAAAATGATTTGTGCCGCCGACAGGATGTCGTGCGCCAGCACCTCGATGTATTTGGGCGCGAAGCCGAGCCAGAGTTTTTCGCCAGTGCCCGCCAGCACCAGGGCAATCAGCAAAAGCGACGTGTTCCGGCGCAGCGCCAGAAACCCGGAAATTTTTTGCCAGCCGCTCACTACTCCATCTTATCTGCCAGCGGCGCGGAAAAGGAAATGAGAAAATTTGGCATTGTCCCAATTTAAAAAAACGGTGGGGCGAGCGTCCTCGCGAGCCGCTCAAATCCAAGGCTCACGACGGCTCGCGAGGACGCTCGCCCCACCCAATTTGGACACCATGGCAGAAAATTTTGGAAGGATGACATTTAGGCCGGCTTTCGCTAAACTTCGGCCATGAATTCGACTTCGGATAAACCGCTCGTTGGTATTTTGATGGGCAGCGATTCGGACTGGCCGACCATGAAAGCCGCCGCCGAGGCGCTGAAAGAGTTCGGCATCGGCTCCGAGGCCAAAGTCATCTCCGCCCACCGCGATCCGCATGGGCTGGAAGAATATGTTTCCACCGCGATCCAACGCGGGCTGAAAGTCATCATCGCCGGCGCGGGAGGTGCGGCGCATCTGCCGGGCGTCACGGCGGCATTCACCACCCTGCCGGTCATCGGCGTGCCGATTTTGGGCAAAGCTTTTGAAGGCATGGACGCACTCCTGGCCATTGTCCAAATGCCGCCGGGCGTTCCCGTGGCGACCGTCGCCGTCGGCGGCGGACGCAACGCGGGCATACTCGCCGCGCAAATCCTCGCGGTGGGCGATGCGCGGCTGCAGGAGGAATTGAGGAAGTTCAAAGTGCGGCTCATGGAAGAATCCCGCGCCAAGAACAAAACGCTGGCGCAATGATTTTTACAACCACGAAACACACAAAATGACACGAAAAGGAAATAACGCGTCCCCTTTTGTGTGTGTCCTGGTTAATTTATTGTTTTAAACCATGCAACGGCTCATCGAAGGCGTTCACAAGTTCCAGAAGGACGAGTTCGGCAATTACCGAAAGCTGTTCCACAAGCTGTCGCAGGATGGGCAGAACCCGCACACGCTCTTCATCACCTGCTCGGATTCACGCGTGCTGGCGGAGTTGATCACGCAGAGCAAACCAGGCGACCTGTTTGTCGTAAAAAACGTCGGCAACATCGTCCCGCCCGCCAACGTGCGCGGCGACACGAATTCCACCGCCGCAGCCGTCGAGTTTGCCGTGGACACGCTGAAGGTCAGCGACATCGTCATCTGCGGCCATTCACAGTGCGGCGCCATCACCGCGCTGCTCGACAGCAAGCCGGTAAGCGAATCCACACCCCACTTGCGCGACTGGCTGAAGCTGGCATCGCCGGTGCTGGAGACGTTGAAAAAGGATTACGCCCACCTGCACGGCGCAGCCAGAGAAACCGCCGCCGCCGAGGAAAATGTCTTATTCGGCCTCGACAGCCTGCACAGTTATCCCTGCGTGCAGGAAAGGCTCATGGACGGCTCCCTGCGATTGCACGGCTGGTTTTTCAAAATCGCCACGGCGGAATTGTTCGCCTACGACCCGGAAACGCGGCAGTTCACGCCGCTGGTGAACGAAAGCTGATTGGCCCATGCCGCCGGTGATTTGCCCCAACTGCGGCGCGACCGTGCCACCCAAGGCGAAAGCCTGCCCCGGCTGCGGCTCCGATGAAAAGACCGGCTGGTCGGATTCCGCCCACGCGGACAACCTCGGCATTCCCGACGAAGATTTTGACTACGAAGAATTCGTGAAGGACGAATTTGGCGGGCGCACCAAGCCGCGCGACATCCATTGGGTCTGGTGGCTTACGGCCCTCTTGCTGGTGGTGCTGTTCGTGTTCTTCTGGTTTCGGTGAACGCCAGGCAGACCAATCCCCGGTGAACAATTGGATTAAATCGGCCAATGAAAAATTTATCCCGAAAATATTTCCCCACATTCCTTGCCTTTCTTTTTCTAGTGCCATTGATGGCACTGCACGCAACTGAGCGCCTTGCCCTGTCAGCGATTCATTCGCCTATTATCTTTCGCGGCGATGCCACAACGGCCTTTCGCGATCCGGCAGCGATTTATCACGATGGCTGGTTCAGGTTGTTTTTCACGGTGGTAAAAACCGAAGCCGGCGGAAAGCCCTATGCCCGCACAGCCTGGAGCAAGAGCCGCGATTTAATTTCATGGAGCGAGCCAGTGCCATTTACACCACGCGACCCCAACCGCAATTTTTGCAGCCCGGGAAACATCGTCCGTTATGGCGACGAATGGGTGCTATGCCTGTGCACCTATCCCCGGCCCAACGGAGAAAAATACGGCAACGCCACCGCGCGGATATGGATGATGCGAAGCAAGGATCTCGAAACGTGGAGCGACCCAGAATTGTTACGCGTCAAAGGCCCTGACGTGCCCCGCGAAAAAATGGGCCGAATGATTGACCCTTTTTTGCTGACCGATGCGGAGGAACCGGGGAAGTGGTGGTGCTTTTTCAAGCAGAACGGCATGAGCAGATCCTGGTCGCGGGATTTGACGAATTGGACCTTTGCCGGACAAACCCCCGCAGGCGAAAACACCTGCGTAATCCGCGACGGCGATGAATATGTGCTCTTTCATTCGCCAGCCAATGGAATCGGCGTAAAGCGGTCAAAAGACCTCAAGCAATGGCGCGACGAAGGATTGCTTGCGCTCGGCCAAAAGTCGTGGCCATGGGCACAGGGACGGCTGACCGCGGGCTTTGTCCTGGATCTCCGCATAAACCCGACAGCAGGCAAAGCACTGATTTTTTTCCACGGCTCCGATTTCCCGGAGGAAGACCGGCGCGGCGGCTTCGACAATTTTGCAAGCATCGGTTTAGCTTGGAGCGACGATTTGAAATACTGGTCATGGCCCAAATGATTTCTAAGCAAGGTGAAGAAAAGCGAACGCGCTTTGCTTGCCCCAATAGTTTCTGGCTGCGCGAAATAAGGAAAACGGATTATGCCCACCATTGTTTACAAGCCAAACGGCAATAGCTTAAACTCTGAACTAGCCTGACCAACAAAACACCCAACCGCGATACATAGTCGGACGCTTGCACCATGAAAACACTAATATCAACCATTCGCTTAATGACAATGGTGGCAGTTTTCGTTCCAGCATTAATCCAAGCGGAACCATTGCCGGCCAAGTGCGACCTCCTCGTTGCCGGGGCCGGCACGGGTGGCTGGGGAACGGCCATGCAGGCGGCGCGCCTGGGATGTTCGGTATTGCTGATGGATGAGACGGATTGGATCGGCGGCCAGATGAATGCGGCCGGTGTGACCTCAATGGATGAAGGCCCCATCATCCGCCAACAAGGGATTTACCACGAATTTTATGAGCGCGCCGTGGAGACTTATCAGAAACTCGGAAAATCCGTCGGCACCTGCTACTACAAAAGTAATTCGTGCGCCGTCGAACCCAGAATCGCCCAAAAAATCCTGTATGACTTCATCCGGGAGGTGAATCAAAAAGGGCCGGGGCATATTGAAGTTTCCCTGCGGTCGCATGTCGTGAAGGTGTTCCGCAATGGCAATCTGGTGCAGGGCGCGGAGGTTGAAAGCGTGCGGCCAAATGGCCCGGTCACCAACCACGTCGAATGCGCCATCCTGGTGGATGCCACCGAATATGGCGACGTTCTGCCTCTGACCGGTGCGCGTTATCGCATCGGCAAAAGCACCAGCGACAATATTGACCTCAAAGCCCGCATTCAAGACAACACCTGGACGGCGGTGATCAAAGAGTATCCCGCCGGCATTCCCGCCGAATTGCAGATCACCGCGCCGCCACCCGGTTATGCTGAGACGAGATTAAAAAAACATTTTGACCGCATTCAAGCGACTGACGACAGCAAGCAGAAGCCGGGATTTGACGATCTCTATGGTGAAAAAACTTCCTGGCGGACAGTGACCTGGTATCGCGGCATGCCTGATTCCTCGCGCAAAGATACAGCGCCGTATTACAACCCGACGCGCACGCACCTGAACATCCCCCAAAATGACATGAGCATGACCGTCGGCGACCTGGTGGATCCGGCCCAGCGGTGGACCAAGGAAATCGAAATGCGACTGGTGACGCTCCAGCTTCTCTATCATGTGCAGCACGAGTTGAAACTGTCCTGGTCGGTGGCGAACGATGAAGGCTACGATTCCCCCTATAACCGCGACCAAATCGCCCGCATTGTCAGCGAAAGACCGTCTTTGAAACCTTACGAGCGCCTCTTGCAACTCATGCCACCCATCGCCTACGTCCGGGAAAGCCGCCGCATGATTGGCGTTCAAACCCTAACGGGCAGCGACATCAGCCGCGCCGAGGGACCGAAGTTTTTTGCCGACGCCATCGCGGTGAACGATTATTCCGAAGATTTCCATGGAGCCAGATCGCCAAGAGACATGGAAGCTAGTCTGGAAACCGTTTCGACCAATACGACGAAACTTCCTTATAGCAAGCGTGCCGGACCGTTCCAACTGCCCTTCCCGGCTTTCATCCCTGAATCCCTTGACGGTTTTCTTGCCGCCGAAAAAAATATTTCCCAATCACGCCGGGCTAATGGCGCAACCCGGTTGCAACCCAGCACCATGCTGAACGGCCAGGCCGTCGGCGTGATTGCCGCGCTGGCGATAAAAAACAAAATCCAGCCGCGGGCCGTTGACCCGTTCCAAGTGCAAAAGCTGCTGTTGGACGCCAATGTGCAACTGGTCTACGCCCCAGCGGGAGTGCCGCGCAATCGCCCGGAATGGAAACAGGACCAACTGGCGCGCTTGCACGCCGAACCGTTAAGCCGGAGCCCGCAGCGGTAACGGAGTGCTCCGGCGGGGCGCGACCGGAAACACAATTTCAACCACGAAATACAGGCACACGAAATAAACCTGCGATCGGAAGCTGAGTTTAAACCGCCAAGGCGCCAGGAACGCCAAGACCGGAGACCCGAGACTGGAAATCTAGCTCACGCCAAGACGCCAAGGGCGGAAATATTCATCGGGCGGAGGTCAGGTGGCACTTTTGGGCGCCTTTTGGCCCTTTTTGTCACCCTCTTTTTAAAACCGGGGGTTTTTGCACCAAGGTGACAAAGGCAAAGCAAAAACCAATTTTCACCACGAAATACACGGATTACACGAAATAAACCTGCGACCGGAATTTGAGTTTAAACCGCCAAGGCGCCAGGAACGCCAAGAGGCGCAAAAGGCACAAAAATTAACCGGCTGGATTGCGTTTGGAGACTTGGTTCAACATGAAACCGCGTCAGCGGCAATTTCTTTGCGCCGCTGCGTTTTTTTGCGGCAAAGCAACCAGCGGTTGCCAGGTTGCCGGGCGAAGGGGGCAAACTCCACCCGGGCAACCCAGAACGGGCTGATGGACAAAATCCAGACGTCAAAGAACGGCCACGCACGCCGCATGGAAAACCGCACCCGCCACCGGCAAGGCAGTGTCAGAGACACCATCGTCCGGCGGCAGCCCCCCCCCAAGGCCAAGCCTGCCGAATGATATGTATAGTATACTGTAAGTACATATATGTCCAGTGAAATCATCCTGAAGCCGAGCGCCGAGGCGAAAGGTGATGAGGGAGGGATTGAGGCAGGGCGCGAGGATGACAATTTCGCTGTTGGATACAACTCTTTGAGAGTTGATGAACGGGCGGGGCCGGTTTCCCAGGGTAATCCGCTGCGCGGCCAACCTTGGGCTGGATGAGATCAATCCTTTCAGGGTTTCTCCGGCTTTTAAAAACCGCACCACCCATTCCCCAAATTTTCCCTCAGTGCGGGGGGACAGAGGCTGAACCGCGCGACCTCGTGGAACTGGTCCCACAGTTTGCTTTTGGGAGTGAAGCTGCAAATACTGCAGCCTAACCGTATGCTGGGCTACACAGTTTTCTAAAACAAAAAAGCCCGCTCTGGCGAGCGGGCTTGAGGTTTCAACTTAAATTACTTCTTCTCTTCCGGCTTGGCTTCGGCCGCCGGAGCAGCGGGCGCGGCGGGAACCACGGTGTCCACCCATTCCAGAATGGCGAGCTGGGCGGCGTCGCCCTGGCGCTGGCCAAGCTTGATGATGCGGGTGTAACCGCTGCGGCGATCCTTGAATGCCGGCGCGATTTCCTTGAATAGAATCTTGGCGGCGGATTCCTGATGCAGCCGGGCAACCGCCAGGCGGCGATGGGCAATCGTGCCCTTCTTGCCGAGCGTGACCATCTTTTCCGCGACGGAACGGGCCGCCTTGGCCTTGGCCAAAGAGGTCGTCACGCGCTTGTGTTCGATCAAGCTGCAAACCAAGTTTGCGAGCATCGCGTTGCGATGTTCCGAGGTGCGGCCCAGTTTGGCCGTGCGCTTCAAATGTCTCATGGGAATTCCTTAGCTGGCTTTGACTTCTTCCTTCGGCGCGTCCACCAGTCCCGGCTCGAAATTCATGCCGAGGGAGAGGTTGAGCGACGTCAGTTTGTCTTTGATTTCGTTCAGCGATTTCTTGCCGAAGTTGCGATACTTGAGCATCTCCTGCTCGGTCTTCAGCGCGAGCTGGCCAACGGTGGTGATGTTCGCATTGTTCAGGCAGTTGGCGGCGCGGACAGACAGCTCAATCTCGTTGACGCTCATGTTCAACAATTTCTTGAGCTTGGCCTTCTCGTCATCCTGCTTGTCGGCGGCTTCTTCAAATTCCACCGCGTTCTTGTCGTAGCCGACAAACACGTCGAGGTGATGCGCGAGGATCGCCGACGCCTGGGTCAACGCGTCGTCGGGCGTGATGCGTCCGTCGGTCCAAACTTCCAGCACCAGACGGTCATAATCGGTGCGGTTGCCGACGCGCGCGGCCTCGACCGCATAGCGCACACGGGTCACCGGCGAGAAAATGGAATCAATCGCCACGACGCCAATCGCCTGGCCGGGCTTCTTATTTTCGTCGCTCGGGCAAAAACCGCGGCCCACCTTGACTGTCAGTTCCATCTCAAATTTCTTCTTCTTGTCCAGCGTGCAAATATGCTGGGCCGGATTCACCAGCTCGATATTCTGGTTGGTCTGGATATCGGCGGCGGTGACATTGCCCTCCTTGTTCACCGAAAGCAACAGTGTCTGCTCGTCGCGGGTGTGGGCTTTAAATTTGACCTTCTTCAGGTTCAAGACGATATCCGTCACGTCTTCGGCGACGCCGTCAATCGTGGCAAATTCATGCATCGCGCCGTCCACCTTCAACGAGGTGATGGCCGCGCCTTCGAGCGAGGACAGCAGCACGCGGCGGAGGGAGTTGCCAATGGTGTGGCCGTAACCGGTTTCAAACGGGTCGGCAACGAACTTGGCGTAGTTTTCGGTGGCGGAAGCATCATCCTTCTGCAACCGCTTGGGCATTTCAAAACGACCTAAACGAACTGGCATATTTTCCTTTCGACAATTTTAATCTGGCGAGTCCGGCACAATTTATTCCCGGCCGGAACCGCCCGTGTAATTGTCTTTTTGGTTTACGGGTTAGCGGGAATAAAATTCGACAACGGCCTGCTCATTGGCAATGGGCTGGATCTCGTCGCGCGTCGGAATGCGCATCACGACCCCCTTGAGCTCTTCCTTGTTCAAGGACAACCAATCCGGCACGGAGCGGCTGGCGGAAACTTCCAGGCCCTTCGTGGCCAGCTGCTTCGAGACGTTGTGATTCTTGACGCTGACGACGTCGTTCACCTTGAGCGCGAACGAGGCAATAGCGGCCTTGCGACCGTTAACCTGGATGTGCCCGTGATTGACCATCTGGCGGGCGGCGGCGCGGGTGTTGCCGAAACCGAGGTGGAAAACAACGTTGTCCAAGCGGGTCTCGAGAATCTGCAGCATCGTTTCGCCGGTGACGCCACGGCGGTTTTTCGCCTTTTCATAGACGCCACGAAACTGCTTCTCCATCAGCCCGTAGTAATAACGGAGCTTCTGCTTCTCGATCAAGCCTTCACCGTATTCGGTGGTCTTGCGGCGCGACTTCGGGCCGTGGACGCCGGGACCGTAGTTGCGGCGTTCGAGATATTTCGTGGGGCCGAAAATCGGAATACCGAAACGGCGGCTGATGCGGACGCGGGGACCTGTGTAACGAGCCATAAATATTTATTTCAAATTTGAAATTGAGTTGAATTACACGCGGCGTTTTTTGCGCGGGCGGCAGCCGTTGTGCGGCACCGGCGTGACGTCTTTGATGGTGCTGATCTCCAGGCCAATGGCCTGCAAGGCGCGGATGGCGGATTCACGGCCGGAGCCGGGACCCTTGACGCGGATTTCAACTTCCTTCATGCCGTGGGCCATCGCCTGGCGGGCGGCATCCTGGGCGACCATCTGCGCAGCGTAAGCGGTGCTCTTGCGCGAACCCTTGAACCCGACGCGGCCAGCCGTGGACCAGCCGATGAGGTTACCCTGCGCGTCGGTGATGGTGACCTGCGTGTTGTTGAACGTAGCGAGAATGTTCGCGATGCCGGAAACGATGTTCTTGGCATGCTTGGCCTTGACGACCTTCTTGGCATTCGGATCTTCGCCGAGCAATTCGGCGGCGGTCGGCGCGGCCATGACGACCGGTTCAGCCGGAGCGGCGTCGGCAGCCGGAGCCGCAATTTTTTCCTTCTTGGCCGGCTTGGCTTCGGCCGCGGGCGCGGCGGGGGCCGCGGCGGCATCAGCCTTCACGATTTTTTCTTTTTTCGGCGCGGCAGGTTTTTTCTTTTCTTCGGACATAATGAAATTCAGTTATTAATGGATACCGGCTTTGGCACTGGGATTGCGCTGCACGCCGACCGTCTTGCGCGGACCTTTGCGCGTGCGGGCGTTGGTCTGCGTGCGCTGACCGCGCACCGGCAGGCTGCGCTGGTGGCGGACGCCACGGTAGCAGCGGATGCCCTGCAGACGCTTGAGATTCATGCCAAGCTCGCGGCGCAGGTCGCCTTCGATGACATACTTGCCTTCCTGAATCGCGTGAACGATCTGGGAGAGCTGCGCCTCAGTCAAATCCTTCGCGCGGATGGAGGGATCGATGTTCGCGCGCTCGAGAACTTCCTTCGCGTTGACGGGGCCGATGCCGTAAATGTAACGGAGCGCGATATCAATGCGCTTGCCCGGGGGGATTTCTACACCAATGATGCGTGCCATAAATTTTTAATTAACCTTGACGTTGCTTGTGGCGTTTGTTCGTGCAAAGGACGCGGATGACTCCGCGACGCTTCACGATTTTACAGTGCTCACACATTTTTTTTACTGACGCTCGGACTTTCATGCTTAAATCTTTTTGGTTTCGACTAAAATACGCCCCACGCTCAAGTCGTAAGGCGTCAATTGCAACTTTACTATGTCACCGGCATTCGCGCCGGCAAAAATCTTCTGGTCCCGCCCAGCCACAAACGCCGTCAGGCGATGACCGTTGCCCAGTTCCGCGCAAAACGTGCCATTGGGCAGCGCTGCGATCACGCGGGCTTCGACGCGGAAGGCACTTTCGCCCATGTCAAAATCTCCGGTTCGCCGTCCGTAACGAGGACGGTATGCTCAAAATGGGCAGATAGTGAACCATCTTGCGTCACCACTGTCCAGCCGTCTTTCAGGATTTTTACGTCCGCACGGCCAACATTCACCATCGGCTCGATGGCAATCGTCATGCCCGGCTTCAACTTCGGCGAGTTCTTCCTGCCCTCGTCAAAATTCGGCACCTGCGGCTCTTCGTGCATCGACCGGCCCACCCCGTGACCGACAAATTCGCGCACCACGCCAAAACCGTTCGCCTCGACATACCGCTGAACCGCCAGCGAAATATCCAGCACCCGTTTTCCCGGCCGAGCCTGCGCGATGCCCAGATAGAGCGACTGCTCCGTCACGTCCAGCAACCGCTGCGCGGCGACGCCGCATCCGCCCACCGCCACCGTCCGAGCCGTATCACCGATAAAACCCTTATACAACACGCCAACATCCACGCTGACGATGTCGCCAAATTTCAACTCACGCTCCGACGCGATACCGTGAACCACTTCGTCGTTCACCGACAGACACGTGTGGCACGGAAATTTCCGATACCCGAGAAAGGCGCTCTTGGCGTCGTAACTCTTGATCCGCTCCGCCGCAAAATTATCAATCTGCCGGGTGGTGAGCCCGGGCTGAATGAACGCCGCGATCTCGTCCAAAACTTTCCCCGCCACCCAACCGGCCGGACGCATCAACTGCAAATCGTCCGCTGACTTGAGCTTTATTCCGGCCACAAAATCTTAGAACCGGCCGCGAATCTTGCCTTTTTTCAAAAAGCCGTCGTAGTGGCGCATCATCAGATGCGATTCCACCTGGCGCATCGTGTCCAACAAGACGCCGACCGCGATCAAAATACTCGTGCCGCCGAAAAACTGCGCCACATCCGGCGGAATATTCATCTGGCGACCGAGGATGATCGGAATCGTCGCGATGACCGTCAGGAAAATGGCCCCCGCCAGCGTGATGCGGCTCATGGCATTGTGCAGATAGTCGCTCGTGCCCTGCCCCGGACGCACGCCGGGAATATAGCCGCCGTTCTTCTTCAAATCGTCGGCGATCTGGATTTCGTTGAACTGCGTCGCCACCCAGAAATACGAGAAGAACAAAATCATCAGCGAGTAAATCGCGAGATAAATGCCCGAGCCGTAACCCAACTGCAAATTCAGCCACTGGAACGGATCGCGCATGAATCCAGGCGAATGCTGCGCGAGCCAGCTGCAGACCGGCTGGGGAAACATCAAAATGGACTGGGCAAAAATGATGGGCATGACGCCCGCGTAATTCACGCGCAACGGCATGAAGGACGTGCCGCCGGCATACATTTTACGGCCGACCGCGCGCTGGGCATATTGGACCGGAATTTTCCGCTGCGCCTGGGTGATAGCGATGACGCCGCCGATGACCAGCACCAGGAGCAACACCAGCATCAAGCCCGAACCGGCAAAGTGATACTGCTGCATTTCCGAGCCGCCGGCGGGGAAAAACATATCCTTCAAGGCGGTCACAGCGCGCGGCAACCGCGCCAGAATGCCGATGGTAATGACCAGGGAAACACCATTGCCAATGCCGCGCTCAGTGATTTGCTCACCGAGCCACATCAATAACATCGTACCCGCCGTCATCACCAGCACCGCCTGCGTCAGATACCAGTAGTGATTCTCGATCAACACCAGATTCCCTTGAAAACCCTGAAACACGGTTTCGGGATGCGCCCAATTGTTGGCAAAATAAACACCCTGACCGATGCAGAGCAGCACCGTGAGATAACGTCCGTATTGGATGATTTTCGTGCGCCCGCCTTCTTCACGAACCATTTTGCTCAAACGCGGAATAACGGCCGTAAGCAACTGGATGATGATGGTGGCGCTGATGTAGGGCATGATGCCCAGCGAACCAATCGCGCAATGCTCAAACGCGCCACCGGCAAAGGTGTTATACATGCCGAGCAACCCGCCATCGCCCTGCTGCTTCGCAAAGTATTCGGTCAGCGCCGCGCCATTCAGACCGGGAATGCGGATGACCGAGAGCAAGCGGACAACCGCCAACAAGCCCAGCGTAAACAAAATCCGGGATTTTAATTCCGGAATCTTGAAGCAATTACCGAGGGTGCTGGCGATGGAGCGAAACATGCTTCAGCCGAATTATTTCTTGGCCGGAGCCGAAGATTTTTTGACAACGATTTCCACCGAGCCGCCCCGGGCCTCGATCTTCGTTTTGGCCGAGGCGCTAATGGCGCTGACGACCACCGTCAATTTTTTGGTGAGTTCGCCGGTGCCGAGAATCTTGACGCCCAGCAGGGGACCGTTAGCCAAGCCAACCGAACGCAAGGCGGTTTCGTCCACCCGGGCGCCGTTTTCAAACTGGTTCAAATCGGCGACATTCACCGGGCTGTAAGCCGTGGTGAACTGGGCGTTATTGAAACCGCGTTTCGGGATACGGCGCATGAGCGGCATCTGACCGCCTTCGAAACCGATACGGATGCTGCTGCCGGAGCGCGCAGTCTGGCCTTTGCCACCGCGACCGGCGGTTTTGCCGCGGCCGCTGGATTCGCCCTGACCAAGCCGTTTGCGACGGTGTTTGGATCCGGGACGGGGTTTAAGATTGTGCAGTCGCATAAAAATTCAAGTTAAGCCGCCACCGCTTCAGGCGCCTTCGCGGCCGATACTTTTTTAATTTCCAAACCACGGCCCTGATAAATCTGCTCGCGGGTGCGCAGAGACAGCAATCCATTGAGGGTGGCTTTCACGACGTTCGCCGCGTTCTTGGAGCCGAGCGATTTCGTCAAAATGTCCTTCACCCCGGCGGATTCCAAAACGGCGCGAACCGTCTTGCCGGCGATGATGCCCGTGCCGGGCGAGGCGGGGCGCAACAGAATCCTGGCGCCGCCGTAGGCGGTATAAATTTCGTGCGGGATTGTCGCGTCTTTCAACGACACCGACTGCATCTTGGCGCGGGCGAGCTCGCCGCCGCGCTTGATGGCATCGGCCACTTCCGACGCCTTGCCGAGCGCAATGCCGACGCGGCCCTTCTTGTCGCCGACCACCACGAGGGCGCTGAATTTGAAACGGCGTCCGCCTTTGACGACTTTCGAGGAGCGGTTGATGAAGACCACCTTTTCCGCGAGGTCATCGCCGCCTTTGTCGTCCGACGGGCGGCGCCCACCCGGACGACCGCCACGGCCGCGCTGGCCGCCGCGCTGGTCGCGGAAATCACGCTTGGCTTCCGGCGCCGGGACCGGCGCTTGCGTCACCGGCTGCGGTTGTTGTTCGCCACTAGGAATGTTTTCAGTTTCAGCCACGATAAATTCTCCGGTTCAGGTTAAAATTGCAGTCCGGCTTCACGCGCGGCATCCGCCAGCGCCTTGACCTTGCCGTTAAAACGGTTGCCGCCGCGGTCAAACACCACAGCCTTGATGCCCTTGTCCATCGCCGCCTTGGCCGCGAGCGCACCCACCGTCTTGGCGCTGGTCACGTTGGCCGCGAGCTGCTCGCGGTTAGGCGTACTTTTGCTCACCGTCGAAACCGCCGCCAGCGTCTGGCTGGCAACGTCGTCAATGAACTGGACATGAATATTTTCGTTCGTGAAGCAGACGCTCATGCGCGGGCGCGCGGACGTGCCGGTGACTTTCTTGCGAATGCGCCAGCGGCGGAGCTGCTTCAACTTGATTTTTTTTTCGGTTCTCATCTCAGTGGGTCCACGGTCTTGGCCGTGAACTAAAATTATTATTGGACCGTCTTGCCTTCCTTGCGCTGGACGTGTTCGCCGGCGTAACGGACGCCCTTGCCCTTGTAAGGCTCCGGCGGATAGTAGGCGCGGATTTCCGAGGCCACCTTGCCCACCATCATCTTGTCCGGCCCTTCAATCGTAATCTTGGTATTTTCCTCGACGGTGACCTTGATCTGGTCGGGAATGCTGTAATTAATCGGGTGCGAATAGCCGAGCGCCAGATTCACAATTTTGCCGGCGACGGCCGCCTTGAAACCGACGCCCTGAATTTCGAGCTTCTTGACGTAGCCTTCGGAAACGCCCTTGACCATGTTATTGACCAGCGCGCGGCTCAAGCCGTGCAGCGCCTTGGACTGCGCATCGTCACCCGCGCGGCTCACGACAATCTTGTCGCCTTCCACCTTGAGGCTGGTGCGGGCGGGCAATTCCCAGTTGAGCTTGCCTTTCGGCCCCTCAACTTTGATGTTCTGCCCCTTCACTTCCACCTTTACCTGGGCGGGAATGGCAATCGGCTGTTTTCCAATACGAGACATAACTTAAAAAATGGTTACCAAATGTAGCAGAGTAATTCTCCGCCGAGGTTTTTCTTGCGCGCCTGCTGGTCGGTCAACAGACCTTCCGAGGTTGAGATAATCGCCACGCCCAGTCCGCCGCGCACGCGAGGAATTTCCGTGGAACCCACATAGCGGCGCAAACCGGGCTTGCTGACGCGCTTAAGGCCTTCAATGACACTCTTCTTGCCGTTAAATTTCAGGCCGATTGTGAGGGTCTTCTTGGTATCGCCGGCAACGGAAACGTCGGCGACATAACCCTGCTGTTTCAGCAGTTTCGCCACGCTTTCCTTGATGCGGGAATGCGGCAGGTTCACCACGGGCAATTGCGCGGCACCCGCATTGCGGATGCGCGTCAACAGGTCGGAAATCGGATCGCTCATTTTTTCTTTTTGTTTTCGTCCTGCGTTTCGGCTCCAACCCCAGTGCGGAACCGACAGCCAGCACGATTAAATTTTTACCAACTGGCCTTCGTCACCCCGGGAATCAGGCCGTTCAAGGCCGCTTCGCGGAACGTCAGGCGCGACACGCCGAACTTGCGCCAAAAGCCGCGGCGACGGCCGCTCATCGCGCAACGGTTCACCACGCGCGTCGGGCTGGCATCGCGCGGCAGCTTCGCCAGACCGGCGTAGTCGCGCTTGGCCTTCAACTCGGCGCGAATCGCGGCGAATTTCTTGACGGTTGCTTTTTTGCGATTGTTTCGCTCAATCCAGGATTTCTTGGCCATAACAAATTATTTTTCTGCGAACGGAAAACCCATGAATTTCAGCAAATCACGCGCCTGCTCGTCGGTCACCGCCGTCGTCACAATCGTGATATCCATGCCCTGCTGGCGCTTGATTTTTTCCAATTCAATTTCCGGGAAAATGGTCTGGTCCGGCACGCCGAACGTGTAGTTGCCGCGGCCGTCAAACTTGCGCGGGGACAAACCGCGGAAGTCGCGGATCCGGGGCAGCGAAACCGCCACCAGGCGGTCAAAAAACTCAAACATCGCGTCGCCCCGCAGCGTCACGCGGCAGCCGATGGGCTGGTTTTTGCGGAGCTTGAAATTGGCCACATCCTTCTTTGACTTGCTGATGACGGGCTTGCGGCCGGTCAGCTGGCTCAAATCCTTGGCCGCATCTTCAATGGCGCCCTTTTCGTTGGAGGCGCTGACACCCATGTTCACGACGATCTTAACGAACTTCGGAATCTGATGGATGTTCTTGAAGTTGTGCTTGGTCTTCAGGGCCGGCACCACTTCGTCGGTATATTTTTTGTAAAGTCTGGCTTTCATTTTTCAGCTCACGGAATTGGCCGTGACCAATTGCTTACGCGGCAACCGCCTCCGCTTTTTTGACATTCGAGATGTGGATCGATCCTTCGCGGTCAAGAATCGCGCCATTCGGGTTCTGCTGGCTCTTCTTGACGTGCTTCTTGACCATCTGCAAACCCTCGACAATGACGCGCTGCTGTTCCGTCAGCACATGGATAATCTTGCCGCTTTTGCCTTTTTCCTTGCCGGCGATAACGGTGACCTGGTCACCTTTTTTAACATGAAATTTTGACATAACCTTCAAATGACTTCGGGCGCGAGTGAAATGATTTTCATGAACTTCTTTTCGCGCAATTCGCGGGCGACCGGGCCGAAAATGCGGGTGCCTTTGGGATTCATTTCCTTGTCGATGATGACGCAGGCATTGCGGTCAAAGCGCAGGTAGGAACCATCCGAGCGGCGGGTGATCTGGCGGGTGCGGACGATGACGGCATCATGCACTTCGCCTTTTTTCACCGAACCATCCGGGGCGGCTTCCTTGATGTGGACCTTGATGACGTCGCCGATGCCGGCATAACGCTGGTTGCGACCCAACACGCCGATGTTCCAAGCCACCTTGGCACCGGTGTTGTCCGCCACATCCAAACTGGAACGAATTTGCAACATAATCTTTTATCAGGCTGCGACTGCGGTTTCCTGGGCGCGCTCAACCACCTTGATGAGCGTCCAGCGCTTAAGCTTGGACAACGGGCGCGATTCCTCGATGCACACCGTGTCGCCCATCTTGGCCTCGGCCTTTTCGTCGTGCGCGTAAAACTTTTTATAGGACGTCACGATCTTCTTGTATTGCGGATGCGGGAAACGGCGTTCCACGCGCACCACAATCGTCTTGGTCATCTTGTTCGAGACGACTTCGCCGACGCGCTGCTTGCGCTTGCCGGTGGCCGCCACGTTATTGGTTGCTTCAGCCATACAAAATTATTTAGCCGCCTTGTTGCTCAAGGCCGAAATACGGGTTTCGACGCGGGCGATGTCCTTGCGCAGCGTGCGCAGGCGTGCCGGTTTCTCCAACTGCGCGCTCGCCTGTTGCAGGCGCAGGTTGAACATCTCATGCCGGAGGTCGCGGCTCTTGGCCGCCAATTCCGCCAGCGTCAGGTCTTTAATTTCAGCAAATTTCATGGTCTCAGCTCACGTGTTGATGACGTGAAATAAACTTGGTTTTGATCGGCAATTTCGTCGCCGCCAAGCGCATGGATTCACGCGCTTCGGCTTCGGTGACGCCGTCCACTTCAAACAAAATGTTCGCCGGGCGCACGACAGCCACCCAGCCTTCGAGGGGCGCCTTGCCCTTACCCATGCGCGTTTCCAGCGGCTTCTTGGTGTAGGACTTCTGCGGAAACACCCGGATCCACATCTTGCCCTTGCGCTTCATGTGGCGCGTGATGGCAACGCGACAGGCTTCCAGCTGCTTGCCGTCCATCCAGCAGCGCTCCAGCGCCATCAAACCATATTCGCCAAACGCGACGGTGTTGCCCGTCATCGCCATGCCCGTGCGGCTGCCGCGGTGCATTTTGCGATATTTTACTTTATCCGGCTGCATTGCCATAACAAAAATACTTTCTTAAAAATTAACTCGCGACGGTTGCCGCTTCGGGTTTGTTTTCGACTTTCTTGGCCGGTTTGTTGTCGCCCCTGCAAATCCAGCACTTGATGCCCAGCTTGCCGTAAACCGTCCTGGCTTCCGCGAAACCGTAGTCAATGTTCGCGCGGAGCGTGTGCAACGGCACCCGGCCCCAGTGATACATTTCCACGCGGGCCAACTCCGCGCCACCCAAACGTCCGGCGGCACGCACCTTGATGCCTTCGGCACCGAAATCTTTGGCGGTCTGAAGCGCCTTCTTCATCGCACGGCGGAACGAAACGCGGCGCTCGAGCTGCAACGCGATGTTTTCCGCGACCAACTGCGCATCGAGTTCGGGCTGCTTGATTTCGACGATGTCCACGTAGACTTCCTTGCCGGTCTTCTTGCTCAATTCTTCCTTGAGCTTGTCGATTTCCGAGCCTTTGCGACCGATGACGACACCGGGACGGGCGGTCATGATGGTCACACGGCAGCGATTTGTGGCGCGCTCGATCAAGATGCGCGGCACCGAGGCCGATTCCAGCTTCTTCTTGAGCAGATCGCGAATCTCGCGGTCTTCCGTGAGCAGCTTGCTGAATTCTTTTTTGTCAGCATACCACTTCGAGCGCCAGTCTTTGTTGACCGCGACGCGCAAACCGATTGGATTGGTCTTTTGGCCCATATTATTCGTCGGACAAAGTGATTTTGATGTGGCAACGGCGCTTCAGGATCGGACCGGCGGAGCCGCGCGCCTTCGGCTGAAAGCGCTTGAGCGTCGTGGCCGTGCCGGCGACCGCTTCCTTGATGCGCAAGGTTTCGGGACGCAGCTTGTTGTTGTTCTCCGCATTGGCGATGGCCGAATGCAGCGTCTTGGCGACGAAGCGCGCGCCCTTGCGCGGCACGACGGCCAGAATCTGCTCGGCCTGCAAGGCCGGCAAGCCCTGGATCTGCCGGACGACTTCGCGCATCTTCTGCGCGGACATCGGGATATTTTTGGTAATGGCGAAAACTTCCATAAAAACTATTTGGCCTCCGCCTTGGCGGTGTGGGCACCGTGTTTCTTGAAGGTGCGCGTCAGCGAAAATTCACCCAGCTTGTGACCGACCATGTTTTCGGTCACAAAAACCGGATTGAACACCTTGCCGTTATGCACCGCAAACGTCAGGCCGACAAATTCCGGCGAAATCGTCGAGCGGCGCGACCAGGTCTTAATCGGCGTCTTCTGGTTGGCGCTTTTGGCTTTCTGGACTTTTTCCAGCAGCCGAGCGTCAACAAACGGACCTTTTTTTATCGAACGTCCCATAAAATTTTACTTGGTCTTGATCGGCAGCCCGTTGCGGCGAACCACGATGAAACGGTTGGATTGTTTATATTTGGCGCGGGTTTTACCACCCTTGGCCACCTTGCCCCACGGGGACATGAGCTGCTGCCAGCCGCCGCCGCCCTTGGATTTACCCTGACCGCCGCCGTTCGGATGGTCCACCGGGTTGCGCGCCATACCGCGGGTGATACCGCGATGACCGCGATGACGGGTGCGCCCCGCCTTGCCCAAAACCACATTTTCGTGCTCGGTGTTGCCGACCTGACCGATGGTCGCATAGCATTCCTCGTTGACCTTGCGGATTTCACCGGAAGGCAGGCGGATCTGCGCGTAACCTTCGTCGCGCGACATCAGCGTCGCGGCGCCGCCGGCGGAACGAACGATCTGACCGCCACGGCCGGGGGTCAGCTCCAAATTGTGAATCGCCGAACTGACGGGAATCGACTTGAGCGGGAGGGCGTTGCCCACTTCGGGCGGAGCCGTCGGCCCGCTGGAAATGACGCGACCCACCGTCACGCCGACCGGGGCGATGATGTAGCGCTTCTCGCCGTCCTTGTATTCGAGGAGGGCCAGGCGCGCCGAGCGCATCGGATCGTATTCAATCGCGGACACCGTGGCTTCGACGCCATGCTTGTTGCGCTTGAAATCGACGAGGCGGATTTTCTGCTTGTGACCGCCGCCGATACCGCGAGCGGTGACGCGGCCGTACATATTGCGGCCACCGGTCTTCTTGCGGATTTCCACAAGCGACTTCTCGGGCGTCGTCTTCGTAATGTCGCTAAAGTCCGCGATGGTGATGTATCGCGTGGACGGCGTCAGCGGTCTAAATGTTTTAACGGGCATAATAGCTAAAGTTTTTTTCAGCAACTTTTTGAAGTTGGCGAGCCATCAATCCTGTCCCAAGGAGGGAATCAGTTATCGGTTCGCAAACATGCTGTCCAGCCGACCTTACGGACGACGAGGAGCGAGGAAAATATCAAATTGAAAATTGATTGCAACATCTTTTTGAAATTATTTCAGGTTGGTTTCAATGGCGGGGGCTGAACCGGAAAACTCCGGCCCCGCGCGCAACTCCCGAGAGCGCGGCTTTTTCCACAAGATTATTTTCCGCACAAGACCATTAACCGCCGCTTTACGCTGAAACCGGCCAAAATGCAGGCCGGTCGGGACGAGGGAAAAATCCAAAAGGCAGAAAGCGGAAACCCTGAAACCGGAAGGCCGGCTCACGCCAAGGCGCAAAGGTTTTACACGCATTTTTCTACTTTCCAGAGGCGGCGGGACACAGTCCCGCGCTCCGAAATCAGGGAAGCAGGCAACGCTCCATTTTTCCATGGTGAATTGCCCCGCCACAGATTATGTTCTTAACAAATCCATGCGCATCCTGCTAGCGGAAGATGAACGTAAAGTAGCGGAGCACGTCCGGGCCGGGCTCGCGGCGGAGGGCTATGCGGTGGACGTGGCCCATGATGGCGACGAGGCGATCTGGCTGGCCGAATCGAACACCTATGACGCGCTGCTGCTGGACATCGGCATGCCGCACAAGGACGGCATCACCGTTGTGCGGCTGTTGCGGCGCAAGCAGATTCTCGCGCCGGTCATTTTCCTCACGGCGCGCGACGACATCGAGGACAAGGTGCGCGGGCTGGATGCCGGCGCGGATGATTATCTGACCAAACCTTTTTCCATCGCGGAATTGCTCGCCCGGCTCCGCGCCGTATTGCGGCGGCAGCGGCCGCAGACGACGAACGTCATCCGGGTGGCCGACCTGGAACTGGATCTGCTCTCGCACGAAGCCAAGCGCGGGGAGGAAAAGATCGAGCTGACGCCGCGCGAATTTTCCCTGCTGGAATTTCTCATCAACGCCTCGCCCAAGCCGGTGAGCAAAACCTCCATTATCGAGCACGTCTGGGACCAGCATTTCGATTCCGAGACCAATGTTGTGAATGTTTACATCAAATTGCTGCGCCGCAAAATCGACCTGCCCAGCCGGCCGCCGCTCATCCACACGGTGCGCGGCGTTGGCTTTGCGCTGCGGGAGGAGGAGCCGGCATGAAATCCCTGCGCACACGTTTGACGCTATGGGGCGCGCTCGGCTTCGCCACGGTGACCATCGCGTTCACCCACATCCTGCATCTGGTGCTGGAATCCGAGCTGCTGGAGAAGGCCTGCAACCGGACTTATCCCGAAATGCCGGACTGGCGGCTGCACAACAGCCTGACCGAGGCGGAGGTCCACCAGATTTCTGATGCCGTGCTGAACACCGCGCTGATGTGGCTCATTCCGGTGATGGTGGTGGCGGTCGCCGGCGGCTTCTGGCTGGCGCGGCAATCGCTGCGGCCCATCGCCAGCGTGAACCGGCAGCTGCAGGCAAAAAATCCCGGCAATCTCGGCGAACCAATTTCGCTGCCGGAAGTGGATCTGGAATTTCGCGACCTGCTCCGGCAACTGAATGATCTGCTGGCGCGGCTGGACGCATCCTTTGCCGAGATGAACGCCTACGCGGCCAAGGTCGCGCACGAACTCCGCACGCCGCTGGCCATCATCCGGCTGAAAGTGGAGCAGGCCGGCGACCGCATCGCCCCCGAGCTCGCGGAGGAACTCGAGAGCGAACTCCACCGGCTCACGCACGTCATTGATCAATCGCTGCTCATCGCCCGGGCCGAACAGGGCCGGATGCTGGCCGCGCGCTCGGTGTTCAATCTGGGCGCCACCATCACGGAAGTGGTGGAAGATTTTCAACTGCTCGCCACCGAAGAGGGGCGCCAGTTCAAACTGCAATCCATTCCGGACTGCTGGGTATCCGCCGATCCGCGCCACGTCCGGCAGATTGCCCATTCCCTGCTCACCAATTCGCTCAAGCATGGTGAAGGCGATTTCACGGTGCGCATCCGGCGGCACCGGCAGCAGGCGGTGCTGATCGTGACCAACCGCGTGCGCCAATCAGCCAATGCCGAAGCCACGCTCGGCCTCGGCCTGCGCGTGGTGGCGGCGCTGCTGCGCCTCGAGCCGGAGATCCATTTCCAACGCCGACTCGGCAAAAATTATCACATCGCCCGCCTCCGGCTGCCGCTGGTGGAACAGCCGCAATCCTTCCAGATTTGACCCGCCGACCGGCCAGCCAACTTAAAAATTTTTTAATCTTTCATACCCGTCTCTTTTATGGACGGGCCGCTATGCTCACGACAGATTTTTAGAAAACCGCGCAAATATATGACGAAAAAACTGCATTCTTCTCAACCGACTCCGGCGGCAAATTTGGCCTGGCACATCGCGCGCCAATGGCGCCGCTTCCTGCCGCTGGGGATGACCCTCACCCTGCCGTCGCTCCTCCGCGCGGAAAACCATGTGGACTACCGCTACGGCTATTACGACGAGGATGGCAATCGGATGAAAATCGAGACGCACTCCGTCTATTTCGAACAGAAGCTCATTGATTCCATCATCGCCAAGGGCGAACTGATTTATGATAGCGTCTCCGGCGCCACGCCAACAGGCACACACGGTCTGGACGGTAAAGCCATCATTCAAAAAATCGAACCCGACCTCCGCCGTGCAGCTAATATTGCGCTGGATTGGAAAATTAAGAGTCACACCCTCACTCCCGGTTTTTCCTGGAGCAAAGAACACGATTACCTCTCCTACGGCATTTCGCTGAACGAGGCTTATGAGTTCAACGACAAGAACACCACACTACAACTCGGCGTCTCGCACAACTTTGACACTATCCGCCAATCGGACAAGAAAACCTGGATCGGAAAAGATACCACCGATGGCATCGTCGGCATCACCCAACTGCTGTCGCCCAAGGATATTCTCAATGTCGCCTTCACCATCGGCAATGATTCCGGCTACATGAGCGATCCCTATCGGCTGGCGGAATATCATCCTGACATTTTCCCCACCGGTTTCAACATCGGCGTGCCCGAACGCCGGCCCGCGCATCGCAACAAACAAATCCTCTACACCTCGCTGACGCATCACTTCGATTCACTCGATGCGAGCCTGGAGGGATCCTATCGTTTTTATCACGACTCCTATGATGTGTTCAGCCATACCGTCGGCCTGACCTGGCATCAATGGCTCGGCAAGCATCTCATGGTGGAACCCATGTTCCGCTTCAGCGAACAATCCGCCGCCTCGTTTTACACCACCACCTTCACCGGGCCGTTCACGACAAGTCCCGCGGGCTATTATTCGTCCGACTACCGGCTCTCGAACATGTTCACGATTGATTACGGCCTGCAAGCCACGGTGATCATCAACGACCATCTACGCGTGATTGCTGGTTATCATCGCTATGAAATGAGGGGCTTGGACAATACCACATCCGATATGTATCCCAAGGCCAATGTCTTTTCCGTCGGTCTCTCGATTTTATGGTAATGACCAGTTCCAACACAGCTGCCGAAGTCATCGCCCGCGTCATGCAATCCGCGCAGACGACGGTCGAGAACGGCCTGCATCGTTTGGACTTTCGGGCCATGAGCACGCAATGCCAGATCAAGCTGCATGGCGTTTCGGCCACGGTCGCCCGCGATTTTCAACGCGACGCCGTGGCGTGGGTCGCGCAGTTTGAAGCACGCTATTCGCGGTTCATTCCGGACAGTTTGATCGGCCGCATCAACGCCGCTGCCGGTGAACATTGGGTGGAAACCGATCCCGAAACCGACCGGCTGTTCAATCTCTGCCAGGAATTGTTTTTCTTCACCCGCGGCTCGTTTGACCCGACGGCGCTGCCGCTCATCAAATTGTGGAACTGGAAGGCCAATCCTCCCGTCATCCCGACGGACGCCGACATCCAGGCCGCCCGCGAACTCGTGGGCTGGAACAAGATCCAGCGCCGCGCCGGCGGCATCTTTTTGCCGCAGGCGGGCATGGCGCTCGACCTTGGCGGCATCGGCAAGGAATACGCCGTGGATTGCGTCATCAACATGGCCATCCAGCGCGGCATCACGAATGTGCTGGTGGATTTCGGCCAGGACGTGCGCGCGCGCGGCCATGCGCCGGGGAAAAAATTCTGGTGGATTGGCCTGGATGACGCGACCGCGCCCGGCAAATGCTGGGGCGGCGTGGCCATCACCGACCATGCCGTGGCCACCTCCGGCGACTATCTTCGTAATTTCAAGATCAACGGCCGTCGCTACGGTCACATCCTCGACCCGCGCACCGGCTATCCCGCACAAAACGATTGCCGGGCCGTGTCCATCATCGCGCCGAGCTGCACCATCGCCGGTCTACTTTCTACCAGCGTGTGCATCCTCGGCGCGAAAGAGGGCTTGCAACTCGTCGAACTCCATCCCGGCGCCGCCGGGGCCGTCACCACTGAAACCACCAAACTCTATTCCCGTAAATTCCATGAATACATCCCTGCTTAAAAAATTCGCCGTGGCGACCCTGCTCGCCGGAACCTTCTTCACCGCGTCCGCCGCCCTCAAGGTCGGCGACACGCTGCCCGACCTCGCCAGCTTCAAGCTGGAAGGCAAATTGCCCGACGCGCTGAAAGGCAAAATCATCGTCGTGGATTTCTGGGCCTCCTGGTGCACGCCCTGCGCCAAGTCCTTCCCGGTGCTGGACGAGCTCCAGAAGAAATACGCCGACCGCGTGGTCGTGCTCGCCGTGAATGTGGACGACAAGAAGTCCAAGATGGACGCCTTCATGGCGAAACATCCGGTCTCCTTCACCGTCGTGCGCGATGCCGAGCAGAAGCTCGTGGCTGCCGTGGAACCGGCCACCATGCCCACCTCCTTCATCCTCGATGCCACCGGCAAAGTGCGATTTTTACACAATGGTTTCCATGGTGAGGACACTCGCAAGGAATACATCAGCGAAATTGAATCCCTTTTGAAATAATACCTATGAAATACAAAGCTTTCCTCATCTTGGCACTGCCCCTGCTTATCATCGGGAGTGGATGTGCTAATGTCAAACCGTGGCAGCGCGGAACGCTGGCCGACTACACCATGCGGGCTGACCGCGATCCGCTGGGCCAGGCGCAGATCGAGCACATGTGGTTCTCCCGCGAGGCCGCCAGCGGCGGGCGCGGCGTGGGCGGCGGCGGCTGCGGTTGCAACTAAAATATCCAGACCTGAAAAGCCGGGGTGAGCGGGCTTGAATCCCAACGGGGATTCTTTGTCCCCAGCCCCAAAACAAAAAGTAATTCAGAAGACAATAAGCACTGATAGACCATGAAAAGACTCACCCAAACACTTCCGGTTTTTCTGGCGGCAGCCTTGCAGCTCATGCCGCTGGTGCGGAACCTGTTTATCAACCCCGCCACCGGCAACACCTTTGCGTTTATCCTCCGCTGGGGCATTGGCACTGGTGCCGCGCTGGGCGCAGTGGATGCAGTGTCAGGAGCGTCAGCGCCTGTTATTTTTACAAATTCAACAAATTTTACAGGAACTGCTGGAATCTACTTCACTAACAACGTGGCGATCACAAACAACGGTGGAAATTCTGGAGCTTTTTGTGTTCTCACCAATAAGTCGGGCGTTGTTTCTACTGCGTTACTAAACGGAAATTCAACCACAAGCTGTATGCCTGCCGGTTTAGTCTTCAAATTTTACGACTTAAATATCGGCGGTACCCCCAAGCCAATCTATGGAGCAATTTATGGAACCCCAACAACACCCGTTACCAACCTCTATGTTCACGTCATAATTACTTATTTATCATTAGTGGTAGAAACAAATTTTTGGATAACAATTTTACCAGCCGGTTCTCCCCCCGTCATCACCAACCAACCCGTCAGCCTGACCAACAACGTCAGCAGCAACGCCACGTTCACCGTCACCGCCGGCACTGCACCCTTGCATTATCAGTGGTATTTCAACACCAACACCGCGCTGCTCAACGCCACGAACACCTCGCTCACGCTGACGAATATTCAGCTGACGAACACCGGTAATTACCGGGTCATCATCACCAATTCCTCCGGCTCGGTCACCAGCTCCTTTGCCACGCTCACGGTCTGGCAGCCGCCGGTCATCACCAATTCCCCCGTCAGTTTCACCAACGTGGCCGGCGGTTCCGGCAGCCTCGCCATCACCGCCGGAGGTTTCCCCGCCCTCGCCTACCAATGGCGGATCACCACCAACCTGATCACCACCAGCATTGTCGGCGGAACGAATGCCTCGCTCTCCTTCACCAACCTCCGCGCCTGCCAGGCCGGGGCCTACACCGTCATCCTCACCAACAGCGCGGGCAGCGTGACCAGCGCCATCGCCAACCTGGTGGTGACGAATCCGTTGCCGCCGATGGTGGGCGGTTCGATTCAGGGCGGCACACAATTTCAGTTCACTTTCACGCCCATCGCCGGCCTCACCAACACGGTGCTGACGAACGGTGTCCTTGCCAGCACCAACTGGGGCGTGTTCACGAACTATCCGCCCACCGCCACGCCCACACCGATCACCATTTCGAACAACCCGAGCGCGCCCAGCCTGTTTTACCGCCTGATGGTCGTGCCCTAACCCGATAACCTTATGCATATCCGCCTCCAAAAACCGGCAGTGATACTAGCGGCCCTGTTGCAGGTGCTGCCGCTGGTGCGGACCATGCTCGTCAACCCGGCCACCGGCAACACCTTCGCTTTCATCCTGCGCTGGGGCATCGGCACCGGCGCGGTGCTGGGCTCGGTGGATGCGGTTTCCGCCGCAACCTCAACCTACACCACGCCCAGCACGTTCAGCGGCACGGTGGGCACGGCGTTCAGCCAGAACGTCACGGTCTCCATCGGCGGCGGCAGCAAGGCGGCGGCGAATGATTACTTTTTCCTGTCCGCCGGCACGGTGACCTCCACTCTGCTGATGAACGGCCAGAGCACAACTGCGACTTTGCCACCCGGACTGACCTTCACCGCCTCCTGGGTAAACAATGCCACAACCATCGGCGGCACTCTCACCGGCACGCCGACCGCCGCCGGCACCTATGCCACCACCGTCACCGTGGTCAGCCCCGGCAACGCCACGCTCTCGCAGACCATCACCCTCACCATCACCGGCACCACCACGCCCACGGCTCCGGCCATCACCAAGGCCCCCAGCGCCACCAATGTCGTCGCGGGAAAAACCGCGACCTTCACCGCCACCGCCTCCGGCACCGCGCCGCTCGGCTATTTCTGGCTGAAAAATAATTCGCCGCTCGCCAACGGCGGCAATATCGCCGGCGCCACCACCGCCACGCTCACCCTCACCACTGTGGCGGCGGCGGACGCGGCAAATTATTCCGTCCTCGTCAGCAACAGCGTCGGCACCGCCACCAGCACCGCCGCCGCGCTCACGGTGATTTTGCCACCGACCATCACCGCCCAGCCCGCCGCACAAGCTGTGGCCAGCGGCGTCAGCGCCAGTTTCTCCGTCACCGCCACCGGCTCTGCGCCGCTCGCCTATCAGTGGTTGAAAAACGGCGCGGCCATCGCCAACGGCGCAAAATATTCCGGCGTCACCACCAGCGGACTCACCGTCACCGCCGCCGCCGCGGCGGACACGGGCAATTACTCCGTCGTCATCACCAACGCCGCCGGCAGCGTGACCAGCGCGGTTGCGCCGCTCACCATTGTCGCCACGCCGACCATCACCACCCCGCCCGCCAATCTTTCCGTGGTCGCCGGGGCCAGCGCCAGCTTCACTGTCACCGCCGCCGGTTCCGCGCCGCTGTTCTATTTCTGGCTGAAAAACAATTCCCCGCTCGCCAACGGCGGCAATGTTTCCGGCGTCAGCACGGCCAATCTGATTCTCTCCACCGTCACCACCAATGACGCCGCCAGCTATTCCGTGATCGTCAGCAACAGCCTCGGCACCATCACCAGCACCGCCGCCGCGCTCACGGTTTCCGTGCCGCCCGCCATCGTCACTTCACCGGCGGACGCTACGCGGATTGCCGGCAGCAATGTCACTTTCACCGTCACCGCCAGCGGCACCGCACCGCTGGTTTATCAATGGAAGAAAAATGGCAGTGCCATCGCCAACGGCGGCAACGTCTCCGGCGCGAACACCGCCACGCTGACGCTGGCAAATCTTGCGGCGGCGGACGCGGCGAGTTATTCCGCCACCGTCACCAACGCCGTCGGCAGCGCCACCAGCGCCGCCGCCGCGCTGACCGTCCTGGTGCCGCCCGCCATCACGGCGGCGCCGACCAACGCGACGGTCGTGCAGGGCAATCCAGTTTCATTCAGCGCCACCGCCGCCGGCACCGCGCCCTTGAGCTTCCAATGGTTAAAAAACGGCGCCGCCATCCCCGGCGCGGTTTCCAATGTCCTCACCCTTTCCGCCGTCAGCACCAATGACGCCGCCAATTATTCCGTGGTGGTCACCAACATCGCCGGAAGCGCGGCCAGTTCCTCCGCCGCCCTCACGGTGCTGGTGCCACCCACGATCTCCACCCAGCCGGCCGCGCAAGCCGTCGCCGGCGGCGTCAGCGCCAGTTTCTCCGTCACCGCCACCGGCTCCGCGCCGCTCGCCTATCAATGGCTCAAGAATGGTGCAGCCATCGCCAACGGCGTAAAATATTCCGGCGTCACCACCAGCGCGCTCACCGTCACCGCCGTGGCGGCGGCGGACACGGGCAATTACTCCGTGATCATCACCAACGCCGCCGGGAGCGTGACCAGCGCCGTCGCGCCGCTCACCATCGTCGCCACGCCGACCATCACCGCCCCGCCGGCCAATCTGTCCGTCGTCGCCGGGGCGAACGCCAGCTTCACCGTCAGCGCCGCCGGTTCCGCCCCACTGTTCTATTTCTGGCTGAAAAACAATTCTCCGCTCACCGACGGCGGGAACGTCTCCGGGGCCGGCACGACCAATCTGATTCTTTCCGCCGTCACCACCAATGAGACCGCCAGCTATTCCGTGATCGTCAGCAACAGCCTCGGCACCATCACCAGTCCGGCGGCTTCACTCACGGTTTCCGTGCCGCCCGCCATCATCACTTCTCCGGCGGACGCAACACTGATCGCCGGCAGCAATGTTTCGTTCACCGTCACCGCCAGCGGCACCGCGCCGCTGGTTTATCAATGGAAGAAAAATGGCGCGGCCATCGCCAACGGCGGCAATGTCTCCGGCGCGAACACCGCCTCGCTGACGCTGGCAAATCTTGCGGCGGCGGACGCGGCGAGTTATTCCGCCACCGTCACCAACGCCGTCGGCAGCGCCACCAGCGCCGCCGCCGCGCTGACCGTCCTGGTGCCGCCCGCCATCACCACGGCTCCGGCCAGCACCAGCGTCGTGCAGGGCAATCCAGTTTCATTCAGCGCCACCGCCGCCGGCACCGCGCCGCTGAGCTTCCAATGGTTGAAAAACGGCGCCGCCATCGCCGGTGCGGTTTCCAATTTGTTTACCCTTTCCGCCGTCAGCACCAATGATGCCGGTAATTATTCCGTGGTGGTCACCAACATCGCCGGAAGCGCGGCCAGTTCCTCCGCCGCCCTCACGGTGCTGGTGCCACCCACGATTGACACGCCACCCGCCGATGTCACGGCGCTGGCGGGCAGCAATGTTTCGTTCACCGTAACCGCCAGCGGCACCGCGCCACTGACTTATCAATGGAAGAAAAACAGCGCCAACCTCGCCGGCGCGACGGCGGCGACACTGAGTCTCAACAACATTTCAGCTGCCGATGCCGCGAGCTATTCCGTCGTGGTCAGCAATGCCGCCGGCACCGCGACAAGTTCCGCCGCCGTGCTCACGGTGCTCTTGCCGCCGGCCATCGTCACGCAACCGGCCAACCAATTCGGCGCACTCGGCAGCACGATCAATCTGGCCGTGGTCGCCAGCGGCACCGGGCTGCTGAGCTACCAATGGTTCCAGCACGGCATCGTGCTGGCGGACGGCGGAAATATTTCCGGCTCCGCCACCACCAACCTGACCATTACCGCGCTGACAACGAATGAAGTGGACACTTATTCCGTCGTGGTCAGCAATGCCTACGGCATCGTCACCAGCGCGAACGCAAATGTTTCCATCAACGCCTCGCCCATCATCATCATGCCGCCCGCCAGCCAGAATGTTGCCGTGAGCAACACGGCGACCTTCACCGTCACCGCCGCCGGCACCGGCCCGCTGGCATACCGGTGGCTGAAAAACGGAACCCCTCTCACCAACGGCACCCTCGTTTATGGCGGCCCCACCACCAGCATTCCGCCGTCGGTTCCGCCGCCGCCGTGGGGCATGCCGAAACCGCCTGTTCCGCCTGTCCGGCCGGGAGGCGGCCTAATCATTGGCGCAACGGTTTCCGGCACAACTTTGCCCACGCTTGCGCTCGCCAATGTCTCGACCAACGACAACGGAAATTACTCCGTCATCATCACGAATATCTATGGAAGCATCACCAGTTCGGTGGCCAAGCTGGCGGTCTTCACGCCACCCGCCATCACCGGACACCCGACCAACCGCGCGGTCATCATCGGAACCAACGTCACGTTCGCCGTGACCGCCACCGGCAGCGGGCCGCTGAATTTCCAGTGGCTCAAAAACGGTTCGCCGCTCGCGGAGGGCGGGAATATTTCCGGCTCCACCACGAACGTCCTGAAACTTTCCGGGCTGACGGCGGCGGAGGCCGGCAATTATTCCGTGACCGTCGGCAACGCCGTGGGCAGCGCCACGAGCAGAAATGCCACATTGACCATGCTCGTGCCGCCGGCCATCACCACCCAACCGGTCAGTCAATCCGTCACCTTGAGCAACGCTGTGACATTCAGCATCAGCGCCACTGGCACAGAAACGCTGCGTTATCAATGGCGCAAAGCCGGCGTGGCGATTGCCGGAGCCACGAACGCAACCTTCTCGCTAGCGGTAGCCAAGACGACGGACGCAGCGAATTATTCCGTGGTGGTCACAAATCTCGCGGGCAGCGTCACGAGTTCCAACGTCACCCTGACGGTGAATGTAAAGCCAGCGTTCACAGCGCAGGCAACGAACCGCTGGGCGAAATCCGGCACCAACACCGTTTTCCGCGCGACCATTTCCGGCACCGCCCCGTTCAGCTACCAGTGGTTCAAAGACCGCGTGGCGCTCGCTGACGGCGGAAATATCTCCGGCTCACTTTCCAACGTGCTAACGGTCGCCAATCTCATCACGAATGACAACGGTGCCTATTACCTGACCGCCAGCAACGTAGCCGGCAGCGCCACCAGCACCAACGCCGTGCTCACAGTGGTCGTGCCACCGGCGATCATCACGCAGCCGGCGAACCAATCCGTCACCTTGAGCAACGCCGCGACGTTCACGGTAGCCGCCACCGGCACGGAACAGCTGCGGTATCAATGGCGCAAAGCCGGTGTGGCGATTGTCGGGGCCACGAACGCCGCCTTCTCAGTGGCGATTGCCAAGACAACGGATGCCGCGGCTTATTCCGTGGTGGTCACAAATCTTGCGGGCAGCGTCACGAGTTCCAACGCCACCTTGACGGTGAATATTAAACCGGCGTTCACAGCGCAGGCCGCGAATCGCTGGGCGAAATCCGGCACCAACACCGTTTTCCGCGCGACCATTTCCGGCACCGCCCCGTTCAGCTACCAGTGGTTCAAAGACGGCGTGGCGCTCACCGACGGCGGAAATATCTCCGGCTCACTTTCCAACGTGCTAACGGTCGCCAATCTCATCACGAATGACAGCGGCGCCTATTACCTGACCGCCAACAATGTGGCCGGCAGCGCGACCAGCACCAACGCCGTGCTCGCCGTAATCGTGCCACCGGCCATCATCGCGCAACCAACGAACCAATCCGTCACCTTGAGCAACGCCGTGACGTTCACGGCGACGACCAGCGGCACAGAGAAGTTGTTTTATCAGTGGCGCAAAGCCGGCGTGGCCATTGCCAACGCCACGAACGCCGCCTTCTCGCTGGCGATCGCCAAGACGACGGACGCCGCGGCTTATTCCGTGGTGGTCACAAATCTCGCAGGCAGCGTCACGAGTTCCAACGCCACCCTGACGGTCAATATTAAACCGGCGTTCACGGTGCAGGCGGCGAGCCGCTGGGCGAAGTCCGGCACGAACACCGTTTTCCGCGCGATCGTCTCCGGCACCGCGCCGTTCAGCTACCAATGGTTCAAGGACGGCGTGGCGCTCACCGACGGCGGAAATATTTCCGGTTCATTCTCCAACGTGCTGACGGTCGCCAATCTCACGACCAATGACAACGGCGCCTATGGCCTGACCGCCAGCAACGTGGCTGGCAGCGCCACCAGCACCAACGCATCGCTTGCCGTGATCGTGCCGCCAGCCATCATCACACAACCCGCAAACCAGGGGATCCTGGCGAGCAACGCCGTGACATTCAGCGTCGCCGCCACCGGCACGGAAACGCTGCGCTACCAGTGGCGCAAAGCCGGCGTGGCCATTGCCAACGCCACGAATTTCACCTACACCATCGCCAGCGCCAAAATGACGGACGCCGCAGCTTATTCGGTGGTGGTCACAAATCTAGCGGGCAGCGTCACGAGTGCCAACGCCACCCTGACGGTCTGGTTGCCGCCGGTGTTCACGTTGCAGGCAGGCAGCCGGACGGCAACTAACGGAACGACCACCGTGTTCCGCGCGGCGGTTTCCGGCACGGCACCATTCACCTACCAGTGGTTAAAGGACGGCGTGGCGCTCACCAACGGGGGAAACATTTCCGGTTCGTTCTCCAACGTGCTGACCATCACCAATGTTCGGACCAGCAATGCCGGGTCGTATGCCTTGACGGTCAAGAATCCGGGTGCCACGGTTACCAGTTCCAACGCCGTTCTGAAAGTGGTCGCCAAGCGCTCTTCCGACGATGACGAGCACAATGGAAATACGGTGAAGGCTAATTCCCTTCCAAGCGCGGGCGTATCGGCAAAAGCCATCGTTTCCGCCCCGCCGGTGCTCCAAATCAGCGCGAGCACCAGCTCCGGCGTCAGTTCAAAAATCAGTTCTCCCCAAAGCGCCAGCTTTGTGCTGACATGCACCGGCACGCCGGGGGCCAATTACATTTTGCAAGCCACAGACGACCTCGCAATTTGGTTTAATGTTTCCACCAACACCGCCGATGCCAGCGGCCATTGCCAGATGAGCGATAACACCAAATCCAACGGCCGATTCTATCGGTTGCAAGTCGCCCCCTGAACCACGGTTAAAACATCATTAATCAGAACAAACAAAATATCATGACCGCGCGAAACTTCTTTCTGCTCGCCTCTCTGATGCTGGCTTTGAACACCGCCAGCGCCGCCCACACCGAGGTGAAGCTGCTCCTGCCCGCCGCCGCGAAAACCGGCGAAACGATGATCGTCGGCGTGCAGCTGAAAATGGAATCCGGCTGGCACACTTATTGGAAAAACCCCGGCGATGCCGGGCAGGCCACCGAGATCAAGTGGCAGTTGCCGCCCGGCGTGACCGCCGGCAACATCCAGTGGCCGCTGCCACAAAAACTCCCGCCCGCCGAGGTCACCACCTACGGCTACGAAAACGAAGTCGTCCTGCTCGTGCCGCTCAAGCTCGACAAAGGCGTCCCGCCCGGCCTGTTGAATCTTGCCGCCAAAGTCTCCTGGCTGGAATGCAAGGATTCCTGCATTCCCGCCAGCGCGGAAATCAAAGGCACCTTGACCGCCGGCAGCGAAACCAAGCCTTCCGCCGACTCCGCGCAGCTCAAATCCTGGCAGGCCAAGGTTCCAGCGATTGCCGGAAATTTTTCCGCCAAGGCCTGGTGGGAACAATCCACAAACGACAAAACCCGCAGCCTCAATTTGCAATGGCCGGGCAAGGCGACGGGCGCTGACTTCTTCCCCACCGCCTATGACAATTTGGAAATCCAAGGCGCAACGGAATTGCTCGCGGCCCCGGCGGGAGAAATCCATCTGCGCAAGATTGTGAAAAAATCCGCCGGCGACTGGCCGCTGGATATTTCCGGCGTGTTCATCACCACCGAGGGCGCGGTCGAAGGCAAAACCGCCATCAGTTCCACGCCCGTCGCGGCCAGCTTCGCCCCGCCGCAAAGCACCGAGCCCCTGTGGCGGATGCTCATTTACGCCTTCATCGGCGGCCTCATCCTGAACATCATGCCCTGCGTGCTGCCGGTCATCGCGCTGAAAATTCTCGGCTTCGTGAATGAAGCGCGGAGCGAACCGCGCCACGTCCGGATGCTGGGGCTGGTTTATGCGCTGGGCGTGCTCGCCTCCTTCCTCGTGCTGGCGGCGGTGGTGATCGGCGTCAAGGCCGCCGGGCACAAGGCCGGCTGGGGCATGCAGTTCGGCAATCCGATTTTTCTCGTCTGCCTCGTCTCGCTCGTCACGCTGGTGGCGCTGAATCTCTACGGCCTGTTTGAAGTGACGCTCCACGGCGGCGCCATGGACACCGCGAGCAATCTTTCCTCCAAGCAAGGCGCGGCGGGCGCCTTTTTCAACGGCGTACTGGCCACGGCGCTGGCCACGCCCTGCACGGCGCCGTTTTTAAGCATCGCCCTCGGCTTCGCGTTCGCCCAAAGCGCGGTGGTCATCCTGCTGATTTTCGCCGCCGTGGCCGCCGGCCTCGCGTCGCCTTACGTGCTCCTGAGCTGGAACCCGTCGTGGCTGAAATTCCTGCCCAAGCCCGGCGCGTGGATGGAAAAATTCAAGATGGCCATGGCGTTTCCGATGATGCTGACCGTGGTCTGGCTGTTCAACCTCGCCGCCGAAAGTTACGGCGAGCGCGTGCTGTGGCTGGGCGTGTTTCTGGTGCTGCTGGCGTTCGCCGCGTGGTTTTTCGGCGAATTCGTCCAGCGCGGCCGGAAGTTCAGATTATTTGCCACCATCAGCACCTTGGCATTGCTGATCATCGCCTACGTTTTTGTGCTGGAAAGCCAGCTGCGCTGGCGCCAGCCGCTCCCGCCGCAAAATGCCGCCCACCTGACGCACGACCGCGACGGCATCGCGTGGGAAGCGTGGAGCCCCGAGGCGCTGGCCAAGGCACGCGCCGCCGGCCGGCCCGTGCTGGTGGATTTCACCGCCGACTGGTGTCTCACCTGCCAGGTCAACAAGCGCACCAGCATCGAAATCCCCTCCGTGGCAGCGAAAATCAAGGCACTCAACGCCATCGCGCTGCTCGCGGATTACACGCATTTCCCTGACTCCATCACCTCGGAACTCAATCACTTCAACCGCGCCGGGGTGCCCCTGGTCCTCGTTTACCCCAAGAATCCCACCGCCAACGCCATCGTCCTGCCGGATGTGCTGACGCCCAACACCATCCTCGACGCGCTCGACCGCGCGGCGAAATAACCGGCGCCCCAAACACCGACGAGGCGGAAGGAAACGACCGCCGGCGGGCCGGCGCAGGGTAGAAAAACGCCGCCCGCCCAAGGGGAGCCGCCGCCAATGGCAAAATACTTGTAACCGGCACCGCTTCCTTTATCGTCTGTCTACCCGTAGTCCAAAATAAACATCGAAAACAAATATATTGAAAAATATGAAAAAACTGATCCTCGCAGCCGCTGCGCTGCTCTGCGCCACCGTCCTCACCGTTCAAGCGGAAGACGCTGCCGTTAAAAAACATGCCAAAAAGGAACTGACGCCTGAACAGAAGCAACTTCAGACCGACATGCTGACCAAATACGATGCCGACAAGAACGGCAAGCTCGACGAAAAAGAAAAAGCCGCCATGTCCGAAGCCGACAAGGCTGCCTGGGCCAAAGCCTTCCCGCCCCATGCCAAAAAGAAAGACAAATAATTTAATCCCTTAAATCGCAAACGCCCCGCTGCAACCAGCGGGGCGTTTTTTATTGCCCCAGATCAAACACGCATAAAAAAATCACAAATGAATTTCCCCCGCGAAACCCGCCAAATATGCGAAAGGAAAAATTCGTTTTGGAATTGTTCGCGCAGCTGGCGTCTTTCGCGGTCAATCTGGCAGGCTCAGCGCATCGATCATGCCGTTGAAAACGAAATAGTGCAGCGGCAGCAGGGCATACCAGTAAAGCCGGCCGGAAACGCCGCGCGGGCGGAACGTGGCGGTCTGGATGAGCTGGTCGCCGTCCTTGGTCGGGACAATCTGAAACTCAAGCCACGCTTCGCCAGGCAGACGCATTTCGGCGAAGAGCAAGAGGCGTCTGGCCTGCTTGTCCGCCACCAGCACCCGCCAGAAATCCAGCGCGTCGCCCACCTCGATATCGTTGACATGCGTGCGGCCGCGGTTCAGGCCCACGCCGCCGACCATTTTGTCGAACAGGCCGCGCAGCGCCCAGAGCCAGTTGCCGTAATACCAACCAGTGTCGCCGCCGATGCTCCAGACGCGCTGCCAGACGAGTTCCACACGACCGGTAACCATTCGCATCCGCACATCCTTGAAGCAACCGTGCGGCGGCACAGTGGCCGAGTGCATCAGCGCCAGGCTGGCGCCGGACGAGGCGAAGGAATCTTTCCAACCGCTGACGACGTTGCCGGATTCGATCCGTTCCAGCGCAAGTTCCACGGCCTGTCGATAGGAGAGGAGTGTGATGCCGAGTTGTTCGGCGAGATCGTTTTTGCGCGGGATGGTGTCGATCTTCATGCTGTCCACGAGATTAGCCGCCAGCGCGAAGGAGGTGGAGGTGATGAAGTAAAGCCAGTAGGAGGAAAGGCGCGGCGTCATGACCGGCACGGTGATGATGAGCCGCCGCAGGCCACGCACGGCGGCGAATTGCGTGAGCATCTGCCGGTAGTTCAGAACCCCGGGGCCGCCGATGTCGAAGCCCCGGTTAAACGTATCTTCCCGGAGCATCACGCCGACGAGGAACTGGATGACGTTGCGGACGGCGATGGGCTGGCCGCGCGTCTGCAGCCATTTGGGCGCGATCATCACCGGCAGTTTTTCCACGAGGTCGCGGATGATTTCAAACGAGGCGCTGCCGGAACCCACCACAATACCGGCGCGCAAAACGGTGCAGGGAATCCGGCCGGACCGCAAAATTTGCTCAACCGCCAGCCGGGACGAGAGATGCGCGGAGAGATTTTTCTCATTCACGATGCCGCTGAGATAGACAATCTGCCGGCAACGGGTCGGCTCCAGCAGCTCGCAGAAACGGTTGGCGGACAGGCGCTCCGGCGCGGCAAAATCGCCGATGACACTGTTCATCGAATGAATCAAGTAGAACGCGACGTCGAGGTCTTTGGGAAACACCACCGACGAATCCACTTTGAGAAAATCCAGTTCGAGGGTGTGCAAGCGCCCGTGGCGCCGGTGCCAGTCGAAGCGCGCCTTGTCGCGAACGCAGCAGAACAGTTCATGCCCCTGTTCCAATAGAACCGGAATGAGCCGCCGGCCGATGTAACCGTTGGCACCGGTGATGAGAATTTTCAAAGCACTGACACTCTAGCCTACTCTGCGACTCCAGCAACTGTGGCTTACGCAGGCGGCCAACCATAACTCTGTAAACCTACCGGACTGGCATCCGTGACTTTGGCTGATTCAGCCGGCAGCGAGGAGTTTGTTCATCGAGCGGATACGGTCCACGAGCACTTTCATGACGTGGGTGGCAAAAAAGGGATTTTGCTGGATGAGGCGCTGAAAGCGGCGTTGATCCACCTTGGCGAGTTTGCTGGGGACACTCGCCACGACGGTGGCACCGCGCGCGGAATTATCCACCAGCGCCATTTCGCCAACGATCGCGCCGCGCTCAGAGTTCTCCACGACCTTGTCGCCGACCAAAATCTGGAGCGAACCTTCGAGGAGAATAAACATGGCGTCGGCGGCGGCGCCGGCATGGAACAGCGTCTCACCCGCCGCGAGGATGACGGGGGTTTCTTCGTGGGCAAACAAATCAGCCGGATTCATAGGCTGCAGTATAGGTCGGACGACTGTGCCAAAAAAGTTACAATTGGGTTACAGCGCGAGCGGGGACTGCGGCTGAGTGATCGCAACTTTGGCAGAAGCAAAATCTTGGCAGCCAACCGCGGCCCCTCATTGCCGCCGGTGTTTTTCGCGGCTTTCGGGTTTCAAGTGCGGCGGAAATTGGATTTGAAGTTGAGCTTAATCTGCCTTTGTCGCATCATTAGCCCAAGGAGCTTTTCCGCAATTGGAAAATTCACCTCCAAAAATTATTTATGAGTAAAAATATTAAGAAAGTTGGAATCCTGACCGCCGGCGGTCTCGCCCCGTGTTTGAGCGCGTCGATTGGTTACCTCATCGAAACCTACACACGCAAGGCGCCGAAGGTGGAGATCATCTGCTACGTGAACGGCTACATGGGCCTACTGCAGGGCAAGAGCCTCAAGGTGACGGCCCAGGCGCGCAAAAACTGGAAGGCGCTCGTCGAGCACGGCGGCAGCCCCATCGGCAACAGCCGCGTGAAGCTGACAAATGTGAAAGATTGCGTGAAGCGCGGGCTGGTGAAGGAAGGCCAGGACCCGCAGCAGGTCGCGGCCGACCAACTCATCAAGGACGGGGTGGACGTGCTGCACACCATCGGCGGCGACGACACCAACACCGCCGCGGCCGACCTCGCGAAATTTCTCAAAAATAACAATTACGATCTCACGGTCGTCGGCATGCCCAAGACGATTGACAATGACGTGATTCCAATCCGCCAGAGCCTCGGCGCGTGGACGGCGGCCGAAGAGGGCGCGCATTATTTCGCCAATGTCGTTTCCGAGCACAACGCGAATCCGCGCATGCTCATCATCCATGAAGTCATGGGGCGCAATTGCGGCTGGCTGACGGCGGCCACCGCCGTCGAATATCACAAGCTGACGGCAGAAATGAACTTTGTGCCGGAGCTGGGCTTGAGCCACCAACGCCGCGAAGTCCACGGCATCTACATTCCCGAGATGGAGCTCAACATCAAGGCCGAGGCCGCGCGCCTGCGCAAAATCATGGACAAGCACGATTGCGTGAACCTGTTCATCTCCGAAGGCGCGTGCGTGGCGGACATCGTCAAGCAAATCGAAAGCCGCGGCGAAGAAGTCCCGCGCGACGCGTTCGGCCATGTTCGTTTGGACAAGGTCAACGTCGGCGCGTGGTTTTCAAAACAATTCGCCGAACTGCTCGGCGCGGAAAAAACGCTCGTGCAGAAGAGCGGTTATTACAGCCGCGCGGCCGCCGCGAATGCCGCCGACCGCAAGCTCATCCAGCGCTGCGCCATCAAGGCCGTTGCCTGCGCCTTCGCCGGCAAAGGCGGCGTGGTGGGCGAAGATGAAGAACGCGGCAACGTGCTGCGCGCGATCGAATTTGAGCGCATCAAGGGCGGGAAGCCGTTCAACATCAAAACCAAGTGGTTTGTGAAGCTGCTCAAGGAAATCGGCCAGCCGACGGGCAAGGCCGTGGAAGTGAAGCACTGATCGCGCTCCGCGATTTCAACGGGAGGTGAAGCTGTCCCGGGCGCTTCCCTCCCGTTTTTATTTGGCTGAAAGATTCGCCAGCCGCCCTGCGGGCACAGCAAATTTGGTTATATCGGCAAAAGATATTTTCTGCCATCATCACCGCCGGTTTTTTATCGTGAACATTTCATCCGCCATCTTTCATAGCAGCGCGCCGGATCTGGCGGCGTGCCCGGACGAGTCGCTGCCGGAGTTCGCCTTCATCGGCCGCTCGAACGTGGGCAAATCGTCGCTGCTGAACATGCTCGCGGGCAAAGACGGGCTGGCGCGCGTCTCGCCCACGCCGGGTTTCACCAAGCTCATCAACTTCTTCACGGTGGACAAGACCTGGCGGCTGGTGGACTTGCCGGGCTACGGCTACGCGGAGGGCTCGCGGAAACACGTCTCGCAATTCAATCGCGCGGCGGCCAATTACATCAAGCACCGGCCGAATCTGTGCTGCGTGTTTCTGCTGATTGATTCCGGCCTGGAACCGCAGCCGATTGATCTGGAGTTTGTGCAATGGCTCGCGAGCCACGCGCTGCCGTTCGTGATCATCTTCACCAAGACGGATCGCGGCACGCCGGAAGCAGTGGCGGCAAACATCAAGGTTTTCACGGAGCGCATCGCGGTCTGGTTTGAGCAGTTGCCGGAGACTTTCCAATGCTCATCCGAAACCGGACACGGCCGGAGCGAGCTGCTGGGCGTCATCGGAAAGATTGTTGACGCCGGCCCGGCCGTGGATGAACCCAAGCCGACCGCCGCGCCGCTCCCACCGGAAATCGAACCGCCGTTCCGCATCCAGGTGCGCGCGGGACGTGAAAAAAATCCGCACACAAAAAAGCAGCTCAAGAGCGCCCGTCCCTGGTGATGGTTCAATTGATTTCGGCCAACGCGTTCTCAACGGCGGATTGAATCTTGCGCGGGCCGTCGCCGCCCAGCCTTCGGTCCACTTCTTCCAGGCGGCGAATTAAATCGAGAACTTCTTTGCGGGCATAAGGACCGCCCGCCGGAGCACAAAAGTGCGTGCGACAGCCGAACGGCCGGTCGGCATAAATCAGGCAGCGGCCGGTTTCACGCTTGAGCAGCGGACAGGCGCTATCGGCGGATTCGGGAATTTCCTTGCGGCCGGTGGCGCGAAAACCTTTGGCCGCGACGAGCGCCTCGCCCTTGGTGAGCTGCGGCGTGAGCCCGGTGAGCTGGAACTGGCAGCATTCGGTGCGCGCCTGGCAAGAGCGCGCCAAAGGCCGCTTCGCCAGTTCCGCATACACCGCCCGGATTTCACCGAGGGCGTGCTGTAAATCTTCGCGTCGCATGTATTAAAAGCGGGTGAAAAGTGCCAAAACTGATTTCCACGTTCCAGCGAAAACGCCGTAACTTTGCGCTGACGGCCCAAAGATATTTTGATTGGCGCGTTGTGCTGGATGCCGTATTTGTTGGGCATGAACCAACGTATTTTGCCGCTATTACTGGCGCTCACCATCACTTCCACCGTTCAACTCGCGGCGGCGGGAGAAGCCAATACTCTCTCCGCCAAGGAAAAAACCGACGGCTGGCAACTGCTGTTCAACGGCAAAGACTTAAGCGGCTGGCACAATTTCAAAAAGGAGGGCGTGCGCCCCGGCTGGCAGGTGAAAGACGACATGCTGGTCTGCGTTGACCCGCACAATGCCGGCGATATCGTCAACTCGAACCAGTTCGGCTGGTTCGAACTGCAACTGGATTACAACATCTCAGAAGCCGGCAACAGCGGCATCATGTATCACGTGACCGACGAGGGCAACGCAGCGTGGGCGACCGGCCCGGAATTTCAACTGGAGGACAACGTCAAGGCGGCGGACAAACAGCGTTGCGGCTGGCTTTACGGTCTGTATCAACCGCCGGTGGACCCGAAGACCGGCCAAATACTCGATGCCACGAAACCGGTCGGCGAATGGAACCACGTCCGCCTGCTCATCTCACCGGAGAAATGCGTGCATGAAATCAACGGCGTTAAATATTTTGAATACGTCCTCGGCAGCGAGGATTTCAACAGCCGCGTGGCGAAGACCAAATTCGCGAAGATGCCGCTCTTTGCCAAATCCAATGTCGGCTATCTCGCGCTGCAAGGTGATCACGGTTCGGTTTCCTTCCGCAACATCAAGGTGCGTGCGCTCAAGGTTCCATAAATTTCCAACTCCGCGCCGACAAAAGAGCCGACGCGGAGCGGAACATTTTCAGGGGTGAAGCGGATTAAGCTCCCTGACCAGGGCCGCCTTTGCCGCCGGGGCCGCCAGGGCCGCCTTTGCCACCCTTACCCTGTCCACCACCGCCCTGCCCGCCATTGCCGGGGCCGCCTTTGCCACCAGGGCCACCTTGGCCTTGACCACCCTGCGGGCGATGGGCCTTGAATTCCTCAAGGCTCAGCACGCCGTCGTGATTCGTGTCCAGCTTCTTGAAGATTTCTTCAGGGCTGGGACGTTGTCCTTGGCCAGAACCTCCGGGACCGCCTGGGCCTCCGGAACCACCGGAACCTCCTGGACCGCCCGGCGGCGGACCGGATGGTTTGTCTTGGGCGAATGCCAGCGTTGTGGCAATAGCCAGCATGCTGATGGTTGTGATGATTGCTTTCATGGTTGTTTGGTTGTTGGTTGGTTTTGTTGTTTTGCATGTGCCACAGGTTTGTTGGCACCCGACATTTTCGTTTTTTATAAGGAATTCCATTTCGCTCAGATTAATCACTTGATTATTCACCCGGCGGGCGTTGCGGACGATTCTGTCCGCCAGGACCATCCTGTCCAAAAGAACCACCTTGCCCACCAGGGCCACCCTGCGGGCGATGGGAGTTGAATTCTTCAAGGCTCAGCATGCCGTCATTATTCTTATCGATCTTCTTGAAAATTTCTTCAGGGTTCGGCCGTTGTCCTTGGCCAGCGCCCTCGGAACCGCCAGCACCCCTGAAACCACCAGGACCACCTTGTCCTCCCTGACGCTGCGACGGACGCATGTTTTTCATTTGTTCGAGCTGTTCAGGTGTCAGAATATTTTCCAGTTTCGTCTTGGTCTCGGCTTCGAGGGCGGCAATTTTTTCCTTTTGCTCATCCGTCAGCTTGAGCTGTTCCTGAGCCCGCGGCGGCAGCAGGTGAAATCCGACCGGCCGGCCGGGGCCGCCTTCGCGTTGCTGGGGCCGCTGATCATTGGACGGCGGCGGCGCATCTTGCGCCGTGAGGAGGCAGGTGGAGGCACCGAGTGCCAATGCGAGCAGTGTGAGTTTTGTTTTCATAATTTAGCCTTTCGTATTTGGGTGTATCTTTGTTACGGGCAAAATCTAGCAGAGCCAACCTTAAGAAGACGTGAAGGCGAAGTTATTTTTCGGCAACCTCAACACCCCGGAAACGACGCTATATAATTCCGAAACTTTTCCGGGCCGTTCCCTCAAAACCTGCGAACTCACCAGTCATCACACAGGGTCTTTGCAACCGAGGTAATTCCGCCGCCATATGCCCACTTGAAGGAAAAGACGGAACAAGCGCGGCAGGCCGCGCCGCCAACGGAAAAGCTGCACTGGTCGCCGGCTAAACCAAACCCTTCAACATGCCCCGGTAATACATCGGCATCAAGCCGTGGACTTTCAACGTCCACCACATGCCGCGCTCAATAGCCGGGTCGAGGAAAGGGAGAGTCGGCAGCAGTTTTTCGTCGTAGCCGAACTCGCACATCAGAACCTTGCCGTATTCCGTGATGATCGGGCAAGCGGAGTAGCCGTTATATTTGATGCCCGGCGGTTTTCCCTCCATGAGCGAGATCAAATTGGCGGCAGCCACCGGCGCCTGCATGCGAATGGCGGCGGCGGTCTTGCTCGTCGGCGTGCCGGCCACATCCCCCAAGGCCACGACGTTCGGGTAGCGCGCATGGACGAGCGTGTGCTTGTCCACCGTCACCCAGCCGCCCTTGGGTCGTTCCTCAGCACTCGTGAGTGGAGAATTGCGCACAAAGTCGGGCGCGCTCATCGGCGGCACGAAATGGAGGAAGTCGAAATCGACCGTCACCTTCTCGAAGGCGTGGCCAGCCGGTAGCGACTTTGTCGTATGCTCGGGCACCTGGTGAAAGACCGCCTTTTTCGCCTGCGTATCGACCGAGGCCAGCCGGTGCAAATAGCGCACGCCGATCTTGCGTTCGGTATAGATGACCGCGAGCCGGTCGCCGAAAACCTTGGGCTTCATCAGCACGTTTTCATTGCTGAAATAGGAGAAGGTGAAACGGTCGCGCGCCTGGTTCTTCCGCAGGTAATCTTCCGCCAGAAGGGCGATCTTCTTGGGCGCTCCACCGCATTTCATCTTGGTATAGGTATCGGTGAAAATGAGCTGGCCGCCCTTCAGCGCCGGGAGCTTCTTCACGGCATCGCGGCACTTCTGCGCCCCCTCAAAATCATAGATGCAATGGACATTGCCCGCGCCGAGGGTCGGTTGCGTGATGCCCTCTACGAGGTTGAAATTCACCTGACAGCCCGGGGCGACCACGAGGAAATCGTAGGCAATGGCACCAGCCTGCGCGGTGATGACGCGGTTCTTGTCCGGATCCAGTTCCACGACGCGGTCCTTCAGCAACTTGACGCCGGAGGGAATCAAAGAAGCCGTCGGGCGCTCGATTTCCTCCGGAGTAAAAATCCCTGCGGCGATAAGGGTATAACCAGGTTGATAGCGATGGGTTGTTTCCGGCTCAATGATCGTGATGTCATCGTGGCGCAGTCGCTTGGAAAGATAGGCGGCAATGGTGATGCCCGCCGCGCCGCCGCCGATGATCACGATCTTTCCCTTCGCCTTGCTTTCGGACAGGTAGTCATAGGTGCGCTCGATGACCACGGCGCCAACGAGGCCGGCGGCGCTGAGCTTCAGGAATTTGCGGCGGGAAATGGACATGATGAGAGCAGCGGGATGATTAAGTTTTAGAAATTTGTTTTATTGACGCGGCGCGGCTCAGGGAGAACTGCTTTTCGTCAGGCAATAATTAGCCTGAGTTTATGCAGGTGCTGGCCACGCGACAAACTTCTTTTAAGATTTCTTCGACAACTGGGAAAAGGCAAAAACCTCTCAGGCGCGGGTTGCCGACATGGAGCAAAAACGCCACCATTGTCGTATTCACTACTTGCATAAATATTTTCCGACCGTGTTTAATGGGAGCATGAATTTCCACCGCAGGCTGGCACTGGTGCTGTCCGTGCTTTTGGGTGCAACCGCCAGCATGCTTGCCGCCAATAATCCGTTCGCGTGGCCGCCGATCACCGCGCAGCAAAAGCCGTGGGCCTACAACTGGTGGATGGGCAGCGCCGTGGACAAAACCAATCTCACCCAGGAACTCGAACGCTACGCCGCCGCCGGCCTCGGCGGCATCCACATCATCCCGATTTACGGCGCGAAAGGTTTTGAGGACAAATACATCAATTATCTCTCACCGCAATGGATGGAGATGATGGGCTGGACCGTGAGCGAAGCGCATCGCCTCGGCCTGGGCGTGGACATGACCACCGGCAGCGGCTGGTGCTTTGGCGGGCCGCAAGTCACCGATGAAGATGCGAATGCCAATGTCGTGGTGAAGACTTACAAGCTTGGCGCAGGTGATCGCATCAAGGACAAATTCAAACTCGGCACCATACAGGCGCTCGTTGCGTTCGGACCGGACGGGAAATGCATCGAACTGACGAACGGCATCAGCACCAACGGCGAATGTTTCTTTTCACCTCCGGGCAACTGGATCAGCAGCGGAACCAATTCCGCGCCGCCGAAAACGTGGACGGTTTACGCCATCTCCCAAAAACCTTCCGGCCAGAAAGTCAAACGCCCCGGCCCCGGCGGCGAAGGCTGGATGCTCAACCTCATTTATCCGCCCGCGATGGATGATTTCCTCAAGCCCTACACCGCCGCCTTCGCTGCCTACACCGGCCCGAAACCGCGCGCCCAGTATCACGACTCCTACGAGTATCGTTCCGATTGGTCGCCCGATTTCTTTGCAAGATTTGGGAAGCGCCGCGGTTATAAACTTCAGACCGAGCTACCCTCGCTTTTCAGCAAGGAAGATACCGACCACGCCAACCGCGTGAAGTGCGACTACCGCCAGACCGTCAGTGAAATCATGGCCGAGGAAACCCTGCCCAAGTGGGTGAACTGGTCGCACGAACGCGGCTTCCTCACGCGCAATCAGGCGCACGGTTCGCCCGGCAACTGGCTCGACCTATATGCCGCTGCTGACATTCCCGAGACGGAGATGTTCCACGCCGACCGTAGCAAGCTCATCTCTAAATTTGCGTCGTCCGCCGCGCACGTCGCCGGCAAGCCGCTCGTCAGCGCCGAGACCGGCACCTGGCTGGAGGAACATTTCACCGAGAAACTGTCCGACGTGAAATATCTCATGGACGACCTTTTTCTTTCCGGCGTCAACCACCTGTTTTATCACGGCCTCTGCTACTCGCCCGATGAAGCCGGCTGGCCCGGCTGGCATTTTTACGCCTCGCTGGAGATGAACCCGCGCAACTCCATCTGGCGCGACGTCCCCGCGCTCAACGCCTATGCCGCACGCGTGCAATCCATTTTGCAATCCGGCCAGCCCGACAACGACATTTTGCTGTATTGGAACACAGCGGACTTCTGGATGCAGCCCGGCGACAAGCTGCTGCCTCAACTCACCGTTCATGAACGCAACTGGTTCGAGAGCCAACCCATCGGCCGGACGGCGAAGGAGCTGTGGGATAAAGGTTATGCCTTCGATTACGTTTCTGACGCGCAGTTGAAAGCGGCGAAAGTTGTTGACGGAAAAATCCAGATGCCCGGCGGCAAATATCAGGTCATTGTGGTGCCCGAAAGTAAATTTATGCCGCTGGAGACTTTCAAACAACTGCTCGCGCTAGTGGAAAATGGGATAACGGTGATTTTTGAAAAGCAAATGCCAGTTGATGTTTCGGGGAAAATTGATTTAGAAAATCGACGGACGGAACTCAATAAACTGATGGCAAAAGTTCACTTACTGTCTGACGAAGCAGGCATTGCAGAAGCAAAGTTCGGCAAAGGAAATATATTTATGGGCCCGGGCTCCGCCTTGCTAGGGAAGGAGAAAGTTTGGCCCGAGCCAATATTCAGTGCAGGTTTATCCTTTGTCCGACGCTCGTTTGACGGCGGCTGGAATTATTTTATCGCCAATCGCACCCAATCTAATTTCGATGGCTGGATTACTCTGTCCCGCCCCGCCAAATCATTCGTGATTCTCAACCCGATGACCGGTGCAAGCGGTGTGGCAGCGACTCGGCAGACCATCACAAACTCAACCGAAGTTCATCTGCAACTCGCCGCCGGCGAGTCCGTGATACTCCGCGCGTTAAATCAAGGCATTCCTACTCTTCGTCCGGTAATTAAGTGGTGTTATTGGCAGACGAACGGCCAACCGGTTGAAATCACCGGCGACTGGAAAGTGAAATTCCTCTCCGGCGGCCCGACGCTGCCGGCGGATTTTCAAACCACCAAGCTCGCCTCATGGACGACGTTCCCCGACACCAACACGCAAGCCTTCGCTGGCACCGCGAAATACGAAACAACTTTCGACACGCCAAAATCCGGTGCCAAAATTTGTTTCATCGACCTCGGTGACGTCCGCCAGAGCGCGCGGGTGCGCCTGAACGGCAAGGATTACGGCACGCTCCTCACGCCGCCGTTCCGCGTGGTCGTGGACAACTTGAAACCGACCGGCAACACGCTCGGAGTGGAAATCACCAGCGTAGCCGCCAACCGCATCCGTGACCTGGATCGTAGCAGCGTGAAATGGAAAACCTTCCGCGACATCAATATCGTGGACATCAATTACAAACCCTTCGACGCCTCCGGCTGGCCACTGACCAATTGCGGCTTGCTGGGACCGGTGACCCTAGTTCCGGTGGTGTCAGGCAAATAACCGGTCCGTTGTTTCAAGCACAGAAGGCGATTCCATTTTCCCCGCATTGCCGGGCGTGATGATTTCAGTTAGCTTCGCGGCATGGCTTTTGACTCCTTCCGCGATTTCGTCAACGCCCTCGACCAGGCGGGCGAACTGAAACGCATTTCCTCGCCCGTCGCCACTGAACTCGAGATCACCGAGATCGCCGACCGCGAAATGAAATTGCCCGGCGGCGGCAAGGCGCTGCTGTTCGAAAAGCCCACCGTCAACGGTGTGGTCTCGCCGTTCCCCGTGGCCATCAACACGCTCGGCTCGCACAAGCGCATGGCCATGAGCATGGGCGTGGAGTCCGTGGACGAAGTCGCGAACGAACTCGGCGCGCTGCTGAAGGCCAAGCCGCCGACGAGCTTCAAGGAAGCCATCAAGCTGCTCTCGCTTGCGCTGGATCTGCGCCACGCGAAGCCGAAGACCGTGAAGAGCGGCTCGTGCAAAGACATCATCCAAAAGTTTGATGCGCCCGCGTCTTCCAAGAGTTGGCCACCCGCGCCGGATTGGCAGAAAGGCACGAATCCAAACCCGCCTACGCTCGCGAATCTTCCAATATTAAAATGCTGGCCGCTCGACGGCGGACGCTTCATCACCCTGCCGTGCGTCGTCACGCGCGACCCGGACACCGGCGAGCGCAATCTCGGCATGTATCGCATCCAGATTTACGACGACAAAACCACCGGCATGCACTGGCAGTTGCAGAAAGTCGCCGCGCGTCATGGTCGTCGTTATTACGAAAAGGGCGAGCGCATGCCCGTCGCCATTTTCATCGGCGGCGACCCGATGTTTCCCTTCGCTGCCACCGCGCCGCTGCCCGATGGTCTGGATGAATTTCTGCTCGCCGGTTATCTGCGCAAAAAATCCGTCGAGATGATCAAGTGTGAGACTAACGATCTGGAAGTTCCCGCCAATGCCGATTTCGTCATCGAAGGTTACATTGACCCCACCGAGCCATTGCGCGACGAAGGGCCGTTCGGCGATCACACCGGCTATTACACGTTGCCCGAACCGTATCCGGTGTTTCACGTCACGGCCATTACGCATCGCAAGGACGCGGTGTATCCGGCGACGATTGTCGGCATTCCGCCGATGGAGGATTTTTACATCGGCGGCGCGAGCGTGAAATTGTTCCTGCCCATCTTTAAGATGAATTTCCCCGAGATCGTGGACATCGCGCTGCCGGCGGAAGGCGTGTTCCACAACCTCGTGTTCGTCAGCATCAAGAAGACCTACCCGATGCAGGCCTACAAGATCATGCACGGCCTCTGGGGCATGGGGCAGATGATGTTCACGAAATACATCGTGGTGGTGGACGCCGGCGTGAACGTCCACAACACCAGCGAAGTGCTGTTCCATCTCACCGCCAATACCGATCCGCAGCGCGACAGCATCTTCACCAAAGGCCCGTCCGACGTGCTTGACCACGCGACGAGCGAAATCGCCAGCGGCAGCAAAATGGGTTTTGACGCCACGAAGAAAATTCCCGGCGAAGGTTTCAAGCGTGCCTGGCCGCCGCTGATCAAGATGGAAGAAAGCGTGAAGGCGAAGGTGGAGAAGCTTTTGGGCAAATAGTCACAAAAAATGTCTGTTAGCTTGGGGCGGGATAATTTTGACGTTCACGTCACCTTCGCATTTACCCATTCTTGAATCCGGTCGTCGGCTTCCTGAAAATAATCCTTGGTGTTGTCCAGCCAGATGATCCGGCGGTCGCGCTTAAACCAGGTGAGCTGGTCCTTGGCAAACTGCCGGATGGCGATGCCGAGTTGGAGGCGCAGTTCCTCAAGCGTGCCGATTTCGCCGCGCAGATACCGCGTGATGTAGCGATACTCCAATCCCAGTTTTTCGAGCCACAGGTCCGAAACTCCCCGGTGACGCAGTCCGGCCACTTCTTCGATCATGCCTTCGTCCAGCCGGTCCCGCAGGCGCTGCTCAATCCGTTCCTCAAGAATTTCCTTCGGCCAGCTCAAGCCGAGTTGCAGGCAATCGTAACGAGGCTTGCGCTGGCGTCCGGCGGCGTGGGTTTGTCCGGCGGCGGCGATTTCAAGGGCGCGGATGAGGCGGCGGGAATTTTTCCGGTCAATCTGGCGGGCGGCCTCGGGATCGGCTTTTTCCAGGCGCTCGACCAGTTGTTCCAGGGAGAGGTTCTCCAGTTCGGCGCGCAGGGGTTCGTTGGGCGGCACGTCCACCAGTTCGTAGCCCTCGACAATGGCGCTGATATACAAACCGGTGCCGCCCACCAGAAAGGGTATTTTCCCGGCCGCCACGATGGCATCAATCGCGCCATACGCGGCCTGCTGATATTGCGCCAGCGAGTAGTAATCGGTCGCTTCGGCCACATCAATCAGGTGATGCGGCACCGTGCGCGCTTGTTCCGGGGTGATCTTCCCGCTGCCGAGATCCAAGCCCCGGTAAACCTGACGTGAATCCGCCGAGATGATCTCGCCGCCGAAGTGGCTGGCCAGCCGGATGCCCAGGGCGCTTTTGCCGGAGGCATTCGTCCCGAGCAGAACGACGAGCTTTGGATGGGGATGATCACACATGGTCTTCCGACGGAATGATAAACTCACCCGGTGCGGATTCGAAGTGAAATGGGGGAAACGGTCGGGGCGTTAAGAACTTCTTCCCGGCGGCAACATTCTTTCGGCTGAGGCGTTGCTTTCGGAAGTTTTCGCCTCGCCGAGATTGGAGGGCGGTGATTTGGATTTCAGGTGTTTATCAAAAAACGCCGTGACCATGGGCTCAATCTCCGGTCCGCCGAAGCCACGACCGTGGCCCGCGCCTTTGATGGTGTGAAAATGGACGCTGACGCCGGCCTGCTTCAACGCGTCAAAAAGCAATTGACTCTGATTGACCGGCACGGTCGGATCCTTGTCGCCATGCACGATGAGGAACGGCGGATTGTCCCGGCTGACAAACGTGACCGGACTTGCGCGTTTGGCCAAGTCGGGTTTCTCCGTAACACTGCCGCCCAGCAGCTTGACCTCGGGCGCATTGGCGCTCGCGTGCCGTTCAAAATCTGGCGTCGTCACAAAGGCGATGAAATCCGTCGGCCCATAGTAGTCGCAAACCGCTTGCACGCGGCTGGATTGGTCGAGATTGGCGCCCACTTCGAATGCCTTCACGTCGCCACTGGTGCCGAGCAACGCGACAAGATGTCCGCCAGCTGAACTACCCCACACGCCAAAGCGATTCGGGTCGAGGTTGTATTCCCTGGCGTGGGCGCGCAGCCAGCGGGTGGCGGCCTTACAATCCTCTATCTGCGCGGGGAACGGCGCATGCTGACTGAGCCGGTAATTGATGCTCGCCACGGCGTAACCGCGCCCGGCATACCCACCGCGCAGCGGCGGACAGCCATCTTTGCTACCATTCTGCCAGCCGCCGCCATGCACCCAGATGATCAGCGGCAAAGGCCCATCCGCCTTTTCCGGCACGAACAAGTCAAGTTTGTGGCGCTCGTGTCCGTCGGCGACATAGGCGAGGTCGCGATGCGCCTGTACGCCTTCAGGAACGCGCCCGAACGGCATTTGCCGCTGCGTTGTGGTCGGCTGCGCAAAAGCGGGCGCAACGAACATTGCGAAGGCGAGAACGGATGAGAGCAAAACGGATTTTTTCATGGGATGGTTTTATAATGAGCCGTCGGCGTTCACAACTCAATCAAATGAAACTTAACGGAACAAAAATCAAGCCCCAGTTGGCGGCAGAAATTCCAGCCCGGTTTATTCGCAATTTCTATCACGCGTGGGATGTTCGGCGGTGACTACCAAGCCAGTGTGGCTCAATGTAGAGCGACAATAATGTTTGTAACTCGCCCCCACCCATTTGCTGGGAAATTCACTGCTCGGTGTTACTGCCTGAGACAATAAAGTTATGAACTCAAGTGTCGAATCTTTTGGGCAAGTGTGCCGCAGGGACAATAAAGATGTGAACTAAAAAACGATTTAGTTACAAAGAACATTATCTAGTAACAAACTCTATTGTCTCTCTACATCAATCCTGTTTATTGAAGACGCGATGGGCCACGCGGTCGCTCTTGCGGCGGTGCTGCCAGCCAGCTTGTTTTTCAGATTCGCGGAGATAGCTGATTTCTAATTGGAGTTTGACGAAGCTGTCATGCCGTTCGCGCGGAAGCATGCCGGCGGCGACGGCGGCGAGCACGGCACAATCCTTCTCCTTCGTGTGCGTACAATCGCGGAAATGGCAGCCGGGAGCAAGCGCTTCGATTTCGGGAAAGGTTTCCTTCGCGCCCTGACTCGCATCCCAAATGTGGAATTCCCGCATACCGGGCGTATCAATGACTACGCCGCCTTTCGGCAGAAATATCATTTCGCGCCATGAAGTCGTGTGCCGACCTTTGGCGTCCTGCTGGCGGACTTCCACGGTCGGCATCAAGTCTTCGCCGTAGAGCTGGTTGATGAGGCTGGATTTGCCCACGCCGGAAGTGCCGATGAATACCACCGTGTCACCCGGCTTGATGATCGCGGCCAGTTTTTTCACGCCGCGCCCCGTGAGCGCGCAAGCCGCCAGCACAAGCGCATCGCCCGCCACGCGCGTGGCCTCGGCCAGTTTGGCGTCGAGGTCGTCGCACAAATCAATCTTGTTGAGGATAACCACCGGCCGCGCGCCGCTTTCATGCGCCATGACGAGCATGCGTTCCAACCGCGCGGCGTTGAACGTGGAGTCGGCGGCAGTCACGAGAAAAACGGTTTCGACATTCGTGGCGAGGATTTGCGCGGAAGATTCGCGGCCGCTCGTCTTGCGGACAATCTGCGTGCGACGCGGCAGGATGGCGTGGATGGTGGCCTTATCTTCGTTCGGCACGAGCCTGATGGCAACCCAATCGCCGACCTTGGGGAGAACGGTGTGATCGCGCCGCGATTCGTGGATAAATTTGCCGGTGACTTGCGCGGTGAGTTCCGCATCCACGGTCCAGACGCGATAGAAATGCTTGTCTTCCACCGCCACGCGCGCAGGCATGAGACCTTTGGCGAGGTGCGGCGCGAACTGTTCGTCGCGCCCGGCGTTCCAGCCCAGCTTGGTCAGACCCATAGGCGACGGTTGATCGGAGTTTTCGGCATCACTGAATCGTAGCGATTGCGAAGCGTATCATCAACGTGCGAATCGCACGGTGCCACTCTGCTCATTCAACCCTGACGCGGAAGAATTCATTGGTCGCACCGGCGAGACTGATGCTGCGGGTCATCGTGCCGTCAATGCCCGTCAGGTTGGTGTGGGGTGCGCGGCTGGTCCATGCGGGCGGGTTGAGGGTGGGCGTGGATTCGATCGTGTAGTGCGCGGCGCTCACGGCAGGCCATGTGAGATTATAAGCGCCGTTGGTCACGCTACCCACGCTCACGGCCGGCGGCGGATTACTGATGGTGTAGGTGAACGTGGAAATCGGCCCGAGGCTGGCGACGGAATTTCCCGCCATGAGCTTGATGACCACGGTTTTGTTTTTGGGCACGCCATTGGAGATGATGGTGAGCGGGATATTGAACGGCGCGGGTGTGAAGCCGCCGTAAAAGTTGATGATGCCGCCATGCATTTTGTAATCCACGCCGTATTCGGCGGTGCTGCGGTTATCAATCGTGTAGGGAAACGATTGCAGGCCGGGCCAGTTCGTCAAGCCGGCGGGCAGCGTCATCACCACGGGAATGTTGACCGTGCCCACGGTGTCGTCGCTGTTCGTGCCGCTGGACGTGAAGCCTGTGAGCGGCATCGCGCCCGGAACATCCACGAAGAATGAGAGGGTGAAAACATCATCCACCACCGTGTAGGGCTTGGGGAAATCCGACGTGACGGTGTAAGCCGGATTGGTCGCGGTGGCGGTCAGCGTCACGAGCGAGCCATCAGCGATGTTCAACTGCCAGCCGCCGTTGGCCACAATGATATTTTGTGCGCCATCGCTCACGGTGAGCACGCCGTCATTCGTGATATTATAGCCGCGCCCAGCGATATAGACGCCGCCGGAAAGGGAGCGAGTGGTTCTCATGCGGGTGAAATTCACACCGGTAAGACTACGGGCATCCACCCAGTTGGTGCTGATGACTTGGCCGTTCACGTTGGTAAATGTGTAGCCCTGGCACATGGCGGTGAGATGGTAAAAAACATTCGTGGCGGGAACGGCGATGAGATATTTGCCGTCGGCCGCGGTCACACTGGAGCCGGCAAAGCCGGCCGAGCCGTAAGCCACGCCGGAAAGGTAATTGTTCACGATCGCGCCAACGAGCGGGTTGCCCAGTTCGTCCTTCACCATGCCGCTGAGCGTGGCGGGTGCGGGCAGGCCGTTGGTGATCGTCACGGTGGCGGACAAAGTTTTTGTGTGACCTTTCATATCGGACACGGTGCAGCGGACATAATTGATTCCGTTCTGACTCCACAAATGAAAACCGTTCGTCGCCAACCGGGCATCGCCGTTCACGCCGCCAAAGCCCGTGCCACCGAGGGTTTGGTTGTCGTCGAACTCCCAGTAATACGCCAGAGTGTCGCCATCAGGGTCGGCGGCTGTGGCGGTGAACGTCTGCCCGACACCCGCGACAAGCGTGAGATTAGTGGTCGAGAGCGAAAGCGTCGGCGCTTGATTACCAGGGAACGGACCGAAGTTGACCTGCACGTCCAGCGACTCGGGCGACGTGCCGCCTTTTTTCAGCGGCGTGAGGTGGAGGTTCGCTTCGTTGTCGGAGTAAGTGCGGCCGATTTGAAGCTGCGCGTCGTGCATCGTGGCAAACGTGGCGTTTGTCGGCCCGCGGCTGCCGGGCGTCATATCCCACAAAACCGTCGCGCCGCTGGAGGCGCGCGGTGAATCCGCACCGTAGTGAACTTCCAATCCGCCTTGCGACCACTTGGAATCGGGCAGGTTCGTGATGGCCTGCCGGAAATCGATCCAGTAGGTGTAGCTGCCATCGCGCGCGACGCGCAGCGCGTAATTTTTCCCCGCGTCCACCGCGCCCTGGTCAAAAGCATGAACGCGGTAGAGGCCGGAATTGGTCAGCGTGAGGATGTGGTTGTCCGTGAGCCAACCTAGTTCATATTTGAAATACGCGTTCACGTCGCGATCCGGCGGCGGCGTGGCGGTGTGCGTGCCTTCCTTCCAACCCATGAGGCAATAGACATCGCCGTAGGCATCATAAAAATATTTATAGGGAAACGCGTCACCGCGATAAGTGGGCGAGTAGTAGGTAGCGCGGGAATAACCATTCGCGTGCTGCAAACCGAGGCAATGACACAACTCATGCGGCAGCGCGTTGAAATAGTCGAAGCATATGACCGTGCGCCCGCCGTCCGACGCCGCGCCTGCCTGACCGGGGACGTAGCCGAGCGCGATGACGTCGAGGTCGTAGTTGGCACTTTCGTAGAGAGCAGTCTGACCATTCGCTAAGCCGGCGGCTCGCGCTTTCGCCCGCGCATCATCCGCCAGCGAACCCGGATCACCCCAAGCCGTCCACTTGGCGTAGGGCGTGCCGACTAAATTGTTCGTGTAGTAGGTCGTCGGGACACCAAGGTTGATCACCGGCAGGATGGTGAAGTCCACCGAGACCAAGCCGTAAGATTGTTTGAGGAAGAAATTATTGATCTCCATCGGCATCGTGCCGTTGGTGAGATTGTTCCAACCCGTGAGGCCAAAGATATCAGAATTCGTCGGGCCGTTCGCATCGGCGAACCGCACGGGAATGACGAGAATTTTCTTGTGCCCCTTGGTCCAAGTTGACCTGATATTTTCCGCTGCTCCGCTTCGGGAAAACATGCCAATCAGCACCAACAGCACGATGAAAATTAGGTGACGAAGAATTATTTGGTAATTTCCGGTCGCCGGTTTAAGAAGACGTTTTGGGCCAAAATACACACCTTGAAACTAAAGCCGGAGCCTACGCCGGTCAAACGGAGACTGGCCTATTAGCTTCGCTACCTTCAGGCAGTGTCCAGATAAGAAACCTCCGCGCACCACAATAAATCTACGATCACTTTTCCACCGGCTCCAGCGGCATTGGTTCGTCGTGGTTGAGAAAATGTTCGCACACCCGGAAAAAATCCGCCGTGGTGGTCACGCGGCGGATGTCGTGCAGGAATTTCTCGCCAGTGCCATCGCCGATGAAGTTCGTGAACTTCTTCATCCGCTGCACCTGCGCGGACTCTTTCACACCGGGAGTGATTTCGTTGTCCCACAGTTCGCGGATGTAAGCCAAGACTTCCCGGCCAGTCGGTAATTTCACCGGCTCCCCACGCAATTCCGCGCGAATCTGGTCAAACAACCAGGGATTGCGGATGGCACCGCGCCCGATCATCAGACCGCGAACTTTGGTCTCCGCGAGCAGCTGCTGCGCCTGCGCGGCGCTGAAGACATTGCCGTTCAACAGAACCGGGCAGCGCATTTCCTTCGCTGCGTGGGCGATCAAATCATAGCGCACACCAGGCCGATACATCTGCGTCACGGTGCGGGCGTGGACGGTGAGCAAATCAATCGGATGCTTGGCGAACACCGCCAGCAACGCGTCGAACTCTTTGGCCGACTCGAAGCCAATGCGCGTTTTGACGGTGAACGGCACCGTCACCGCGTCGCGCAGCGCGCCGAGGATGGCGTCGATCTTCTTAGGCTCGCGCAGGAGGCCGCCACCGGCGCATTTGCGATAGACGATGGGTGCGGGGCAGCCGAGGTTCAGGTCAATCGCGGCGACGGGAAATTTTTGCAGCAACTTGGCCGAGCGGACGAGCGCGGGGATGTCATTGCCGATGATTTGGGCGACGACGGGTTTGCCGGTGGGGTTTTCGGTGATGGATTTGAGAATCCATTTCTCCGGCCGCGAATCGCCATGCACGCGGAAGTATTCCGTCCAATACACCTCCGGCCCGCCGTAGCGCGCGATAACGCGCATGAATTCCAGCGTCGTCACGTCCTGCATCGGCGCGAGCGCCAGCAACGGCGCGTCGCCGCGGAGCAGCGCGGAAAACGTTTCAGACGGAGTCATGCGGGCGACAAGTTAAACGGGTTGAAACCGGGAGACACGAATAATTCTTGCCTTTGTCGCCATTCTCCGCAATTTAACGCCTCACCATGAGCAAAAAAGTTTTCATCGGCACGGACAGCGGCGCGACCACCACCAAAATGTGCGCCGTCTGGGAAAATGGCGAACCGGTCTCAAGCAAAGTATTGCAGCGCCCGACCCATACGGAAAAAGGCCGTGAAGCGGTCATCACCTCATGGATCACCGGCGTCAGCGATTTTCTAGCGCAGAATCAATTGCAATGGTCGGACGTCGCCGGCGTCGGCCTCTCCATTCCCGGCCCCTACGAACGCTACGGCGTTTTCAGCATCACGTCGAACCTGCCCGCGAGCTTCTCCGGCTGGGATGTTTATTCTGATTACCGCGATGCCCTGGCCAAAATTGCCGGTCGTCCCCTGCCCCTGGTCTGCGGCAACGATGGCAACTTCGGCGGCGTGGCTGAAGCGCGGCTGGCACGCGGCAACCACAAAGCCACCGTCCTGATGCTGATGCCCGGCTCCGGCCTCGGGGCGGCCTTCATCGGTGCCGACGGACTCAGTCTCGATGGCGACACCCTCGCCGGCATGGAAGCCGGCCACATGCCCGCGCCGCTGCAATTGTTCGGCCTGACCGGCAAGCCCTTCACCTGCGGCTGCGGCCGCGACTGGGGCTGTGTGGAGGCTTACACCACCATTTCCGGCCTACCGCAACTGCTCGCGGAATTTCTCAAGCGTCATCCCGGCCACGAACTCGCCACTTCGACCGCGTCCACCAAGGAAAAGGTCCTTTCCCTCCGCACCCGCGCGCAAAAAGGCGACGCCCTGGCACTGGAGATTTTTGATTTTCAAGCCCGCGTCATGGGCGTCCATGTGGCCAATCTCGTCATGGCTTTGGATACCAGCATCGTCGTCATCGGCGGCGGGTTGATGGATCACGAAGCCACGACACCGGAATTTCGCGAACGTTACATGCGCATCATTCGCGAAAACGCCCGGCCCTATCTCTGGGCACCGCAGCGCGACACCGTCAAGGTGGTGGCGGCGGAACTCGGTGAACTCTCCCAAGCCATCGGGGCGGCGGTCGTCGCGATGTATCACAGCCAGAAGGCTTAGACGAGCACGGCGGCGCCCGAATTTAGATGTGAAATTTGCCCTATGGGCCGAGATCAATCGAATTCGCACCGCCGTTCAACTTTTGTTCCCGCCCCTGCCAGACAAGCACGCCGGTGATTGGCTGCGGCAATTCGACGCTCCCGCGACAGCGACCCGCTTTAAAGGTAAGATCAAGCGTGATATCGCCATCGGGATGCGGTGTGCGACTTTGGATCCCGGGCAATCCACCCGGCTCGGGCGCAATCCGGACGGTGCGAAAGCCCGGCGAAGCGGGGCGAATACCGGCGACACTGGCGTGCAGGTGAAAAAGCGGGTGGCTGCCCCAGGCATGACAATCCGAACGCGTATCACCGGGCGCTTCGACCGGGGTCTTGAGCCCCTGCTTGACCAAATCCTTCCAAAAATTCAACCGCTCCAGGATAAGATCACCGCGCCCGAATTTTTGCCAGGTTTCCATCAGATAAAAACTGAAGTAAATGGTGGTGCGCTTGAGATCCGGAGCCGTCAACAATTGTCCGAAGCAGCGCTGCGCCTGATCCCCGGTCAAAGTGTCGCTGAGGAGCGCCAGGCACTGGCCATGTTCGCTGAACTCGGTATGGGCCAGATTATCGGCCATGAGGCCGCGTGATTCGTCCCAGAATTTTGCGCGCACGGCGGCGGCGGTGCGGGCGGCCTTTAGCCGCAGGCGTTGCGCCAGCAACGGTTCGCCCAGGGATTCCTCCACGGCGGCGGATTTTTGCAGCGCATAGACGTAAAGCAGGTTGTTGAGGGCAGAAACGCCGTTCACGGCATCGGGCGCATTGCCGGTCTTCCACTGCGGCACCCAATCCATGAAGGGCCAGCCGGGCAGATTTTCCAGCAAGCCATCGCCGTTCACATAAGGCTCAAAATGCTCCAGCATCGAACGCAGGCCGATCACCCGAGCGCGCACAAACTCCGGATCGTTCCGCCAGAAGGCATAGTCGTGGAGCATCATCGCCCAGATCAACGAGAAGGTCGGAGAATTTTGCGGCAAATAGGAAGGGTAGCGCTCGTTGACAAAGCCCCAGTTTCGGCGCGAGAAATCAAACAGTTCGACAGCGCGCTTAGGCAACCGGTCATCGCGGGTCATCGCATAGGTGGTGAGGAGTTCCAGCCGCGTGTCGCCGTCGTACATGAGCTGCTCGTAGAACGGGCAGTCCATGTAGGTTTCGTGCGCGCACATCTGAATCCCGCGGGTTGCCAGCGCAATCACATCCGGGAGAAGTTTGTCGCCGTTGTCAAAACGGCTTTCATTCTCGTAAGGATAGCGGCTTTCGTTCAGGGCCAGGCGATGAATGGTCAGCGGTTCCGCCCCCGTTTTGATGGAAAGCAGACACCAACGACCGGCCCGCCACCAGAGGGTGCTGAATTTCTGGTGCGGCTTCCCGCCCGGCAGAAAAGTATCGGTCATGCCACGGAAGGTCTTGCCGATGAACTCGGCGCGCCGGCCTTTGGCCTCAGATTTGGGCAGATAAAGCGATTCGGCCCAACTCCATGCCAGCTTCGCCTCCGCACCGCCGCTCACTTCGCACAACGGATAGGCGCAGTAATAATTGTCGAGGTCCCAGAGCAGAAACTGCTCGGTATTCGCAGGGACAATCAATTGCCTCCGGCCATCAATGAGCGATTGCCATTGAGCCAAGTCCGGATGCCGCGCCTGGTCCGCCTTCACTACCTCGTCCTTTCCCAGCGCGCCGCTTCCCAACGCCACGGCGTGGCCACCGATGATTTCACGATCCAGCTGATCCGGCAAGATTGTGGGGAACAGCTTCCAGCCCGGAACACTTTGGCCATACGGATTACTTTTGACCGGAGAGCGGATGACTTTTGCCTGAACATAGTCTCCTTCTTTCCATTGCGGACCACAGTCATGTGCAGTCAATTGGGCACCCACAAAGAAAATGCCCGGCGCGAACTCGTAGCCGGCAAGTTTGGCAACCTCCCATGCGGCCTTGCCGGTGGTCAACTGCCGGTCGTAATCCGCCTCGGCCTTAAGGATGAACCCGCCCCGCCACGACATCTGTGCCACCGGAGCGTAGGGTCCGATACTCCACACCAAAGCCTCAAGGCGATGGCTGCCCGGCGCCAGCCGCAGATCATAGGTGGCATAAGACCAGTGCTCGACATCAGACCGGTCAGGCCCCCGCGCGATGCGGTTGCCATCCAGAAACAATTCAAAGCGTTCGTCGGCGCTGACATGAATGCGCACCGGCGCGGCAGTGGCCTCAAACTGCCGCCGAAAACGCAACAAAACCGGCTCACGCCAGCCGCCGGCAAAAACGTCGGCGCGCGCCCCCTTCGAGGTCGGCATGAATTCCGGATGCCAGATCCAAGCGGCCTCGTCGATGGGCTGGACATGGAGAATCCCGGTGTTTCCAAGGTGCAATCGCGGGGGCAGAAAAACTTTCTGAACCACAGGGGGATTTTCTGCCGCCATAGCGGATAACATCATCAAGGCAATGGTCAGACTCAGGGGGAATCTCAGATATACTTTCATACTTTAACTACCAGCCAGGGTTTTCAGTGCGGCAATCATGAAGGGCGACAAAACTACGGTTTGGTGTCCCGCATATTATGGCGTGACCACAAAAGGTCAAGTGAAGCGCTTAAGCTCACCCACTTATCGGAAGCCTCGATTCATTTGTCGCGCATGTTGGGGTGGAATCCATCCGGCTGGTTTTGTTAACACGATGTTTGCGCAGTTGAACTTGCCCTGCGCATCGGCTATTTTCACGGTTCTATGACGTTGACAGAAAAACTTCTCGCCCGCGCGTCCGGCAAGGCCAGCGTGCAGGCCGGCGACAATATCTGGGTGAACGCCGACGTGCTCATGACGCACGACGTTTGCGGCCCGGGCACTATTGGGGTCTTTAAGCGCGAGTTCGGCAAAACCGCCAAGGTCTGGGACAAGCAAAAGATCGTCATCATCCCCGACCACTACATTTTCACCGCCGACTCGAAATCCAACCGCAACGTGGATATTCTCCGCGATTTTGCCAACGAGCAGGGCCTGCCCTATTTCTACGACGTCATTGACGACCCGAAAGGCCATTGGGTGTTCGACGCCGTGAAGGGTAACATGAAGAAGCAATACGGTTCGCGCTATGCGGGCGTCTGCCACGCGGCACTGCCGGCCAAGGGCCACACGCGCCCCGGCGAAGTGCTGTTCGGCACCGACTCGCATACCTGCATGGCGGGTGCGTTCAACCAATTCGCCACCGGCATCGGCAACACGGACGCGGGCTTCGTGATGGGCACGGGCAAGTTGCTCATCAAAGTTCCCGAGACGATGCGCTTCCGCCTCGAAGGCAAACTCCAGCCCGGCGTTATGGCGAAAGATATCATCCTTCATTGCATCGGCGAGATCGGTTTCGACGGCGCGACCTATCGCGCGATGCAGTTCGACGGCGAAGGCGCGAAAACGCTGAGCATGGATGACCGCATGACAATTGCCAACATGGCCATCGAAGCCGGCGGCAAGAACGGCATTTTTGAATTCGATTCCCGCACGGCAGAATATGTGGACGCGCGCGTGAAATTGAACGGCACCAAAGCAAATTACACGCCGGTCGAAGCGGACAAGAACCAGAAATTCGTCAGCGAACTTATCGTGGATTTGAGCCAGCTCGAGCCGACGGTCGCGTGCCATCCCGATCCAGGCCAGCGCAAGAAAGCCAAGGAGATGAACCAGAAGCTCGACCGTGCTTACGTCGGCTCCTGCACCGGCGGCAAGACGAGCGACTTCATCGAATTCGCCCGTATCCTGCGCGGCAAGAAGGTGGTCATTGACACCTTCGGCGTGCCCGCGACGCCGGAAATCATCCGCGATTTGCAGACGACTTACTGGGGCAATGAAACCATCTGGGATGTGATGGTGAACGCCGGCGTGCAGATGACGGAGAACGCCGGTTGCGCCGCGTGCCTCGGCGGCCCGGTGGACACCTTCGGCCGCATCAACAAGTCCGGCATCAACTGCATCAGCGCGACAAACCGCAATTTCCCCGGCCGCATGGGCGACAAGGAATCGAAAGTGTTCCTCGCGTCGCCCGCGACGGTGGCAGCGAGCGCACTGACCGGCAAGGTCACCGACCCGCGCGAGTTCGTGGGAAAGTAAGCCAATACAAAAACAAATCACCGCTGGGGAACCCGATGCCCAAGCGGTGATTTGTTTTAATATCGATTCAATCCACCAAATTCGCCCCCGGCAGATAGATTGCGAAAGTCGTGCCCACGCCGGGCTGCGTGTGGCAGTGCAGCGCGCCATTGCCTTCCTTGATGAGCCGCTGGACGATGTTCAGGCCAAGGCCGGTGCCTTGGCGTGGGCCTTTGGTGGTGAAGTAGGGCTGAAAAATTTTCGGCAGCACTTCCGCTGATATTCCCGGGCCGGAATCGCGCACCCACAGCTTCACCAGCGGCACGGTGTTTTCCAGGCTTTCAACATTGAGCAACCGGTCGTTCGGACCGTCCTTGAACTGCGTGAGATCCAGCGGCGCACCCAGGACTTCGCCGCCAATCTCGACGCGGTGCGGCGTCGGCGAGCACTGAAACGCGTTCACCGTAAGATTGAGCAAAATCTGGATGACATCCGTGCCGTTGATCTTCACCGCGACATCCCCACCGAGGGGCTGGATGGCAAATTCGTTTTCCTGGAAGCTCGGATGCACGCGCACCAATTGTTCGAGATCCCGCAGGAGCTGATTGACACCCACCGGCGCGGTTTCACCGGTGCGCCGCCGCAGAAAGCTCAGATAGCGCCGCTGGATTTCGATGCAGTTGGCCGCCTGCCGTTCCATCAAACGCAAACGCTCAAGGACGAATTCCAAATCTTCCACCTCAAACCCCGACTCCCGGTTGAGCTTCTTGATGAGCAATTGGATAAATCCATAGATGACCGTGAGGGGGCCATTGATATCGTGAAGGATGCTCGCGTAAATATCGTTATGCGTCTTGGTGATCTGCTGCTCGACGGTTCGGTTCTGCAATTCCGTGATCAGCTCGCGAACTTTTTCCGCGCTGCTGTGAATTTCGCTTTCGAGCAGCCGCCGCTGCATCGCCTGATCCACGGCGGAGCGGATGGTCGCAAGGTCGAACGGCTTGTTGATGTAATCGCACGCACGCAGCCGCAAGGCCTGACGGATGGTATCCGTCGTCTCAAACGCCGTCATCATGATGGCCTCGATGTCCGGGCGCACAAACCGCAGCCGTTCCAGCACCTCGATGCCGGACATGCCCGCCATGCGGATGTCCAGAATCGCCACGTCCACGTCATTTTGCTGCGCCAGCTCAATCGCCGTCGGCCCGTCCTCCGCCATCAGCAGATCGTATTTGTCCTTAAAAATCACCCGCAGCGACATACGCGGTCCCTCTTCGTCGTCCACAATCAGCAGCTTCCCGCGCCGCTTTGGGGCAGCGTTCGGATCAACGGTTGGTAAACCAGCTTGGTCAATGTGATCGGCATCAGACATGACGGGTGGGACACTAGCGAAAATAAAAACGGTCTCAAGCAGAAACCCGCAGGCGCAGCCACGCCAGCGCCTGCGTAGCCGTCACCTGCTTGAACGTCTCGCGCTCCCAGACATTCAAAAACTTTTTCACCTCCACGCCCGCCGCCGAAGCCAAGGCGATAAACACAGTTCCCACCGGCTTCTCCGGAGTGCCGCCGCCCGGCCCGGCAATGCCCGTCACCGCCACCGCAAAGTCCGAGGCGAACTGCTTCTGTGCGCCAAGCGCCATTTCGCGGGCAACCGCCTCGCTCACCGCGCCGTGCCGCGCCAAAGTCTCCGCCTGCACGCCGAGGAATTTCTCTTTCGCGCCATTGGCATAGCTCACCACGCCGCCGAGGAAAACCTCGGAAGCACCCGGCACATTGGTCACGCGGTGCGCCAGCAATCCGCCCGTGCAGGATTCCGCCAGCGCCAAGGTCTTTTTTCTGGCGACGAGCGATTGCACCACGCTATTTTCAATCTCGTCGTCATCGAATCCGAAAACATATGCACCCATAATACGCAACACGACGGCTTCGGCTTCCCAGACCAGCTTCTGCGCTTCGGCACCGCTGGCGGTCAGTCGCACATCTACCGCGCCGGGCCGGGCACAATAACCCACACCCAATCCAAGTTTCACCAGCGGTTCCAAATCCGCCTCGATTAATTCCTGCACGCGCGACTCGCCAATGCCGGTCGTGAGCAGCGTGCGGCAGATGAAAATCTCACCTACAAACTCGCGCTTGATCAGCGGCACGACAAACGCATCAAACAACGGGCGCAACTCGCGCGGCGGGCCGGGCAGCATGATCAGCCAGCGCGAAGATGGAGGATGGAAGAAGGAAGAGTGCAGGCACCTCACCCCGACCCTCTCCCCATTGCTCGCTGACTCGCAACGCGGAGAGGGAGAAGAATTAACGCGCGCCGCCTCATTGCGATCTTCAATCTTCCCTCCTCCCGCTTCGACTTTGACCGCCAGCCCCGGCGCCGTGCCGGTGGGATTGAGAAAAACCTCCGAGCCTTCGGGCACGAAGGTTTCCACGTCCGTCTTTTGCGGTCGAGGACGACCGCGCTGGGCGAAGAAGTTTTCGATATGCGCCAGCACCGCCGGATTTTTCACCAGCTTTTTGCCAAGCAGTTCCGCGATGAGTTCCCGCGTGATGTCATCGGAAGTCGGGCCCAGGCCGCCGGTGGTGATGATCAGGTCGGCACGGCCCAGCGCCTCGCGCACAGCCTGCTGGATTTCGCTGCCGGTATCGGCGATAGCGACCTGTCGCGTGACGACGTGGCCGAGATCGGCGAGCCGGCGGCAAAGCCATTGCTGATGCGTGTTCAGCACGCGGCCCAACATGAGTTCACTGCCGGTGTTGACGATTTCGACGCGCATAAAATTACCAGAAACAGGCCGGAGCCGGGGAATTCGAAGTCTCCAGATTTAATTATTTCTTCTTTGGCGGCGAGGGCTGCGTGGGAGCGGGTTGTGCCGGAGGTTTCGGCTTCACGATGTAGGCATAGAATTTCCCCATCAGATAGCTTTTTTCCGCGTCCGGCGTGCAGAGGTAAATTTTTCCGGTAAACATGTTTTTAGCGATGGCACCGTCCTCCAACCGCAGGGCATATCCAGCTTTGAAAATTTCCTTTTGGACGACGCCATTTTCTTTCCAGAGCAGAACCACCACCGCCGCCTTGTCCACGCTGGTGCTGACATTGACGGTCTTGTTGGTCAATGCGTCGGGCAAAACACCGAAACTGATCCGCGCCCCGAACTCCACCGGCCCGTTCGTCCCCACACGCAAGATCAACTCGCCATTCTGATAAGTTCCTTTTTCGACCATGAAATCCAGGCCATGAATCCGCCCCACCACGGTGGCTCCGGGCGTCTTCTCACTATCCAGAGCCAGAGTCCAATATTTGTCGCTGGCGCGCGGGGCGACCGCCGGCGGCTTGGGAGCAGTGTTAGTGACAACCACCGGCTTCGGCGGAACCGCCACGTTGGTGGGCACCGCCACTTTCGCCAGAACCACCATTTTCGGGGGCGGCAAGGGCGGCGGCGCGATTGGCTGAAACGGTTTTTTATTAATGTGAATGATAAACAAAAGCGCTCCGGCCACGAGACAGACCGCCAAAACAATGATGAAGTTTTTTATCGGAAAATCTTTTTCCGGCGGCGCCCCGGCAGTCGAGGCGGGATCGTAGCCGCGAACGGAAACCACCTTCTCAGAAAGTTTCGTGCCGGTGAGAATGAATTTCGAATCCGCCGTCGGCGCTTGGGGCGCGACAATCTTCTGGAAACAGGTCGGGCACTCCATCACAGAGCCGGCGTCCGACACGTCACACTTCATGTGCTGGCCGCACACGGGACAGGCAAATTTAAATTCGCTCATTGCTGCGGGGGGAAACATTTCACAGAACCGCTGTTTCGGCAATGCACATTTTCGGTTTTGCAGGAAGGCCACGAAGTTTGAAAAATGAAAATCCCCCACTTCGCCGCCCTTGCGTCCTTCTAACGACAAAAAACAGTGTCTTTCCACGCCCATCTATGGTTTTAATGGTGCAGAATTTATGAGCCTGAAATCTCCCGTCTCCCGCAGCGGACGCTTCGCCGGTGGCCCCGCTGCCGATGTCGCCCAATTCACCGAATCCATCTCGTTCGACTGGCGGCTTTGGCGGCACGACCTGCTTGGGTCTATGGCCCATGCGGAAATGCTCCGCAAAATCGGCGTGCTGACCGGAAAAGAATGCACCGCCATCGTCCGCGGCCTCGGCGCCATCGGCAAGGAAATCGCCGCCGGCAAGTTCAGGTGGAAAGCCGAACTCGAAGACGTCCACATGAACATCGAGGCCGAACTCACGAAGCGCGTTCCTGCCGGAGCGAAATTGCACACCGCCCGCTCGCGCAACGACCAAGTCGCCCTTGACGTGCGGCTCTGGCTGCGCGACGAGATCACCACGCTGCTCGGCGAAATCGCCGGGCTCCAACGCACCCTCGTCTCGCTCGGCGAAAAGAATGCTGATGTCATCATCCCGGGCTACACGCACCTGCAACGCGCGCAGCCCGTTTATCTCGCGCACCATTTGCTCGCCTATGTCGAGATGCTCGAACGCGATTGCGAGCGCCTGTGGGATTGCCACTCCCGCGTGAACGTCTGCCCGCTCGGCAGCGGCGCGATTGCCGGTTCTACGCTGCCGTTGAAACGCGAACTTGTTGCCAAGCTGCTCGGCTTTGTGAATGCCAGCGGCAAAGTCCAGCTTACGCAAAACTCCATGGACGCCGTGAGCGACCGGGATTTCATGATCGAATTCGCCGCCACCGCCGCGCTGCTCGCCGTTCACATCTCACGGCTCGCGGAGGACGTCATCCTCTGGGTGAGCGCGGAATTCAATTACATCAAGATCGCCGACGCCTACACCACCGGCTCGTCGCTCATGCCGCAGAAGAAAAATCCCGACATCGCCGAACTCGCGCGCGGCAAGACCGGCCGCGTGGTCGGCAACCTCATGGCATTGCTCACGCTGCTGAAAGGCCTGCCCATGACCTACAACCGCGATTTGCAGGAGGACAAGGAACGGCTCTTCGACACCGCCGACACCGTGCGCGCCACCACGCGACTCATGGCGGCGATGTTGAAAAACACCAAAGTCAACAAAACCGCCTGCGCCGCCGCCGCGAGCGACCCGGCGTTGCTCGCGACCGATCTGGCGGATTATCTCGTGCGCAAAGGCATGCCTTTCCGGCAGGCACATCATGTCGTGGGTGCCGTCGTGGCATTGGCGGAAAAGACCGGCAAACCACTGAACCAACTGAAGCTCGCGGAATTGCAAACCATTGACAAAACCTTTGGCCGCGACGCGCTGAGCGTGTTCAATCTGAAAACGGCGATGGCGAAACGGAACATCACGGGCGCACCAGGAACGAAGGAAGTGGCGAAGCAACTCGCGCGCTGGCGGGAACAGCTTTCGTGATTCGCAATCATGAAATCCCAGCCCAAAATCGGCACCACCGGCGAATTCACTTTCGTCGTTGCGCCGGAACACACCATCACCTTCGCCACGGACGGCATGCCCGCCGTGTTGAGCACGCCCAATCTCATCGGCCTCATCGAACGCACGGCGCGGGAGTCGCTGCATCCGTTTCTGGACGCGGACGAACGCACAGTCGGCTCGGAGATCGAGTTGCGCCATCTGGCGCCGTCGCCGCTGGGCGCGCGCGTGACCATCACGGTGCGCGTCATCCATACCGAAGGCCGGCAGATCAATTTTCAAGTCGAAGCACGGGACGAACACGAACTCATCGCCCGCGGTTTGCACAAACGCGGCGTCATCCGCACGGGCAGTTTCGCCAGACGCGTCCACGGCAAAACCAGGGCGTGAACGCAGCCAGGCAGGAAGGTTTGAAATTTATTTCAGCAGTTCCTCGGCGGAGGAGCACTGGGCTTGCATGATTTTACGGATTAACGTGGCGCGGTTCACAGCGTTGTCCTGCGTTTCGCCCCAGAAGGAATTCAGCCGCACGCGCACGGCGGCGATGTCTTCGCCATTGCGGTCGTGCAAAGGCAGCGTCACCAACACTACACCCTTTTCACGTCCGAAGGAGATGGTGCCACTTTGGATGGCAGCCAATTCGGCTTCAGTTCCGGGCTGGCCGACTTCCGTTGGTTCCTTGCTGGCAATGATGCGGGTGGTATTGGTTGTGGCCAACGTGTAAATCCGCAAGCCGAGAATCCGCGGCTGCTTTTCCATGACGGAATTGACGAGCGCCTGCACCACGGGAATGCGCGGCGTGTAGTTCACCACCGTGTCGGAAAAATAGCTGACGGAGTCGGACTTGGTCCAGAAACCGACTTTGCCCTCGGCGAAGGAATTGTCGCCCAGCGGCGGCATGATAAGCTTGTCGTCAAAAGAAATGGAGATTTGATTCCCTTCGCACTGGATGGCGAGCGCGTGCCACGCGCCGGCGGAAACATCCAATGCCGGCCCGATGGGGTCGGAGCGCTGGCCGTTCACCACTTTATAAAACCGAACGTTCTTGCCCAGCGCACTGGCGCGGACGACATAGAAATTTGACGAGTTTTGATAGCGAAAGACCACGCCCGCCATCTGCTCGGCCACGCCACTGATGATTTTGAATCGCGTGGTCAGCTTGAAATTGCGGAAGATTTCGTTACCATAGACGAACATCGGAAAATGCTCGTCGGTCATGTCCTGACTGGTTTGCGCGAGCACGCCGTGGCGGGTCACGCTGGGTGCCTTGTCCGTGAGTGGCGCGAAGGCCGAGGGCACGTCATCCATCGCAACTTTCCAAGCTCCAGGCTTGCCAGCACCGAACAAAGCAGAGGAAAAATTCGTGGGAGTGCTGCCTTCGGCAAAGTCGCCGAAATTAAAACGCAGCTCCGCGCCGGAAACAGACATGGCCAGCGCCAGGGCAAAAGCCAAAGTGAAAATTCGCATGGCGAGAGCGTATGCAAACGGCGCTGCGGACGCAAAACTGTTTTCCTGAGGGGGTAAGTTTTGTTTTTCATTTCAAAACTGGATACATTAAACGCATGAACGGTCTGACCATCGGAGTCCTGGGCGCGCTGCTGGCGACAAGCCTGTCTTTCGCCGCGACCAATGTCTTCCAGCCGCCCACCAACCTCGTGGTCGAGGCGACCGCCGATACGGTGGCGCAGGAGTTGCACGACGTGATGGCGGAGGACGATGCCGCGCAGGATGAGGTGAGCGGCTGGCTACACACGTTTGAGGCGCAGCGGGCCGCCAGTAAAACCAAGGAGGCCTCGGCGGAATTGAACCGCCGAATCCGCGAACGGTTTGACCGCGTACGGGAACGCTACAACAAGTTCCTGCAAAACCATCCCGACCACGCCCGCGGCTACCTCGCTTTCGGCAGTTTCCTCAACGAAATCGGCGACGAGGACAGCGCCAAGGCGCAATTTGAAAATTCCAAGCAGCACGACCCGAAAAATCCCGCCGTGTGGAACAACCTCGCAAATCACTACGGCGAACACGGCCAATTGCCGAACGCGTTCACCCACTACGCCCAAGCCATCAAGCTCAAGCCGAACGAGCCGGTGTATTACCGGAATCTGGCGACAACGGTTTATCTGTTCAGCAAGGACGCGCGGGAATTTTTCCACCTCGACGAGCAGCAGGTTTTTGACAAGGCGCTCGGGCTTTACCAGCAGGCCATCCAACTTGCGCCGGGTGATTTCGTTCTCGCCACCGACTATGCGGAAAGTTTTTACGGCATCAAGCCGCTCCGCACCCAAGCCGCGCTCGCCGCGTGGACGAACGCCCTGACCATCGCCCGCAGCGAGGCCGAGCGCGAAGGCGTGCAACTCCATCTGGCCCGCTTGAAAATCGCCGCTGGTTTGCTCACCGAAGCGCAGACGCATCTGGATCTGGTGACCAACCCCACGTATCTGGATATAAAGAAACGACTCACACGCAGTCTCGGTGAAATAAAAAATCCACCGATCAATGCCGACGCAGAAACAGTGACAAACCTGATTGTTGCGGCGACCAATATCGTTTCCGCTCCGACCAACATTCTCAATGTGTCTTCCAATCTGCTGGCCACGCCGCCAATTTTGCGGCAGCTAAAAATGCCGTAATTTTCCAAGAATCGGCTTTGCGCTTTGATGCCTTTGTGGTGAAATCATTTACTGATGAGCTTTTATGACAAGTTAAAATTTGATGCGCAGGGTTTGATTCCCGCCATCATCCAGGAACAGAAAAGCGGCCGCGTGGTGATGATGGCGTGGATGAACCGCGCCTCGCTCGAAAGCACCATCGCCACGGGCAAGACGCATTTCTGGAGCCGCTCGCGCCAGAAATTCTGGATGAAAGGCGAGGAAAGCGGCAACACGCAGACGGTGAAAGACGTCGCGTTCGACTGCGATGGCGACTGCCTGCTAATCCAAGTCGAGCAAAACGGCCCGGCTTGCCACGAGGGCTACCAATCCTGCTTCTTCCGCTCCATCGAGGGCAAGGGTGAGACGTTCAAGAAGACTGAGAAGCAAATTCTCACGCCGGACCAGATGTATAAAAAGAAAGTTTGAAGCACTTGCGGCAAATCGCTCGCGGCTGTGTTCATTACTATCGCCTGCACAAAATCAACTTTCCATTGACCGCTGGCCAATTTGAAAGACCAACAATTATCTGCGAGACGGAAATGGGGTGACATATCTTGGGTAAACCCTGTCACCCCAATATTCATCACCGGCATAAATAAAAGTATAGGAACCAAAATATTCTGAATAATAGTGCTCTATTCGTCCTTTGTAGTCCCAGAGGAATTCATCTTCCCAAACAAGTGTTACCACCCCTTCATTCAATCTTAACACTTTCAAATCATTTTCTCGATAGTTGCCCTTTATAGCCCTTCGGTATAAATAGATACCATCTGGCATTCTGTATTTTGTAAAATCAACACGATTCTTCCTGACATTTTCAATGGGCGGAATTTCGACACCTGAACCAACATTCACCCTCGTAAATATTAAAGTCTTGTTTGTGTGATTTATCTCAACTTGAATACCACGAAGCCCGCAAGAAGGAATATTCCCCCTATTCTCAATTACTATCTCTGTCATTTTATCAACTGCGTTTATTTCGTGGTTTACAGATATCTCGTATAACGGTGAGTTGTTGCTTCGTGATGTTTGTTCTTAAATGAAAGGGATTTTGGGAATGATTAGCTCTGTCAGTTCAAAACAGTGTGGACACTTAACGTGACGCCCCGCATAAGTGTCATCAAATTCAATATGATTGTTACAATTCTGGCAGGGGCATTTTACAAATATGATAAAACTTTACAGACGACAAAGATTCGATGTCCATAATGAATTTGTGTCGTTCGTATATCGAAGAAATTATTTCCCTCGCGCCGCCGCTTCATCGCGGTATTGGTAAAACGCCGCGATGATGCTGAACAGAATTGCCACCACAAAAGTCAGACCGGCATACATCAGGAACCGGCCGGTGCTGACGGAGGCTTCGCCGTTGGCCGGGTCGGAAAATATTTTGGTAATGGCGCTCACCAGGAGATTGCCTACCGCCACCGTCAGCAGCCAGAAGCTCATGATGGTGCTCTTCAATTCCGGCGCGGCTTCGCGAAAAGCGAATTCCAGACCCGTCGTCGAGATCAAAACTTCCGCCGCTGTGAGGACCAGATACGGCAGCGTCTGCCAGAGGATGCTCAACTGACCGCCATGTTCGATCCGTGTTTGCAAGGCGGCGACGATGAGATAGGAGCCGACGGCCAGAAACATCCCGAACGCCATCCGCTTGAGCGGCGAGGCATACCGCCCGATGCGCGGGTAAATCCCGAGCGTGAACAGCGGCACGAGCAGCATGACGAGGAGCGGATTCATAGACTGCATCTGCTCCGCACCGATGGCCAGGCCGAGAACATTGGCGGGAATCATTTTCTGCCCCTGTAAAACCCACGTTGAATTCGTCTGGTCGAACAGCGACCAGAACACCGGCACAAGCGAGAAAACACCGAGAATCGGCAGGACGGATTTCGCGGCGGCGATTTCGCTTTCGCTGAAACGCGAACGCGCCGCGTCCCAGAATGATTTCCCCGCCTCCCGCTGGCTGAAAAGGGCGGCAAATAAAACTTTGAAGAACCCGGCGCGGCAGGTCTTCCGCGCGGGCGGCACGCGGACGTAGTGTTTCGTTCCCAGCCAAAAAACAAACGTGGCGATGGCCATCAAGATTCCCGGCACGCCAAACGCAAGGCTGTAGCCGTGGTGATCCTTGACCCACGGAATCACGAGAAACGAGAAGAAAGAGCCGAAGTTGATGGCCCAGTAAAAAGCGCCGTAGGCTTTTTGCAGCAGATGCGACTGGTCGGGCCGGAACTGGTCGCCCATGAAAGCCGAGACGCACGGCTTGATGCCGCCGGAACCGAACGCGATGAGCGCTAGGCCGGCATAAAGACACCACATCTTGCCCGAAACGCCACCGCCGACAAAATCGCTGCACGCGAGCACCCCGTGCCCGGCGCAGTAAAACAGGGACACCCAAAGAATCGTGTGGTAGCGCCCGATAAGTTTATCGGAAAGCCACGCACCAAACAGCGGCATGAAATAATTGGCGAAGACAAAGAGGTGGATGATTTCCGTGGAAACATCCGCGCTCTGGCCGAGTCCGCCTTTGAGCACCGCGCCGGTGATGTAGCCGGCCAGGATGCTCCGCATGCCATAATAGCTGAAGCGCTCGCACGCCTCGTTGCCGACGATGTATTTGATCTGCGCCGGCCAGCGGTTGGGGGAATCGCTCATGTCAATGTTTGCGCCAAATTACGCGAGCCGCCCAGCCAATAAAAGCCCTGAGATTTTGTGAATTTGCGTGAAACGCCACCAACGGCTAGGATGGCGGCGATGTCTGCCGACCCATTCATGCGTCTTGCCCTCCGCCTTGCCCGGCGCGGTTATGGCAGGACAGCGCCAAATCCGGTGGTCGGCGCGGTGCTGGTTAAAGGCGGAAAAGTAATCGGGCGCGGCTGGCACCGCCAAGCCGGCGGACCACACGCGGAAATCGAGGCGCTCCGCGACGCCCAGAAACGCGGGCACAATCCCAGAGGCGCAACTTTGTTTGTGACGCTCGAACCATGTTGCACGCACGGCAGAACACCGCCGTGCACCGAAGCCATCATCGCCGCCAGAATTAAACGCGTAGTCGGCGGAGCAACGGATCCGAATCCAAATCACGCGGGGAAAGGTTTTAAGATTTTGCGGAAAGCGGGGATTACGGTTGATGGGTGGGGCGAGCATCCACGCAAGCCGCTGAAATCGGCCACGCCCGGCTCGCGCGGACGCTCGCCCCACCGACAACTAGCCGACGAATGCGTCAAGGTGAACGAAGCCTTCAACCACTGGATCGTGAACCGCACGCCGTTTGTCACGGTCAAGGCGGCCATGACGCTGGACGGAAAAATCGCCACCGCCCGCGGCGAATCCAAGTGGATCACCGGCGAAAAAGCCCGCGCCCACGGCATGAGATTGCGCCAGGGCAGCGACGCCATTCTTGTCGGCGTGAACACGATCCTCGCGGATGATCCGAGCCTGACATTCCGAAAGCGGAAAGCGGAAAGCGGAAAGCGGAAACAACTTCGCCGCATCGTGCTGGATTCGCGGGCGCGGACGCCTCTGACGGCAAGAGTGGTTTCCGATGAATATGCCGCGCTGACGACGATTGTGGTTGGAAAGGATGCTCCCGAGCAACGCGTGACCGCATTGGCGAAGCGGGTGAATGTGCTGGTCGCCCCGGTTAAAAAGGTGGGGCGAGCATCCCCGCAAGCCGGCTCGTCAGGAACCTCGCCGCACCAAATCGACTTGAAATGGCTTCTAAAAAAACTTGGTGCGGAAAACTTCACCAGCCTGCTCGTTGAAGGCGGCGGCGAAGTGAATGCATCCTTTCTGCTCGGCGGCTTGGCGCAGCGGGCGGCATTTTTTTATGCGCCAAAGATTCTGGGGGGACGGAATGCGCGCAAGGCGGTGGCCGGCGAAGGCGCGAAGAGTTTGGCGGAAGTCCTCCAACTCCACGAAGTCAAGTGGCGCCGACTGGGCGAGGATTTGCTGCTGACGGCGCGGGTGATGACCCGTTGATGACCGAAAGTCGCCAGCGGAAAAACTTGCAACCGCCGACCGACAACCGGCAACATTAATTTATTATGTTCACAGGCATTGTTGAAGAAGCGGGCGTCATTGAAAAAATCACGCCCGCCAAAAAATCGATTGAGATGACCGTACGCGCCACCGTCTGCGGGCGCGGCGTAAAGGTCGGCGACAGCGTGGCGGTCAACGGCTGCTGCCTGACGGCGGTGAAAGTCACGCCGCGCGGGAAGTCCAAGTTGATCCAATTTGATCTGCTGCAAGAGAGCTGGAAGCGCACCAATTTTCAATTCGGCAAACCCGGTTCGCTGGTGAACCTCGAACGCTCACTGCGCGCGAACGGCGAACTGGGCGGGCATTTTGTGACCGGCCATGTGGACGGTCTCGGCAAAATCATCCGCTGGGAACGCGCGGGCAAGGATCATGTCCTCGACATCGCCGCGCCGGCAGAGGTGATGAAGTATCTGGTTTTCAAAGGCTCGGTCGCGGTGGACGGCATCAGCCTCACGGTGGCGGCGGTGAGCAAAAAGAGTTTCCGCATCTGGATCATTCCGCACACGTTTGAGGTCACGGTCTTGCGGGAACGCAAGGTCGGTAACGCGGTGAATCTGGAGGCGGATCTGCTAGGCAAGTATGTCGAGAAATTTCTGGCCGCCCGAAAAAGCTGAAGCGGCTTTTCCGCGCTTGTAAAATGGCCGCTGCCTTAAGAGAATCATCCTAGGTTCAACCAACCGAAGTCATGGGCACGATCAAGGATTCCGTCCGGCTGCTGTCCGGCTCGTCGGCGCACTACAACGTGCGACTGGCAGGCTCGGCTGGGGAATTGCGTGCCGCCCAGATGCTGCGGTTTCAGGTTTTCAACGTCGAACTCAACGAGGGTCTCCCGCAATCCCATAACACCGGACTGGATTCGGACGCCTTTGATTCGGTTTGCGACCATCTACTGGTCGAACACCTGCCCACCCGGCAAATCGTCGGCACCTACCGGTTGCAAACCGGCAAGGCGGCCAAAAAAAATCTTGGCTATTACAGTGAACAGGAATTTGATTTCAACCCATTTGAAACCTTCCGGAATCAAATCGTGGAATTGGGCCGGGCCTGCGTGGAAAAACAACACCGCAACCTCATTGTGCTGGGCCTGCTGTGGAAAGGCATTGCCGATTATGCCACCCAGCGTGGTGGACGCTATCTGATTGGCTGCAGTTCGCTGACTTCGCAGAATCCGGGCGAAGGCGCGGCGGCTTACGAGGAGCTTTCGCGAAAATATCTTCCGGAACCCGCCTGGCGCACTCTCCCCTTGACGGCCTACGCATGTCCGCTGGATCAAAAAACCGCCGCCGAAATCCCAAAACTATTGCGCGCCTACCTTACGGTCGGCGCCAAAATCTGCGGGCCGCCGGCGCTGGACCGGCAATTCAAGACCATTGATTTTCTGACCCTGATGGATTTGGCGACGATGTCCCAGAAAACCCGCGAGCGCTACTTTAGCTGAACCAGTCTTCATCATGACGCCACGCGCCGCCGGAAAACTCTGCTGGTTTTTTGCCCAGATTGTCGTGGATCTGGCCGATTATTTTTTCCGCACGGCTTTCGTTTCCAAAAACTCCAAACGTGCCGCCCGCGCCGCGTGGCTGCAACGCGCCTGCCGCCGGCACCTGAAGATTTTTGGCTATGCCGCAAACATCTCCGGCGACATTCCCACAAGCGGCCTGCTCGTCAGCAATCACTTGAGCTACCTCGACATTCTGGCGATTTGCTCGGCCGCACCGGCGGTGTTTGTTTCCAAGGCGGATGTGCGGCGCTGGCCGCTGTTCGGCTGGCTGGCGACGATCGGAGGAACGGTTTTCATCGAACGCGAACGCCGCACGCACGTCGGCGAAGTGAACCGCGAAATTGAAAACGCGCTGACCGACGGCGTGCTGGTGGTGGTGTTTCCCGAAGGCACGAGTTCCGATGGCCAAACGGTGCTGCCGTTCCGCGCCTCGTTGCTGGAACCGGCCCTGCGCGGCGGTCACGAGATTTCCGTCGGCTGGATTCACTACGAGCTGCCCGATGGCGACGCGAAACAGGAAGTTTGCTATTGGGGCGACCACACGTTTTTCCCGCACCTCATCCATCTGCTCGGCAAAAAATCCGTCCGCGCCACGCTACGCTTTGGAAAGTTTCAACGCACCACCGATGACCGCAAAGAACTGGCGAGGCAATTGCGCGAAGCTATTTTGGGGTTAAAGGCGAAAAGTTAAAAACTACCACTTCACCGGCACCGTCAGTTTCTTCCCGAAGCGGTTGGCGTAATGAAGCTGCCGGTGCTGCACGCCGTATTCGTGGACGAGCTTGGTGATCTTCACGTCGTAGCAGCAATACTCCGCGATCTCCGCCAGCTTGCCTTCCTTGAACCAGCGGATCGCCTGCAAACCTTCCGCCGTTTTTTCCACATTGAACGTCGCCGTGGCGATGGAATCCAGCGAAAGCCGGTGGCCGAGCGTCTCGTTTAAGACCACGAGCATATCGAGCGTCGGCAATTGCGTCAGGTCGAACGCCGTGTAGCCGTGCAGCACCTCGTAATCGAACCGCAGATTATTGAAACCCACCACGAGATCGGCGCGTTGCAGGTCGGTGATCAGATCATTCACCTGCTTCTCGCCATAAATTTTATATTCGCCGGAGACCGTGCTGTAAGTCACGCCCACGCTCATGCCCATCTTGGAAATATTACCCCAGCCGCCAACTTCCTCGGCGGACTTCTGCGTTTCCAGATCGAAATAGACGATGTTCTTGGCCACGGCGAAAAGTTTGCCTGATATAAATAAGGAAACCAAGAATTCAGGAAAAGAAATTCCTAGTTTCCTGACTTCCTTATTAAAAATGACTTTAGACTTTGGACATTGGGCTTATATTTTCCGCATGGCTTTGACCCCTTCCACCATGCTGCCACTCGGCACGACCGCACCCGATTTCAAACTGCCGGATACCGACGGGAAAATCATCTCGCTTGCCGACTTTAAGAGCCAGGCCGCGCTCGCCGTGATTTTTATGTGCAACCACTGCCCCTACGTTGTCCACATTCGCGCCGGCCTCGCGCAACTCGCACGCGACTATGCACCGCGCGGCGTCGGATTCGCCGGCATCAACTCCAACGATGCAAAAAACTGTCCCGCTGACAGCCCGGCCCGGATGAAGGACGAAGTGAACAATGCCGGCTACACATTCCCCTATCTCTACGACGAAACGCAGGCGGTGGCCAAAGCCTACCGCGCCGCCTGCACGCCGGATATTTTTCTCTTTGATCGCGGCCGCCGCCTCGTCTATCGCGGCCAGTTTGATGCCAGCCGTCCGGGCAATGGCATTTCCGTGACGGGAAAAGATTTGCGCAACGCGCTGGAGGCGGTGCTGGCGGGAAAGCCGACTTCGGAAATGCAGGTCGCCAGCATCGGCTGCAACATCAAGTGGAAGGCTGGGAATGCGCCAGCTTATTCTTGACGGCCAAAAAATCGGTGAACAACTATAAAATATGGGAAAACTCTCCATCATCATATCTTTGTGTTTAATCACGCTTTCAGGTGTGTGTTTCGCCCAGTTAATCCCAAATGGGAGCTTTGAAAATGGCACTATTCCCTCATCCACCGGTTCCGGTGAAACTTTAGATCCAGCCACAGCTTTACCGGGATGGAGCATTTTGGGATCACCGCTTTATTTTCAATATGGCCCACTCGGCGGACCGGTCATCTCTTTAACACCTACAACTTCGTTTCCTGCGAGCAACGGAACCAATTCCGTTTATCTACAAGCAGGTTTTGGCGGCGCGACAAATCCGGTTTCTCTTTGGCGGTCCTTGTCAGTTCCGCTCAATGTTAATGCGATTACTTTCCAATCAAGGGCGCTTTACGACCCCAATCTCTATCCGGCGGGCTATTATCTGCCGCTGCTCGTAAGTGCGGCGGGATTGTCAGTCACTCCGACATATCTTTCGACCGACGCTTCCGGATACCAAACTCTTGGCATTGATGTGTCGCCTTATTTGGGAACATCCATGGAACTTCGGTTTTCGATAATGCTTTCTGGTGAGACATGGCCATTTGGTGGCGGTGGCGGGGCTTGGCAAATTGATAACATCAGATACTCAACAAATCCCGTGCCTGAGCCTGATGTCTTGACCTTGTTGAGCGTTGGTGCGGTGATGCTTGGCCTTCAATATTGCCGTAAAAAAACGCATGCCCGACTTCGCCTTCCCTAACCCCAACGGCGGCGTTGTCGGCGCAGACATCCATTGTAACGAACCGGACTATTTCTGGGCACCCGCCGCCTAGCTTTCCGCTTTCGAGGAAAACTGTCCGTCCTTGTCCTTGAACAGCAGATTGAATGTCGTCAGCGAACCATAGCAGCGCGTGATGTATTGCTGCAGCTCCACCTTTTCGCCATCCGTCAGCACCGGGTGCGCGTTGATTTTTTGTTCCAGCACCCGTAACTGGTTCCGGACGCCGACGAGCTTGTGAAAGAAAACTTCCAGCGGCACTTCCTTGGTCTGCAACGCCGGATCCGACGGATGCAAAACCAGCTTCCCTTTGTGCCAGCGGACGCCGAGTTGCTCGATCACCGCATCCGGCTTCTCGAACCCCAGCCGCTCGATAACGCCTTCAATGGTGGACGCCACAAACTGGCCGAGCGGCATTTCCAGCCCGGAAACCGCCACACTGGGTTCGGCGGGCACGAGGCCGCTCAATTCCGGCTCAATGACCCGCACGGCGTCGTTAAAACGGACTTCGGCGGTCTGTTCCGAAATGGTTTTCACCGTGCCGATGCCGTATTGCGGATGCCGGACCGACAAACCGATGGTAAGGGATTGGATTTTCATCTGATGTTTCTCCTGCTCAATTCCGGGGAAGTTTTTCTTCGACCATTTCGCAGAGCGCGTGATACAAAACTTTTTGCGCCTCCTGAATCCGCGCCGTCACCGTGCCGGGCACAATCAAATCAATCGTCGCAATCCCCTTCGTGAAACCGCCGTCGCGGCCGAGGAACGCGATGCTCTCGACGCCCTTGCGATTGGCCTCTTCGAGCGCCCGGACGATGTTTTTGGATTTGCCGCTCGTGGTAATGGCGATGAGCACGTCACCTTTTTCCGCGAGGCCCCAGACCTGTCGCGCAAAAATCTCATCCGCATGGTAATCGTTGCACACGGCGGTCATGAATTCGCCGTTCGCCGTGAGCGAAATGGCCGGATACGGCCGGCGTTCTTCCTTGAAACGGCAGAGGAATTCCGTGGCCAGATGCGTGGCGTCCGATGCGCTGCCGCCGTTGCCGCAGACCAGCAGCTTGTGCCCCCCCAACAGCGCGCGTAGGACTAGCAGCGCCGCGCGATCCAGCGGCTCCTCCAGCGTGGACAAATTGCGGAGCGAGGCAACCGAATCTTCAATGGCGCATTTCAAATGACTCATGCCCACAGCCTAATTGCCTCCGCCTGAAAGAAAAGGCGAAATCAGCGATGCTTTAAGCGCACGGCAAATTGAATTTTTAAAGTTTCGCATTTTCATTTTCCGCATTTCGACTAATTTCTCCGCGCACAATTTCTATGGCTGAAAAACCGACACCAGTTTACGACGAGAGCAAGATCAAGACGTTGTCCTCGCTGGAGCACATCCGGCTCCGCACGGGCATGTATATCGGGCGCATCGGCACCGGCGCGCATCCCGACGACGGCTGCTATGTCCTGCTCAAGGAGGTCGTGGACAACGCGATTGACGAATACATCATGGGCCACGGCAAAGAGGTCGCGATCGACATCGAGGGCAACCGCGTGGCGGTGCGCGATTACGGCCGCGGCATCCCGCTGGGCAAGGTCGTGGACTGCGTTTCCAAGATCAACACCGGCGCGAAATACAACGACGAGGTGTTTCAATTCAGCGTCGGCCTCAACGGTGTCGGCACGAAGGCCGTCAACGCGCTGTCGAAAAACTTTTTCGTGCGCAGCCATCGCGACGGCGAATACGCCGAGGCCAGTTTCAAGATCGGCAAGCTGAAGAAAGAAGACGCCGGCAAGACGAAAGAGCCGAACGGCACGCTCATCGAATTCGAGCCGGATGAAAGCATTTTCAAGGAAAGCGCGTTTCGCCTCGAACACATCGAGCGACGGCTGCGGCATTACAGCTATCTCAACACCGGGCTGAAATTGATTTTGAAAACGCCGGAGCTGGCCGAGCCGAAGGTGTTCCAATCCCGCCACGGCCTGATGGATCTGGTGATGGAAGATTTGGCAAGCGACGGCAGCGAGCCGATTTACGCGCCGCTGCATTACGCGGGCAAGACGCTGGAGTTCTGCTTCACGCATAGCAATTCGCGCTACGGCGAGACGTTTTTTTCCTTCGTCAACGGCCAATACACGGGCGATGGCGGCACGCATTTGAGCGCGTTCCGCGAAGGTTTGCTCAAAGCCGTCAACGAATACGGCAACACCAAATACGAAGGCGACGACGTGCGCGAATGCATGGTCGGCGCGGTGGCCATCCGGCTGAAGGACCCGGTGTTCGAGTCGCAGACGAAGAACAAGCTCGGCAACACGGAAATCCGCACGGAGCTGGTGAACAACGTGCGCGAGGAGTTGCTCCATTTCTTCCAGCGCAACAAAACCATCGCCGAGACGATCATGGCGAAGGTGAAGGACACGCAGCAGTTGCGGAAGGAATTGCAGGATGTGAAGAAGCTTTCCCGCGAACGCGCCAAGGCGATTTCCCTCCGCATCCCGCAGTTGAAGGACTGCAAGAATCATTTCGACAAGAAGAAGGAAAAGGGCAAGGGCACGATGGTCTTCATCTGCGAAGGTCAATCCGCCGCCGGTTCCATCACGAGCTGCCGCGACGTGAACAATCAGGCGGTGTTCGTGCTCAAGGGCAAACCGCTCAACGTCTGGGATCTCAAGCGCGACGTGATGTATAAAAACGACGAGATGTATAATCTCATGCAGGCCTTGCAGGTGGAGGACACCACCGAGAGCTTGCGCTACGAGAAGGTCATTCTCGCGACCGACGCCGACGTGGACGGTCTGCACATCCGCAATTTGATGATCACTTACTTCTTCAAGTTCTTCGAGCAACTCGTCCACGACGGCCACGTTTATATTTTGGAAACGCCGCTGTTCCGCGTGCGCAACAAGCAGGAAACGATTTACTGCTACAGCGAAACCGAACGTGACGCGGCTTCCGCGAAGCTCGGTGGCAAGCCGGAGATCACGCGCTTCAAAGGCTTGGGCGAAATCAGCCCGAAGGAGTTCCAGCAGTTCATCGGCAAGCAGATGCGGCTGAGCAAAGTCGAATACGCGCCGCGCGCCGAGTCAGGACAAATCTTTGATTTTTACATGGGCAAGAACACGCCCGAGCGCAAGGACTACATCATGGACAGCCTCGTCGTTCCGGTCGAAGATTAACCTTTTCCCAATTTCAAAATGTCAGCCAAGAAAAAAGATTCCGGTCAACCCGAATTACCCATCGAAGGCGTGCAACCTGCGCCTGCGGAGGCGAAGCCGGCCAAAAAGAAACCCACCGAAAGCAACGGCGAACAGCACGTCGTTGCCGAAGCGATCGAAGCCATCACGCACAAGCCGTTCGATCCGAAAAAACTCGGCGTGGGCTTGCACACCCGCGTAGATCGCGGGTTTCTGGATTACGCGAGCTACGTCATCCGCGACCGTGCGATTCCGAATCTGGCGGACGGTTTGAAGCCGGTGCAACGGCGCATTCTCTGGGCGCTGCACGAGAAGGATGACGGACGCTTCATCAAGGTAGCCAACGTTGTCGGTCATACGATGCAATATCATCCGCACGGCGATGCGTCCATCGGCGATGCGCTCGTGGTGCTGGCGAACAAACGCTACCTCATCGAAGGCCAGGGGAACTTCGGCAACATTTTCACCGGCGATCCGGCCGCCGCCTCCCGTTACATCGAATGCCGGCTGACGGAACTCGCACGGACGGAAGTTTTCAACGATTCGATCACTGATTTCATTCCCAGCTACGACGGTCGTAACCAGGAGCCGGTGACGCTACCGTGCAAATTGCCGCTGAACCTGATGCTTGGCACGGAAGGCATCGCGGTCGGTCTGAGCGCGCGGATTCTACCGCACAATTTCCCCGAGCTGCTCGAAGCGCAGATTGCCATCCTCAAGAAGCAGCCGTTCAAATGTCTGCCGGATTTTCTGACCGGCGGCTTGATGGATGCGCGCGATTATCAGGACGGCAAAGGCTCGGTCAAAGTCCGCGCCCGCATCAAGACGAAGGACGATTCCACGGTGGTCATCACGGAAATTCCGCCGACCACCTCGACCGATTCGCTCATCGGCTCCATCGAAGATGCGACGCGCAAGGGCAAGTTGAAGGTGAAGTCCATCAACGATTTCACCTCGGAAACCGTTGAGATTGAGATCAAATGTCCCGCCGGCGTGGATGCGGAGAAGATGGTGGATGCGCTTTACGCATTCACCGACTGTGAGACAACCATTACCAGCCGCATCGTCGTCATCAAGGACAACCGCCCGGTGGAATTGACCGTCAGCGAAGTGCTCAAGGAAAACACCGATCAACTCGTCCGCATCCTCAAGCGCGAGCTGGAGCTGCGCGAAAAAAACCTGCTCGACGAGCTGCATTACCGGACGCTGGAACGCATCTTCATCGAGGAGCGTATTTACAAATTGATTGAGAAGTGCAAGACGAACGAGGCGGTCATCGCGGCGGTTTACGAGGGTTTCAAGCCATTCAAGAAAGAACTCGTGCGCGACATCGTGGACGCGGATGTGGAAAAACTTTTGCAGGTCCGCATTCGCCGCATTTCGCTCTTCGACATCAACCAGCACCGCGAGGAGATGGAGAAGACAGAGGCGGAACTCGACGAGACGCGCAAGAATCTCAAAGGCCTCACAAAATACGTCATCAGTCATCTGGAGGCGTTGCTGGAAAAATACGGGCCGCTCTATCCGCGCCTCACGACCAAGAGCAGCCGTCACGAAGAAGTGGACGTGAAGGAAGTCGCGTTCAAGGCGTTCAAGGTCGCCTATGACCGCGAGAGCGGTTACGTCGGCTACAAGGTTTCCGGTGAGGAGTTCAAACTGGAGTGCACCAAGTTTGATAAAATCCTGCTCGTGTTCCGCGACGGCACTTACAAAGTCACCGAGCTGCCGGAAAAATTGTTCGTCGGGCAGGAATTATTCTACTGCGGCCTGCCGGACCGCGAAAAAGTTTTCACCTGCGCCTACACGGACCGGAACGCCAGCTACCTGAAGCGCTTCTCGTTTGGCGGTTCGATCCTCAACAAGGTTTATCTCTGCATCCCGGACAAATCGCGCATCCTGTTCTTCGAGCCGGACACGCCGAAGAAGCTTTATGTCCGCTACAAACCGGCGCCGCACCAGAAAATTTCGCAGCAGACCTGCGACCCGGCGAAGGTGGAAGTAAAATCCCCCAAGACCCGCGGTCGCCAGATTTCCATCAAAGACATCTCGTCTGTCACCGCCGAGCCGACACGCGGGTGGGACGATAAGGCGGCGACAACGGAAATTGTGTTCGCTTAAAGGTGTTGAGCAAGCAATTCACTTAATCAACCGAACCTCGGCAGGCAACAGTTCGATGCTTTGCGAGCGACCCTGCCACAAGAGAGTGGCGGTTTGTTTTTCCCAAGTCGCGTTGGCAAGAACGACCGCCTCGGTCCCATCGGCGGCGCGATAGGCGTTATGCTGGATGGCTGACAGGGTGAAACTTCCGCGCGTAATCCGCGCGCACTTCAATGTCGGCGGATGGAGCATACGCCCGAATTCCAGATACGGCCGGCCGGCCCCATGATATAGTGTGACCCATTGCTTCATGAATTCCTGCAATGGCTGGTCGCTTGATTGCTGAACCGGCTTAGCACTCCCATCGGGTAAAACTTCCGCCAAAACCATGTCAGCCACCCAGACTTTGGCGACGTTACCAGCCTGAATCATAATGCGCATCATGGTGGCTCCATCTGGCACGAGGAATTCTGCCTCCACCTTTTTCCAACCAGCACCCGCCGGTGGCATGACCAACCGCCCGGCGCTGGCAAATTTCCCATTGGCCAGAAAGAATCCGAAGTTGATGCCGTTTTGTTTTTCGGCGGCGGCGGTTTTCATCCACGCGCTCAACCGGTATTTGCGACCGGCAGAAAAGGTTTTTGTGTTCACATCCACGTTTTGTGAAATTTGAACAGTATCGGTCGCCTTAAGATTTTCCAGGCGCAGGCTGGCTTTACCGCCATGCACGTCCGCTTCGTCCCGATACCATTTACCATTCCACTTTTGCCCCTGATATTCGCGGATGTGATCCCAGCCGGAGATGTCCTCGAAACCGCCGTTTCGCAACAGGGGTTTGTCGCCAAAATTCATCGAGGGAACCATGTGCGGCATTTCGCCGTTGGCCAGACAGTAAGCGGCCATGACCAGATCCTGACCTCGGGGATTGCTTTGAAAGACGGGGAGAAATTCGTGGTAAAGATAGCCAAACACCGAAGCCCATTCGCGCGAGGCTTCGCAATCCCGATAATCCTGAATACCCACCAGGTGATTAAATCGCTCATTGGGTTCCTCAAAGCACACCACGGCATCCGGTTGAATGGCGCGGCAGGCGGCATACATGGTTAGCAATTGTTTGGTGAAAACTTCCGTCATCCACTTGCCGTGCCCGGGGGGATGCGGATGACTTTTTTCATAACAGGCGGGAAATCCGCCGCCCACCACTTGGTCCACCTGAATCATTTCTACCCCGCGCAGCGCCAGAGGCACGCAGATATCCTGATTCCACCATTGGATGGTCCAAGGATCACCGGGACAGAGGCAGGCGGTGTTGCCGCCCTTCAGCCAACTCGGCGTGCGCAGATAAAGTTCGCCGGAACGATTGTGGATCGCATGGGAATGCGCCACTTGATCAAAACGTTTCCGGTCATCCCATTGAAACGCGCCATCAGCTTTCTTATCAAACGTCAGCGTCCAATGATAACCGGATGGCCAGGGAAAGGCATGGGTATTGAACGGACGCAGTCGCGCCACCAGATTGGTGAATTGTTTGTCGCTGGGATACAGCGGGAAGTAATCCGGGGTGATCCAGTTCTCCACTTTTTCCCAACCCCAATATGCCATGATCAAAGGAGCATCAGGGAATTGCTTCCGCCAATATTGCGAAACCCATCTTTCGATGAGTTCGGGCTGCGCCAGCCATTGGCGGGAAAACCGCACCATAGCCGGCCCTTCCTTCATCCAAGCGGGAATGTCTGTTCGCTGGGCAAACAGCGTAGCACACCACGGACGCGTCAGCGCCCAATTTTTATAAATGTCCGCCGCATCCCGCCAATCGGTGGCCGTTGTTTTATCCGCTGTGGAAAACGTGGTCAGCACCACGTCGTAATCAAGTGTATAGGTCTTGCCCGAATAGCTGGCTTGCATCCAGTTAAATTCCAGTCCCTCTTTTGTGCGTTGCAGGATGATGTCTTTGGGATATCCCTGATCGTCATGCGCCGCCAGATAAACGCCGGACCTTGAATCATAGTAACAGCCAAACTGCGCGGCCAATGAACCGGGCTGATGCTCTGATATCCGGGTGCCAACCTTAAAATTGCCGGGTTGCCGGACAACCCCGCCTTTGGCGGCACCACAAACTGCCGCATCATCATCCACTGATTCTCCCAGCGGTGCCTTTAGCACCACCAAGGGATAGTGAACTTGCTCCAACACCAAATCCTCGGGAATCTTTACGCTTATCCGCCAGCGCAAGAGCGGATCTGCCGGCACCGCACGCACGACACATTGCACCTGTACCGGCCAATCTCCCAAACCTTCGTAATTCAATGTCACCTGCTGTCCGGCGGATGAATCTTTGCGCGTGGCGACATATTTTTTTGCACTGCTGCTGCTCAAATAAATTTTCTCGCTGCCCGGAGCAGATTTTTTGGTGAAGCAAAGGGTAAACAACCGAGGGGTTAACTGATTAGCCACAAACTCCGTGCCGGTCTTTTGATCCACAAGCGAAACGATGGCTCCGTTTTGTTTCTGTCCCAGTTCCAGCGTCAGCCGATCCGTGCGCAGAACTAAATTCCCTGGTTCCGCCGCCAAAAGTGCAAAGCCAGCCAGCCAAGGCAATGCCAATAGAAAATGCTTCATAACAGTGATTCTGGATTTTTCACAGTTCCTTTACAAACGCAAAGACATACTGGAAAAATAATTTAATCTTTCGCTTTCGTCTCAATAAAACGACTCTTTTGCTGCAAATCCTTCTTGATACCGGATATCTATAACAGGTTACCACTCAAATTGCCTATGAATAGTTAATTAGAATCACCAGAGTTGGGTATTATCATCATCCGATTCATAAAATCTATCGTTCGCTGCATTGCTGATGCATAAATCAATTAATAGGGTATTAACCTTATTCAGCGAGATATATTTGAATTACTGGGGACGTTAGCGGGATGATCGTTTGGCTAAGAACCACGATTTTTACCATTTACTGAATTCGGTGGTCACTTCCACCACTTGTCCTCAACAAAGGGACGACATGCAAAAAAAACTAACAATTTTATTCCTTCTGCTCACTGTAACATGGGCGCAGGCGACGTTGACATTGAGCCAGAGCTTCACGCCGGGCAATGGCGGGGTTGCGGATGGCAATCCGGTGGGCGTGGTGTTTAGCGGAACCTTTAATCAAGCAAGCCCACTTGATCAGGTATTAGGGGTGACGGTGAACCTATCCATCAGCGGTGGTTACAACGGAGATTTATTTGCATATCTGATTGCGCCAAACGGGACACTGGTGGTATTGCTGGATCAGCCAGGGGTGGCGGTAAACGGCTTTGGAGCCTATGGGGCTGGGATGAACATTTCTTTGAGCGATGCTGGGAGCACAAGCATCCAAAATGAGACTTCAGGAAATATTCTTTCAGGGACATATCAGGCAGCAGGCAATCTTTCGGACTTCAACGGATCGCTGGCAAACGGGACATGGGCGTTATTTTTTTCTGATATATCTAACGGCGGCGGACAGTCGACAGTTGACAGTTGGTCGCTAAACCTGACGGTTGTGCCAGAACCAATAGGTTTGGCGCTAATCTTGTTTGTGGCAATGCTTCTGTCATTGGCGGGATTGGATCGAATACTCCGCGCCAGGAAAGAAAGTCACTAATCGGCACCTTCGCTCTTGGGTTAAAAACTTGTGGTTTTAATTTTTCACAGGCTGAAAGAGTCATACAGAGAAGCGCCTATCAAAATCAAAATTCATTAAATATAAACAAATAATAGGCGGTGGCACTTTAATCACGAAGTAAGCCACCGCCTATTTTTATTGTTCATCTAAGCGGCATTAGCGTGGGACAGAAGATGTCCACTGAAGACTGTGCTGCCGTACATTTAAAAATAACTTGATCCACTTCGATAACAATAGGTTTTCAGCAGGCGATAGGTTGTTTGCAATAAGCGCACGAAAAAACAGAAGAAAGGCCCAGTCACAACGCCGATGGCTCTTTAGCGATTGATTAATGGAATTTGATTAATTCTGAAGAATCAATCAGTTGTCAGTATTGCGGGTTGCGCCGGTGGCGAGATCAAAACTCATGGTCGGGCACTGATAATAACCAGAGGTCTGGCGTATCAGGCAGCTGCGGTAAATCGGGTCTTGCATCAGGCAGACGTGGCGGTCGCGTGCAGGTATGATTGTGGTATAGATGCGCAGTTCCCCGGGCACGGTGGCAAGAATTTCTTCGCGCCAATCGCCAAGAACGTCGGCCACGGCAATGAAATTTGCATCCACGGCGTTAAGGGCGGCGCCTTTGTATTTTGTAATGCGGCTGTTCAGAATCAATTCACGCTGCGGGGTTTCATCCCAAAGAACGGCAAAGGGACCGAAGTTCCAGCGCAACGAGTCGTCGAGCAGCTTGCCGTTGCTGCTCCAAAGGCGCGAGTAAACAAAGATGTGGTTGGTGGACTCCGCACCGTAGCCTTCCCAGCCGGGCTGGTCAGGATCAATGTCGCTGCAGAGGCCATGGCTGTGAACGTGTTTGGTGGGCGTACCGAAGCCCCATAGAATTTTCCCGGTCGCGGCATCCGCCATGCACATGCCGTTGCTCTTCTGTGCCGTCTCAATGTTGTAATATATCTGCAGGCCTTTGCGGTCAGGATTGAGTTTGCCGACATAGACGCTGTCGGGATGTCCCAGTCCGGTGGTCCACAGTTCCTTGCCGTCGGGACCGAGGACGCAGGAGCCGACGATGACTTCATCACGACCGTCGCCATTGAGATCGGCGGCTTGGAGCATGTGTGAGCCTTGCCCTTTGTATTGTTTGGGTAGGTCCTTGTTGTCCCAGCGCCATTGCCGCTCTAGTTTACGGCCCTGAAATTTCCACGCCTCGACGATTATGTGGCCATAAGTTCCGCGATTCACGATGATGCTTGGTGTTTTGCCGTCAAGGTAGGCGACGCCGAGTTGATTGCGCGAGGCGTGATTGTAACCTTCATCCTTGAACAGCTCCCGCGACGGCCAGTCGGCGTGGCAAATTTCCCTGCCGGTGGTGCCATCGAGCACGGCGAGATATTCCGGGCCGGTCTGCACCCGGCCATCCTGGTCACGCGGGTCGCCTTGACTGGTTTTGACAATTACTTCCGCTTTGCCGCAGCCATCAAAATCATGAACGATGTAAGGCGCATACCAAATCCCCTGTTCAATGCCCCAGCCGAGGTCGTATTGCCAAAGCGGTTTGCCGTCGTGGCGATAAGCTTCTATTTTAAATGTGTTGGTACTCTTGTGCCAATAATCCTTATACGGATCAATGTTGCCGTCGGGTTGCTTGATGACGAAATCCATTTTGCCATCACCATCGAGGTCGGCCACGGCAACCGATTGCAACTTGTATTTGCCGAGCAACGGAATTGATACAAACGCAGCCTCCGGCGCGGCGGGCTTCTTGGGATCTTTCTTGATGACTGGTTCTTTCGCGCTGGCGGTAGCGACGCATTTGCTGCTGGCCTCCAATTCACGGCCCGCGATCACGCCACGCACAAAATATTCACACGCGACGTCAAGTGGTGCAGTGGAATCAATGAAGTCCGTGGTTTGGGAAACTGGCTGGGCATTGAGCCTGGTGGCCTTGCCACCGGCGGCGGACTGGCGATAAACATTAAACGCGATGCTGGCGGCATCATCGCGCAAAAACCGCCAGCTGAGATAAACCTTGCTCACTCCTGCCGGCAGCGCAACCAAGCCGCGATCTATTTTTCCCGCAGCCGTGGCCGTGACACAAATCAACAGGCCAAACAGGATTAGCCATGGTGTTTTCATAAAGGTTTTTCCGGGTTAATTCAATTATTCTGCGAAAATCCGCAAATCAATGTCGGGGAAATCGGGTATTTCATTCAACGTGCCTGTTTGTAATTGTTGTTGCAAGGATCGACTTAACTCTTGGCAAGCCTCTCAGCGTTCTGCGAAGCCGCCAGATGCAACCGGAATTAAAGTCCCATTACGACTCAATCGGATGAGCTTGCCCTTCCCGAGAAACCGGGCATAGTTAGCTTTCAATTAATCAGTCGGCCGACAAACATTTTCAACAAAGCTCCCATAGCTCAAATGGATAGAGCAGCGGTTTCCTAAACCGTGGATCCCAGTTCAATTCCGGGTGGGAGCACCATAAAAATTAACTTCAAAATATAGACCTATGGCCAAGAAACAAACCGTGCTTTTCAGGCTCATGTCACCCAAAACCATCTGTCACCTTGCTTCCCGATGCCTGCCTGCGCCCGCATTGGCCGTGCTGCTTATTACAAGCTTCACGCTAATATCAACCACCGCCGGTGCGATTGAAACCAACAACGCCAGCGCCGCGCCAGCCAACAAAATGTTCATCCCGAAACTGACCGACCGAAGCAAGGCGGGAATCATGGCCTATTTCCGAACGGTCATTGAAAACCAGCGGGTCATTGTCGGGCAACAGTGCAGTGAATCAGCGGATGTCGCGTTAAATTACAAAATAAGTTTTCAGTCGCTCTATGAATCAACCGGGAAACACCCGGCGCTGCTTGGTTTGGAGTATGGTTATTTTGCCAATGCCAACTTGCCCGCCAATAACCAATACGCGATCGCCCATTGGAAAAAAGGCGGCCTAGTAACCATCAGCTGGCATGCGGACAACCCTTTCAAAGAGGGCTACAATGTGAGGTTCGATTCGGCGCAGGAGAAGAAATCGATCAATCTCCGAAGCTTGTTGAAAAATGCACCTGACTCAACAGCGAAAACCAGCTACCGGGCGGAACTCAGAAGAATCGCCGGTGCGCTGAAGCAATTGAAGGACGCAGGGGTGATCGTCCTTTGGCGGCCATTTCATGAGGTGAACGGCAATTGGTTTTGGTGGGGCGTCAATGACTGGAAAAAGCCGAACAATCAGGAGGATTTCGCCGCCTTGTGGAAAGACATGCGCGAAACTTTCACCACCGATTTTGGATTGGATAATTTATTGTGGGTGTATTCCCCCAGCAGCTCCAAGGGCCATGCCTTGCCGCCGCTGGAGGCGATGTTCCCGGGGGCCCCGTATGTGGATATCGTGGCAGTTGATAGTTATGGAAAATCCCCGGATTTTAATGATTACGAAGCTTTGAAGAAATTCGGGAAATTGATTGCGAATGGCGAAATCGGTCCAAATAAAGATGGCTACGGCAGCTTCGACCAAATGGAAGTGTTGAACATCTTCAAAGGCAAGGCCGCGTATTTTTTGCAGTGGCACAGTTGGGGAAAATCAAAAGTGGCCATCGTGGACAACCTTCGTTGCCAGGAAATGATGAACAACCCTGCCGCCATCACGCTGGATAAATTGAGATGACGGAAAAACAACTGGCTATTCAAACACCAACCTCGTCAAAACCATGAACCACATGAATCCTTCCGAAATAAACCGCCGCCGGTTTCTGGCCACCAGTTTGACGGCGGCTTCCGCTGTCTCGCTCGCCGGCTGGCGACTCAACGCCGCGCCCGGCGAAAACTCCATCAAGCCCAAGTTTGTTCATCTCGCCAACGCGGCCGCACTGGCCAAGGGGGAGTGCGTCAAAGGTCCGGCGCGCGTGCTCGAGTTGAAAGGCCGCAAAGGCATCAACCCGACGAGCATTCACACCGCCATCAAACTGACGGGCGGCCACACACTCAACGAGCCGCGCGGCACACTCGCACTCTGGTTTTTCGGGCTGGAAGATCTGGCCGCCAGCTTTGTATCGGACAACATGAAGATGCAGAATGAGTTCTTCGACAATTACTGCTTCTTGAGCGACTACGAAGTGCCGCGCAATTATCCGGCAGCAAACTTCAGTTTCATCTGGAACCGATTCAATGAATTTCGCGCCAAATTTTTCAAGGGCACGGTTTATCCCACGCACGAAGGTTTCGAGCCGCCGCAAAAGGCGTGGGTGCAGGCCGTGCCGTTCAATTACTTTCAACAGCACCGCTGGTATCAGCTCGCCGTCACCTGGGATGATGCGGCGAAGAGCGCTTCGCTGTTCGTGAACGGCGTGCTGCTTGGCAAAAGCGACATTTTTAACAAAGATTTCCACCGCGACCAGACGGGTGAGGCGCTTTACGCCGGTTGTCCCGCGCTTTGCCACGGCGAGATTGAGTTCTATGACAGGGTGCTCACCGGCGCTGAACTTTACAAAAAATATCGCGCCGGCGCCCCGGACTACGATCGCGCGGTTGAAACGGAACTGCGGCATCATTTCGAGGGCGCGGATTTGCAGAACTTCACTTTCAATCCGTTGCCGGCGGGCTGGACCAAGCAGTTCGACGTGGATTTCAAGAATCCCGTGGAGCAGATCAAGGAGTTTTACATTCAGGGCCACACCGCTTCCGTTAAGCCAGCCGGCCATCCGGAGGGATTGCTCATCGAAACGCCGTTGCTGCGCTATGGCAGCCCGGAGGCTTTCAACAGCCAGGTTTACATCTGGAGCAGCAAGACCTTTGAGGGCAATGTCTATGTCGAGTACGAGTGGAAGGCGCTCAAGCCGAACGGCCTCAGCCTGCTGATGATCCAGGCTTCCGGCATGACGCGCGAGGACTTCATGGCCGATTATCCGAAAAAAACCAACGGCACGATGGACACGGTTCACAACCAAAACGTGCGCAATTACCACTGGGAGTTTTATCGCGAGATGAATGACGTGCGCAACGACACCGGCACCGCCTTCAGCCGGAAAAATCCGTTTGCCTACCGCATCGGTTACGGCAGTGCGCCAAAATCTTTTGCCATCAATGAGTGGCACAAACTGCAAATCGTGCAGATTGGTGGAAAAATCCAGGGCGCGATTGACGGCAAAATCCTACTGGAATTTGGAGACAATTCCCGCACTAACACCGGTTGCATCCTGAACTACGGCCACATCGCCATCCGCTGCATGGTTCACTCGGCTTTGGTGTTTCGGAATCTGAAGGTCTACACGGAGAAACTGCCGTTTACGGAAGCAAAAATATAGGCAGAAAATTAGTTCCCTCTTCTTCGGTCCTGGTTGGCGACCAGAAACACGAGATGAAGGTGACGCAAACACCTCGGCTCCCAGCGAAAGCTTGTTTTTAAGTTGCTGTTTTTTAATGTGATACAATTAAAACTGAACAAACGACGCAACTTCCAAGTCTATTCGTTGTTGATATCATTGTTGTTCACCTAAAACCATAGCTTTTATGAAAACCCTCCTTCACACTAAAATTTTTCTGGTTGCTTTGGCCATGACTGCCGCTGCCACCTCTGACACCGTAGCCCAAGAACAGCCTAACCCGCCACCCGCCGATGGCATCTCTCCGCCAACCCTTGTTCAGCCGGGAACTCCGTTGGCGGAAGTGGTCAAGCTGGCCCAAGCCGGGGTTGACCTGAACATCATTAAAAATTACATCGCCAATACACCCGGCACATTCGGTCTGAACGCCGAAAAAATCGTTTGCCTCAATGACGCGGGCGTTCCCACCGACATCATCAACGCGATGATGGATCATGACAAAAATGTTTCCGTGCCCGTCGCCCCCAGCGCGCCGGCAGCCAGCGCGGCCGCTCCGGTCATTGCGCAGCCAGCGGCGGAAGTGACCGTCAATCAGTTTTACCAGACCCTTTCTCCTTACGGCAGTTGGGTGGAAGTAGAAGGCTACGGACGCTGCTGGCGTCCCACGACGGTAATTTATGATTCCTCCTGGCAACCATATTGCGACCGTGGTCACTGGGTTTATACCGACCACGGCTGGTATTGGGACTCGGATTATTCCTGGGGCGCGACGTTTCATTACGGACGCTGGTTCCGAGATACCCGCTTCGGTTGGTGCTGGTGGCCGGACACAGTCTGGGCGCCGTCATGGGTGACGTGGCGTTCCCACAACAACTATTGCGGATGGGCGCCACTGCCGCCGTTCACAGTGTATCGCCCGGGCGTGGGCTTTTTCTATCGCGGTTCGGGCGTGACCGTGGGCTTCGATTTCGGTCTGGGCTCGGATTATTTCACCTTCGTTTCCGTAAATCGCTTTTCGGAACGTCATCCGCGTTATTACCGCGCCGAACCCCATCGCGTGAACCAGTTTTTTAACCAGACCACCATCATCAATAATTACAACGGCAACAACCGCACCATCATCAATGGCGGCATCCCCGTGGATCGCATCAATGCTGGCAACCACCGTCCTCTGCAACCCGTTCCCGTCGCCCAGATTCCCAATGCAGAACGCCACGGCTGGCGCGGAGCCGTAAACAACCCGCCCGATCGTCGCGACCGAAACATCTCCCCCGGCAACTCACAGAACCGCAATAACCCTGCTGTTCCCATGCTCCACAACGAGCAAAACAACAACCCGCGCCCGACGCCTTCCGACCCAACCGGCAGCCAATCTGGCAACCGCGATATTCCAAACCGCAATGTGAACCCGCCGACGGACACGCATCAAAATGTCACTCCGCCGACCAGCAATAATCCGCGCCCGTCGCAACCCAGCGTGACTCCGGTGCGTCCACCAACCATCACGCAGCCGGACACTCGTTCAGGAAATCGGGACGTTCCAAATCGCAATGTGAACCCGCCCACCGACACGCATCAAAACGTCACTCCGCCAGCCAGCAACAATCCACAGCCATCGCAACCCAGCGTGCCCACCGGGCGTCCACCAACTATCACGCAGCCGGACACTCGTTCAGGAAATCGGGACGTTCCAAATCGCAGTGTGAACCCGCCGACCGACAGGCATCAATACGTCACTCCGCCAGCCAGCTACAATACGCGGCCAACGCAACCCAGCACAACCCCGATGCGCCCGCCGGAAAACAATCAGCGCATCCAAACTCCGCAAATGGTTGTGCCGCCTCATTATTCTGCGCCAGCTACACCGCCGGCGAACAACTGGCAGCAGAGCCGTCCTTCACAACCGCAATCACCGCCAGTGGTTTCCGCTCCGCGCAGCGCCACCCCATCCGCGCCGCCGGCTGCGCCAAGCCAATCGCAAAATTCAAATCGGAATGCCAGTCAGAATTCCGACAGGGATAAACAAAGTCGTTGAACAGTTCCTCCTGTTCACGCCGCGATGGCAACGTCGCGGCGTTTTTCCTTTTGCCGATGCGCCGCCGCTGGCAACCTCTTCCCGTGGGCATTTCCCAGCAACAATTCGAGCAGATGCAGGAACGTTTGAGCGGCAAAAAAACGCGCTCTACGATACTACCTTTGCCGCCCATCACTCGCCAGACCACCCGCGTCGCACAAATCATACTCGGCGTTGACCCGTCGCTGCGCGGAACCGGTTTTGGCGTTATCCGCACTGGCGGCGCACAGCCGGCCACCCTGGCGCAAGGCACCATTTCCTGTCCGAAAGACTGGGAACGCTCACGCTGTCTCGCTCAAATCTCACAGACACTCCGCGACATTTTGGAAAAACATCAGCCGACAGTTTGCGTGGTGGAAGGATTATTCTTCGCGCAAAATCTTAAAACAGCCATCATCATGGGCGAAGCCCGCGGCGCGGCGATGGCCACGATTGCAGAAGCTGGACTGGATATTTATGAAATCGCGACGCGAAAAGTGAAGCAAGCCATCGTCGGTTACGGTGCCGCACAAAAAATCGCCGTGGCCAAAATGGTACAGCGGATGTTGAACCTCACCGAACTGCCCGCGCCCGATGCGGCGGATGCGCTGGCGCTGGCACTCGTCCATGCGCAGGAACAGGGCCGATTCAGCTTAAGCACGCCCAAGAAAATATGATCACATTTCTCCAAGGCAAACTCGTCGAAGCCCTGCCCACGCAGGTCATTGTGGAAGTCCACGGCATCGGCTACGAAGTGCTGATTCCACTTTCGTCATTCGACAAATTACCGCAACCCGGGCAGGACGTGAAGTTGCTTACGCAACTCATCGTCCGCGAAGACGCGCATATCCTTTACGGTTTTTCCACGGCGACGGAACGCGATTTGTTCCGCCTGCTCATCAACAACGTCAGCGGCATCGGCCCCAAGACCGCGTTGAACATTTTGAGCGGCATGAACGCGGTGGCGTTTCGCGGTGCGGTGGCGAACAGTGATGTAAAATCACTTTCACAGATTTCCGGCGTCGGAAAAAAGACTGCCGAGCGCATCGTGGTTGAACTACGCGACAAAATCGGCGAGGCGGGCGCGCTCGAAGCTGCCAGCGCCAAACATTCGCTTTCAGCTGATGACCAGAAAACCAACGACGCCACGTTGGCGCTCATGGCGCTGGGCTTCAAACAAACCGACGCACACGATGCAGTCCGCGCCGCCCAGGCGATGCTCGGCCCCGCGGCGACGGTGGAGCAACTCGTCCGCGCATGCCTTAAAAAAGGCTGACCTCGAATGTCAAAGTACAAACCCCAACGCCGCAGCGGCATCGTGATTCCGCACGCGCCGAAATGGCATCAGCGCCTCGGGGCGTTCGCGATTTTTGTTTCGCTGCGGGCATTGCTGGCCACCGTGCATTGCCGGCTGCGGAATCCTTCCGAGTTTCTGTCACCAAACGCACCGACGCCGGTGATTTTCTGCATCTGGCACAACCGGCTGGCGTCGTGCATCAAAGTTCTGGACGTCCATCGCCGGCCGCACAATGCCGGCGCCGGCATGGCGGCGCTGGTGAGCGCGAGCAAGGATGGGGCTTTTCTTTCGCGCATCCTCGAATGGTTCCACGTGCAGCCGGTGCGCGGCTCCAGCAGCCGACGCGGCGCGCAAGCGATGTTGGAAATGACCACCTGGTCGGAGCGCGGCTACGACCTCACTATCACGCCGGATGGTCCGCGCGGGCCGTGCTACGAGATTCAAGACGGCATCACGTCGCTCGCCCAGTTGACCGGCCTGCCCATCGTGCCGGTGTCGTTCAATCTGAACTGGAAAATCAGCGTGAAAAGCTGGGATAAATTTCAAATTCCCCTGCCCTTCGCCCGCTGCGAAGTCTGTGTCGGCAAGACGATCCGCGTGCCGCCAAACGCCAGTGATGCCGAGCGCGAGGAATTGCGCCGGCAACTTGAAGCCGAACTTCGGGCCCTCACGCGCGATTGAAAAATGATTGCCCACGTCAGTCTCGAAATCGCGCTGCGCAAGGAATTTGATTATTCGATTCCGCATGAACTTCTCGGGCAGGTAGATGTCGGCAGCCGCGTGCAGGTTCCATTCGGGGCGCGAAAAGTTCTTGGAGTTGTCACTGCTGTAGCTGAGGAGTCAGCCCATGCAAACCTTAAGCCAATTCTCAAAATCATCGGCGCGCAAACGCTGGTGACGGCGAAGGTTTTGAAACTCGCGCGGTGGATTGGCGAATACTATTGCTGCGCACCGGAAACGGCGCTGAAGAGCGTTCTCCCCGAGGCGGTGCGCAGAGAAGATGCTAGCTGGCGCGAACGATTGTTCATCCGCGCGCTACCGGCGGTTGGCGAGTTTCCAAAATTGCCGAAACGCCAGCAGGACGTCTGGAATCTCATCGAGGAGCGGCGCGAAATCTTATTATCGGAACTAGTTGAACTGGCCGGCACGACTTCTGCCACCGTCCGCAAGCTGGAAGATCGCGGTCTGGTTACGATCACGAATGAAGTTTCCGAACGCGATCCGTATGCAAATGAAACCATTCTGGCCTCACAACCAATCATCTTGAACCCAGCGCAGGCGGTCGCCCTGGAGAAAATCAAAGCGGCGATGGCCAAGCACGAAGATGGAGGATTGAAGATAGAAGATAGCCCGGCAAAACCATCCTCCACGATCCATCCTCCTTCTTCGACTTTTCTTCTGCACGGCGTCACCGGTTCCGGCAAAACGGAAGTTTATCTGCAGGCCATCGCACATGCGCTGGAACAAGGCAAAGGCGCGATTGTGCTGGTGCCAGAAATTTCGCTGACACCACAGACCGTGGAACGCTTCAAGGCACGGTTCAGTTCGGGAAAGTTGCAGACGCTCGTGGCGGTGCTGCATTCACATCTTTCTGCCGGTGAGCGGCACGATGAATGGCATAAGATCCGACAGGGCCGCGCGCGCATTGTCATCGGCGCACGCTCGGCGATATTTGCACCGGTAGAACCGCTCGGCTTGATCATCGTGGATGAGGAACACGAGTCCACTTACAAACAGGAGGAGTCGCCGCGCTACCATGCCCGCGACGTGGCCGTGATGCGCGGACAGATGGAAAGTGCCGTGGTCGTGCTCGGTTCGGCCACGCCTTCGATGGAAAGTTATTACAACTGCAAGAATGGGAAATTTTCCCTACTCGAATTGCCCGAGCGGGTGGACGACCAGAAAATGCCCCACGTTCGCGTCATAGATATGCGGCAGGCGGCTTACAAGGGAAAAGGCCCGCCGATTTTTTCACCGCAACTCAAGGAAGCCATCACGCAACGGCTGGAGCGGAAAGAGCAGACGATTTTGTTTCTCAACCGGCGCGGATATTCGACTTCACTGCAATGCCCAAAATGCGGCCATGTTTGTGAATGTCCGAATTGCAGTATTTCGCTCACCTACCATCGTCCAGAACAAAAATTATCCTGCCACATCTGCGGGCACAATGAGCGCGTGCCCAATGTTTGCCCAAACGAAAAATGCAAGAACCCCGCCATCCGTTTCTCCGGCACCGGGACGCAGAAGGTTGAGGACATTTTGGGAAAACTCTTTCCCCATGCACGCATCAAACGCATGGATGCCGATGTGATGAAGAAAAAGGATGATTATCGGCGCGTGCTCGGTGAGTTTCGCCAGGGAAAAATCGACATCCTCATCGGCACGCAGATGATCGCGAAGGGGCTGCACTTTCCGAACGTCACGCTCGTCGGCATCATCTACGCGGACATGGCGCTGCATCAGCCGGATTTTCGCGCCGGCGAACGCACCTTCCAACTACTCACGCAAGTGGCCGGTCGCGCAGGCCGCGGCGACATCGAGGGTGAAGTTTTTGTGCAAGCGTTTACACCGTTTCATCCCGCCATCCAATATGCGCGCCGTCACGATTTTGTTGGCTTCTACGAGCAGGAAATGGAATTTCGCGAACAGTTGAAATACCCGCCGGTCGGCCGCGTGGCCCTGCTCACGCTGAAAGGCCGGAACGAGGACAAGGTGACATTCTCGGCGGAGCATTTGAAACGCGAACTGGAGAAATTCAAAACGGCAACGACGGGCGCGGATCACCGCAACCATTTCACTGATTTGATTATATCAGGCCCGTCGCCGGCGCCGCTGCTGCGCGCGGAAAACTTTTACCGCTACCAGATCATGCTGCGGACACGGGCGATGAGCCGATTGAGCCAGTCGCTGGCGCAAGCCGTGGCGACCCTCGTACTGCCGGATGATGTGACGCTGGCGGTGGACATTGACCCGGTGAATTTGAGCTGAAATCTCCTAAAGCTAAAATCAGGCTTCGCTTCTGGTCGGGATTGATTTTTAATATCGGCATGAAAACCCCACTGCTCACACTGACAGCAACACTTGCGGCTTTAATCACCACTTCCACCTTCGCCGCCGACGCCCCCAAGGCTGCCGGCACCGGCGCCAGTTTCAAAGGCCCGCTCGGTCTCCAGCTTTGGAGTTTGCGCGAGGAATTCAAGAAAGACGTTCCCGCCGCCTTAGACAAGGTTCACGCGCTGGGTTTCCACACCGTGGAACTCGCCGGTCTTTACGGCAAGCCGGCTGGCGAACTGAAAGCCATGCTTGACGCTCGCGGATTGAAGGCGGTTGCCGGCCATATTGCTTACGATCGTTTGCGCGACGAACCCGAAGGCGTGGCGAAAGAGGCAAAAGAACTCGGTCTCGAATACATCGGCACGGCTTGGATCGCCCACAAAGGAGCACTCACTGAAGCCGCCGCGCAGGAAGCCGCCAAGGTTTTCAATCGCGCCGGGGAAATCCTCGCCAAGCAAGGCATCAAACTTTATTACCATAATCATGGTTTTGAATTTGAGCCGCAGGGCGACGGCACGATGTTCGACTTGCTTATGAAGGAAACCAAACCAGAATACGTCTCTTTTGAAATGGACGTGACTTGGGTGGTTTTCCCCGGGCAAGACCCGGCAAAGCTGTTGCAGAAATATGCGGGTCGCTGGTCGCTGGTGCACATCAAAGACCTAAAGAAGGGCGTGCCCACCGGCTCGCTTTCCGGCAAAACCGAGACGAAGAACGATGTCGTCGTCGGCACGGGACAAACGGATTGGCCGGCGGTGTTGAAGGCTGCGAAAAAGGCCGGGGTGAAATACTATTTTATTGAAGATGAATCGCCGTCCGTGCTCGAACAGATTCCCCAAAGCTTGAAGTATCTCGAACAGGTTAAATTCTAATACCAGATTTTCTTCACCCGAATAAACCGAAAACGCCGCGAAGCAGATTGATTCGCGGCGTTTCACTTTCAATCAATAACGCGGCACGTTGCGGTCAATCTCGTCGGACCAAGCGGTGATGCCGCCTTTGACGCTCTTGACGTATTTGAAACCCTGCTGGCGCAGAAAATTCAACGCCTTCATCGAGCGCACGCCGGCCTTGCAGTGCAGATAATATTGCTGGTTCGGGTCAAGTTCCGTGAAGCGCTCCGGCAACTGGCTCAGCGGCAGCAGCGGCACACCCGCTACTTTCGCGATCTCATATTCGTCAGCTTCGCGCACGTCTACAACCTTGATGTTGAGCCCCGGATTATCGAGCGCCTTTTTCATGTCCTGCACGGTCACTTCATCGGGATTGCCGGCGTTCTCCGGTTCGGGAACAATGCCGCAGAATGTTTCGTAATCAATCAATTCCTTGATCGTCGGATGCTCGCCGCAAATCGGGCACGCTGGGTCTTTGCGCAATTTTAATTCGCGAAATTTCAAATCCAGCGCATTGAACAGCAGCAACCGGCCGGTGAGCGGCGTGCCCTTGCCAATGGCCAGCTTGAGAATTTCCGTGGCCTGGATGCAGCCGATGATGCCGGGCAACACGCCAAGCACGCCACCTTCGGCGCAACTGGGAACCATTCCCGGCGGCGGCGGTTCGGGATAAAGACAGCGATAGCAAGGTCCGCCCAGGTGCGGCGCGAACACGCTGGCCTGGCCTTCGAAACGGAAGATCGAACCGTAGACATTCGGCTTCTTGAGCAGCACACAGGCGTCGTTGGTCAGATAGCGAGTCGGAAAATTATCCGTGCCATCCACAACGATGTCGTAAGGGCGGATGAGGTCGAGCGCGTTTTCGGATGAAATCCGCGTGTTGTGAATGACAACTTCGCAATGGGGATTGATGCCGCGAATGGTTTCCTTGGCCGATTCAGCCTTGGAACGGCCCACATCCGCATCCGTGTGGAGAATCTGCCGTTGCAGATTGGAATAGTCCACCGTATCGAAATCCACAATGCCGATCTTGCCGATGCCGGCGGCGGCGAGATACATCGCGATGGGCGAGCCAAGACCACCCGCGCCGATGCACAGAACGCTCGTGGCTTTGATTTTCTTTTGCCCGGCCAGACCGACTTCGGGCAGAATCAAATGCCGCGAATACCGGCGAATCTCTTCATTGTTCAGTTCCATAATGAGTCGATTAAAGTAGAGCAGAAAAATGATAAATCAAGCCGCGCCATCAGCCACAGCCAAAACAAAAACCCTCACTTGTTTCCAAGCGAGGGTTTGACAATTGGCCAGCAGCAGCCTGCCGTTTACTTTTTCCCGTAGAATTCCGCGATGGCGTCACAGACTTTGTCCGCCGCATCGAGCCCCATCTCGCCGTGGATCGGCAGCGACAGGATTTCCTTCACCGCTTTTTCGGTGCTCGGCAGCTTCGGGATGTAGGGGAACAGGCCGACGACTGCTGGTTGCAGGTGATTCGGCTTCGGATAATGCACGCCGGTTTCAATATTCTTTTCCTTAAGGAACTTTTGCAGATCGTCGCGGCGCTCGCAGCGGGTGACATACATGTGATACACCGGCGTGGCCCATTCTTTCACGATCGGCGTCTGCACGATGCCTTTGAGGCGCTCGCCGTAGCGCGCGGCAATCTTGCGGCGGTTTTCGTTGAAACCGTCGAGGTGCTTCAACATCACACGGCCGATGGCGGCGTTGATTTCGTTGAAGCGGACATTGTAGCCGGTGAATTCGTGATCATATTTGCCCTGACGACCGTGATTGCGGAGCATTTTCAGGCGCTCGACGTAATCCACTTTGTTTGTCGTGATGCAGCCGCCGTCGCCGAGGACGGTGAGGTTCTTCGACGGGAAAAAACTGAACGCGCCGAAGTCGCCCATGCTACCGACGGTTTTGCCTTTGTATTTTGCACCCTGCGCCTGCGCACAATCCTCAATAACCCACAAGTTGTGTTTTTTGGCGATGGCGAGCAGCTTGTCGTTGTCAATCGGATGGCCGTAGAGATGCACGCCGATGATGCCGACCGTGCGCGGCGTGATGAGCGATTCGACGTGCGCCAGATCCATGACGAACGTGTCGTCGATGTCGGCGAACACCGGCTTCGCGCCAAGGTGAATCAGCGGCTCCATCGTCGGAAACGCGGTGTGGCTGGGCACGATGATTTCGTCGCCCGGCCCGATGCCCTGCAACTGGTGCAGGCAATACACGATCATCGTCCACGAGCTGCCGAGGACGCATTGCGTGGTGCCGGTGTGCGCGGCGAGTTCGGCTTCAAACGCGGTGGATTCTTTGCCGAGGATGTATTGGCCGGAGCGGATGGCGCGCAGCGCGGCTTCCTCGACTTCGGCGTTCACGTAACATTTCGATAACGGGATTTTGCTCATAAAAAATTAAAGGGTTACTGCCTTGCCTGTCTTAACGGATTCCAGCGCGGCATTCATCACGCGGACGGCGTGATAACCGGACCAGGCGTCGGCGCGCGGCGTGGCGCGGGTTTTGATCGAATCGATGAACGCGCGCAGCTCCGCCAGCAAGGGTTCTTCGGGCGGCGTTTCAATCTGCGTCACGACACCTTCGGTGGCTTTGAAATCCATGCCGCCAGCGGGCGTGTGGATGTTCGCATAGGTCTTGATCTTGTATTGCGCGACGTTGTAATCGCACACGGCACTCAGCTTGTCGCCGCAGACAATGACTTCTCGGAATTTTCCGGGAATGAAATACTCCGCCTCCACCGTGGCCCAGGTCTTGCCGTGCGGAGTGTCGTATTCCAGTGAAACCAGTGAAACGTCCTCCACCCCGCGGCCCATAAAATCATGATTGATGGCCTGCACCGTCTTGGGTTGCGCGCCAAGGATGAAGTTGAACAGGTCGGCAAAATGAATGCCGTCGGCGAACATCACGCCGCTGTCGTTGCGCGGGCGCTTGAAGCCGCCGAAATGGCCGCGAATCATGTTTACCTTTCCAAACTCGCCGTTCTGCACAGCATCGCGCAGCCAGAGCGTGGCGGGATCAAAGCGCAGGATGTGTCCGACCTGTAGGATATGTTTGTGCTTATCGGCGATTTCCGCGAGCTGTTTTGATTCATCGTTCGCAAGTGTCAGCGGCTTTTCCACAAATACATCTTTGCCGGCTTCAAGAATTTCTTTGCAGAGCGGAAAGTGCGATTGCGCGGGCGTGACAACGACCACACCGTCAATCTTGTTGATGAAATCTTTATAGTTAGTCGTGAGGCGCTCGGCGGGAATGCCGATCTTGCGCGCGGGTTCGAGCTGTTTGTCGCCGACTTCGGCAACGTAAAGCTCAATCGGCAGATTGTTCAGATTACGGAGATGGTTCGCGCCCCAGCGACCCAAACCTAAAAGCATGACTTTGGTCATTGGGAGATTTTGCCAAATTTTTTGCACCAGCCAAGTAAATCCTTTGGGCTTGGGCTGAATTTCAATTCACTAACTGATACCAGTTGTCGCGCTGATGCGGTTCGTAGCCGAGATCTTGGATGAGCCGGTGCATTCCCGGCACGGTCATGTGGAAGGTGGTGCCCGCCTGCGAGACGACGTTTTCCTCAATCATGATGCTGCCGAGGTCGTTCGCGCCATATTTCAACGCAATCTGGCCAATCTCCAAGCCTTGGGTGACCCACGAACTTTGAATGTTCTCAAAGTTATCGAGGTAAATCCGGCCCAACGCCTGCGTCTTCAAATATTCATGCGCCCCGACCGTCGGCGCTTTCAGCTTCGTGTGCTCGGCCTGGAATGTCCACGCGATGAAGGCGGTGAAGTGCCCCATGGCCGCATTCCCGCTTTCCGCTTTCCGTTTTAACGACTTGTCCTGCTGCTGCCGCAACCGGTCAAGATGCTCGATACGATCGTCAATTGTCTCCACATGACCGAACATCATCGTGGCCGACGAATAAAGCCCGAGGCGGTGACCGATATCCATGACTTCGAGCCAGTCGTTGCTCATCGCTTTCAACGGCGCGACGCGCTGGCGCACGGAGTCCACTAGGATTTCCCCGCCGCCGCCGGGAATCGACCCGAGACCGGCCGCTTTGAAGTCGGAAATGGTTTTCTCCAGCGGCTCGTTGAACACGTCGCGGAAATGCACAAACTCGCTGGGGCTGAACCCGTGGATGTTCACCTGCGGAAACTTCGCCTTGATGTGTGAAAGCAAATCCAGATACCACTGCTTGGTCAGCTTCGGATGATGGCCGCCCTGCAGCAAAATTTGCGTGCCGCCGAGCGCGAGAGTCTCCTCAATCTTCTGATCCATCTCGGCCAGCGTAATGACGTAGGAATCGTCGTCCTTCTCCGTGCGATAAAAAGCGCAGAACTTGCAATAGACATTGCAAACATTCGTGTAATTCACGTTCCGGTCCACGTTGTAGGTGACGATTTCGTTGCCGCGACCGTTGTAGGCCCTGGCCTTTGCGAGCTGGCGGCGGCGGTCGGCGAGCGCGCCAAGCTCTTCCAGCGGCAACGCGTAAAGCCGCATGGCCTCGGCGCGGTCAATGCGCTGGCCGCTCCAGACTTTTGGCAGCAATTCGTCAAGTGATGCGTCGTAAATCACGCCGGAAGATTATCAAGTTAAGCAAACGGAATCAAACCACAGATACACCCGAAACATTCGCCCGCCACGGCCACGGCCACGGCGATGGAGTAACGAGTTTTGGTGTGGATTTGCGGCAGATTTCTGCGAAACTGGCTCCCCGATGAAGCCGATTATCAAACTTTTGCTCGAAGGCGGCAGTCTGAACACCGCGCAGATGGCGCAGGTGCTCAACCTGTCCGAAGCCGAAGTCAACCGCCAGCTCAACACGCTAAAAAAAGACGGCGTGCTGCTGGGCCTCCGCCCGGTATTGAACCTCGCCGATGAAGAGTCCGGCGTGGTCCGCGCCGTCATCGAAGTGCGCATCACGCCCGAGCGCGGGGGCGGTTTCAACCGGCTGGCCGAGCGCATCAGCAAGTTCGACGAGGTGGAATCCTGCTACCTCATGTCCGGCGGCTACGACCTGCTGGTGTTCGTCAACGGCGCGAGCCTGCAAAAGGTCGCGGCGTTCGTCTCGGAAAAACTCTCCACCATCGAGGGCGTGCTCTCCACGGCCACGCATTTCATGCTGCGTTCCTACAAGGAACACGGCTTCCTGCTCGGCGGCAAAGTCGAGGAAACGGAACGGCTCAAGGTCGCTCCGTGAAAACAAAAGAAGAAAAACCACGACCCACGTTTGAGCAATTCGTTGCTCAATGCCGTGAGTCGTTTGCTTTTCTGAAAGAATTTAACTTCGAGTCCGCAGGTTTGCCTAAGCGGGAATTCATCAACGAATTTCAAGTGCGTTTCACAAACGGAAAAATCGTTGTTGTGAGCGAAGGAATAAACTGGGGATATGGCGCTGACGTTTATTTTGAGGACGCTGCCGGAGTCAAAGTGCCGTTAGTTTTATTTGTCCCAAAAGAACACCGCAAAATCCAAGCAGAGCATTTGGCTGGAGAGCCAGATCAATTGCACCAGATTCGGACTGCTGCGCGCCGAGTAAAAGAATTTTGTTCAGATTTATTGAATGGCGAGATGGCGCGGTTTTACGATCGTTCTGCCGAGTGGCAACGAATGACAGGCAGCATTCATCCGCCACAAAAATAATTTTAAGAAATTTTTCATGGACCAGTCACGTTTCATCGCCAAGCACGTCGTCAACCTGCCCAAGTCGGGCATCCGCGATTTTTTTGACATCGTCGCCAAGATGAAGGACGCCATCTCGCTCGGCGTCGGCGAACCGGATTTCGACACGCCCTGGCACATCCGCGAGGCCGGCATCTACGCGCTCGAAAAGGGCAAGACGCATTACACGTCCAACCTCGGCCTCATCGAACTGCGCCGCGCCATCAACAAATACGTCGAGCAGAATTTCAACGTCAGCTACGCGCCGGAAAACGAAGTCATCATCACCGTCGGCGTCAGCGAAGGCCTCGACCTCGCCTGCCGCGCGCTCATCAATCCCGGCGACAAGGTGATGTATCACCAGCCATGCTACGTCAGCTATTCGCCGAGCATCACGCTCGCGCACGGCATTCCCGTGCCCGTGCCGACGTTCGCGAAGGACGGCTTCGCGCTCACCGTGGACGCGCTCCGCGCCGCGTGGCAGCCGGGCTGCAAAATTTTGATGCTCAACCTGCCGTGCAATCCCACCGGCGGCACGTGCGACCGCGCGCAGGTCGAAGCCATCGCGAAGTTCGCGGTGGAAAAAGACCTCATCGTGTTGAGCGACGAGATTTATTCCGAGCTGACGTTTGAGGGCGTTCATACGAGCATCGCGAGTCTGCCCGGCATGAAGGAACGCACGATTTTCCTGCACGGATTTTCCAAGGCGTTCTCGATGACCGGTTGGCGCATCGGCTACGCCTGCGGCCCGGCGACGCTCATCGAGGCGATGATGAAAGTGCATCAATACTCGATGCTCTGCGCGTCCATCATCGCGCAGGAAGCCGCCATCGAAGCGCTCGTGCGCGGCGAGGACGCGATGAAGAAGATGCGCGACCAGTATCATCGCCGGCGCGACTTCATCGTGCGCCGGTTCAATGAAATCGGTTTGAAATGCCATCTGCCGCGCGGCTCGTTCTATGCGTTCCCGGATATCAGCAAGACCGGCATGAACGAAAAGGATTTTGCCATCGGCCTGTTGCAGGCGGAGAAAGTGGCGATTGTTCCCGGCTCCGCCTTCGGCGAAAACGGCAAAGGTTTTTGCCGCGCCTGCTTCGCGACGAGCTACGAACAACTCATCGAAGCAGCCACGCGCATTGATCGGCACGTCCAATCGCTAGCAAAGAAACAGTAGAAAAATCACCGACGTTTTACGCGCTACGGTGACTATTGTAGATCCGCACAGTTTCCGCCACATCTTCAAGCACGAGCAGCGCTTGCGGCGGGTCGGTTTCCGGCAACAGACTCGCCGTGACAAACAGGCTGACGGGCACCACGCCCCGGCTATCGCGCAGTTCGGGCTGGCAAAATTTCCGACGGGTGTTCAAACCTTTGATCGCATCAGCCACGCTGTTGCGAATAACGCAGTTCTTGCACGGCTTGGATTTTCCGCAACCGGCCTTGCCGGCTTGGATACAATTAAACACCTCGCCACCACGGCGACGCAGCGCGGACTTAGGCGCAAAACCCAGCAATTTCTCGGCTGCGGGGTTGAAATCCAGAATCCGTATATCCTCATCCACAATGAAAGCAGGCAATGGCAGCGCGTCAAAAATGACCCGCCAGCGGTTCGTTTGGAAGTTGCCCGTTTCCATGAAGTTCATAATCAACCTAGCTTTTCCTACGGCGACGACCTTATATGAAGAAGTTTTTATTGTCAATAAACGCGGCTTGTTTAGACGAATTGATTTACGAAGCTGCGGCATTTTTCAAAGGCGCGCGGTTGGAGCTTGGCTGGCGGTGGATAAGGATTAAGCTGGCGAAGGATGAATCCAGTCAATCCACAAGCTGCGGCAAATTGGCTCCAAAAAAAATCCGGGCTGCGACCGAAGCTCGCCATCGTGCTTGGCAGCGGATTTCATCACATCCTTACCGAACTGCGCGTGGCGAAGAAGATTTCCTATGCCCAAATCCCCGGCTTCCCCAAGCCAACCGTGAGCGGTCATGCGGGTGAATTGTATTTCGGCCATCTGGGAGGGACGCCGGTGCTGGTCTTGAGCGGCCGCGCCCATTATTACGAAGGCCACCCGATGGATCGCGTTACGTTCGCGGTGCGGACACTGGCGGCATTTGGCATCACGGATCTGTTGCTGACAAATGCGACGGGCGGCATCAATAAAAAATTCCTCGCCGGCGATTTCATGGTGCTGACCGACCACATCAATTTCATGAGCGCAAATCCACTGCGCGGCGCGGCGATTTCGGGTTTGCTGCGCTTCGTTGATCTGACAGAAGCTTACGACAAGAATCTGCGGGCACTCTTGTTCAAGGCTGGAAAAATTTCCAAACAAAAACTGCGCCGAGGTATCTATCTTGCAGTGAGCGGGCCGAGTTATGAGACACCGGCGGAGATCCGCGCGTTCGCCACCCTCGGTGCCGACACGGTCGGCATGAGCACGGTGCCGGAGGTGATTGTGGCGCGGCAATGCGGCCTGCGCGTGGCGGCGGTCTCGTGCATCACAAATTTGGCGGCGGGCATCGGCAAGGAAAAATTGTCGCACGCGGAAGTTCTGGCAACGGCGGAACGCGTGAAAAAATCCGGAGCGGCGCTCATCAAGAATTTTGTGGAGCTCTACGGAAAGATTTAATACCATGAAATACGCCAAATATGGGAAAAGGTTTTCCGTTTCATTTCGCGTGGTTCGGGTATTTCGCGGTTGATACAAAAGGAAAATAGATTCTAAAAAACTTGTGGCGGCGGCGAAGGCACGACTGGGGTCGGGGTCGCCGTATTCGAAGCACAAGGTTGGCACGGCACGGCTCACGAAATCCGGCATAAGCACAGGCGGAGCTAATGTGGAGAATGCCAGGTACGGCTTGACCTGCTGCGCGGAGCAGATAACCCTTTTTAAAGGCTCTGACGGATGGGCATAAAAACTTCCCCACCATCGCCATCATGACGCGATGCGACGGCGGACCCATGCCCTGGGTGTGTGCCGCCAATTACTCGCGGAATATGCGCCTGATGCCAAAGTTTTCGTGGCGGACAGCAATGATTTGAGAATCGCAAAGGCTTTCACCGCGCGCAAACTTTTGCCGGCGGCGTTTGTCTTAAAAAATTAATGCCGCCAGTTAATCACCCTGTTAATGCGTCTTGATATTTGTCGAAATCAACGTAGCCTCTTAAATCCGTAGTTCATGAACTCTGAAGTTGTATTTGGTCTAGAGAGCGCGACGTGGCCAGCCTTGCTGGTGGACGCCGATGGCGTCATTTTGACAGCCAACGAGGTGGCCAAAAACATCTTTGGCACGGCCTTGAGCGATGATGCGGCATCGTTGGTTTCTCTTTGGTCCCCTGAAAACAGCGGCACGGCGGCGGAATTTTTGGCGCGTTCCAATTCATCGGCGCCAGCCATTCTAAAATTTCAAGTGGCGGGCAGCGCCGAAGCATTTTCAGCGGTAATCTGCCCGTCTTCCGGCGACGAAAAAAAACAATTTTTACTTCAACTGCTTCCCCCTGGTGCGCCTGAGCCAAAAGCCGCACCGGCGAGCGACGCAGCGCTGAAACAGAAGCTGGATTGCGTGCTACAACTCGCGCGAACCGTATCGCTGGATTTCAACAATGCCCTGACAGGCGTGCTGGCGCACACTTCGCTGGTGCTGGGCAAAATCGGGGCGGATCATCCCTGCCGCAATTCCTTACTGGAAGTGGAAAAATCGGCGGCCCGCGCGGCGGAAATTGCAAGTGACCTGGCCGTATTCAGCCGTCAGGAAAAACAAACGCGGCGCACGCCAACGGGAAATTTAAACCTGCTGACCAGCCGCTGTGTGGAATTTTTTCAGAATGCCCACGGTCCACGGTTCACTTGGCGGCTAACGCTGGAACGCGCGTTGTTTATGGCGCGATTCGACGAGGCCAAAGTGCAACAGGCACTGACGAAAGTTTTGGAGAACGCCGTGGAAGCATTTGCTCCGGGCGCCACCGGGCAAATTTCCGTGCAGACCCGAAATGTGGAACTGACGGAGGCAACCCAAGACCGCAATGTCCGACTAGCCGCAGGCAATTACGTTTGCGTGGAAATTTCGGACAAGGGCCTGGGGATTGAAACAGAGAGCCTGCCCAGGATTTTTGAGCCGTTCTTTACAACCAAACGGGCGCCGCACCGCGGATTGGGACTGGCGCTGGTTTATGGCATTATCACCAATCACGGCGGCGGCGTGGCGATTTCCAGCCAGCCGGCCCAGGGCACTTCGGCACGGGTTTATTTGCCAGCAGAACGAGGTTTTGTCCTTGAAGCGCTGGATACGGACAAGGGTTTGCGCGGCACCGGCACAATTCTCGTGGTGGATGATGAGATCCTTTTGCTGACGATGGCCGAGACAATTTTATCGGACTTTGGCTATAAGGTTTTAACCGCGAGCAACGGGCAGAAAGCGCTGCAAATTTTAGGGCAGCCGGGAACAAAGGTGGATCTGGTCATTACGGATCTGGTAATGCCGGGCATGGGCGGCCGTGAACTAATCGAAAAAATCCGGCAGACGGAGCCAGCGCTGCCAATCCTTTGCACGAGCGGCTATGTGATGCCCGAAGACAAAAACAAACAGGCGGGCGGCGGGTATCTGCAAAAGCCGTTTACCAGCACGGAACTGCTGCTCAAGGTCCGAACGGCGCTGCGCCCAACAACGGCGGTTGACTGATTCCGATGTTTTTGTTTAACTTGGCTTATGCAAATCGAAAGCCTGAAAGTATTCTGCGATTTGGCTGAAACGGAAAGTTTCACCAAGGCCGCACAAATCAATTCTGTCACCCAATCGGCGGTCAGCCAGCAAATCAGTTCGCTGGAACGGACCTTCAAATCACTGCTGATTGAGCGCAGCAAAAAGAAGTTCCGCCTCACCCGCGAAGGCCAGGTGCTCTACGATTACAGCAAGCAAATCATTCAGACTTATGAATCGCTGCATAGCAAATTGCAGGATTTGAAAGACATCATTTCCGGCACGATCCGCGTGGCGACGATTTATTCCATCGGCCTGCACGACTTGCCGCCCTACATCAAGAAGTTCATGAAAAGCTACCCGACAGTGAATGTTCACGTCGAGTATCGCCGTGCCAATCAGGTTTATGAAGACGTGATGAGCAATATCGTGGATATGGGTCTCGTAGCCTATCCGGTAAAGGACTCCAAGTTGGAAATCATCCCGTTGCGCAAGGAACCGCTGGTCTTCATCTGCCACCCACAACATCCGTTTGCCAAACAGAAATCCGTAAAGCTCAAATCGCTCACCGGCCAGAAAGTCATCGGGTTTGAACCCGATATTCCAACCCGCAAGGCGCTCGACAAAATCCTGCGCGAATACGGCGTGGAAGTGAAACATGTCATGGAATTCGACAACGTTGAAACCGTGAAGCGCGCGGTGGAAATTGACGCCGGCATCTCCATTGTCCCCATCGGCACCGTCACTCAGGAAATCGCCAAAAACACCCTGGCTGCGGTGGAGATTGAGGACGGGGAATTTTACCGTCCGCTCGCCGCGATCTACAAAAAGAACAAGGTGCTTTCGCCGGCGATGAAGCAGTTCCTCACGATTCTCAAAGACACAATTTGAAATTTTATTTTCCGCAAACGGGCGACGTCAAAAACGTCGCCCGTTTTTTATTTCAGATTCACCGGATTTAAAGCCTTCAAATCCTTCGGCAAAAACAAGCCATCCTTGCGGATGAGCTGACCGTCGAACCAGATTTCGCCACCGCCCCATTCCGGGCGCTGGATGAGCACCATGTCCCAATGGATCGCGCTCTTGTTCCCGTTTCCGCAGTCCTCGTAAGCCTGCCCCGGAGTGAAGTGCAGCGAGCCGGCGATTTTTTCATCGAATAAAATGTCGCACATCGGATTCTGGATATAGGGATTGAAACCGATGGCAAATTCGCCGATGAATCGCGCGCCAGCGTCCGTGTCTAAAATCTCATTCAGCCGTTTCGTGTTGTTGGCCGTGGCGTTGACCACTTTGCCATTCTTCAACTCCAACCGCACATTTTCAAACTTCGAGCCAGAATAAAGCGTCGGCGTGTTGAACTGGATGACGCCGTTTGCCGAAGTTTTGGTCGGGCAGGAAAACACTTCGCCGTCAGGAATATTCCGGGTGCCTTCGCATTTCTTCGCGCCGATGCCTTTGATGCTGAAAGTCAAATCCGTGCCCGACCCCTTGATGTGAACGCGGTCGGTGCACTTCATCAGTTTCTCCAGTGGAATCATGGCTTTCGCCATCCTGGCATAATCCATCGTGCAGACGTTGAAATATAAATTTTCAAATGTCTCCGTGCTCATGCCCGCCGCCTGTGCCATGCTCGGCGTGGGCCAGCGCAAGACGACCCACCGTGTCTTGTTCACACGATAATCCAGCACCGGTCGGATGATTTTGGAATACATCTGCATCAAACCGCTCGGCACATCGGCGTTTTCCGCGGCATTGGCGCTGCCGCGCACGGCGACATAGGCCTGCATCTTTTTCATGCGGAACATTTCAATATCCCTCACGTCCGCCGCCTGCGCCTCGGTGATGCCAAGCAGTTGTTCCCGCCCGACACGCGTAAGCCGCGTCTCGACAAATGGCGTGGCCCCCGCGGCGCGCACGGCGCGAATCATTTCCACGGTGAACACATCCGGCACGTCAATCATGTCCAAAAGGATGCGATCACCCTTTTTGAGCGCGGTGGAATAATTCACGAGCAATTTCGCCAGTTTGGTGTAACGCGGATCGGTCATAATTGTGCGCAGGATAAAACGGATCGCCTCAATTTGCCACCGCAGAAAAAAGTCGCGCAAAGGACGCGAAGTTTGCGAAAGAATTTTTCACCTTCGCCGCCTTCGCGTCCTTCGCGCGACAATTTTCCGAAAACTGCGCGATTGCCAAAACGACGGGCACAGTTCATTTTTCCCATTCAATGGTTTTGACCCGCAAAAATCTCGACTGGTGGTGTGCGCGCGGCATTTTGTTTTTTGTGCTGGCGATGTCGGTCTTTGCCACGCTGGCATTCGGCGCGGTGGAGGCGTGGGCATTTCTCATTGTTCAGGGAATGGCGGTGGCGGTTTTCGCTCTGTGGGCAGTGCGACTCTGGCTAAATCGCAAGCCAAAATTACTCTGGCCGCCGCTGGCGTGGGCGGTCGTGGCATTCATGGCTTACGCTGTGGCGCGATATTTCAGGGCGGACATCGAATACGTCGCGCGGCAGGAATTGATCCAGGTTTTACTTTTCGGTTTTTTATTCCTCGCGGTGGTGAACAACCTCCGCGGGCAGGACGAGGCGGAACTAATCAGCTTCGCGCTCATCACGCTGGCGACGCTGGTGGCTGGCTACGCGGTGGCGCAATTGTTGCACCATTCCAACCAAGTATGGAATATGGTTTCACCTTACACCGGCCGCGCCTCGGGCACGTTTATTTCCCCTAACAATCTTGCGGGCTTCCTCGCACTGATATTGCCGCTGGCGCTTGCTTTCCTGCTGGTTGGCAAAGTCGGCATCGTGACGCGGATTCTGCTCGGCTATGCGCTAGTGGCGCTGGCGGCAGGACTGGCAGTGACGTTTTCTCGCGCCGGTTGGGCGGCGGCGACGGCGGGAATTTTGCTAGTGCTGGGAATTTTACTAGGGCACCGCAATCATCGACTGAAAGCAGTGCTGCTATTGGTCGTACTGCTGGCGGGCGGCGGATTGTTCGCCTCGCACTACCTATCTCAAACTGTTGGCTACATGCGGCGCGTTGCCAAGCCCGACGATATCGGGCCGGGTGTCATAGACATGACTTCGCGGCTGGATATGTGGAGCGCGGCAAACCGGATGTGGCGGGACCATTTTTGGTCGGGCGTCGGGCCGGCGCATTTCGATTACCGTTTGCCTGAATACCGGCCGGAAAGTCTCCAGATGCGGCCCGACCACGCGCACAATGATTATTTGAACTTGCTGGCCGACTGGGGCGCGGTGGGCGGGATTGTTGTTTTTGCAGGCATCGGCATTTTTATTTTCGGTCTGGTTAAAACCTGGCCGCATATCCGGCGGGAAGAAAATGATTTTGGCAGCGGTCAAAGCAACCGGTTCGCCTTTTTTATTGGCGCGGCGGGTGGACTGTGTGCTCTAGCGATTCATTCAATAATGGATTTTAATCTGCACATTCCGGCCAATGCACTAATTGGCGTGACGCTGCTGGGATTGGTGGCCAGCAACCTGCGTTTTGCAACCGAACGTCACTGGTATCGCCCGAAAGCGGCAACGCGGCTGGCATTGACGGTCGTGCTCGGGTCTATAACGAGTTATTTTATCGCGCAGGAATGCCGGAGATGGCCGGAAACACTTTGGCTGGCGCGGGCGGAACGGCTACCTAATTTTTCATCGGAACGTGCCGCGGCGCTGGCCAAGGCTTTTGCATCCGAGCCAAAAAATTTCAAGACCGCCTACGACGCCGGTGAATGTTTCCGCACGCATAGTCTGGACGGCGATGCCGATTACGCCAAGCTCGCCCAACAGGCGATGGAATGGTATGCGCTCGCACTACGCACCAATCCGCATGACGGCTACGGTTATTTGCGCACGGGCATGTGCCTCGATTGGCTGGGCCGGCCTACGGAGGCTGAAAAATGGTTCAGCCAGGCCGAGGAACGCGATCCCAACAGCTATTACATGGTGGCCAATATCGGTTGGCATTACGTCCAGATCGGCGATTACGCCGCCGCGAAGCAATGGTTTGAACGATCAATCAAACTCGGCGGCAAAAATAATACCGCGTGGAATTATCTCCTGATTTGCGAGACAAAGCTCAAGGAAAAGGCCTCGGGCCGGCCAGTGCTGCCGCCCTTATTCAGATAGAAATGTCGATTGACAATACTAACACCCTGCGGTTATGTTAGAACCAGTCAAAAAAACATAAGTTTCCTATGAAAAGTTTTCAAAAAGCGCTAGCCATTGTGTTGTGCGGTGTGGTTTTCGGCGTGGTTTTAACAGCTACCGCGGGCACCGGCATTCAGCAGGGATGGGGCACCGTTGTCCGTGTTGAAGGACTGGTCAGTTATTCACTTGGCGATGGCAATTGGCATCCGCTGGTGGCTGGCAAATATCTTCCCCCCGGCGCGCAGATTCGCACTGGAGAAACCGGGGTGGCTGACGTGGTTTTAGGCAAAGCCATCGAACTCCCCCAAGCCAAATGGCAGCCCGAACGCATCTCGCTCGCCCCTGATTCGCCGGTTCGCGGCATGGTTTCTTACAAACCTTCCGCCGAGCAAAATGTTGTTCGCCTAACCCCAAACACCACCTTGGGAATCGATAAACTGACGATCACCGACACTGGCGCAGACACGGTCAGCGATACCGAACTGGATTTGAAGCAAGGCAAAATATACGCCAGCGTGAAGAAAATCAGCGGCGCATCCCAATACACGGTGAAGATTCCCAACGGTATTGCTGGCGTGCGCGGAACGCTATTCAGCATCACCGCCGCTGGCGTGGTTGCCGTTTATGACACCCACACCGGAGGCTTGGTGCTGTCCCAGACCCAGCCGGACGGCAGCAATAAAATCTATCTAGTCACCTCGGGCCAAGTGTTTGACCCAGCCACCGGCAGACTCGTTCCCATTACCCCTGAACTCAGACAGATTTTATTCGATATTTTCACCGCCCTCCGCACCATTTACATACAAGTGTTGGATTATAATTTTAAACACACGCGAACCCACTACGATTTAGACCGCACACAGACTCCGGTCTCCCCAACTAAGCCTACCTAGTCAGATTTTTTTACGTAAATAATTTTTTAAACCAGCGCAGCCTTGAGTTGCGCTGGTTTTTTGTTTAATCCAACAGGGTGAAAATCAAGCGGCTCAAAGGCGCGCCCGTCACTCTGGCCATACTTGTCCTTGCGCTCGTCCCCGGTCTCCGTTGCTGGAACCCCGATTTCCCAGAGCGACTCGAACGCCTCACCTACGATCTCCGCGTCCGCGCCGCACAAAGTTCTCCCGCGCCCACAGCCAACAATCTTGCCTTCGTCGCGATGGATGATGCCAGCATCTCCGACCTCCGGCACGGACTGCTGGGCCAGCCTTACGGGCTTTATTGGCCGCGCCACGTTTATGGACGGATTGTGGAGGAGCTTTCCGCACAAGGCGCCAAGGCCATCGCCTTCGACGTGCTGTTCGGCGAATTGCGTCCCGACCACGCGCCGGTGGTGCTGGCGGACGGCACCGGCACCAACACCGTGGAATCTGACGCGTTTTTTGCCCAGCAAATGAAATCTGCCGGCAATGTCATTTCTGCCTTCACCGCCGAGGTGACCCCGCCCGATTTGTTCGCCACCAATTCGCTCGCACTCGGCGACATCTCGACCGAGAAAGATGCCGATGGCGTGCTGCGCCGCATCAGAAGCTTCAGCCTTAAATGGCATCCGGCTTTCAAATCCGCCATGCGCCAGTGGGGCGTGAATCTGGATCAGGCGGTTATCGCGCCGGATAAAATCGTGCTGCCATTGCCGACCGGAACGAATTTCACCGTGACGCTCGACCGCAACGAAAATTTTGACCTGAATGATTTTGTTGAAAAGATTCCGAACGGATGGAAGCGATTTGACCGTCCGTTTGAGCGCGTCTGGGATTTGGGCATCGAGCTAGCCGCACAGGAACTGAAACTGGAGTTGAATCGCGCCGAGGTAGATCTGCCGCACGGCAAAATTATTTTGCGCGGCACGAACGGCGTCACCCGTGTGATTCCAGTAGATGCCAACGGTTTTTTTTACATCAACTGGCAATTGACCGTGACCAACCCAGCACTTGTCCGCACCTCGGTTGAAAAGCTGCTCAAGCAGGACAAACGCCGCTTGCGCGGCGAAACAAATGATCTATCAAACGACTTTCGCGACCGACTCGTCATCATCGGTTCCGCTGCGCAGGGCAACGACCTGACCGACCGTGGCGCGACGCCATTGGAAAACAACACGCTGCTCGTAAGCAAACATTGGAATGTCGCCAACTCCGTCATCACCGGCCGATTCATCCACCGCGCGCCGCTGCCGCTAGAAATTGCGATCATCTTTTTGCTCGGCACGCTGACGGCACTGCTGACGTGGCGGTTGCGCGCCATCGCCGGCAGCGCGGCTGTGCTGCTTTTGCTGCTGGCGTATGGCAGCGCAGCGGTTTGGGCATTCACTCAATTTCACTATTGGTTGCCGGTGATTTATCCGCTTGGTGGCGCGGTGCTGTTGCAGCACGGACTGCTTTTGGTTCACCGCGTGGTGTTTGAGGAACAGGACAAACGCCGTGTTAAATCAGTTTTTTCAAAGCTCGTTTCACCGAACGTCGTGAACGAGTTGCTAGCCGCCGACGTACTTTCATTCGGCGGCACGCGGCGCGAGGTGACGGTGTTTTTTTCCGATGTGCGCGGCTTCACCACGCTGACTGACGAGACGCAGGAACGGATTTCCGAATTTGTCCGCAGTCACAAGGTGGATTCGGCCACGGCAGAAAAGTTTTTCGAGGAATCGGCGCATGAAACGCTGGAGACGGTGAATCTTTATCTGGCCGCCGTAGCAGAGGCGGTAAAAAAAAACAGTGGCACGCTGGATAAATACATCGGCGATTGCGTGATGGCGTTCTGGAACGCACCTACGACAAACGAAAAACACGCGCTTGCCGGCGTAGAAGCGGCAATTGCAGCACAACGCGCCGTTTTGAAATTGAACGAGCAACGGCTGGCCCAGAATCCAGCGCGAGAAATGGAAAATCAGGCGCGTATCGCTGCCGGGTTGCCGCCACGTCCTCCGCACATCGCTTTGCAACTCGGCACGGGCATCAACACTGGCGCAGTCACGGTGGGATTGATGGGATCGGATGAACACGGGTTTAATTACACAGTCTTCGGGCGGGAAGTGAATCTGGCGAGCCGGTTGGAGGGCGTTTCCGGCAGTGGCCGAATCATCATCAGCGACACGACCTATTACCAACTCCTGCGACATGCGCCAGTGCTAGCCTCAGCCTGCACGGAGTTGCTTCCGGTAACCGTGAAGGGCATCCGCCACGCCGTGAGAATCTACGAGGTGCCGTGGAAATAGTTGTTAATTTTTAATTTTTAGCTTTAAGTTAAACCATTAGTGCGACAGCCATCTCCAACTAAAAACAAAAACTGACCATGCGTATCGCGATATATCCCGGCAGCTTTGATCCGCTCACCAACGGCCATCTGGACGTTGCGCAGCGGGCGGCAAAACTGTTTGACCGGGTGATTGTCGCCATTGCTGAGAACGACAGCAAACACCCACTTTTCACTCTCGCCGAACGCGTGGCGATGGTGAAAAAAGCGACCGCCCACCTGCCGAATGTCCAAACCGATTCGTTCGACGGACTTTTGGTGGATTACGTCGCCGAGCGCAAGGCTAAGGCCATCGTGCGCGGGCTGCGGGCCGTGTCGGATTTTGAATTTGAGTTTCAACTCGCGCTGATGAACCGGAAACTGGACGAAAACATCGAAACGATTTTTATGATGCCGAAGGATACCTACACGTTTTTGAGTTCGCGGATTGTGAAGGAAATTGCCCGGCTCGGCGGCGATGTCCGTTCGTTCGTCCCACCCAACGTGCAATCGGCGCTGATTAATAAATTGAAGCCCCAGAGACAAAAAAACGCAAAATAATACCATTTTATCCCTGCGTTTTGGCAGTTAAAAATTATGTCACTCTCCGTCAATTTGCGTCTTTTAGCCGAGCAAGGCCTTCAACTCAAAGGCGAATTACCCGTGGTCGAGTTGGATTTGGGCGTGGCGGATGATTTGGTGCGTACGGAAAAGCCCTTGAAATACGATTTGTCAGTGGAATTGCTTCACGATGCGGTTTTGGCCACGGGATCACTAGCATTGCCGCTAGATTGCGAATGTGGTCGCTGCCTGAAAAAATTCAAGACCCAGATACAGCTGACCGGTTGGGCGGCTCACCTACCGCTGGAAGGCGAGGATAAAGTCTCCATGGACAACGATTGCGTGGACTTGACTCCATTCGTGCGGGAAGATATACTGCTCAACTTTCCGCAACATCCGTTGTGCAATGCGGAGTGCGCGGGATTGAAGAAAAAAAACAAAGCCAGCGAAACCGAAACCTTGGAAGCAACCAAGTCGGCCATCTGGTCTGAACTCGACAAACTGAAACTGAAATAAATTTATGGGCGTTCCAAAAAGAAAACCATCAACGAGCCGGCAGCGTATGCGCCGGGCCTACAACAGCGTGCTCAAGCTTCCGCAATTGGGCAAATGCCCCCAATGCGATGCGCCTTACATTCCGCACCGCGTTTGTCCGGCGTGCGGATTTTACAAAGGCCGCCAGATACTCACCGTCACGGCGGGTGCGTGATGAGTTTTTGATTTTAAGTTTTGAATTTTAAGTCGGGCCGACCACCGGTCGGTTTCTTGACTTAAAACTAAAAATTAAAAACTAAAAACTTATCACCATGCGTATTGCAGTTGATGTCATGGGCGGCGATCACGGTTGCGGTGTCGTCATCGCCGGAGTGAAACGCGCCTTAGAGGAGAACAAAGACCTCAAAATCATCTACCTCGTCGGCAACAAAGCGGATATACATGCCGCACTCCCGCCACGGGGCTTTAGGGATCACCGGGTGCGCATCATCCACGCCTCTGAGGTGGTGGAGATGGAGGACAAACCGGTCGTAGCACTCCGAAAGAAAAAAGATTCTTCCATCGGTCGCGCGGCTGAACTTGTCAGCGATGGCAGAGCCGACGCCCTCATTTCTCTTGGCAACACGGGGGGCATTTTTGCTGCGGGAACATTCAAGATTGGGCGCATTCCCGGCGTGGACCGCGGCTGCATCGCCACGGTGATTCCGCGTCACGACAGCGAATTTGTCCTGCTCGACGCCGGCGCGAACATCGAATGCAAACCATTTCACCTCGCGCAGTTTGCCGTGATGGGTAATGTCTATTCCCGCGAAATTCTCAAACGTAAAAACCCGCGCGTCGGTATCTTGAGCATCGGCTCCGAGGATTCTAAAGGCAACGAACTGACGCTTGAAGCGTTCAAACTGTGTAAAAAACTGGACCTGAATTTCATCGGCAATGTCGAAGGCCACGACCTTTTCAAAGATCACGTTGACGTCGTCGTCTGCGACGGCTTCGTCGGCAACATTGTTTTAAAAACCGTCGAGAGCCTTGCCATTGCGATGTTTTCGATGCTCAAACGCGAATTGATGCACACCACGCAGCGAAAGCTTGGCGCGTATCTGGCCAAGGGCGCGTTTCACTCCATTCGCCGCCGCATGGATCCGGAGGTTTACGGAGGCGCGCCGCTGCTCGGCTTCAACGGACTGGTCTTCAAAGCCCATGGTTCCGCCCGCGAACGCGCCGTGACCAGTGTCATCCGCGTGACGGCCAACGCGGTGCAGCATCAGATTAATAAAACCATCGCCCGCGACATCGCCGCGGCAAACAATATTCTTGCCGTTGAAACCACCCTTCCCGCGAACACATGAAAAACCCGCGCGCCAAACATAATTTTGTCGGTCGCACCTGCTCCATCACCGGCGTCGGCTCATATGTGCCGGAGCGCATTTTGACCAACGCCGACCTCGAAAAAATGGTCGAAACCACGGACGAATGGATCACGACGCGCACCGGGATCAAAGAACGCCGCATAGCCGCCGCGAACGAATTCACCTCCGACCTCGCCGCCAAAGCCGCGCTCCGGGCAATGGAGATGGCCGGTGTCACTGCCGAACAGATAGACATCATCATTGTTGCCAGCATCACGCCAGACATGCCGTTTCCGAACACTGCCTGCCTCGTACAGCAGAAAATAGGCGCGCGGCGCGTGCCAGCGTTTGACATCGAGGCGGCGTGCTCGGGTTTTATTTACGCGCTGGAAGTCGGCCATAACTTCATCACCTCCCGCACTTATGAAACAGTGCTCGTAATCGGCGCGGAAAAACTTTCCTCCATCACCAACTGGACCGACCGCAATACCTGCGTGTTATTCGGCGACGGCGCGGGCGCAGCAATATTACAAAACCGAAAAAACTCCCACGGATTGCTTACCACGGCGCTCGGCGCGGACGGTGGCAAGGCGGATTTGCTTTCCATGCCTGGTGGCGGCAGTCGTTGTCCAGCCTCGGCGCAGACCGTTCAGGATGGACTGCATTTTCTGCGCATGGATGGGAAGGAAACTTTCAAGAACGCGGTTCAAGCGATGTGCAGCGCGGCCAACGAGGTGTTGAGCCGCTGCGAAATTGACATTACCAAAATCAAGTGTGTCATCCCGCATCAGGCGAACCGCCGCATCATTGACGCCGTGAGCGAACGGCTCAAAGCAACTCCGGAACAGGTGTTTGTCAACCTGCATAAATACGGCAACACCTCTGCTGCGTCCGTGGCCATCGCACTAGACGAAGCGGTGCGTTCTGAAAAAATCCAGCCGGGCGACTTGATTTTAATTGTCGCCTTTGGCGCCGGCCTGACTTGGGGTGCAGCCATCATTGAATGGTGAACTTCAATTTGACGAAAGCCGGTGACATGCTACGTTTCTTTACTTATGAGCGCTAAACAAATCAGAGGTCTTGGCTCCTTGGAAAATCCCATCAGCATCACCGGTCGGCAAGCAACGCTGGAATTGGCGGCGGAAAAAGTGTCCGTCCATAAAAACGGCATTGAATTTTGCAGCCCCACGCCCTTCACCGAATGGTCGGAGATGACCGTCACCCTACAATCACCGCTGGATGGCAAACAACTTTCCTGCCACGGCGTCGTCGTCGGCTGCGCCGGCAGAAAAAACTCCGGTTACCATGTCTCCATGCTATTCACCAGCCTGACCCCTCAGACGGAAAAACAGCTGGGGGCGATGGCGCGCTCTGAATTCGGCGTAAGTTAAATTGTTAAATTGGACAAAAACTCCAGATGCCTGTCTGGAGTTTTTTTCTTTTGAGGTGCCGGCACTGACGCGGCATTGCTTGCCAATGCCGTGCAGCGCAGCCAAGTGGACACCTTGTAAAAACCGTCACTTCAGCTTATGCCATTTTTACAATCAAAACTTTTCTCCGGCTTACACAAATCCGAGCTGGCTGATTTTGGCTGGGGCGCAAATTACGCATGCTAATCATTTATTTTACCGCCGCTTTAGCTATGCGACGCGTGCTTGTAACATATTATCAATGAACACTATAAACACACCATTAGAATTTGACACGGTTGGCAAAAGTAACTTACTGTATCAGGGCAATGGTGTGGTTGAGATTCGTTTCAGCCGCCAATCCACCTTGTGTGTTAGTTAACTTATTTGTTCAAGGCTCCATGAGTAATACAATCGCAGGTGCGCCGTCGTCGGGTGGCGCAGCCAAAGTATCGAAAATCAACGAAGTGGTAATCCGCATTGCCGGCAATTCGCAGGACGGCATTCAGGCCATCGGCGGTTTCCTTGCACGCCTCGCCGGACGCAGCGAACAGGAAGTCATGACCTTCATGACGATTCCGTCCACCATCTCCGGCGGGCCTTCCATTTTTCAGGTGCGCATTGGCAGTGGCGAGGTGCTGACCTCCGGCGACGAGGCAGACGTGCTGCTTTGCTTCTACCAGCATAGCTACGAAGGCCACATCAATTCGCTCAGGAAAAAGGGCATCGTGCTTTACGACACCGACCATGTCGTGCCCAAGCCGGAGTGGGAAACGGATTATCATCATGTCGGCATTCCGATTTCCTCACTGACGGTTGAAGCCATTGGCGGCACGGCCAAGGACAAGGGCAAAAACATTTACGCCCTCGGCCTCATTGCCAAGATGTTCGACTTGAACGTGTCAAAACTGGAAAAACTGCTCGGCGAGCGTTTCACCGGCAAAGACCCGAGCATCTTGAGCAACGCTCTGGCGGCGTTCCACGCGGGCTACTCGAATTCGCCCAGCAACGTCATCGAAACATTTCAGATTACCGATAGCCAGAAAAAAGGTGTCCAGCAGGTCGTGATGAACGGTAACGAAGCCATCGCCTACGGCCTCATCGCCGCCGGCGTGCGTTTCGGCGCCGCGTATCCGATCACGCCGTGGACGGACATCATGGAAATCATGCGCCGCGAATTACCAAAATACGGCGGCTCGTTCATCCAGTGTGAAGACGAAATTGCATCGGTCTCGATGGCCATCGGCGCAAGTTTTGCCGGTCGCGTCGCGGTGACCGGTTCCAGCGGTCCCGGCATTGCCCTGAAGACCGAAGCCATCGGCTGGGCAGTCATGGCAGAAATGCCGCTCGTAGTCGTCAACGTCCAACGCGGCGGGCCCTCCACCGGTTTGCCGACGCAAATCGAACAGTCCGACTTGAATATCGCCATCAACGGCGGCCACGGCGACGCACCGCGCGTCGTACTCGCGCCGGCGAACGTGGAAGATTGTTTTTACATGTCCATTGAGGCGGTGAATATCGCCCGCAAATACAACACGCCGGTGTTTTTCCTGACCGACCAAGGCATCGCCACGCGCATCGAGGCGTTTCCCCAGCCGGACTTGGAAAAAGTTTGCCAGGACATCACGCCTGATTTCACGCCGGTCGCATCGCACAAACCTTACGACTTGGCAGCGAAAGATGGCGTCACGCCGCACGTCAAGCCGGGCACGCGGATTCTTGACGGCAAGTATCCCATCGCCACCGGACTGGAACACGACGAATACGGCCATCCGAGCGGCTCGCCGAAAGTCCATATGCTTCAGAATGCCAAGCGCCGCAAGAAATTGCAGGCGCTCGGCGCCACGCTGCCGCTGCCGAAAATTTACGGCCCTTCAGAGGGGAATGTGCTGCTCGTCGGCTGGGGTTCCACCGAAGGCCCGATCCGCGAGGCGGTGGATCGCTTCCGCGCCGCCGGCGACAGTGTTTCCGCGATTCACCTGCGCTACGTCAACCCGCTGCCGAACGGTTTGGAAAATATTTTTTCCGGCTTCAACCACGTATTCGTCGTGGAAATGAACGACGAAGGCCTTTACGGCTATGGCCAGCTCGGGGCCGTGTTGCGCGCCCGCTACTGCGACGCAAAATTACAAGGCATCAACAAGACCGACGGCCTCACCTGGAAGGTGAAGGAGATCGTCGAACTTGTGAAAGCCAAAGCGAAGAAATAATTGCAACCGCAAAAAACTATGAGCCAGACTTTGACCGAAAAACCGATTGTGCCCATAAGCGTGACTGACACCGCCTCCGGCGAACGCAAGGGCCTCACCAAAAAAGAAATCGCCGCCGACCACCCGACCTGGTGCCCCGGCTGCGGCGACTTTTCCATTCTCGCGCTTTATTTCAAGCTGATAGAAAAGCGCAAACTCTGGCACGAAAAAATCACCACCATTTCCGGCATTGGCTGCTCCAGCCGGTTTCCGTATTTCGTGCAAGCCCACGGCGCGCACTTCATTCACGGTCGCGCGCTGCCGTTTGCGAGCGGGGTTTCCCTTTCGCGTCCCGACCTCCATGTTTTTGCGTTCAGCGGCGACGGCGATGCGTTCTCCATCGGCGGCAACCATTTCACGCACACCGCGCGCAAGAACATCAAGATGACGCTCGTCGTCATGGACAATCAGGTTTACGGCCTCACCAAGAAGCAGACTTCCCCCACGTCGCCGCTTGGCTTTAAGAGCAAGACCGACATCTGGGGCGCAGTGGATTATCCGATCAACCCGTCGAAACAGGCCATCGCCGTCGGCGCCTCGTTCGTCGCGCGCACCACGTCCTCGAATCCCAACCACGTCCTCGCGACGATGGAAGCCGCGATGGATCACGACGGATTCAGCTTCGTCCACTGCTTGAGCGAATGCGTGGAATTTTACGAAGGCGCGTTTGATTCCGCCAATCCGCGCAAGGGCGGCGCGTTCAACGAAGTGCCCAAGAGCCACGACGTGACCGACGAACACGCGGCCTACAAACTGGCCAGCGCGGATTTCCCCGGCAACTTCGGCGTGCTTTACAAGGTCAACAAGCCGACCAAGAACGCCCGCGAAGCCGAAATCAACGCCAGCTTCCAAAGCAAATTCACCGGCCTCAAAGACTGGCAGATTTTGCAGAAGACGTTTGACCGGATGAAATAAGGCTTCAACTCATTACCAAGCCCCGGCGCAAGTCGGGGCTTTTTTGTTGGCAACCAAGCCGGTAAAATAGAAGCGCCTCGGCCACCGAGGCGCAGAGTTCGCAAAACCCTCTGCGCTCTCTGTGCCTCAGCGGCAAATTTTTCATGGCCCACATTCACGAAAAAATTGATTTCACCGTTGCGATTTTCATCGTCCACGACGGGAAGATTCTGCTCATCCATCATCGCAAGCTCGACAAATGGCTACCACTCGGCGGCCACATTGAACTGGATGAAGACCCGGAGCAGGCTGCACGGCGCGAGGCGAAGGAAGAAAGCGGCCTCGATGTGGAATTGCTCGGCGAACGCCCCCCCACGACCTCGCCCGGCACCCGCGCGCTCATCGCGCCCCGGTTTCTTGACATCCACCGCATCAGCGACACCCACGAGCACATAGGCCTGATTTACTGGGCAAAACCCAAGAACGGAAAGGTTCAGCTCGCCACCGCCGAACATCACGACATCCGCTGGTGCAGCGGCGAAGATTTGGAAAGACTTTCACCGCCGATGACGAGCGCGGTGAAATGGTATTGCCGCAAAGCCATTGAGGAGATTTCCCGCCACCCATGAACACCCGCCGCCAACAACAATTTCTCTGCTACACGATCGAAGGCCTCAACTCCTTTGCCACCGTGCTCTATTTCACTTACCTCTATTTTTTGCTGCACGACAAATTCGGCTTCACCAACCAGACCAACCTCGCCGTGGCCGCATTACTGGGCCTCGTCTATGCCTTCGCGGCCTGGCAGGGCGGAAAATTTGGCCAGCGCCACGGTAACTTCGCCGCGCTCAAACTGGGTTTTGGCCTCATGGCGGTGGCCTACATTATAGCCTCGCAACTCGGCACAGCGGCCGGACAGGTCGTCGGGGCGACATGGGTTACGCTCGGCATGTGTTTCACCTGGCCGGTGCTGGAAGCGCTCATCAGCGAAGGGGAAACGGCCGAAGGGATCCCGCGCGCCGTCGGGATTTACAACATCACCTGGGCGTGGACCAATGCCGTCGCGCTTTTTACCGGCGGGGCCATCATCGAAAAACTTGGCTACCAAAGCATCTATTATCTGCCGCTCGGCATCGTGCTGCTGCAACTCGCGCTGACGTTCTGGCTCGAAAAAATTAAACCGCCTGTCAATGAGACGGCTTCTGCGCCGGCACCGGACGCCAACCACCCTTCACCCGCCTGCGCGCGGAGCTTTCTTCGCATGGCGTGGCTGGCAAACCCGTTCGCTTACATTGCCATCAATACGCTCATCGCCGTGCTGCCGGGTGTGGCGGTGAAATTTCATCTCTCACCGATGTTCGCCGGCTTCGCCTGTTCGCTCTGGGGATTTGTGCGGCTGGCGACTTTTGTTGTGTTATGGCGCTGGGACGGCTGGCACTACCGTTTTCGCTGGCTGGCGACGGCGTTTGCACTACTCATCGGGTCGTTCACCATGATTTTGATTTTACCAAACCTGTGGGCCGTGCTAGCCGCGCAGGTGGTTTTTGGCGCCGCCATCGGTTTGATCTATTATTCATCGCTGTTTTATTCGATGGACGCGAGCGACACCAAGAGCGAACACGGCGGCATCCACGAAGCTGCCATCGGCGTCGGCAACTGCCTCGGCCCGGCGGCGGGCGCGACCGCGCTCTGGCTGGCCCCGCAAAATGTGAACGGCGGCGCGTGGGCGGTCACCGGCCTGCTGACGCTCGGATTCGGCGGCCTGCTGTGGCTGCGGCAAAAGCGCTGAACTGAATTTTCTTAATTTTCCGCGCCGTTGGCCTTAAGCTGCTTGCCAAGTATGAAACACGTTCCGCTGCCGTCCGCGCTATTCACGCTGAACCGCGAAAACCTCGCGCAAAAGCTGCCGCCGCGCTCGCTGGCGGTGCTGAACGCCAACGACGTCATGCCCACGAATGCCGACGGCACGATGGGCCACCACCAGAATGCGGACCTTTTTTACCTTACCGGCGTCAATCAAGAGGAAACGGTTTTGCTGCTCGCGCCAGAAGCCTTCGACCCGAAGCAGCGGGAAATCCTGTTCGTGCAAGAAACCAACGAGCGTCTGGCCACCTGGGAAGGCCACAAACTCACGAAGGAGCAAGCCGCGGCGATTTCCGGCATCAAGAACGTCAAGTGGCTTGCGGAATTTCCGGCGGTGTTCCGCTCACTGATGTGCGAACTGGAAAATGTTTATCTCAACAGCAACGAACATCAGCGCGCCGAAATCGCGGTGGAAACGCGCGATTCGCGCTTCGTCCGCGACTGCCAGAAGAAATTTCCACTGCACCGCTATCATCGCCTTGCACCGCTCCTGCACGAACTCCGCGCCGTGAAGTCGGAACACGAAGTTAACGCCATCAAAGCTGCGTGTGATTTAACCGGTCGCGGTTTCCAGCGCGTGCTGAGATTTGTGAAACCCGGCGTAAACGAAGCGGAAATCGAAGCCGTGTTTGCGCACGAATTCATCCGCCACAAAGGCGCGTTCGCTTATTCGCCCATTATCGCCAGCGGCGTGAACAACAACATTTTGCATTACACCCGGAACGATCAGGTTTGCAAAAAGGGCGACCTGCTGCTGCTCGATGTCGCCGCCGGTCTCGGCAATTACATGAGCGATTTGACGCGCACGATTCCCGTCAGTGGCAAGTTCACGCGCCGACAGAAGCAGGTTTACAACGCCGTGCTGCGCGTCTTCCGCGCCCAAGTCGCCGCACTGGTTCCCGGCAAAACCACGAAGGATTTACGCCTCGAATGCGAGGAACGCACCGCGAAGGAATGCGTTGATCTCGGCTTGTTGAAAACATCCGAAATCAAGAAGCAAAAGCCCGATGCGCCAGCGGTGAAAAAGTATTTCATGCACGGCGTTTCCCATTCCATTGGTCTTGATGTGCATGACGTGATGAACACCGGCGCGAAAATTGCGCCGGGTTGGGTGCTGACCGTGGAACCGGCGATTTACCTTCCCCAGGAGGGTTTTGGCATCCGCATCGAAAACACCGTGGTCGTCACCGCCGACGGCCCAGCCGATTTGATGACGGACATCCCGATTGAGGTGGATGAGATTGAAGCCTTGATGAACCGCCGCTGAGTTTTTCAACCACCAAGCCACCAAAGCACAAAATTTAGGCATCAAATTTCTTCCTTCGTGTCTTCGTGCCTTTGTGGTTAAGATTTTCCAACATCTGACGAACAAGAAAATGAAAACGCAACATACCCTCGTCCGTGGCGTGCCAATGCTGATACTCGCGGTGTTCCTTGCCGCTCGCTTCGCTGGTGCCGCCGAACCACAGATTCCGCAACAGGCCAAGGTTATTCAGGCTCGGTTCATTCCCGTCCTCAAGCTCGCCGTGCGGGAATGGATTTCACAGGAGGCGAAGAAAGTCAGCCGAAGTTCCGTCATGAACGAAGCCGCCGTCAAAGCCGACATTCAAACCCGCTTTGTCGGACAGTCGCTTGCCGGCGGAGACATCGAAACCCTGATTTTACTCGTCATGACGGAAGCCGCGCAGGATGCGGAAAAGGATTTGAAGGCCGCCATGGCGGAAATGAAAGCCACCAACGAAAAAAAAGCCGCCCAGCGCGAGGCAGCAAACAAGCTCAAGCGTGAAGAAACCGGAATTAAAGCCGCTGCCAGACAGGAATACACGCGTCCTGCGACCACAAACCTTCAGGTGCGGCCGGGATTGGTCAAACGCCAGTCAGTCAATCAGTCGGTGGAAGACGCCAAGGCCAAACTCGATTCAAAGAACGAGATGGGCGAAACCGAATCGCTCCGCATGCAGATGGCCATGGACCGGCTCTCGAAATTGGAGGCTACCCTTTCAAACCTGTTGAAGAAAGTCTCTGAAACTCAGAGCAACATCGTCAACAATCTGAAATAAATCCATTGCTGTAATTCTAACCATCAAGCCACCGAAGGACAAAGGCTGGGAAAAATTCTTCCTTCGCGTCTTGGTGCCTTTGTGGTTAGACTTTTCCCATGTCTGCTGAACAACAATCGGCGCCTGTATCGCCGAATCCTGAACGTAAAACATTGGACGATCGCGCGAAGATGACAGAGCTCGAACGCATCCGACATTCTGCCGCGCACGTCATGGCCACCGCCATTCTTCGGATCTGGCCGGACGCGCAATTCGCTTACGGCCCGCCCGTCGAAACTGGTTTTTACTACGACTTGGAATGCTCCCACCGCATCTCGCCGGAAGATTTTGAGAAGATCGAGGCCGAGATGAAGAAAGAGATCAAGGCGAACAACACTTTTGAAAAGCTCACCGTCACGCGCGAGCAGGCAATTGCCGACGCAACGACCGGTCGGCTCGGCGGACTCGGCGAACGGCCGGGGAACGCCTCGAAGTTCAAATTGGATTTGCTCAAGCAGATTCCCGAGGGCGAGCCGATTTCCTATTTCAAGAACGGCGACTTCGTTGACCTCTGCGCCGGGCCGCACGTGATGCGCACGGGCAACATCGGCGCGTTCAAGCTCACCAGCGTGGCCGCCGCGTATTACAAGGGCGACGAAAAAGGCCCGCAGCTCCAGCGCATCTACGGCACGGCGTTCAAGAACAAGACCGCGCTCGATGAATATTTCAAGATGATCGAGGAGGCGAAGCGCCGCGACCATCGCAAAATCGGCGCGGAGATGGGGCTGTTCGCGATTGACACGGAATTTGTCGGGCCGGGCATGCCGCTGTGGCTGCCAAAGGGCACGGTGCTCGTCGAGGAACTGGAGAAGCTGGCCAAGGAAACCGAATTCGCCGCCGGCTACGTCCGCGTTCGCACGCCGCATCTGGCGCGGGAAAAAATGTATAAAACCTCTGGGCACTTGCCGTATTACGCGGAGTCCATGTTCCCGCCGATGGAACTGCACGAAGATTTGGCCGACGGAAAAGCGGGCGCGGAGCGTTGCGATGAATCAAGCAAAGCATCGCTCGCTCAATTCAAAGCTCTGACTCATTTTGTCAAAACTGCGAAGAGCGGCGCGGTTTCAGCAGAAGAGATAAACAATTTGGTTGGCGCGATTGAGGAATCACAAAAGAAGACGGACGAGTTTCTTTCAAAGATGAAAGAGCCGGAAAAGTATTACCTCAAAGCGATGAACTGTCCGCATCATCACCGCATCTTCGCGGCTGAACCGCGCAGTTACCGCGACTTGCCGTTGCGCCTCGCGGAATACGGCACTTGCTATCGCTACGAGCAAAGCGGCGAGTTGTTCGGCCTCATGCGCGTGCGTTCGCTCAACATGAACGACGCGCACATCTATTGCACCGAGGAGCAGTTCGCCGACGAATTCCGCGCCGTGAACGACATGTATCTGAAGTATTTCAAAATCTTCGGCCTCGAAAAATATCAGATGCGCTTCAGCACGCACGCGGCGGAAGGGCTCGGCAAGAAATACGTCAACGAACCGGAGTTGTGGAAGAAGACCGAGGACATGGTGCGCAAGGTGTTGATCGAATCCGTCATCAACTACGTGGAGGTCGCCAACGAGGCGGCGTTCTACGGGCCGAAGATTGACGTGCAGGTGTGGAGCGCCATCGGCCGCGAATTCACCATCGCCACCAACCAGGTGGACTTCGCCGTGCCCGCCAAGTTCG